>CAYYRU010000057.1:0-16208 GCA_964474095.1 uncultured Anaerolinea sp.
ACCAGGGGCTCGCCTGTGCCCCATAGGGGTACCTGTGCCAGCTTCATCGGTAAACCCTGAACCCAACAAAAAAGAGCCTTATTCAAGGCTCATTAATTTGTGATCCACCAGGGGCTCGAACCCTGAACCCACTGATTAAGAGTCAGTTGCTCTACCATTGAGCTAGTGGACCGTGTACGCCCGTTATTATAATCCAAAAAAGGGCACTGTCAATAAGACCCCGCGGATTTTTCGCTCCAGCGGGGTCTCAATTCTACCTCAATTTTGCTACGGCGTGCAGGTGACGGGGATGACCACCGCCGCGAATTCCTGATGGTTGGGGTAATCATTATATACCGATACGGTCAATGCCGTGGTGCTCGCCACAGGCAGTGAATAAACCGCAGTGGTTTTTGTGCCAGCGGCGTCAAACTTTAACTCGAAGGTCGGTGAGTTGCCCAGCGAGGTAACGAAATAGTAAGTGGCCGTACCAGATGCGGTGGAGGTGATGTTGGCAGTAATTGCCAGCGTCACCGGGCATGGGCCGGTGTAGGTGGCAGGAGCCACCGCTGGCACCGCTCCCCTGATCGTAAAAGCCACATCCACTTTAACCTTTACCCAGAAGGAGCCATCCGCGTTCAGGCCAAGGCCAAAAGTCACCCCATTATCCGTTTGCATCATCCATTTACCCTGGTAGGTTTTGGCGTCATTAGGGGCCTTGAGCTGCACTGAGACATCCACACTGCCGCCTGGGGCAACAGTTGCACCGATGGTCTTGGATGCCGGAGCGCCCATGGCGTCACCGCTCATGAATACGATCTTGAAGTTGGGTCCCCAGGTACCTGTGCCGCCATTGGTGATCCTCCAGGTTTTGACGAAGGTTTCACCTGGTTTGACCACCACATCATCCGGATAAGTAATATCCTTAACCGCTGAGATCCGATATGTTGGTGCCGGGGTTTGCGTTACCGTGGGTGTAAAGACGGGTATGGTAGCCGTCGCAGTCAGGGATGGCGTTTCAGTTGCCAGTGATTCGGGGGTGTTTGTGGCGATCACAGGCACCATCGGGGTTGAATTCACTGACATTTGCGTCTCGAGCACGGCCACGGTTTGAGCCACGCTGGTCTGTTGGTTGACCACCTGTTCGGTATTGTTGGCGCCAGGCAGATTGCAGGCAACCAAAGATAAACAAAAAATCAATAACACAAGATAACGGAATAGTTTGGTTTTCATATTATATAGACTCCCTAATCTCCAGATTAGTTCCACTTTTCATAGCAATACTCCGAACCTATGTTGCTTTTGATGAATATACCAGAGAACACCACACGATTCAAGAAATGGCTTTCAGGCGTTCTCCATCTTCAAGAATTTCATCTGGTTATTAGAACTGCCGTATCGTTTTTCGAAAGAACAATGTCCCCAATGCGGCCAGTGCCATCACACACGCGCTCAAATAAACCATGACAGGCTCACCAAATTGAGCGGCCACACCCCCGGCCAATAGCGACCCGATGGGAGAGGTGCCCATGAATACCAACACGTAAACCGACATCACCCTTCCACGCAGGTGATCAGGCACATACGACTGGATCAAGGCATTACTGATATTCAATATTGCCATCAAAGCCCAACCCATGACCATCAGCACCACCAAAACAGCAGGCACCCAGCGCAGCAAGCCAAAAGCCACAAAAGCCGCAGGCATCAGATACCAGCCGATAGCCCAAATTTTTTGCCGGGTGGCTTTTGAACCAATGTACGCCACCAACAATGCCCCCAGGAGGGATCCCGCCCCGCGTGCTGACAGCATCCAGCCGTTGGTACGCACATCTCCGCCCAAGATCTTGACTGCCCAGGCAGGCACCAGGGTTAACAGACTGAAACCAAAGATCGAGATCAATCCCACGTAAAACAAGATCAAGCGGATGCGGGGTTCCTTAAAGACAAACTGGAAACCTTCTTTCAGGTTCTGTAATGCGGAGCGAGATGCCATCACCACGGGTTGCGACTTGATCTTCATCAACAACAGTGCTCCGATCACGCCGACAAAAGAAATGCCATTTATGGTAAAACACCACGACGGCCCAAACCAGGCATAGACCATACCAGCCACTGATGGACCAATCAACGTGCCAAGGTTAAAAATGGTGCTGTTTAGCGCGATGGCGTTAGCCAGATCTTCACGTTCCACCATTTCAACGACGAATGCCTGACGCGCAGGCGCGTCAAAGGCATTGGCGATCCCGAGCAAGAAAGCCAGGACGATAATATGCCAGGCCTGAACCCACCCCGTAAACGACAATATAGCCAAAACGAACGCCAGCAGCATCATCGAAGATTGGGTGATAATGATCATTTTTCGTTTTGAAATGCGGTCGGCGATCAAACCACCAAAAGTCGAAAAGAACAGCGTGGGCAATCCATTGGCGAAGGCTACAAAACCCAGGTAAGCTGAAGAATTGGTTAACTCGAATACCAGGTACCCCTGCGCGGTGGCTTGCATCCAGGTGCCAATAAGCGAAATGACCTGTCCGATGAACCACAAGCGAAAGTTGGGGTGCCGCAACGCAATGAACGTCTTTGATAAATTGAGTTCTTTCATAGGAGTATAGATTCTTTTATACCACAGGTTGCAATACAGAAAGACCCCTCAAACACTCTCCGACTATCATTTTTGTGAAGGCTGGGCATGCTTGACCGTTCAAGGGCTAGATGTTATGATTTTTTTCGAGGTAAAAATGAACATGCCAAGTAAACCAGCTTCGGATGAACTTCCCGAAGAGGAAAGACAAATTTTAGAGCCCGACGAAACCGGAAAAGAGAAAAAAAGGATTCCTTTCGCTCAGGTTTGGAACAAGATCATCCATTTTGGTTTGGGCGAGTCCACACTGCGCATCGGCACTGCCGCGGCCTCGATCCTCCTGGTGGCCCTGGTCATTTGGGTCATGAGTAAGTTTTTCTTGAAAGCGGAAAAAAATACCACGGTGGAAGCTGCTCCGACTGTTGAGGCCGCCAGCGTTCCTGTTTTGCCCGTCGCGGCGGAAGTCAATCCCTCCTTGATCAGCAGTATCAGCGTTTTACGGCTGGCTCAACTGCACACCATTCTTCCGCCAAAACCGCGCTCTGATGTGGTCGAATACACTATCCGCGAGGGAGACACCCTTTTTGGCATCGCTGAGAGATTTGGGCTTAAACCTGAGTCGTTGCTTTGGAGCAATAAACACATTCTTGGCGATGACCCCCACAACTTGTATCCCGGGGTAAAGATCCTGATCCCCCCCTTTGACGGCGCCATTTACGAATGGCACACCGGAGACGGTTTGAACGGCGTCTCGGAATTCTATCATGTGACTCCGGACGACATCGTGGATTGGGTGGGTAACAAGCTGAATCGTGACACTTTGGGTGATTTTTCTTTGCCCAGGATAGCCGAAGGCACCTTATTGTTCATCCCCAACGGATACGGTGAGTTCACCGACTGGCTGCCAAAGTTCACGCGTGAGACCGCTGCCCTGGCCTCTTCTCTTGGCCCGGGTTTTTGCGGCGCCGTCATGGATGGCCCCATCGGCAGTGAAGTCTTTATTTGGCCAACTGCGAGCACCTGGATCTCAGGTTTTGATTATTCACCTGCCACCAACCATCGCGCCATCGATATTGGCGGAACGACTGGAGACCCCATCTGGGGAACCGATGCCGGCGTGGTCGTCTATTCCGGTTGGAACAACAATGGCTACGGCAACCTCGTCATCGTGGATCACGGCAACGGTTGGCAATCGGTTTATGCCCACCTTGATCGCATCGACAAGGGTTGCGCCGCGTATGTAGAACAAGGTGAACAACTCGGCACCATGGGCTCCACCGGCAATTCCAGCGGTCCGCATTTGCATTTTGAACTGCGCAACGCCACCTACGGCCTAGTCAACCCCTGGGACTTTTTACTGCAATAACCAATCTCAAAAGACAGCTTGGCGGCTGTCTTTTGTTTTAAGTCCCTCCCACCTGTATAATAGGGTTGAAAATCGAGGAGCAAAATGACCGAAACCACCTCTATTCGACCATCCCCCATCGCGGGTTCATGGTATTCAGCTGACGCTCACAAACTCGCGGCAGAGATCACCCAATACCTTGACGCAGCAGCCTTGCCTAAGTTGCCCGGGCAGGTATTGGGGCTCATCGCTCCGCATGCTGGTTATGTTTACTCCGGTGCGACTGCCGGTTACGCGTATCGCGCCGTCAGGGGATTTCAGTTCGATCTATGCGTGGTGGTTTCTCCGCTGCACCAATACCTCCCCCATCCATTGCTCACCAGTGCTCACCAGGCCTATGCCACCCCCTTCGGTAAAGTGGAAATTGACCAGCCCGTTTTGGAAGCCTTTCAACACAACCTGACCCAGGCAGGTTTGGGGTCCTTGCAGCAAATCGCCAATGACCGTGAACACTCGCTTGAGATCCAGCTGCCTTTTCTTCAAAGCGCGCTCACAGGCAGTTTCAAGCTTTTTCCACTGATGGTACGTTCGGCAGACCCAGCTTTTTTGCAGCAAACCGCCCTGGCTTTATCAAAGTGTTTGGCACAATCCAGGGTGTTACTGGTGGCCAGCACGGATTTATCCCACTTCTATGATGAAACTACCGCCAATCAATTGGATGAGGGGATGCTCAAACACATGACCAATTACTCTCCCGAAGGCGTGCTGCAAGCCGAAGCCGATGAAACTGGTTTTGCCTGCGGCAGCGGTGCCGTGGCACTGGTTTTGTGGCTCTCCAAATACCTTGGGGGTGACCGCGTCACCTTGCTGCATCATGATACCTCTGCGACCACCTCAGGCGACCGCTCCAGCGTGGTGGGTTACGGCGCGTTGGCGATCACCCGCCCAGAGGTCGATTGACTCAAGACTCTTTTGCTCGCGTGGCGGTCAACATTCCGCAATTGTCTGGATTGTTTGATTATTTCATTCCCTCAGAGCTGGCTGAGCGGGTATCCGTCGGATCGTTGGTCACGGTTCCCTTTGGCAGGCAGATCACCCAGGGCATCGTGGTGGAACTGCCGCCCGAGCCCTCCGTCGCGGATCCCAGGCCGTTGGCTTCACTCGTCGACAACGATCCGGTGGTCACAAGAGCCCAGATCAGTTTGGCGCAGTGGATGGCCGCCGAAAACCTTGCCAGCCTGGCGGAATGCCTCGAATTGATGCTGCCACCCGGCCTTTCACAGCAAGCGGATCTCCTCATCCATCTGGTATCAGTCAATGTCAGCTCACAATTAACCCCCACCCAGCAGCGTATCATGGCGCTGTTGCAAAAAAGGGGTGACCTGCGCGGCAAACAACTTGACCGGGCTATGCCCCACACCGATTGGCGCAAAAGTCTGCCAGGTCTTGAAAAACTCGGCTTGGTCACCCGTGAACCCATCCTTAAAACCCCAACAGCCAAAGCCAGGCTCGGCAGAAGCGTTGGCTTCATCTCAATGCCCGCCTCTGAAGAAATCACCCGTCAGCTTGGCAGACCCGGCAGCCAGGTCTTGGAACGCAGGTTGAAAGTGCTCGAGTTCCTAAAGGAAGAACCTGCCGAGGTATTGGTGAATTTTGTTTACGCTGAAACAGGCGCCAATGCCGCTGATTTAACCCGGCTGGCAGATTTAAATCTGATCCGCTTCGCACAGGCCGAGATCTGGCGCGATCCGCTTGAAAAGATCAAACTCGCTCAATCTACGGCCCTGAAACTCACGCCTGAACAACAAGCTGCGCTGGATTTCATCAAACAGCAGATCAACGAATCAAAAAAGCGCATGCCTGTCTTGCTGCAAGGCGTCACCGGTTCGGGGAAAACCGAGGTTTATCTTCAGGCAGTCGACGAGACACTCAGACACGGCAGGCAGGCTATCGTGATGGTGCCTGAGATCTCATTGACACCCCAAACCGTCAGTCGATTCCTGTCCCGTTTTCTGGGGCGGGTGGGCGTGATCCATTCAAGGCTTTCCACCGGAGAGCGCTATGACACCTGGCGCAAGATCCGCAACGGCGAGATCTCCGTGGTGGTGGGTGCCCGCAGCGCTCTTTTTGCGCCTTTCGAAAAACTGGGGCTGATCGTGATTGACGAATGCCACGATGGTTCCTATCATCAGGAAGATCTATCTCCGCGCTATCACACGGTAGCCGCCGCGCAGGCTTACTCCATCCTCACCGACTGTCAGCTTGTCATCGGTTCGGCCACTCCCGCAGTGGAACAACTCTACGAATACCGCCAGAATAAATGGCCCATTTTCGAACTACCCAACCGTGTTTGGGCTCACGCTGAAATCAGTCCAGATGAAGCCAATAATTCCCCTGCTTCCTTACCCCTCCCCGAGGTGCAAGTGGTGGATATGCGCGCCGAATTGGTGGCTGGCAATCGTTCAGCCTTGAGCCGCGTCCTTCAAACCGAATTGGGCAGCGTCTTGACCGCTCACAACCAGGCTATCCTATTTCTCAACCGGCGCGGCAGTTCCTCCTACGTTTTTTGTCGTGACTGCGGCTATGTGCTCAAATGCAGCCGTTGTAACAATCCACTCACTTACCATGAAAACCGTTCGATATTGTTGTGCCATCACTGCAATCAGCAGCGCCAAATGCCCAAGAAATGCCCGGCTTGCAATAGCACGCGTATCAAGCAATTTGGTCTGGGCACCGAAAGCTTGCAGAAAATGGTGGCGGATTTATTCCCACAAGCCAGGCTGCTGCGTTGGGACGCCGACACTTCCAGAGAAAAAGATGCCCATGAGCGTATCATGCAGCAATTCAGTCAGCAGCAGGCCGATATTCTGATCGGCACCCAAATGCTTGCCAAAGGCCTTGATCTGCCTAAAGTGACCTTGGTGGGCATCGTTCT
The DNA here is from genome assembly GCA_964474095.1 of uncultured Anaerolinea sp. GTDB lineage: Bacteria > Chloroflexota > Anaerolineae > Anaerolineales > Anaerolineaceae > UBA6107. The sequence goes on from CAYYRU010000057.1 coordinate 6,844, forward strand.
GGCGGATGTCAGCCTGAACATGCCTGATTTTCGCGCCCCTGAACGCACCTTCCAATTGCTGGCTCAGGTGGCAGGCCGGGCCGGACGCAGCGCCTTGGGCGGAAAGGTCATCCTGCAGACTTTTCATCCGGATCATTACGCCATCCAACGGGCTGCCGGCCATGATTTTTCAGGTTTTGAAAAAGTTGAGCTTGCGCAGCGCAAAGAATTGGGGTACCCACCCTATTCCAGAATGGTCAGGGTGCTTTTTCGGCATCATGAGAGCGAACGGGTTGCCCAGACCGCGGCAGATGCCGCTGAACACTTCACGCATTGGATGCGGCAGGAGGGCATGCAATCAACCTCCATGATCGGACCAACGCCCTGTTATTTTCAACGCGTGGCGGGTGATTACCGCTGGCAGATCGTGTTGACTGGCCCCAATCCGCTGGAGTTATTCCAGAAACACCCCCTTAAGGAATGGCAGTCTTCTGGCATTCGAACAGATATTATCGTTGACCCCCTCCAATTGTTATAAAAAAACTCCGCTTTCAGAAAGCGGAGTTTTGATTTGATCAATTAAGGTAGCACCTGCCATGGGTTGATGTATTGCGAGAAGTAGCGTATCTCAAAATGCAGGTGGCCTCCGGTGGATTTGCCGGTGGAGCCTGAAAATCCGATGAAAGTACCTTGATAGACCTGGTCGCCGCATCTCACACCAATGGAATCCAGGTGGGCGTAGATGGTTTTATAGCCATTGTTGTGGTCAATGGCCACCAGGTTACCGTAGCCGCTGTCATTCCAGCCTGCATAGACCACCGTGCCGCTGTCAGCGGCATATACCGGGGTACCCACACCGGCTGCGATATCAATGCCCAAATGCGAAGGTGAAAAATCAAACCCTGAAAGATAAGTGGCACCTACTGGCCAGATAAAACTTCCTGCCCCCACTGGCCCTGTTTCGGGCGGGATACAACCTCCGATACCAGCAATGACCTTGGTCGCTCCGGATCTCGGTGCAAAATCCACCGGCACGATCCAACTGATCACACGGTAACCATTGGGAACCATGATATCTGAGAGGTTTGTCGTATCCAAATTGGTGGCATCCAGGCCGTTGCCCGGCCAATTGATGATGTCTTCCACATTGGCATACAACTTATCAGCTACTTTTTCGAGGGTATCCCCTTCTTTCCATTGATAATACACCCCGCTGACCGGTGGGATCATCAAGTTCCATCCTGGCACCAAAATGGTGGTCGGGTCATCTCGGAAAAGATTGTAATTGGCATAAACAATGCTTTCAGGGGTAATGCCGTACGACTTGGCAATGCCAAAAATGGTGTCGCCTTCCACCACGGTGTACCTGACTGGATATTGCCGGATTCCTTCGGGTACCGTGGTATCCATATTCGCCACGCGCATGATCGAATCGATCGGCAGGCTGGCTACCAGGTTTGGCAAGGGGATATTCTCTGCAGGCGTGGCTTCCACTGCCGAGACTGGTTGTTCTTCCTTCTTGAAGGGGTTGAAATCCAAGAGGATCAAGATCAACCCACCTACCATTAAGAGTGTGACCACCCACGAGAGCACCAGACCAAAATTTTTCGGCAAGGCGGAAGTCTTTTTTACTTCTTCTTCCCGGGTCTCTGTGGTTTCTTCGTTTGAACTCACTTAATCCTCCGCGATATTCTCCAGGAACTCGAGGTTGTTCTTGGCTTTGACCATGCGTTGCAAGATCGCCTCTGTGGCGACAGCCGGGTCCATACCGGCGCCGCCTGGTGGAGGGGTGATCATTTGCAAGTACATGCGGCGCATGAGCCACACTCTCGAGAGAATGTCCGGGCCGAGGAGCAGGTCCTCGCGGCGGGTGGACGAACGTTCAATATCAATCGCCGGGAAGATCCTGCGTTCTTGCAGACGGCGCGAGAGGTGCAGTTCCATGTTGCCGGTGCCTTTAAACTCTTCGTAAACCACATCATCCAGACGTGAACCTGTATCCACCAGTGCGGTGGCCATGATGGTCAGGGAGCCGCCTTCCTCGATATTGCGCGCCGCTCCAAAAAACTTCTTGGGCGGGTACAAGGCGGAGGGATCCATACCACCTGACAGGGTTCTGCCTGAAGGGTTCACCACCAGGTTGTAAGCACGTGCCAGCCTGGTGAGCGAGTCCATTAAGATTACCACATCCCGGCCGATCTCGACAAGACGCTTGGCGCGCTCGAGGGTGATCTCTGCCATGCGCACATGGCTGCTGACCGGTTCATCAAACGTGGAAGCCACCACTTCAGCGTCCACTGAACGGTCCATATCGGTGACCTCTTCAGGGCGCTCGCCGATCAAGGCGATGATCAAATGGATCTCGGGGTTATTGGCCGTGATCGAATTGGCCAGTTGTTTAAGAATGGTGGTTTTGCCTGCTTTTGGGGGAGAAACGATCATGCCGCGCTGTCCGCGGCCGATGGGCGCGATCAAATTGATCAAACGTGAGGATAAAATGGAGCGATCCGTTTCAAGATCAAAGCGTTTGTCAGGGAAAATGGGGGTCAGGCTCTCAAAAGGTTTGCGAGTCTGCATGTCTTCAGGGCTTACGGCATTGATGGTTTCAACCTTCAACAACCCATAATGGCGTTCCGCGTCGCGCGGAGGCCGCACTACACCGATCACGAAATCACCCATCCGCAGATCGTATCGTCGTAGTTGCGCTTGTGAAACATACACATCATCGGGGCCGATCGAGTAATTGGTACGCAAGAAACCCACACCTTCGGGTGTGATCTCGAGCACACCGCCGCGTACTTCAATACCTTCTGCGGCCGCTTCGGCTCTGCGAATTTGGATGATCAGGTTTTCTTTTTTTAGTCTGTTTGCGTTGGGAATATTCAGATCAGTTGCCATTTTGCGCAGCGTAACCAGCGGCGCGTTTTCCATCTCAATCATTTTCATTTGTTGTTCACCCATGAATTATATGAATTATGCCGTTTCACCTGTGTCTACAGGAGAATGGGACTTTTGAAGTGATTCGTTGAGGGATTTTTTCTTTGTGCCTGTTTCCCCATCGTACTACAGGCTGACCAGATCCGTTTATACCAGTAACCTCGTCATGAATAAAATGAGTATATCATGGATAAAATGGTAATGCAAGCGCTACTATTGCGCTTATCTTATCTGTAAATCTACGATAAGGATCAATATTTACCCCAGATATTCACGTAAATGCCGGCTGCGGGTCGGATGACGCAATTTTCGCAAGGCCTTGGCCTCGATCTGGCGAATCCGTTCTCTGGTAACGTTGAAATACCGGCTGACTTCTTCCAGAGTGTGGTCCTTGCCGTCAATTAGCCCAAATCTTAATTCAAGCACCTGCCGCTCACGTTCTGAAAGGGCGGCCAGGGCATTTTGCACCTGTTCGCGCAGCATCTCTCGGGCAGCCGCGTCCATGGGCTCAAGCGCTTCATCGTCCTCAATAAAGTCACCCAACTGGCTGCTTTCTTCATCTCCCACCGGTCGTTCCAGTGAGATCGGCTCTTCCGCGGATTGTAAAATGCGCTGCACTTTCACTGTTGCCCAGGTCCAGCGCTTTTGTAATTCGCCGTCAATGGGTTGATTGGTCTGCTTTGCCCGTTTGATGGCAGCGGCATCTTCCACGGTCATCAGGTCGCTTTCGAGTGCCAGTTCCTCATGGGTCGGTTCGCGCCCCAGCACCTGCACCAATGAGCGTTGGATGCGCAAGATGCGGGTGATGGCTTCAAACAAATGCACCGGGATGCGGATCGTGCGGGCATGCTCGGCAATATAGCGGCTGATGGATTGCCTGATCCACCAGGTGGCATAGGTGCTGAATTTAAACCCGCGCGTGGAATCGAATTTTGAGACAGCACGCAGCAAACCCAGGTTGCCTTCCTGGATCAGATCAAGGAAGGAGATTCCCCTTCCAAGATAGCGTTTGGCGATGCTGACGACCAGGCGCAGGTTGGCGCGGATGAGGGTCTGGTTGGCTTCTTCTGAACGACGCTTGATGCCTTCCATTTCAGCCATCAAGCCTGCCTCATCAGGCATTTGACGTTTAAACCATGCCTGATCAGGCAGTTCATCCGTCTTGGCAAGTTTATTTAGCAAGGTATTTGAAACAACATCCGGTAATAGATACATTCCTAAGAAGAGTGTGTAGGCATGCCTGACAAATTCTTCCCAAATCGCGTCTTTTCCCCAACGGCCGTTATCCAGATAGGTTCTCAAATAAGAAGGGTCATCTGATTGCCAGGTGCGGCGTAAAAGCTGAGATTCAGCCAGTATTAATGCCAGGTCGGGGGTCTCGGTATGATTGATGCGAATGGCATCTTCCTGCAAGCGCGTCCACGAGGTCAACAGGTCGGTGACAATGCCAAAGAATAACGCTTTGTAATGACCCTCGACACCATGTTCAGGTTTGGTATGATTTGACAGGGTCTCAACCCTTACCAAAGCCTCAATACGCGCTGCCAGTCTGAATTCAGAATCAGCATCCAGTAAGTGGATCTGACCGATCTCTTTTAAATATAGTCGAACGGGGTCTTCAGATAACTCCAGGGCGATACTGGGGTCTTCGAGAATCTCCAACGGATCTTCAGCCGCGATTTCTCCCCATTCTTCTCGCGCTTGAGCCAGGGAACTTTCATCTGGTTCCTGCTTGGCAAGCAGGTCATCATCCAAGACTTCACTCCCATTCGGCACTTTGATCTTTTTATCTTTCTTTGCAGTACCGGCCGTTTTGCTCTTGGCAGCGGATTTTACTTTTTTTAAAGGCTTTTCACTGCTTGTTGGCTCAGCCTTTTTCGCCTTTACGGGATTAACGTTCTCCATAGCCTTCTCAAGGTCCTCAACTGTACCGGCGCTGCTGGTTTTATTGGTGCTGGGAGTTTTTTTTATGGGCTTTTGGGGCATGGGTTAACTATACCATATGTCAAAATCTCAATGATTCATGATCGGCTTTGCAAGCGCTTGATCCAACTTACCTCTGGCAATTGTATATTGCAATGTCAGAGAATGCAAATCGGTTTTGTCAAGTTCCTGACTCTCTGCGTCTGATTGGATAAAGCGAATCTGGTTAAGTGTATTGTTGATTCTGATCAAGCGCAAGTTGATCACCGTACGCACCAGGTCCTCAAACAAACGCTCCTCGTTCTTTTCAGTGATCTGCTTGGGGTCTGAAAGTTGCTCCAGCCTTTCAATTAGGGTCTCTGGCAGGTTGTTTTTAAGGCATAACGTGATTTCCACTTCATCTTGCGCCAGGCTTTTAAATAGACAATCCGCGATCATTTGGTGATCAGAACTATCAAAATCACCTACTCCAAATGGGTCCAACCTGGCTTGTTTCAGTGTCCGTTCGAGATCGTAATACCCATGCGGATTGCGCAAAAGCAGCGTCAGGCTGTGGGCTTCAAGGTTGGCTATACGCTTGTCGAGACTGTGATTCTCAAGACCCGTGGTTCGTGTCTGTACCGTGGGTTCATTCACCCTCTGCGCCGATCGGCGCGGACGTTCATGCACCCTTTGGTTGCCTAACAGTGAACGTTCGTCCACCTTCAGCAATCGGGCTAATTGTTGTCGGTAAGCGTCTCGTTCAATGGAGGAAGGCACATCTTCGATCAGGGGCAGCACCTGTGCCGCCACCGCGGACTTCACCTTGGCATCTTCGAGATTCTGATTCTTGGCCAGGGTCTCCATCACATGCACCACGATCGGCCGCGCGGCCGCCACGATGCCGCGCCATTCTTCAGGGTCACGCAGCACCACCTCATCAGGGTCCATCCCGTCGGGGATGGTCGTAACGCGCACGTCCGCCTGTAATCGGGCTTCGTGCCGCAGCAAGCCGTGGGCGTCAAAGGTCAATTCAGTCTCATGATCCAGCGCCTGGCGCGCCAATTCGAGACCACGCAGGGTGGCCTTTTCACCGGCAGCATCCGCGTCCAATGCCAGTACGATGCGCCGGGTGAACTTCTTCAGTAAGCGCAGTTGATCTTCGTTTAAAGCCGTGCCCATGGGGCTGACCGTGTTATCAAAACCGGCCTGGTGCAGCAGGATCACATCCAGGTACCCTTCCACGATTACCACCTGGTCTTGCGCGCGGATGGGTTTGCGAGCGAAGTTTAACCCATACAACAGGTGGCTCTTGTCAAATAAAACCGTCTGCGGCGAGTTAAGGAATTTCGGAATATCGTTCGGGTCGAGGATGCGCGCGCCGAAACCGGTCATCTTTCCGGCCGCGTCTCGGATCGGGAACATCACGCGGTTGCGGTACTTGTCGTAATAACCACCCGAATCCCGTTCCACCACCAACCCCACCTGCAACAGATCTTCGCTGGAGAAGCCCTTGGCGCTGAAATGGTTGGTCATCGAATCGTATTGATTGGGGGCGTATCCCAACCCAAAGGTCGTGATGGTTTCGGGTTTAACGCCGCGCCTTTGCAGGAACTCCAGGGCGGGTTGCCCGGCGGGGGTTTTTAAGAGCTGGTATTGAAAGAAATTGACCGCTTCTTCAAGTAATTCCCGCAGCCGGTCGTATTCATCTTCGGCGGCCTTTCGTTCTGGCGTGAAAGACTCGAGGGTGACCCCGGCGCGCTGCGCCAGGTAGCGCAGGGTCTCGGTAAAATCCCAGCCCTCGCGCTTCATAACATACTTAAAAATGTCACCGCCCTCGTTACATTGACCAAAGCAGCGCCACGTGCCCGAATCAGGGAACACCGCGAAAGCCGGCGTTTTGGAATTCGGGTGAAATGGACAGAACCCCGTGTAGCTTCTGCCTGAACGCCGCAGCTTTACCGTTTCTTGAACGATATCCACGATATCCAGGCGAGCCTTGATTTCATCTACTGCGGTCATAGGATGTGTTTAATTTTAGCATCCAATCCAAAAGCGATTTTCCACTTTGGCAAATAAAAGGTCTAGAACCCTTCAAGGCATGAGAAATCCGCGATACCCTTTGCCAAGGCCGCCACGCGCTGCAGCAGACCCAGGCGGTTGGCACGCACCTTTTCATTCTCCGCCATCACCAGCACCTTGTCAAAGAACTCGTTGACTGCCGGAATCATGGGCACGAAGGCCTTGAACAGGTCGTCGACTGATCCGCTCTTGCGCGCCAGTCTCTCCACCCGCTCGATCTCTTTAAACAAAGCGCCTTCAGAGGGTTCCTCAAAACTGGCAGGGTCCACAGTGTATGTGGTTTTCTGATCGCGGGTGATGCGTACGCAGCGCGCGTAAGCCGGCAGCAGGGTGGACCATTCTGGTTTGGTGATCCAGGCGCTTAAGGCTTTCACCTCGCGCATGACGCCCGCCGGGTTGGCTTGTTGCTCCGCCAGCACGGCATCCACAACGTCGTAGCGGTAACCTTGGTCGGTTAGCATATTTTTCAACCTGCCCACGATGAACTCGAGGGTGGCTTTTAGGCTTTCTTCCGTGGCCGCGATGGGCAGTGTTTTGGCCGCCAGTTCTAGACCAGCCTTGAGGTCAAAATCCAAATCGAAAGCCGCAAGCAGTTGCACCAGGCCAATGGCAGTGCGGCGTTGCGCGAACGGATCCTTGGTGCCGGTGGGTGCCAGGCCCGCGGCAAACAAGCCGGCCAGAGAATCCAGGCGATCAGCCAGACCCACCGACAGCCCGATCTTGTTGGCAGGCACGGAATCGCCCATGAAGCGCGGTAGGTAATGATCATAGATGGCATTCGCCACGGATTCATTCTCGCCCGAGAATTTGGCATAGTAACGCCCCATCACCCCCTGCAGGGAGGTCATTTCGACCACCATGTGGGTCACCAGGTCGGCCTTGCACAGTTCAGCCGTGCGCAGAGCGTCTTTTTGTTCTTCGGCAGACAATCCAAGCTGCGGACCCAGGGTTTCCACCGCGGATCGCACCCGTTTGGATTTATCGAGCATCGAACCCAGTTTCTGCTGGAAGGTCAACGTGCCCAGTTTTTCCAACATATCTGAAAGCTTGTGCTTCAGGTCTTCATTGATGAAGAAGTTGGCGTCCGCGAAACGTGCCCGCACCACCTGGGCGTTACCGTCGGTAACCACATCCAGACCTTGCTTGTCTCCATTGCGGACGGCGATGAAATTCGGCAGCAGCTTGCCCTCGGCTTGCTGCACCGGGAAGTAACGTTGGTGTTTCTTCATTACCGAGATCAGCACTTCAGGCGGCAGGCGTAAATGTTCAGCTTCAAACGTCCCCAACAGGGCCGTGGGGGCTTCCACCAGTTGGTTGACCTCTTCGAGCAGGTCTTCGTCAATCTTTTCCAGCCCTTTGACAGACTGGATCAGCTTGAGCACCTGGGCGCGGATAACCGCCTTACGCTCTTCAGGGTCAAGGATAATGCCCTGGGCTTTCAACTGGGCGAAATAATCGTCAGCGTTTTTTACCGGTAGCGCCTGCGGTTCCATGAAGCGCAGTCCGCGGGTTTCAGACGTGGCCGTCAGGCCGGCGTATTCAAACGGCACCGCCGTGCCGCCGATCAAGGCCAGCAGCCAGCGGATGGGGCGCGAGAAGGCCACATTCGATGCGTTCCAGCGCATGGTCTTGTCAAATTTGATGCCTGCCACCAGCGCGGGCAGCGCTTCAAGCAGCACGTCATAAGCGGATCGGCTGGTTTCTTTGACCAGAGCCACCATGTAGCGGCCGCCGTCGATCTCACGCACCTCAAGGTCTTTCAAAGCCACACCCTTGCTTTGGGCAAAACCTTCCAGCGCCCGCGTGGGTTGACCGGTGGTGTCATAAGCCCGGCTTTCAGGCGGTCCCTTGACAACGGTGGTGCGTTCTTCCTGCTGGTCGGCCAGATCTTGCACCAGCGCCACCAGGCGGCGCGGGGTGCCGAAAATGCTCACCTTGCCGTGGCTCAGCCGCAGTTCATCCAGCAGGGCCGGCACGCGTTCCTGCAGTTGCTCCAGCGCGGATTTCAGATCCGCGGCGGGCAGTTCTTCGGTGCCGATCTCCACCAGGAAGGGCGCGGGGCCTTTTGTGATCGCTGGTTTCGCGACTTTACCGACCACGACAGGGGCGGCGGGCTGCTCTTTGAGCCACGGGAATTCGAGCTTGCGGCGCTGTTCCACGTAGGCTTCGGCGTTGCGGTGGGTCATTTCGCGCATGCGCCCGAACAGGGCCTGACGCTCAGTCACGCCCACTGCGCCGCGCGTATCGAGAATATTAAAGGTGTGCGAACATTTCAAAATGTAATCGTGAGCCGGCAGTACCAAACCTTGTTTGAGGGCTTCTTCAGCTTCAGCCTCATAGAGTTTGTAAAGCTGGCGCATGCGGTCCACGTCGGCGATCTCAAAGTAATACTTGCTGTGTTCCACCTCGCCCTGGAAGTTGACTTCGCCGTAGGTGAACTGGTTGTTCCAGCGCATGGTCTTGGC
>CAYYRU010000058.1:0-7386 GCA_964474095.1 uncultured Anaerolinea sp.
GAAGACATCAAAAGCGGTCTGGATTTCAAGACCCAGCGCACCCCCTTCAGCGGCGGCAGCGGCACCATTGTGCCCGTCCCCGAAAAACTGCCCATCGCGCTGTGGACGGCCGTGATCTGCTCGCTGATCTGCGCCGGCATCGGCGTTTATTTTGCGCTGACGGTGGGTTGGTGGATCCTCGCCATTGGCGCGCTTGGTTTGTTTGTGATCGTGGTTTACACCCCCTGGTTCAACAAGGTGCCTTTGCTGTGCCTGGTGTCGCCGGGTTTTGGCTTCGGCACCCTGATGGTGATCGGCACCTACTACTGCCTGACCGGTTCCTTTTCATGGACGGTGTTGCTGGCCTCTTTCATCCCCTTCTTCCTGGTGAGCAACCTGCTGCTCTTGAACCAGTTCCCCGACGTTGAGGCGGACCAGAGCGTTGGCCGCAAACACCTGCCGATCTTGATCGGGCGCAAGGCCAGCGCGGTGATCTTCGCGCTGTTTGAAGGGCTGACCTACATCGTCTTGATCGCCGGGGTAGCCTTTGGGCTCTTCCCGGTTTGGACGCTGCTGGGGCTGGTCTCGCTGGTCTTCGCCATCCCCGCCGCGCTGGGGGCATTAAAGAACGCCGACAACCTGGCCAAGCTGGGCCCATCCATGGGGCAGAACGTACTGCTGAATTTGATCACGCCGGTGTTGATGGGGATCGGGTTTCTCTTAGGTTAATTCGATCAACCACGAATAAATCGAAATACACAAAAAAAAAGGCAATCAGTAATCAGGCGCTCAGGGAAAACCTGGGCGCTTTTTGCTTTGCTAATACATTAATCAGACAAATCGCTGACAATTTAATGCGATAATAATGAGGAAGGAAACAAAATGCCCCGCATTTACGACCTGATCGGACATCCACTTCGCTGGCAGCAGCCTTCCGGCTGGAAGCAGGAATTCTCGCTGCTGGCCGGGGATTTTGAGGTGGGCCGGTTGCACTTCCCCTCCTCGTTCAAGAACTGGGCCAGCTCCTCCAGCGCGGATGGCGAGTGGATGTTTGACCGCCCCGGCTTCTGGCAGCGCCGGGTGCTCGTCACAGACCGTTCCGGCCGTGAACTGGCCTCCTTTGAGCCCAATTTCTGGAAAGGCGGCGGCCTGCTGCGCCTGCCTGACGGCCGCGTGTGGTCCGCCAGCACCAATTTTTGGGCAACCCAATATCACTTGTTCGATGAAACGCAGGAACACCTGCTGGCCCACACCGGCATTGGCGGTTTCACGCGTGCCTGCTGTGATCTCACCATCCATCCTGTCTGCCGCGATCTGCCCGAACTGCCCTGGCTGGTGCCCCTGGGTTGGTACCTGATCGTCATGCAGCATCGTGATTCCGCTGCCGCCGCCGCGGCGTAAAAATCCTGTCTTTTTTACTCATCACACCTGGTCCCTTCGATCGTTAAGATCACATTCTCGAATTCTTGCTAAAAGAATTCTAAGATCACTTTCCCGAATCCTGGTAAAAGGATTCGGGAAAGTTCTCATTCCAGTAGGGGTGTATGGCTATACGCCCCTACTTTTTGAAAAACCCCAACTTGATTTAGTATTAGGATATCAGTTCTAAAATCGGTTATAATGACGCTATATTCACAAATGAGGAATATTATGCAGATCACGATCAAGGATATCCCGGTGTATTACGAAGTCCACGGCACGGGGCGCCCGCTGCTAAGCCTGCACGGATGGAGCCCCGACCACCGGCTGATGAAAGGCTGCCTCGAGCCCCTCTTCGCGGAGCGTGACAACCAATGGCAGCGCGTGTATTTCGACCTGCCCGGCATGGGCCAGACCCCCGGCGCGGACTGGATCGACGGCAGCGACGCCATGCTGGAGTTCGTGCTGGCGTTCATTGAAGCCGTGCTGCCCGGTCAGCACTTTGCACTGGCGGGCGAATCATACGGCGGTTACCTGGCCAGGGGTGTGGTCAAGCGCATTCCCGAACGAGTGGACGGCCTGCTCTTGATCTGCCCGGTCGCGGACCAGGATACACGCCTCGAGCACGCCCCCGCTTTTCAGGTGCTCGAAAAAGATGAGGATTTCCTCGCCACACTCAGTGCTGAAGATCGGCAGGATTTTTACGGCATCAACGTCATCCAGACCCGGCGGGTGTGGGACAAGTTCCAGCGCGACGTGCAGCCCGGGTTGAAACTGGCCGACCAAACCTTCCTCAGCCAGAACCTCAGCCGGCATGTGCCCTACTCTTTCAACGTTGATCAACTCGACCAGCCCTTCATGAAGCCCAGCCTGATGTTGATGGGCAGGCAGGATAACTGCGTGGGCTACCGCGACCAGTGGGATCTGCTTGAGAACTATCCGCGCGCCAGTTTTGCCGTGCTGGATCGCGCCGGCCACAACCTGCAGATCGAACAGGAACCCCTCTTCCACGCCCTGGTCAGTGAGTGGCTGGAACGCATGCTCAAAGAAGAAACCTCAACCCGATAGACTCTCGAATATGGGTTGATACCAGGCTATTCTGTTGGGGTTTCTTGCGTTGATTTCACAAGGTACATTTGCATTGTTGGTTGTATGATTATCTTGCACGGCGAAGTGATCAACCGGTTAGATTTTCAGGAGGGTCAGCACATGAAGTTCACCTGCAATATTGAGTGGAAAGATTTCTTGAACGCCCAGCTTTTGCACCGCCGTCCAGATAAATTTGGCAAGATCATCAATGCCTTATTTTATGGATTGGGTGTTTTGTATATCGTGATGATCATCAGCCTGGCGGTTAATGGTAGAGGCACCTTTATCCAATGGATACCCGTCCTGCTGTGGTTGATCGCGTTTCCCCTTATGCGTTATGTGCTGCTGCCATATCAGACCAAACAACTCTACAGCCAGCACAAAGAATTTCAATCCCCCATTGAAATTGAGCTCACCGAATCCGGCATCCAAACCACCAACCTGATCGGATCTTCCGACCGGCCTTATTCTTTCTTTCATCACTGGAAAGAAGATAAAGAATTGTTTTTGATCTATGTTTCTGAGAATGCCCCAATCATCCTGCCCAAACGTTTTGTGGGCAGTCATGAGCAGATCGAGACGGTACGCTCGACCCTGACAAACAAGATCGAGATCAAAATTTCGAAGGTTCAGCGCGTGACCTCGATCTTTCTACTAGGCATCATTCTTGTGATGGCGTTGATCGTCGGAATCATTAATCGATAAGGGAAAGACCTCAATGACCCAATCCGCATGCAAATTCATCAATCTTTGTCCGGTCTTTTTATCCGCGGACGTACGCCGCACGGTGCAGTTCTACGTGGAGAAACTGGGCTTCAAATCCGCGCAGCACTATGACAAGATCACCAGCTTTGCCACCATTTACCGGGATGAGATCGAGTTTGTCATCGTGCAGGCACTCAAGGGTGAGATCGAGAACAATTTCTCGCGTTACGGTGCGGGCTATGACGCCTATATCGACACCGCCGAGGTCGCTGGCGTGGATGAGGTTTACCAGGAGTTCCAATCCAAGGGAGTCAAGATCCTGCAGCCGCCCTTTGACACCGATTACGGTTCGCGTGAATTCGTCTTTGAAGACATCGATGGCCGCCGCATCGGTGTGGGGTTGATCGCGGATCAGAAAACTTATTTTAAGAACTCTGATTTCACCACCGGGGAGACCGCATGAAACAATCCATTATTCACATCGCCCTGGTGGTGCGCGACTACGATGAGGCCATTGCCTTTTACACCCAAAAGCTGCATTTCACCCTGGTCGAAGATACTTACCAGCCCGAACAGGATAAACGCTGGGTAGTGGTGGCCCCACCCAACTCGCAGGGCACCAGCCTGCTACTGGCGCGAGCCTCCAATCCCGAGCAGGAAGCTTTCATCGGCAACCAGGCCGGCGGGCGGGTCTTCCTCTTTCTCAACAGTGATGATTTCTGGCGCGACTACAACGAAATGGTCGAAAAAGGAATCAAGTTCATCCGTCCGCCCAAAGAAGCGGATTACGGCTGGGTGGCCGTGTTTGAAGATCTCTACGGCAACCGCTGGGATTTGCTGCAACTGAACCCGGATCACCCACTCGCCATGCCCGCCATGAAGGAGCAGTCATGATCAACCTGCAACCGATCGGTATCGTGCATAATGAACGCCAGGTGCTTACCGACGACCATTGGGGAGACGTGATCTCAACCATCGAACTGCTGCCCCCACTGACGGATGAATCCCTCGAAGGGCTGGAAACCTTCTCGCACGTGGAGGTGCTCTACTTCTTCGACCGTGTGTCAGAAGAAAAGATCGAAAACGCCTCGCGCCATCCGCGCAACAACCCGGACTGGCCAAAAGTAGGCATTTTCGCGCAGCGCGGCAAGAACCGCCCCAACCGCCTGGGCGCTTGCATCGCGGCCGTCCTTTCCAGGCAGGGCGCCGTACTCACCGTCCAGGGACTGGACGCGCTGGATGGCACCCCCGTGCTGGATCTCAAACCCGTGCTGCGTGAGTTTTTGCCGCGTGCAGAAGTGACCCAACCTGGATGGGCGACCGAATTGATGAAACACTACTGGGATTAAGCGGTTCAAACAACGGAAAACAGTAACTATTGAAATTAGCGTAAAACGTTTGTATAATAGCGTTGTCAACTGGGGCGTTTCAAAGTAGTTCGGTCATCGATCCATCATAAAACTCCATACGCGTGGCATAGTTCTCAGTCCTGGTTCCTTCGAGAGGAGTTCTCAATCTAGGGGAGGATGATGAATATTGTTTTAATTGCCGTGCCGATCATGGACTATCGAGGGCGCAGATTGATTCCTATCGCGCAGGATCAATCCAAAAGCTGCCCGCCTTACGGATTGTATCTGTTGCAAAGCATCCTAAAAAAGCAAGGTCACAACGTCAACATGGTTGACCTGATCGCTTTGGGATCTCACAATCTAACCCCACATTTGGCGTTGATCGAAAGATCCGACCTGGTTGGCATTGGCGCGACCTCCCTCTCCTGGCCCAGTGTGGTGGATATTATCCGCCAGATCAAGAAACGCTTGCCCGATAAACCAATCGTCCTGGGCGGCATCCACCCCACCATGTTTGACCGCTATATACTTGAGACCTTTCCCGTCGAGTTCGTGATCCGCGGTGAGGCTGAACTCGCCCTTCCTGCCTTGTGCCAGGCGCTAGAAGATAAAAAAGGGTTGGAGCTTGTGCCCAACCTGACCTGGAAAACCAAAGACAAAGCGGTGATCCGCAACGCCCTGGGCGCGAAGATCGATTTCGCGGGTTATGCCGGCTTTCCTCTCCCCGATTATGAGTCCTTACCCATCAATGTTTACCAAGGGCTGGCGATTGAGTCCTCACGGGGATGCCTGTTTGACTGCGCGTTTTGCTCCACCTCTTACCGCCGCAGCTGGCGGGGCATGGCCGCCGAGGTTTTTGTGGAGCGCCTGATACAGACGCTGCCTTATACCAAGCGTACACTGAAAAGGGTTGTGCAGATCATTGATGATGAGTTTTCCACCCAACCAGCCAGGGCGATTGAGATCATTAATCATTTGCGGCGGAATGGGATCAAATGCCGCTTCATTTATGACTCCCGCGCCAATGATCTGCTGCATGAGGGATTTGTCGAAACCATGGCCGAATATACCGCCGAGTTCCTGGTGGGAGCGGAGTGCGGCTATGACGAGGGGTTGCGGCGGGTTGGCAAAGGCACCACCTGTGAAAAGTTGGAGGCCGCCGCCCGTCTGCTGAACCATTACGGTCTGGCCGGACATGCCGATTTTTCGTTCATTCTCGGTTTGCCGTGGGAAGGTAAAACACAAATTGAAAAAACGATTCAATTTGCGACTGATCTGTTCAGTGAATATGGGGTTCGCGTAATGCTGCAATGGTATTGTATGATCCCCGGTTCACGTTTATGGGAGGAGGAAAAAGGAAAACATGTTGTGACCCAGGCAATGTATAACGAATTTGGATTCTTCCGCAATCTCCACTTGTTCCACAGCAGCATGTCACTATCTCCAAAAGAAATCTACGCTCTTGAAGATATGATCTTACAACTTCAATGGCTTGCCAATCTCGCTTACCCACAGGCGAACATGATCCAGCATTCCGTTGCAGAACCTTTGCTGGCATATTATCCTCGCAATCTCATCTCTGAGAATGGCAAATCGGATGAGGGGCTCTACAGCTTAAGGGAAGTATCCGCCGCTGAAGAACTCAATGCAGCCGAGTTACCAGGTTAATGTTCAAGGAGAATAATCAAATGAAAACACCCTTAGTAAAAAAACCAAAAGTCGTATTCAATCAAGAAACCTTTAAATCCGTCATTCAGAAGGCCAGCAGGGATGAAAACTTCAGAAAACAGTTAGACGCGCAACCCGTCGCCGCGCTGCAAACAGTGGGCATCCTGCTGCCTGACAAAGTAGCCAAGAACCTTATCGATCGCAGGCTAAGCGAGATCATCCAATTTGGTGATTTTGGCCCGGGTTCACGAGCCAACGTAGCCGTGGATGTTGCCATTAGCGTGGCGGTGGATGTGGTGGTCGAGGTGGCGGTCAAAACCGAAGCCAAATGGGAGTTGGAACCGATCGATGAATTGAGTTACGCAAACGTTGCCAAAGTCTTGAATACCAGGATCAACGCCATCAACAAATCAAAGGTCAATCACTTCTAGCCTTCAACTTCGCAGACAATTGGGCTGAGACCCCAAGTCTCGATCATAAGGAAGGGCCGCTTGAATGAAGCGCTCGCCCCAGTGAAAATATTGCTCCGATCCATCAGCTAATACCATAGGAGGTTGTTATGCTGGAACCATTACGACGAGACAAAGATACCCTGCAGATCAACAGCAAGCTGTTGAAGTCCAGGCTGCCGCCTTTGATGGCGTCACCTGAAGAGCAGTCAAAAAATGTGGCCGCCATTTTTCGCGAGATCATCGTGGCAAAGGAGGAAAATCGCACTTTCTTCAAATCGCCCAGCGCGTATTTGAAGAAAAAAGGCGTGCTTTCGTTTACGAAAGTGCAATTGGAAGGTTCACCTGATGCAGTGAAGGTATTTGATGACGCAACCGTCGTAAAAACCTTTCGGAAAGCCCGTGAAATGTACCAGAACGGTGCTATTAAGGTCAATGAGATCGCCTCGGCGATCTATGACACCGAATCTTACATGGGTGTGATCGCCTACGAACGCATTGATTCAGATACCTACATCTACTCCAAAGCGGATAACCATACCGCAGTCTTCGTCAGCGGTTTGGGCTCGTTGGTGATCGATGAACTGGTCATCGGGCCGTTGGTTGAAGCGCAGACCCTTGTCAAGCTCAAACAACAGACGAAAGCCCTGGCGGAGGGTAAGACCAATAATCCGATGTGATCTGATCTTTGACTGTGCGCCTCAGGCTAATCCCTGGGGCGCATAGAA
>CAYYRU010000058.1:7486-15942 GCA_964474095.1 uncultured Anaerolinea sp.
CGCTTCAGGTGAGTGACCCTACCTTAGGAAAAGAGGTTTCAAACATAAAAGATGAAACCCATCAATTATATTGTCACGGATAAATGTAACATCCAATGTGATTTCTGCGCCCCCGGCTGCGGGCCATGGCGCGATCAGCATCTGACAGCCGCGATCATGATCAACGTATTTGACAAGGTGTCCCAACTTGGGCCGGTGCCTTTGGTGGTTTTCACGGGCGGCGAACCGTTTCTCTACCTGAATGAGGTCACGCACGTAATTGAGCATATTCGTCACAATTCCAAAACACCCATTCGAATCGTGACCAATGCCTTTTGGGCGAAAGATTCAAAACGCGCCGTAAGCATCCTCTCTGACCTCAAAAAGGCTGGGCTTTCTGAGTTGAATTACTCGGTGGATGACTTTCACCAAAAGTTCATCCCCCTCACAACCATCAAAAATGCAGTTAACGCGGCCAGTGAGGTTGGAATTCCCCTGCTGCTAGCTCACAAGACCTATCCAGGTTCCATCAGTAATCGCGAATATTATGAAGCTTACTTCAAACGCGCGATTCCCGAAGCGCACTCCATGGACCGGGAAGAGATGGTGGCCGCTGAGATCAAGATCATCACTGGTTTGACCATCCCGGTCGGACGGGGCAGTAAACTGGTCAATCGCGCGGAGTGGGTGCCCGACGCCACCCCCGACGACCGCTGGAATAAACCCTGTGAGGAAGTGCTCAAATCCATCACTATTAGCGCCAACGGCTGCCTTTCGCCCTGCTGCGGACTGGTGGATCGCTCGCTTGACGCCTTTTACGTGGCCGACATTGTTGAAAACGACCTGTTTGAAGTACTGATGTATGCCAATCAAACCACCCTGTATAACTGGCTGGCCTTGCGCGGACCGGCGAACCTGATGCGTTTCATCAAAACCAAAAATCCGCGCTTGCAATTCCACGCTCATTATCTTCAAGCTTGTGAACTCTGCCAGGATCTTTTTTCGGATACTCAAAAGATCGAGGCCGTGCAAAGTGCACTAGAAGACCAAGCCAATCAACTTTTCCTCGAAAGACACATCTACGAATCATTACTTACGCTTGAACCTGAGGTCGATACACTTCGAGATGCAACCATGGGCAAAACCCAGGGTTAACCAATTTTTTGACTTTTAGGTTGAATTATGCTATTCTACTCTTCTGAACGAAAAGAATACATACTTCCGAATCAAGGAATTGATCCATGCATCATGAACGGGTATCCGACAATGTTTATTGGTTTCAGAGTGAAGTTTACGCGCAGGTAACCGCCGGTGCCATCACCGGTCCGCAGTGGGCAGTCGTCATCGACACCCTGGCGCTGCCAGAAGAATCGCTTGAAATGCGCAAGTTTATCGAAGAGCAGTTGGGCGTTCCCATCCGCTATGTCATCAACACCCATTACCATGCCGACCACTCCTGGGGCAATTGCTGCTTCACGGGTGCAACCGTGATCGCCCACGCGCTGGGCCGGCAGATGCTGGAACAAAAAGGTCAGGCTTCTCTCGAAGCCGCCAAAAAGCAAAACCCGATCTTTAAACCCGTCAAATTGATCGAACCCCAGATGACCTTCTCTGAAGGTTCGCTTTCACTTCGGGTCGGTAAAAAGACCCTCATCATGACCCGCACCCCCGGCCACTCCATCGATTCGATCTCCGTGCTGGTCGAAGAAGACCGCGTACTTTTTGCCGGTGATGCCTTCATGCCCATCCCCTACGTGGTGGACGGCAATGAAGAGGAACTATTGACCAGCATTAAACAGATCGGCAAGATGGGGCTTGAGAACATCATCCAGGGGCACGGAGACATCATCCTGCGCGGCGAGATCGAAGAAGCCACACGCGAGAATGTGGCTTACCTGACCACGATGCGCAAGCTGGTACGTGCCGCCGCCAAGAAGCGAGAGCCGCTTGAAGCGTTGGCCGAGATCGACATTGAGAGTTGCGGCAAGAGCCGCGTGGCCCTCACCGGTTTGGGCGTGGAATTGCACAAGCGCAACGTGATGCACATTTACAACCATCTCTCAGAAGAGACCGAAACCGAAAAATAAGGCGTGCACATCCACTATAAAACAAACCGCCGGCCATTTTTTGACCGGTGGATTTTTTTGATTAAGATCGTCGGCTGCCGAGTTTCTTTTCAAAGTAGGCGCGCAACCCGACCGCCCTTTCGGTTCCCTCCGCCAGACGTTTCAGGTTTGGCCGCAGGGCGTAAAGCACGATGATCAAGGTGATGGCGCCGTAGATCACGAACTGCCACGGACCAATACCCGCAGCCGCCTGGTACCCAAACAGGATCAATGAGAAAAAGGCAATGCTGATGGTGGTGACCGAGGCGTAACCGATGCCGATATACACCAGCACGATTAACGGCAGGATGATGATCCAGCTGTAAGGCACCAGGGCGATGGCGCCACCGAGGGTGGTGGAACCGCCCGCGCCGCCTTTGAAGACCAACTTACCCTGCGCGTCCTTTTCCACCAAAAAAATGGAGAAGATCTGCCCTACCACGGCCAGGATGACCGCGAACAACTTTACCCACAAGTTACCCGGCATCAATGCACCGGCCACGTAGCCTGCCAGAATGCCCTTACCGGCATCCGCGGCGGAGGTGAGCAGACCAGCAATAAAGCCGGCCGCGCGCATGACATTGGTGCCGCCCACCCGGCCGCTGCCAACCTCGCGCACATCCGTGCCTTTGAAGAGCTTGACGATGATCCAACCTACGGGGATGGAACCGATCAAATAGGAAATTACCAATATTAAGATACTCATTAACACCATAAACCAGTCTCCATATGTTTGCATGGATATTAACCCGCGTTCTTGAAAAAGGATTCAGTGGAGTTTATACCAACACGGCAAAAATGCCAAAGACCAACATCAACAGCAGCGGCTCAATCCAGATCACCTTGGGTGAGCGCTTTTCTTCGATGCTGCCGGCCAGGTTAATCAGACCGTAAGTGAGGCCGATCAATAATAATCCATATTGCAGCGGTTTAAAGGGCAGATAAAACAGTACTGTAGACATTTGCAGCACCACCAGGCTGATGCCTCCCGTCCAAGCCAGGCTCCAGCCTCCCAACCGCAGGTGCAGCGCCTTGGCGGTCACCAGCGCCACCGCGGGCAGCACAATGGCCAACACCAGGTAGAGCCGCAGCCCCGCCCCGCGCACCGCAATCAACAGAAAGAGGAACAAGGCGAAAGACATGGCGCTAAGGCTGACGCGCGCCGCCGGAAAACGCAAGTCCGTGGGATCCACTGAAATGTATTCCGCAATGAACACTCCCATCAAGAGCATACCGCCCAGAGTAAACACCACCCACCATGAAGCGCTCACGCGCAGGCTATTGAGGGGCACACTGATCACCAGAGCGGTAAAGGCCGGGATCATCCAGTGGTGAAAGCGCCGCTCGCCTTGCAGGTGCGGATGCTCCCCGATCAGCCAGTCGGCGCCAGCGGCGGCCATCACAGCCACCACCAGCGAGATAATGGTCATGAAGTTAAATTGGAAGGAGAGCAAAAAGCCCGGCAGTTGCAGGTTAACCGTGCGCGTCGGGAACTGGATGAAAGCTGTCAAGGCATAGGCCAGCAGGATCATGGCCGTGATGACGCTCAAATGGTCAATGTTCGGAAGAAACTCTCGCTCTTTCACATCTCTATTTTACCTGACTCCATCCAAAATAGAACATATCATCCAAATGATCAGGCTTATTGCCTCGATGCCAACTCCATTTATGGTAAAATTAACATTTGTATGAAAAATCCGAATTTCGCTTCCACCGGAACACCTCCCAGACTGTTCTCGACACTGCTAAAGGGATTCAACACCATCGCCAACCACTGGTATTTGATCCTTTTTCCAATCGGGATGGATCTGCTGCTTTGGCTTGGGCCCCGCCTGAGCATAAAGACGCTATTTAGCTCCACCGCCACCTTTTTGGCAGATTCCATGGCCAAGTCTGGCGCCGTTGGCATTTTAGGGCCGATCGAGAACCCGCAGGCGCTGTGGATGGAATTGCTGGAGCGCATCAACCTGGCCTCCGCAATGCGCACCATTCCCATTGGTGTGCCCAGCCTGATCGCACGCGAAAGTCCGCTCACCTCACCTCTTAGCGGCGTGAGCGTGGTCGAAATCTCCAACTACAACCTGGTGCTGCTGCTGGTCGGCGGCCTATTGTTGGTGGGTTTTTTGCTCGGCAGTTTGTACTTTTTGCTGATCTCGAAGGTGACCGCGCCTGACCCCGACAAACTCAGCCTGAAAGAAGTGACTTCGGGCTATGGGCAGTCGCTGGCCCTGTTCTGCATTTTAATCCTTTTGCTGATCTTCCTCTCGATCCCCCTGTCATTGGTGCTGGCCATTTTTTCCAGCCTGGGGCTCGGTCTTGGCCAGTTCCTTCTGATGGTGTGCGCCTTCTTTTTATTGTGGCTGCTCATGCCGCTGGTATTCGCACCGCACGGCATTTTCGTGCTCAAGCAAAAAGCGCTGCCCTCGATGCTGATTTCCATCCGCCTGGTCAGACTCTTTTTGCCTGGTACGGGCTTGTTCATCATCACCTGCGTCTTGATCAGCGAGGGTCTTAACATGCTGTGGAGCCTGCCCGAGGCCAGTTCGTGGATGACCCTGATCGGTATCGGCGGACACGCTTTTATCATCACCGGCCTGCTGGCCGCCAGTTTTATCTATTATCGTGAAGGGCTGCGCTGGATGCAGCAGAACCTTCAGAAGATGGCCGAGATGACCAAACAGCAACAAGAAAACGGAGGCACCCCCCTTGAGCAACAATAACCAGACTTCCTACGGCGCCAAAGATATTCAGGTACTTGAAGGGCTCGAAGCCGTCCGGCGCCGCCCGGGCATGTACGTGGGTGGAACCGACCTCAAAGCATTGCACCACCTGGTATATGAAGTGGTGGATAACGCTATTGACGAAGCCCTGGCGGGCGTCTGCAACCGCATTGAAGTGGTCATCAACGCCGACAGCTCCGTTAGCGTCATCGACAACGGCCGCGGCATCCCCGTGGATATCCATCCAGAAAAGAAGAAATCCGCATTGGAAGTGGTCATGACCGTTTTACATGCCGGCGGCAAGTTCGGACACTCCGCCTACAAGGTCTCGGGCGGTCTGCACGGTGTGGGCGTCTCAGCGGTCAACGCGCTCTCGGAATGGTGCGAGGCACACGTTTACAAGGAAGGCCAAATCTACTTCCAACGCTACGAACGCGGCATCCCGGTGGAACCGGTCAAGGTGATCGGCAAATGCGACCCCAAGCAAACCGGTACCAAGATCACCTTCAAGTTCGACAAAGAGATCTTCAAGGAAGAAGGCCTCGACTTTAAATTTGACACCCTCGAAGCCCGTTTCAGAGAAATGGCGTTCGTGACCCGCAATGTGATGATCAAGCTGGTGGATAAACGCTCTCCAGAGCGCGAGACCACCTTCCTCTTTGAAGGTGGTATTGTCAGCTTTGTGCGTTATATGAACAAGAACCGCGAAGTGCTGCATCCCGTCTTCTACGTGGAAAAAGAGATCGAGAACATCGACATCGAGATCGCCATCCAATACACAGATGCCTACAGCGAGGCGGTTTATTCCTTTGCCAACACCATCAACACCATCGACGGTGGCACGCACATGACCGGTCTGCGCACGGCCGTCACCCGCGTGGTCAATGACTACGCCAAACGCGCCAAACTGCTCAAAGACGTTGATCCCAACTTCAGCGGCGACGATACCCGCGAGGGCATGACCGCCATTGTGAGCATCAAGCACCCCGATCCGCAGTTTGAAAGCCAGACCAAGGTCAAGCTGATGAACCCCGAAGTGCAGACTTACGTGCAGCAGGTGGTGGGCGAGGCGTTCGCCAGCTTTTTAGAAGAGAACCCCTCCACGGCCAAGGCCATTGTCTCGAAGTGTCTGACCTCCGCTCGAGCCCGGGATGCCGCCCGCAAGGCGCGCGACCTGGTGATCCGCAAGTCGGCGCTCGAAAGCCTGACCCTGCCCGGCAAACTGGCCGACTGCTCAGAACGCGATAACCAGAAGACCGAGATCTACATCGTGGAAGGGAACTCGGCAGGCGGCTCGGCCAAACAGGGCCGCGACCGCCACTTCCAGGCCATTTTGCCGCTGCGCGGCAAGATCCTCAACACCGAACGCGCCCGCCTCGACAAGATGCTGGGCAACGAAGAAATCAAGTCAATGATCTCGGCCTTTGGCACAGGCATCGGTGACAATTTCGACCTTAAAACACTGCGCTACGGACGCATCATCATCATGACCGATGCTGATGTCGACGGCGCGCACATCCGCACCCTGCTGCTGACCTTCTTCTTCCGCTACATGACCAAACTGATCGAGGAAGGCCACATCTACATCGCCCAGCCGCCGCTCTATCGCGTCGCCCACCGCCAAACGGTGAAATATGTGTACTCCGATGCCGAAAAGGATGCCTATTTGAAGGAATTGGGCGCGGTTGCGGATAAAGCCACCCTGCAGCGCTACAAGGGTTTGGGTGAAATGAACCCGCAGCAGCTTTGGGATACGACTATGAACCCCGAAACCCGCACCCTGCTGCAGGTCTCAATCGAAGACGCCGCCAATGCGGATCGCACCTTCGACATGCTGATGGGTTCGGCCGTGCCCCCGCGCACGCGCTTCATCACCACGCACGCCCATGCGGTAAGAAACCTGGATGTGTAATTGTAGGAATGATAGGCTTCACTACCCGGTAATTTAGTTTTGACCATTATAGTGAGCCTGTCAATCCCTATCAGCCAGAGGACTTGAACATGTCAGATTCTTTTTCTTCAGAAACGGATTCCGCGAAAACATTGCTTTTTCTTAAACCTACCAAAAGAGTAGTCACCCTGCTGGTTGCTCTCTTTTTATTGTTAGGCCTGGCGGTGCGGTTCATTGACTTCACTGATCTGCCATTGGATTTTGCCGCCACACGTCAACTGCATTCCTTGATCATGGCCAGGGGCATCTATTATCAGATGGATACACCTGATACCCTTTCAATGCCGCAAGATAAACGGAACTTCGGCATCAATACCGGTAATGCCGAATCACGAATTGAACCCCCCGTAATGGAATATTTAACTGCTTTTACGTATCGAGTGATTGGTGAAGAAAACATCCTCGTGCCGCGGTTAATGTCCATGCTCTTTTGGGTCATTGGTGGAATCCCGCTGTTTCTTTTGGCACGTAAGCTCATGGCCATTAATGGCGCCTTTGCGGCGTTGGCTGCTTACCTATTCATCCCATTCGGAGTCTACGCCAGTCGAAGCTTTCAACCTGACCCACTTATGGTCATGTGCATTCTCTGGGCACTTTACTTTCAAATTCGCTGGTCGGATCACTCAAATTTTAAAAATGCAATTTTGGCCGGTGTGTTTACTGGAATCGCGGTGTTCGTGAAAGCTCCCGCCGCCTTTTTTGTTGGTTTTTCATTTGTTGGTCTCGTACTTTCCAAAGGATTTAAAAACTGGATCAAGAATCCGCAGATCTATTTAATGGCTGCGTTAGCCTTGCTGCCTGCTATCCTCTTTAATGCCCTCAGTGCCACGGTGGGGGGCAACGCAGGGTCGATCTTTGGAACGCGCTTCTTCCCGGAATATTTTACTAGTCTGAAATGGTATTCCAACTGGCTGCAAATGGCAAAATCTGTGACCGGTTATTTTCCGCTGGTGCTGGGGCTGCTTGCCATTTTTCTGGTGAAACAAAAAACGCATCGTGTTTTTTATTCTTGCCTTTGGCTGGGCTACATCCTTTATGGTTTTACTTTTGCATATCACATCTACACTCACAACTATTATCACTTGCCATTGATCCCGGTTATTGTTCTTGGGATCGGATACTTTTTCTCAATCCTCTTTGAAAAATTTGAAACTCTTAACAAAGACTGGTTCTCACGATCAATCCTCATGCTGGTTTTGGTTGCTTCTTTGGCAATCTGCGTTCAGGTCACCCGCGGAACGCTGATCGTGAAAGATTATCGACACGAGGCAAAATATTGGACCGATCTTGGAGCAAACATTGGAGGAAACACCCCCATCATCGCGCTAACCCACGATAATGGTTATCGCATCAGCTACTGGGGATATGTGAATGCCAAATTGTGGCCCACCGCCGGCGACCGTACAATTAAATCGCTTGTTGGCGCCTCTGACCCTGATTTCCTCCAACTCTTCAAGGAATTGACTACTGATAGAGACTATTTCCTCGTCACCTTGGTTGGCGAATTTGAGTCCCAGCCTGACCTGCATGAGCATCTCTTTGCCACATACCCATATCAACAGGGAGATGGGTACTATTTGTTTGATCTCCGTCATCCATTGATCAATGCAAATTAATAGATAGAAAACGCTACTTAATCATTAGTTGACCATTCGCCAAAAACTCAGCTGGTTAGGAGGGTACTAATTGAAAAAAGCCACA
>CAYYRU010000059.1:0-1462 GCA_964474095.1 uncultured Anaerolinea sp.
AAAAACTGCACCCTTTCTGTTGGATTTGGTGTCCAACTTTTGGGGTGCAGTTCATTTTAGATCATCTCTCTTTTTTATTAAAAAGTCGTTAATCTATTTATTCTTCGTGTAGCCGTTCGATTTTTGCACCTAATTGCTTCAGCTTAAGATCCACTTTTTCATAGCCACGATCAATTTGGTTTACATTCCGAATGATGGATGTGCCTTTGGCCGATAGGGATGCGAGTACCAAGGCCATACCAGCACGGATATCCGGACTTTCCATTTTTTCACCTGTCAGCCTATTCGGCCCCTGGACCATGCAACGATGCGGATCGCATAATACAATTTGAGCCCCCATGCCTACTAGTTTGTCTGTGAAGAACATGCGAGAAGGATACATCCAATCGTGAAAAAGCACGGTTCCCTTGGACTGGGTGGCTACAACGATTGCAATGCTCATCAAGTCAGTAGGAAAGGCAGGCCAGGGCATGACACCAATTGTTGGAATTGCTCCTCCAAGATCGGGATCAATTTCCAATTTTTGGTCAGCCGGGACAATCACGTCATCATTGATCTCATTCCAGGTCACCCCAAGGCGGCTGAATACCAATTTGATCATATCAAGATATTTCACGCCTGCGTTATGGATGGTGATATTGCCCTTGGTGACGGCTGCCGCGCCAATGAAACTGACAACTTCCAGGTAATCAGGGCCAATGGTGAACTCACCACCGTGTAAAGCATCTACGCCTTCGATCTTAAGTGTATTGGAACCGATATGTTTGATCTTTGCTCCCAGGGTGTTCAAGAAGATACAAAGTTCCTGAACGTGAGGTTCTGAAGCAGCATTGCGGATGACTGAGTTTCCTTTTGCCCTGACACATGCCATGATGGCATTTTCTGTTGCTGTTACGCTAGCTTCATCCAAAAGGATATCCGCGCCGATCAAACCAGTCGCTTTGAAATGAAAACTGCGGTCATAATCCACCGAAGCGCCTAACTTTTCTAGGGCAAGCAGGTGAGTATCCACCCTTCGCCGACCGATCACATCCCCGCCTGGGGGAGGCAAAAGCAGTTCGCCTGAGCGAGCCACCATTGGGCCAGCCAACAAGATCGAAGCTCTGATCTTTCGGCAAAGATCTGGATCCAGGTCTGTAGGTCTAACCTCTCTTGCATGAATTTTCCAGGTTCCCGAGCCAAGATCTTCTATCTTGACACCCAAGCTCATGATCAGCTTGCGCATGTTCTGAACATCTTGAATATCGGGCACATTGTGCAGGATCACGGGTTCTTCTGTTAAAAGGCAACAAGCCAGCATGGGTAAAACGGCGTTCTTGTTCCCTGAAGGGGTTACTTCACCTTTTAGGGGAACTCCACCTTCGATGATAAATTTTTCCATCAGGTTCTCCAGTTATTTATGGATTGTGATTCTTCCCTTTGAATCGATGACAGTTAAATTATAACTTGTGTTTCAGTCATT
>CAYYRU010000059.1:1562-6043 GCA_964474095.1 uncultured Anaerolinea sp.
GGAGATTTCTTTATTGCCCGAAAGGATGGAAAAATTGTCGGTCGTGTTGGGATCTTTATCAACCAGCCCTTCAATGAATATCACCATGTAAAAAAAGCCCAATTCTACCTTTTCGACGCAGTGAATGATCAACATGTTGTTGACGAACTCTTTTCCAAAGCATTTTCATGGGCAAAGGAAAAAGGAATGGAAGAGGTAATTGGACCAAAGGGGCTTTCTTCGTTTGATGGTTATGGGGTATTGGTCGAAGGGTTTGAACATCGTCAAATGATGACCATGATGAATTACAACTTTGATTACTATCCAAAACTGTTGGAGGCCGTTGGGTTCGAGAAGGAAGTAGATTTTGTCTCATGCTACATGCGTGCCAACGACTTTAACATTCCTGAAAAAGTGCGTGAAGTTGCCAAACGTGTTCAAGCTCGAGGCAATTTTAAAGTGTTAACCTTTAAAAACAAGCAGCAGATGATGAGAGACTGGGCACAAAAAATTGGAATTGCTTATAACAACACCTTTGTTAACAACTGGGAGTACTATCCACTTAGTGAGGCAGAAGTCCAGTTCCTGGTGAAAAACCTAATGACAGTGATCGATCCTAAGCTGGTGAAAATCATCACTTATGATGACCAGATTGTGGGCTTTTTGTTGGCTTTTGCTGATATTTCGGCTGCAATTCAGAGACACAGCGGCAAATTGAACCCAATCAGTATTTTGGATATGCTTATTGAAATGAAAAAAACGAAATGGGTGTCTGTAAACGGTGCAGGTGTATTGCCAGAATATCATGGTCGGGGTGGGAATGCCCTTTTATATGCCGAGATGGAAAAGACGATCAAGGACTACGGTTTTGTACACGGAGAAATGACCCAGGTGGCAGAGACAGCTGGGCAAATGCGAAAAGACTTGCTCAACTTGGGCGGGCAACCTTATAAGAATCACCGGGTATACCGTAAGAAACTGCAATGAGTTAAAGCAAGACCTCCATCGAAAATGGAGGTCTTATGTTTTATCCACGCAGGATGAATTTGTTACGTAAAATTCCTGGAGATTCCGGGTCAATCTCCACAATATAAAGAGATTCATCAGTGGTAGAACCTTGAACCAATACTTGACCATCAGGGGCGATCACTGCGCTGTGGCCGCCGTATATGTCATTTCCGCTTTGTCCAACCGAATTGACGGCGATCATGTATGCCTGGTTCTCAATCGCCCTGGCCTGCAATAATACGTCCCAATGGTGAATTCGTTCCAGCGGCCAGTGGGCGGATAACAAGAAGACTTCAGCGCCTCGCAATGTTAGCTCGAGAAAGAATTCAGGAAAACGCAGGTCAAAACAGATCCCCAGGCCGGTTTTACCGACAACAGATGTAAATGGAACCGAGCCAATTCCAGGTGAAAAATATTTATCTTCGTGCATCAATTTGAAAAGATGATTTTTATGATAGACTCTGACTGGTTTGTGGGGTTGTACGACTTGGAACGAGTTAAAGAAAGATCCCTCTTCCTCTTGAATATATGAGCCGCAAATCGTGATATTTTCTTTATCAGACGTTTCTTGAAGACGGTTGATCAATTCCTGATTATGAGTGGCATGTTCCTGGTTGCGCTGAAGATCAAAACCAGTTGACCACAATTCAGGAAACATGATTAGATCACAATCAGCTTCCACAGCCCTTTTAATCAGTTCGTCAGCCTTTTTTGTGTTTTGCTGAAATTGACCGTATATGATATTCATTTGAGCAAGTGCGATTTTTTTCATAGGATTCAATTATAATTTTGATAGTTTGAGTCAAACAAAGGTGACAATATTTTGAGAAGGTTAACAAAGCAAGTTCAAGTATACATTTTAATCGCTATTTCCGTCATTGGTTTTGCATTTTTGACGTTTATTAATTATCAGTATGCGACACACAATCCTGGAGGTGCAGATTTCTTGGTTAACTGGATGGGAACTAGAGAATTGTTCACTAAAGGCGAGAGCCCTTATTCAACAGTATCCACTCAAGCCATTCAGGAATCTCTCGGGATGTTTCAATCCTTGGATGGTAATCCGGAACCCAGGTTCTCATTGCCTTTGTACGGTATTCTGTTTTTTGCACCGTTTGCTTTTATTGCTGACTTTGTTTTGGCGCGTGCGCTTTGGATGACTCTTCTTGAGATCTGCATTATTGCTGTGATCTACCTGAGCCTTAAGCTAGTCCAATGGAAACCTCGACCGTTTATTTTAGCTGCCCTTCTTTTATTTGGGATTTTTGGGCTGCATGGAATAATCCCTATCTTGGATGGAAACCTAATCGTTTTGGTTACCCTGATGAGTCTGGGGATACTTCTATTAATGCGTAGCAAGCAAGATGAACTGGCAGGTCTGCTTTTAGCGTTTATGACGATTCTGCCTGTTCAATTTGTTTTGTTCATAATATTTATCCTGATTCGTGCCATTACCACTCAACGAAAACGCATCGTTTTCTCGTTTTTGGCAGCCATCGGCTTGCTGATCGGTTTTTCGATAGCAGCCATTCCTAATTGGATGCTGCAATTCATGAGAAATTTCATTAGTAATTACCAGGGAGTCATTCCAGGATCTCCTGGGGCTGTGCTCATCAACCGTTGGGGAGAAATGGGCAATCGTTTTGCCATCATCATCACAGTGGCCCTTGGTTTCCTTCTCCTGTTTGAGTGGTGGAGAGCTTACCGAGCTGGGCAAAAACACTTTGTATGGACAACGATGCTTACTCTCGTGTTAGGAACATGGATTGGATTGAAGATCAACCCAACATACTACATTATGTTGTACCCTGCGTTGATTTTTGGGTGCGCGCTTTTGTTTGAAAGGTGGAAAGGGAAGGTTGAAGGGATTGTCGCCTCAGTCTTTGCCCTCCTTTTCTTTGTGAATTGGGGGATCTATCTTTTGACACTTTCGGCTGATTTAAATCCAGGGATTAGTTCATTTTTGTTTATTCCAATTCCGTTAGCATCTGTCTTTTTGCTATATTGGTCCAAATGGTGGGTGATTAAGAGCAAGCAAGTGGAATTTGACCCAAGATTGATCGAAATGCAGAATCAATGACCAAAAAAGATTTCATCCTGCTCTTTGTTCTTGCCTTGGTTTTTTACTCGCTTTTTGCGATGATCCAAAAAGAACCGGGGTATATGGATGCAGAGTACTATTTTGGTCAGGCGTTACGTATTGCGCAGGGAAAGGGTTTGTCTGAACCATTTATCTGGAATTTTCTGGCGAACCCACAAAATATACCTATCCCTGGATTTGGGTTTTGGATGCCGCTGACATCATTCTTATCAGCGGCTATGTTATGGATCACTCATTCCGACAGCTTTTATGTGGCTCGAATTCCCTTTATTATCGCCGCGGCTGCCTTGCCGTTAATAAGCGCATCATTGGCGTACCGGTTTTCCAGCCAAAAGCGGGCAGCCTGGCTGGCCGGGGGTATCACGATCGCGTCAGGATATTATCTTCCGTATATTACGATCACCGACAACTTTTTGCCCTACATGTTTTTGGGTGGTCTTCTGTTCTTGACCATCAACCAAATGGATACTTCAGCCAGCACAAATCATAAAACTGCTTTTCTATCGATTGTTGCGGGACTCATCGTAGGATTGTTGAGCCTGACCCGTTCTGATGGCGTGATTTGGGTCATTCCTACAGCTTTATCGATATGGTTATCTGCAAGAAGCAAGAAAGTACCTTCAGGTAGAATGATCGGGAATCTTAGTTTATTAGTATTAGGATTTGGATTGATTTTTGCCCCATGGATGATGAGGAACTATTCCATTTACCACGCATTTTTACCGCCATCCAATCGTAGTATGTTGTGGCTTACGAGTTATAATGACCTTTTCGTGTATCCATCAAACTCAATCACTTTACCTCGTTTCTTATCAACGGGAATTACCAATATACTGTTGGATCGCCTGCGGGCATTAGGCAGTAATTTGCAGACGTTGGTGGCATCTGGCGGTAATATAATCCTTTTTCCCTTGATATTATTAGGGTGGTGGAAATACCGAAAAGAATCGATAACCAGAACCGCAATGGCAGCATTTCTGTTGATCCTATTTGTCATGTCAATTGTTTTCCCATATGCTGGCGAGAGGGGTGGATTTTTCCACTCCCTGTCTTCTTTACAATTATTCTTATGGGCTCTGGTGCCTGTTGGTTTGGATTCGGTGATCCAATGGGGAATTCGCTACCGGAAATGGAATCTGGATCGTTCCTGGCGTATGTTTGGAACAACAGCTGTGGTGATTTCGTTTTGTTTATCGCTATTTTTAGCAAATGGCAAGATCCGTAATGGTGTTGAGAATGGCATTCCTTGGAATCGAAGTAGCGCTGTTTTCTTGAAAGTGGAAACAGTGATTCAGAACACCGATCAGGCCTACACAGGCGCCGTTATGACCAATGATCCACCGGGGCATTATCTGTACACAGGTAGAACCGCGGTGATGATCCCGACTGGTGG
>CAYYRU010000059.1:6143-15685 GCA_964474095.1 uncultured Anaerolinea sp.
TCGTATTCCTTGCCGCATCAATATTAGGCTCAATATTCCTGTTGGTTGCGTACCAAATGGGAAAAGCGGGTTTTCCGCTGGATGATTCTTGGATCCACCAGACCTATGCTCGAAACTTTGCCGCTTCGGGGGCATGGGAGTATATTCCTGGTTCGCCATCCGCGGGATCCACGGCTCCCTTATGGACAATGATGTTGTCATTGGGATATACGCTTGGAATACGAAATCCATTTATTTGGACCAACTTGCTTTCAATGATATTTTTTGCCGGGCTGGGAGTAATCTTTTTTGAGACTATTAGAAAATGCATCACGACATCCAAGTATTTTGCGTTGGGTGGGAGTTTGTTGTTTGTTATGGATTGGCACTTGCTTTGGAGCACCGCGTCAGGCATGGAAACAATCCTATTTTGTTTTCTAGAGCTAGTCGTTTTTTTATTGCTTCTCAATAATAAATACTACTTCTTAATCGGGTTTATTTGCGGCTTGTTGGTCTGGGTACGACCAGATGGCATCACTTTTGTTGGACCGGTCATGCTGATTCTTGGGTGGGGCCTGGTGCGTAAGAAAACCAATTTGCGTTCATTACTCGGTTATTTGCTGCCTCTGTTGGGATTGCTGGTATTGTATGGATTATTCAATTACTCTTTATCAGGCAGTGTTTTGCCAAATACATTCTTTGCGAAGCAATTGGAATACAGTAGTGAGTTAAGCGCACCTTTAGCGATGAGATTGCAAAAAGTGTTCATAATACCCACCATCGGTGCAGGGTTGTTTTTGATACCGGGTTTCTTGTTCTCGATCTATAAAGCGATTAAAGTCAGAAGCGTATGGATGATTGGAGTGATCTTGTGGTTTCTGGGGTACGGCCTACTCTATGCAGTCAGGTTGCCCTTAATTTATCAACATGGCAGGTATTTATTCCCTCTGATTCCTGTTTATTTCATGCTTGGAATGCTCGGGAGCCGTGATTTAATTCAATGGATTGGGGACAAACGCGAACAATACATGAAATTGGTTCGATTAATAGCGGTTTGTGCTTTTGGGAGTGGATTGGTGTTCATCATTTCAGGAGAAGTTTCATTGGTCGAAGATATTCAAACTATCGATCAACTTATGGTACAGCCTGCCATCTGGATTCGAGAGAACACCCCCGAAGATTCTGTTATTGCCGCACACGACATTGGAGCATTGGGATATTTTGGCGAGCGAAAAATTCTCGATCTGGCAGGATTAATCCAAACCGACGTTATTCCGATCATACGTGACGAAGAGAAGCTAATCGATCATATGGCGAACAATGAGGCGCAATATTTGGTGGTGTTTTCTGACTGGTACACCTCTTTCGATCAGTTAGGTCATATTGAAAAAACATTCACGCTTAGCAATGAACAGTATTCTGAAATGGTTGAAATTAGAAAACTGGTTCGATAGAATGAGTAATCAATGCATTAAATTAATCAGCTTGTAATACTCAATTATGCTATACTTAAAAAATTAATGTTCTAGAGTGCCTTTTGCGCGGAGATTGTATGGACAACGATCCAAATGGATTGATCAATGCTGTGGATGATTTTTTTGAAAAACTGCAGATTGAACACCAAAACACAAAAAACACTTTGAATGAGGTAACGGCTACCCTCAATCAGAGTCAAAATGAACTAAATCGTTTGATGCAGGTGAAAGCAAACGTTACTGCTCAATTGCAACAATTATCGGGCGATTCTGATAGCGTGTCGAAGACTGATATCAGGAACGCTTTCAATTCTGCCATGGATGCACAACAAAGATTGCTAGTTATGAGAGGACAGCTGGATAAACTTCAGGAACAAAAGAACGCACTGGAAAAGTATCTGTCTTTGATCGAGAGTACTCAAGAGTACCTACGAAATGGTAGTCTGGCAGTGGCAAAAAGCAGTGAAAATGCGGATCGCACCAGTATGTTGGAAATGGTGATCACTTCGCAAGAATCTGAGCGGCAAAGACTATCCAGGCAGATGCACGATGGACCAGCTCAAGCACTTTCAAATTTTATTGTGCAATCTGAAATCGCCACGCGCATGTACGAAATTGATCAGGTAAAGGCGAAAGAAGAACTAGAAAAACTGAAGACTTCCGCCATGAGCACATTCCAAAAGATCAGGTCTTATATTTCAGATTTACGCCCCATGATGCTGGATGATCTCGGACTGGTCCCTACCATCAAGCGACATGTGACCAATCTAAAAGAGCAGACAGGCGTCGATATCACATTAACGGTGAATGGCACTTATCGTCGCTTGAAAACATATCTTGAAGTTTATGTTTTTCGTGCGATGCAAGAAATGATCGGTAACGCGATCAAACATAACATGGACAACGTCAGCAAAATTAAGATTGACGTAATTTTGACACTTGAAACAACTTCCATCAAAGTGGAAATTAAAGACAATGGTAAGGGGATTCGTCAAGCGGATATGCAAGCGAGTGGTGGTTTGGGATTAAAACTGATCAGAGAACGAGCGCAATTATTAGGCGGGTCTTTAGATATCTCATCGACCGAAGCTGAAGGAACGCAAATCTCATTAACAATTCCGGTAGAGGACGAACCGGTTGCAGTTTGAAATTACGTCCGCATTTATTCCTCATTAAGGAGTGACATATGACAAAGACGATCGGAATATTGACAGGTGGCGGAGATGTACCAGGGTTGAATCCCGCCATGAAAGCTGTCGCCATGAATGCCTTTGAACTTGGTTACAAGATGATCGGCATTCGCAGAGGGTGGGGAGGGTTGTTACAATACAACCTGGATGAACCTTCCACGCACGATTATTATGTAAAAAATCTTCACCCTGAGGATGTTCGCAAGATTGATCGTACTGGTGGAACCTTCTTACATACTTCCAGAACCAACCCGCAAAAAGTGAAGCCAAAGGATGTTCCTGATTTCTTGAAGAACTCAAGCTACGGCAAGAAAATCGATGATAACGGCACCATGGATTACACCGATTACGTTCTGAAAGTTCTCGAACATCTTGGCATCGACACATTGGTTACCATTGGTGGCGACGATACCCTTAGTTTTTCGGTACGCCTGAACAAAGAGAACTTCCCGGTGGTTGGCATTCCAAAGACCATGGATAATGATGTTTTTGGAACAGATTACTGCATCGGTTTCTCCACTGCTGTAACCCGCAGTGTGGATTTCATCACCAATATGCGTACCTCGGTTGGTTCTCACGAACGTATCGGTATCGTGGAGCTATTTGGACGTAATTCTGGTGAGACCAGCTTGATTTCTGCCTATTTGAGCTATGTTGATCGGGCTATCATTTCTGAAGTCCCCTTTGACGTGAACAAATTGGCTGAATTCCTGATGGAAGACAAGCGTAATAATCCATCAAACTACTGCATGATGACCATCAGTGAAGGGGGAATCATGGAAGGTGGGCTGGTGGTCGAAAAGGGCGAAGCGGATGCTTACGGCCATAGAAAATTGGGCGGTGTTGGTGAAGCAGTTTCAGATGAGATCAAACGCATCACCGGACAAGACATTATGTATCAACAGCTCGGATACCTGATGCGATCAGGTGCTCCTGATTCTCTTGACCGCATGGTAGCAATGTCTTATGGCAGCCTGGCCGTTCAATTGATCAAGCGTAATGAAACTGGAAAATTGGTGGCGCTACACGGCGGCAAATATACAACCGTGCCTATCAATATGGTTCTTGCAGGACAAAAACGTGTTGATGTTACCAGTTTCTATGATATTGACCAATATCGCCCGAAAGTTCGTGATTTCATGGGCGTGCCCATGTTCCTTAGCTAAATTATTTGTGACCATCAAAACAAGGATAAGGCGAACCCTTATCCTTGTTTTATAATTATCTTATGAACAATAATCCTCAAGTGATTTTGAAGAATCGATACCAGGTAGTTCCGCGTACCTTAATCCTTGTTTTTTATCATGATCAGGTATTACTTCAGCAAGGAGCACCGACCAAGAAGATTTGGGCCGGTTATTATAACGGTCTGGGTGGGCACATAGAAAAAGGGGAAGACGTTTTATCCGCGGCGAGGCGTGAATTGCACGAAGAAGCTGGGATTGAGTGCCTTGACCTGCACTTATGCGGCACTGTCATGATTGATGTGGAAGAGTATAACGGTATCTCGTTGTATGTCATGACCGGTCAAAAGGTAACGGGCACAATCATTGAAAGCGATGAAGGATCGTTGCACTGGGTGAAGATCCGGGAAATTCCAAATTTAAAGGTGGTGGATGACATCGCGGAGATTGTTGATCGCATAGTCAGATCAAAACCTGGAGAAATGTTCCATGCCCATTATGGCTACACTGTTGATGGCAAACGGATCACTACTTTAGGTTAAGTCATTACGGGCGTAAAAAAGCAGGACCGTCGATCCGTACTCACGCCGGTCAAACTCATGCAAATTGACCAACTGCACCTCTGCCAGCTCCACCGGGTGGATCTGAACGATCACCCATCCATCTTCTGAGAGTAGGTCAAGTTTTTGATCCACCATTGTAAGTGCTTTGATCCACATTTCTTTATATTGCGGAGGGGCGATATAGATGTAATCGAAACATTCTTTATGGGATGATTCCAGGAACCGAAAAGCGTCCATTTGATGAACCGCTGCCAAATTCTCCAATCGGGTTTGCTTGAGGTTAGTCTTGATGACATTCACAGCTTGAGAATGAAGGTCGATGAAAGTGCAGGATCGGGCACCCCTACTGAGGGCTTCGATTCCAACACTGCCTGTTCCCCCAAAGAGATCGAGAAATGTGGCATCCAGAATGTCACTGGCCAGGATGTTGAAAAAGGCTTCTTTGACCCGATCCGTCACAGGGCGGGTGATATCACCTGGCACATCTTGAAGTCTGGTGCCCTTGGCTTTACCTGAGATGATCCTTGGTTGACTCATGAGATTTTTTTACTCTACGGCTCTGCGGGCAGCCATGATGTTGGAGTGGGGAGCCGTGATCGGCAAAACGCAGCCTGTTCCCAAGATGAAGCGGGATGAGCCCGCACGTTCCATTGATTCACGGGCTTCACGAGTGACAAGATCGGGATTGCCATTCACCAAAGTCTCCCATTGGCGTAGACCACCGCACACAGTGCCAGGGAATAATAACTTGGCCGTTCGCAAATCAGGAGGGGTTTCAAGGTCATGCCAGTTGATCACATCCACCGGGTATTGACTGATCTTGCCAAAATATACTTCATTACCGTGCAGGTGGGCCACGTTTAACCAAAGGTCGCTGACATGATTGAGAATTTCAAGATCGAATGAAATACCAAATTCGTCATATTCGGACGGGCTTAACAAACCAGCCTGCGCGTGTTGAATCGCGAAAAAGATTCCGTCAATGCCCGATTTCTTGGCTGCCTGGATGAAATCGATGGTGGTTTCTGTGATCACCTTTAAAGCTGCTTTCAACTCTTCAGGGCATAGGCGAATATGTGAGGCAAGGTGATTTTTGCCCACCAGGTTTTTTGCCTGAGACAATGGGTTAAATATGGTTTGGATGATCGGAGTATCCTTTGAAAGATGCTGACGGATCAATTTGATGCATTCCAGTTGTTCAGCAAGAGCCCCTTGCTGAACAGATAGGGGAAGCAGTTTTTTCCAATCCTCATAATGCTGAACAGGAAAACTAACATACTCGCATGATCCTTCAGGGTTTCCGTTCCATTGGTCTACAGAGCCCCAATCCTTTACAGAAAAGGATGATGAAGGCGTGATCTTTACAAAGTCAAAATCATACCTCTCCTGAAAATCCACCACCGCACTGGCCAGGGTACCGGCAGATTGATCCTCAACGGGAAAATGTCGCCACAGAGCCACCGGAATACGATCAACAGATTCACCGGCCAGTGTTCGAATGAGTCTTTCTTTGTGTCCAAGCATAAAAACCTCCGAAACCTACGCGGGCACGTTACGAAAAGTCCAAACTCGGTTGATGAAGAAATTCCAAAGCATGACTACGCCGATCACGATGGCGAGCGCCACGTTGTGCCCTACTACTGTGGGAGTCAAGAAATTCGGGATCGTTTCTGCTGCAAAAGCAGTCAAAACCTTATCGAGGTATGCCAAGAGCGGCACTCTAATGGCCAGGCCGAGACAACTGACCACGGCAAACTGGATCAATTGTTTAATGAATGGATTGTCGCGGGTCTCTGGGTATGTCCAAAACCGATTCAATATAAAGTTATTGATGACGGCCAGGGTGAAGGAGATGATGCTGGCGATGATAAAGGGAACCTTGAAGGCCACACTTAAAAGGTTCATCACACCAAAATCCACCACCGCACCGATAATTCCCACGATCCCGAACTTAATAAAGCGAGTCCATTCTTTTTTATTCTTCAACACACTCATTCAAACTCCAGATAATGAAATGATAAGCACACGCAAGAAGAGGATTTTACTACTATTTCCAATCGACTTTGCTGATGGAACCATCGCCTGTTACCTTTTTGATGGCACCAGATGAAGTATTGATGAATAGTAGATCATTTTCTGATAGAACGGCCAACGTCTGATCTTGTTGCCAATCTGGCGACCATTCTATCCATTGAGGTTTTAAACCTTGCACCCCTTCGCTTGGATAGTACTTGCGTTGGTTTGATGCGTCACGATCCATCGTTTTGAGATCATATCGGGAGGTTTCACTTTGATCTGGTAAGATTGCGGATAAGAATCCAACCACATAATTCCCCTCCATATCCGTTGGCGAAGGGATCGGATAACAAAATAAACCGCAGTTACTGACCAGATGGATTACCTGTCCTTCGGGAAGTAAAATCACCGATAGAAAAGGGTTTTGGTTCTGTCCAACGGTGCCGGTTGGGACGAGTACGGTATAGAGCGATAAATCGTCTGGAGACCATTTGATCCCCGGCACCCATGCCCAATCTCCACCTGTTGCATAAAGGTCGAAATCAACCAAGGATTTTAGGGAACCATCGTCAAGGTCAACCAAACCAATTGAATCTGGTCTCGCATAAGCCAGTTTGCTGCCATCTGTTGACCATTCAAATGTTGTACCCCACCATCCTGAAATACCGCCTGTGTTTTTGTCGACCACCATCCTGGTTTCTAGAGGAGCCCCCTCATCGTTAAAACGATAGATCAGTAGATCGTTATTGGCACTCCAACCAGGGGCAGTCGGAAAGGGATCCACGGTGGAATATGAAAAAGCGCGACTCCTTCCTGGGATCCAATCTGCATAATTGACTACATTGGAAATATTGGTCTTTATTGGCTCAGGATTTTGCGATTTCAGGTTTACCAACCATAAACTGTTGATTTCGCCTTCTGTCGTGGAAGAACGTGAAAAAAGCAGCCATTCACGATCAGGAGAGATCGAAAAAATTCTACCATCCAGGTCGCCAGTGGAAACCACAGGTCTACGATTACCTGTACTATCCTCCATCACCCAGGCATTTGATGAAGTGATATAGGCGATCACTCCGGGAATTCTTTGGGGTGTGAAGGGAGATTGAACCCCAAGCATCACAATCTCAGGTTTGGCAGGTTGAAGAACCTCACTATTTACAAAAGTCCTTGAGGTTTCAATGCCATTCTCGAACAGCACTCGATAAGTATTTTGTTGAATGCCATTCTCTCCAGCTTGAATGAGAACAGACTGCCCTTCAGGAAGTGATTCATTTTTAACAGTTTGTTGTTCAAACGAAATGATCTCTTGTTCCAACTCAAATTTCTCTGTAATCCTGGTGATCGTAATAAGGGTGTCATCAGATAACACGGTCGTCACTGCAGGAGATGTCTTATCAAGAGTATTCAAGACAATTCCGGCTGAATCAAGAACCTGTTTAACACTCATCCCAATGGTGGACTTTAGTATTTCCTGGGAGCCATTATCGTCAATTGTGACTGAAATGCTTTTGCCGGCATTCATCAGGTTACAACTGGCAAGGAACAATGTAAAAACCAAGAAAAGAGATAGGATTTTTCGGTTCAAATGATTACCCAAAGCGATTATTCGATTATAATGAAGTGTTGTTAAATTATTTTACTGTTTTATTATAGCATGAGTGAAATTACACAAGAAAAAACCGATCTTCCCTTATTGGCTCGCATAGAAGCCCTGCTTTTTGTTGCTTCTTCTCCTGCCACCTCGGCGCAAATTGCCGAGGCGTTGGCGCTTACGACAAAAGACGTTGAATCTGCTTTGGCTGAACTACAAAAAGAGTACCAAGGCAAACGTGGAATCGCGATCCAAAGCCATGGCGGCAGATATCAACTCACCACGGCCTATGATTGTGCCGACGATGTTGAAAAATTCCTGGGTATTGAGTCGACAGCGAAATTATCCAGAGCCGGTGTAGAAACCATGGCCATTATTGCTTACAGGCAGCCGATCACCAGGCCAGGAATCGATGCCATCCGCGGTGTAAGCAGCGACGGTGTGATCAAAAGCCTATTATCGAAAGGTCTGATCCAGGAAGTTGGACGAGCCGATGGTCCTGGGAGACCGATTCTGTTCTCTACAACCTCCGATTTCTTACAACATTTCGGTTTGAATTCACTGGAGCAACTACCGCCTTATGAAACCGAAATGGCGGAAGAAGAACAACCTAGAAACACCCTCTTGAAGGACTAGAAAATGACTGATGAACGGGTACAAAAGATCCTCGCTCGGGCGGGTTTTGGCTCGAGACGTGCTTGTGAGGAATTAATCACCTCTGGCCGCGTTAGAGTAAATAACAAGGCTGTTGAATTAGGACAGCGAGCTGACGCGCAGGTGGACAAAATTACTGTGGATGGTAGAGAACTACCCGCCGAGATCCAACTTAAATATATTGCTTATCACAAACCCCGTTTTGTTTTATGTGACAAAACATTGCCAGATGACAATCGGCGGACGATATTCAACATGGTGGAAGGCGCTGCAGAACTAGCTGTTGTCGGTAGACTCGACTTTGAAAGTGAAGGTCTGGTTATTCTTACGAACGACGGAGAACTGCTGAACAGGTTGACGCACCCACGTTTTCAACATGAGAAAGAATACCGGGTGCTGCTTTCAACACACCCAGATGCCAAACAGCTTGAAGTTTGGCGAAGAGGAGTCATTTTAGAAGATGGACATCGCACCTCTCCTGCTAATGTGACGGTTGAAAGTAACGCTGGTAAAGGAACCTGGGTGAGAGTAGTTTTACGAGAAGGGCATAAACGCCAGATCAGAGAGACTGCCAAACAAACCGGCCTTTTTGTGGTGAAACTGATGCGAACCAGAATCGCATCGCTAAAACTTGGAAACTTGAAATCAGGAGAATTTCGGAGCTTGACCTCCGAAGAGGTTGAATCACTCAAAGATATTTCGAAACCCGGCAGAAGATTGGGATTCGTTAAGGACCAATCCCGCAAGATATCCAAAAAAATGGAACCTCGATCCAAAACTTCAGAGGATAATCAAGAGAAGCCTGCCCGTAGATCAAACCCGAATCACTGGGCAAAGAATAAACCTGATTTTCGCGGTGGAAGGAAGTGATAAAAAGAGCGACTTTTTGA
>CAYYRU010000060.1:0-15540 GCA_964474095.1 uncultured Anaerolinea sp.
TCAGACTGATGTTGGATCGCCTGTTTGATCTCCCTCCAGATCTGCATGGTGGGGGAGGGCAGCACAAATTTATACCCGTTTTCGATTTCGAGCCGGGAATCATAGAGGTAAATATCTTGTGTGCCGGTGCCAATATCAATGGTCAGGATCTTCATTGGAGAAGCTATTCCGATCCAATCCGTAGGCTTTGAGTACAGGCAATACTGTTAAGATTCCTGTGTTTGGAGAAGATAGATCACCAACGACAGACTCGGTCGCTTCCACTACCTTATCCACCATAACTTCATTTTGAACAATTGTGATGAGCGTGCGATTTAGACATTCTTCCTGCTTCTCGATATCTTCAATGCTGGGAATCAATGGAAGATCTTCACGCAAGACATCTTTGGATCTAAGCCTTTTTAAGCCAGTACTTGGAAAGATGGTTATTCCGTTGACACCAGTGGCTTCCCACGCATCCAGCACTTCTTGTAAAGCGCATGAATCATGCAACACAAAGAAGATCATGTACATTAAGCACTCTCCTGTATTGGGGGGGTATTCTGATTGATTTTTGGGTCTTTCTTGTTTTTGTTGGCAAAGGCCAAACGAAGAAGCGGGGGTGTGATTAACGTGGTGATCAAGATCATCGCGATTACAGAAGAGAACAACTGTGAAGAAAGAAAGCCGGAATCTAAGCCGATCTTGGCGATGATTAATCCCACCTCTCCTCTTGAGATCATCCCGATTCCCAGTTGGATCGCTTCTTTGAGATTGAATTTTGATAACAGCGCACCACTTCCGGAACCAACCAATTTGCCGACAATCGCTACGGCTGAAATTGCCAGAATGACCCAGATTGAACTAAGATCGATCTCGTGTAAATCGACACTTAATCCGATGCTAACAAAGAAAATGGGGACAAAAAACGAGTATGAAAGAGCGTGCAGGTTTGTCTCAATTTGTGATTTTTCATGGGTTCTGCCTAGCATTAACCCCGCCAGAAAGGCTCCAGTAATGGCGGCCATACTTCCGATTAATTCAGCTGCGACACCATAGACAAACAGAATAACGATAGCCAAAGTGGTGATTCCTTGACTGATGGCTAATCGGTTGGTGAACCGGGTGATGGCCGGTAATACCCACAACCCGAAGGCTACTGACAATCCAAAAAAAACGATCATCTTAACGAAGACCATCAGAATGCTTGCAACTCCACCTTCACTTGAAAGGATCGCCAATACGGAAGAAAGGAGCAAGATCACAAGCACGTCATCGAAAATCGCAGCTCCCAACAAACCTAAACCAACCTTGCTGCGTATCGCTTTTAATTCAATTAAAACTTGGGCTGAGATTGAAACCGAAGTAGCTCCTAGGGTAAGACCCAAAAAGATCGATTGGTTGATACTCATGCCTAATAAAATTCCGAGGCCAATTCCCAAGCCAACTGGCACTAAAACCCCCAAAACTCCTGCGAATGCGGCAACCTTGGTGTTCTTGGCCAGATCTTTTAGGTTTAGTTCCAAACCGGCCAGAAACATCAACAGCATTACCCCCAGTTCACCTAATTCAGCGATCGTATCTGAAACATGCGAATTGGTGATAAACGATAGCCCTGCAATATTAAGAAGAGAAGGCCCTAAAATGACGCCAACTAACAATTCCCCAAAAACAGAGGGTTGACCGATACGCGTGCTCAGGTAACCTGCAAATTTGGCTGCTACTAAAATGATGATCAATAGGGTGACGAATTGTAGGAAGTTGGACATTGTAACTCTATTCGATTGTTGTCAATTTTTTTTGAGTAGATCTTGGCTTTCAAAAGAATTGTAGATATATATTACCAGCTTTTTAAAGTTCCATTTTTACTTTGAATTAACGTCGCTCATGAGTTTGATCATTGTGATCTATGGCATAATCAAAACATCCCTTTTTCTACTGATTCGAGGTGAAAATGATAATTGGTGATTGTATGAAGCACAAAGTGATCTCTGCAAGCGCTGATGTCTCAATCCGCAGCGCTGCAGCAATTTTGGTAAAAAATCACATCGGCAGTCTACCGATCGTTAATAACGAGAAGCAACTGATCGGTTTGGTAAGGATCAGGGATGTGATCACTCTGGCAATGCCTGATTTTGTTCATCTGGTGGATAATGTGGATTTTGTGCACGATTTTGGGGCGGTGGAAGATGAACAGCCCCTTGACGCAATCCTTGATTTACCGATCAGTCGAATTATGCAGGAACCAGTGGCAGTGGAAGAATCCGCAGGCTTGATTCGCGCAATTGCCATCTTGCAGGAACATACCATGAATGATCTACCTGTTGTGGACGCCAATATGCATTTGGTCGGAATTGCATCATATGTGGATATCGGGGTTGCATTAATGTCCAAATGGCCAATCATCCAACCCTCGAAGGATTAATACCCATGTGGCCAATTATTATTTCTTCAACAATTTTTGTAGGATGCTTAATCCTAATTTTTACTGAGAAGCTCAATCGAACCATTACTTCAATGGCTGGTGCCGTATTAATGGTGGTTTGTGGTCTTATCTTTAATTTTTATACTGAAGAGAACGCATCGGCGACCATTGATTTCAATACGCTTGGTTTGTTATTGGGTATGATGATTATTGTCTCATTGCTTGAACCAACAGGCTTTTTTCAATATTTGGCAGTAGTCGTGGGCAAATTATCCAAAGGCAAGCCGGCCAGGATGTTGATTCTGCTAGGTGCAATTACAACGATCGTATCCATGTTTCTTGACAATGTTACGACTGTGGTTTTGATCGCACCGGTCACCATCTTGTTGTGCGAAATCCTGGGTATCAGTTCGCAGCCCTTTTTAATGGCTGAAGCGATCTTATCTAACACAGGTGGTGTTGCCACATTGGTTGGCGACCCCCCAAATATCTTGATAGGCTCGGCCACCGGGTTTACTTTTTTA
Source organism: uncultured Anaerolinea sp. (assembly GCA_964474095.1). Lineage (GTDB taxonomy): Bacteria > Chloroflexota > Anaerolineae > Anaerolineales > Anaerolineaceae > UBA6107. The sequence goes on from CAYYRU010000060.1 coordinate 2,929, forward strand.
GATTTCATCACCCACAGTTTGCCGATCGTGGTCGTGGTTTGGTTTGCGGCATTGGGGATTTTATTCTTCCTCTACCGCAAGGAACTAAAGCAAATGCCTTCAGATCGTGAAGCATTGATGGAATTGAACGCGCGCCATGCGCTCAAGGATCCAAAATCAGCCAATAAGACGCTCATCGTGATTGGAATCATGATTTTGTTCTTCCTTTTTGAAGAATTCTTGCAGATTCGTCCGGCTTTGGTTGCCTTGGGTGGATGTGCTGCCGTTTTGGTCTGGAATCGCCCATCGTTGGCTGATACCTTAAAACGGGTTCAATGGGAAGTCTTGATCTTTTTTGGCGCCCTTTTCATCATGATTGGCGGAATGCAGGCAGCCGGAGTATTTGATCTCCTCGTCAAGGCAATTCTCTCACTCCAATCATTGTCACCAATGCTTCTTGGATTGATCTTGCTCTGGGTTGTCGCCATCCTCTCGATGGTTGTGGATAATGTTCCCATTACGATAGCGCTTATCCCGGTGATTCACGGATTGGGGCAGGCAGGACTCCCAGTGAACGCTCTGTGGTGGGCGTTGGTATTTGGGGCAGGCTTTGGTGGCAATGGAACGATCATAGGTTCAACTGCCAACATTGTGGTTTCTTCATTGTCTGAGAAAACACGCAATCCAATTACTCCGGTTTTGTGGAGCAAAAAGGGGTTGCCTGTTATGATCGGTACCACGCTCATTACGAGTATATGCTATCTGCTATTATTTGGTTATCTAAGCAAGTGACCTCGTAAATCTTAGAGAATAGAAAAACCTCAATCAGGGGGAAGGTGTTAAGGTCGGCGTGACGACTTGCAGATACGCTTTGGGTAACCAGCCGATCCGGCCTTCTTCATCCTGAACTTCTATCCAGATAATTCCATTGGCTTCTTCTTCACCAAACAGGACGGTTAACCACTGTCCTGTTTTTATATTGCCAATTACCGGGCCGCCAGGGGATTGATACAACTGGAGCGCTGGTTGCGTTGGCTTGCCAACCACTGCCAATGCCGGGGTTGCCGTTGGGGTTACCGTGGCCGTGGCTGTGGCTGTGTTCGTCGAGGTGCTGGTCGGACTGGGCCCGGGTGTATTTGTGGACGTTGGGGTTGGGGTGCGAGTTGGTGTTGGAGTCCAGGTTGGGGTTGGCGGGATCAATGGATCAAGTTTTTTGGCGATGATTTGGTCCACCTTGAGAGAAACCGGCATTTGCAGCCCATTGACAATGGATTCCTGCAATTGAACAACCTGGGCGTATTCCAAAGATGCGCTGGTACGAATTGTGATTACCATATCCAATTTTTCATCGAGGTGGATGATCTCCAAGTCAACCAAGTTGGCATCGGTTAATCTTTTGACCTCATTGGTGACCACGTTGTTGATCAAACGGTTTTGCGATGCTTCACGGAAGAACTTCACACTGTAATAGGTTAATGGGATCAACAATACAATGAGCAAAATAAGAGATACTGTCAAACTGTGCCGAAACCGCCCGGCGTTTTTTCGTGCTTCCGCTGAGAAACCCCGGATAAAGAACACAAAAGCAGCCGCAAAAGCAATCGTGATGGCATTTGTGATGAACAATAGAGTGGCTCCGCTTGCTACGTCCCAACGGTTTAATGCAATACCAATTCCGATGGTGCAGAGTGGGGGCATCAAAGCCGTGGCGATGGCCACTCCAGGTAAAGCGGCTGAAAGATTTGGTCTGGTCATGGCGTAAGCAGCCGCAAAACCACCTGCAAGAGCGATCATCAGGTCGATGGGTGAAGGTCTTGTTCTGGCAATCACTTCTGCCGGAAGTTCCTGAAGCGAAACAAAGGGCAAGAAACGATTGATCAACGTCATAACCGTTGAAAGCAGTATTGCCAGGAGGGCACCTCGCAACAACGCTGATGCCGATTTTTTGATTAACGCGTCTTCACCGATGATGGAGCCTAGCCCAAGACCGATGATCGGAGACATTAACGGAGCTAGAAGCATGGCCCCAATGATCACTGCGGCGGAGTTGGTAATTAATCCCAGGGTGGCGATACTGCAAGAGATGATAACCAGGAGAAAGAAGTCAAATCCAGGTGAAGCTGTCGCAGAAATCTCGTCCACCAAATCACGACGCTCAACCGGGCTTAACCGGGGAACAAATCGATTGAAGAATTTTGCAATCCGAAAAGGGATGTTACGAATCCAGGTCATTTTGCCTTTCTCCCGAAGAATGGAAATCTGTATGGCTCTTTGTTTTCAGCGAAATAACCTTGTTCAATCGACTTGGCTTCTTCAATGGTCACAAAAGCTTTTGGAGCATATTGATGAATGATCTCGAGTACCTGGTTGGCATCTTTCCTTTTGACGATGGTATAAAGCAGCGTCACCGGCGAAGTACTTCCTTGAGCCTCTAATCTGGTGATACCAAAACCTTTATCATGCAATTTTTGGGCGAGTTCATTACCGCCTTCTGATACGATAATCCGTATAACGAGAACGCCAAAAGCCAGTTTATTCTCAATGAGCAGTCCCACAAAATTACCCATCGCGAATCCGCCTGCATAACAAATGTACGCGGATACACTATGGATATTTTGCACCAGTTGGCCGATCACCACAATCCAAACCAGTACCTCAAAAAAACCCAAAATGGGTGCGTACTTGCGTAACCCCCTGGATATGAACACGATTCTCAAAGTGCCTAAGGTGACATCCACAATACGTGCGAAAAAAATGATCAGAGGAAGAAATACCCAGCCATACCAATCAAATCCTGCTCCAGCTGCCATTGTGAGATTCATCCTCTCTGTTCTACGATTAAGTTGTGATCGGAGATCCTTTTGTGCGGCCCATCCAGTCAAAATTTTCAATTTGACCAAAATGTTGGGCAAAGATGCGGTAGTAAAGCACTTCTTCTTTGCTGTTTAACTGCCAACCATTTTTCAGGTTTCTTTCTTCATGAAATTGTTGGTCGCTGACTTGAGAGCTGGCGTAATCAGATAGATACTCATTAAAACCGCCACCTTGCCAAAACTTGGCTTTCGGTCTGTTAAGCACTGCTTCAGGCAGCAAATCTTGCGCGGCTTTCCGCAGGATCCATTTTTCAACGCCCTCATGGATCTTATATTTCGCGGGAATTCTGAGTGCCAGGCTGACCACGTCTGGATCAAGAAACGCAACATGCGGCAAGGTTCCATGCGCGGACGCACACCGATCCACTCTTTGAAGCGCGGTATTATGCAGTCTGCCGGTGATATCTACCAGTTCGTCTGCAAGTTTCTGGCCGGGTATGTTTTTCAGGTAGCTGTAGCCTCCGAATAGCTCATCGGCACCTTCACCTGAAAAAACTGCCGGCACAAAATGGGATGCATATCGGGCTGCAAGAAAGTTCAAAATACTGGATCTCACCAGCAATGCATCAAAAGTCTCGAGATAGTAGATCACTTCTGGAAGAATGGATAAGATTTCAGCCGGTTTAACGATGACCTCATGATGTTCAGATTTTATGTACTCCGCCATCTGGCGTGCATATTTCAGATCTGGGGCTCCTTCCAAGCCGGCAGCAAAAGTTTGCAGATGGTTGACTTGTTTGCTCGCCAAGGCGGCTAAAATACTTGAATCTATACCCCCTGAGAGCCATGCACCGACATTTCCATTTCCAATGCTTTTCTCTACTGATGCTTCCAGTCTTCTTCGTAATTCCAGGGCTAATTCCTCCGCGGATTGATCCAACGGGTCTTGCGCTTTAAGATAGTAATATGACTCTATCTGTTGGTTCTTTAGAGAACAACCAGGAGGCAATTCAAAGATTTTTGTCGTGGCTAGAATGAGGGCTTTGACCTCAGAAGCAAAACAAAGATCCCCTTCCTCAGTCCAACCGTAATAGAGCGGAGCGGCGCCCAATGGATCCCGTTTTAAGAGGATGTCTTTGGTGGTGATTTGGGCTTCTGCAAAACGTCCTGGCATACACCCATCTTTGGCCAGATGAAAGTTTTTTAGATCTGTTAATGCATTGTCTTGAATTCTGATGCCGTTCATGGCCACAACGGCTATTTCGTTTTCGATCAATTCAGACCAGGCCCACCCCCGGTGAGACATTTTGTGAATCATTTTCTCTGCGAGTTCGGTTTTCTGCGGGTTTAAAACCCCTGCGATACCTGCCATAAGATTCTCCTTTTAATCCAGAATACCGTCATTGACGTAGGCCATCAATTCGCCAACGCTTAATTTATCAATGCCTAATTTATCGATCGTGCGGCCTTTTCTCCAATAATCTGTTTTGTGGATGATCGAAGCCAGTCTGACAATCGAATCCATGGCTTTGACCTCGACCCCATAACGCTGTCCAAGCGAAGCAATGGGCACCAGGCTCATAGGCACATCCTCGAAAATATAGCGGTGATTCATGGTGGGGGGCGCCTTGATGCCGTAGTAACCCGGTTGATTGTGGATGGCTTCATTCAGATCTTCACCGGTGGCATCATAAGAGAGTTTCAACCATTCCATGGCAGTGCGTGCGCGTATGCCCAGCGAAGATGCCACCGTCACCCGTTCGCGATCCAACGCTTCGAGCACCCTGGCGACTGAAGGCGTGACGCCTTCGATATAAAACTGATAATCGCCGTGTGTGGATTCGATCCTGCCAGAATTGAGGATGGTCAGGGCGGGGTGGAAGATGGCGCCCATGTTATTGACGCCTGTTTGCAGCACATTCACCCCATCGATATATTGCGGGTAGGCTTCATGGATCATGTCCAGCACTGTTCTCGTGCGTATAGCCGGTAACGCGGCCAGGGGAACCGCTTCCTTAACCCTGAAGATGCGCGCTTCGGCGGGGCCATCTGATCGTGAAGCGTAAATGAAGGTCTCGGCTTCCGAGATCGTCACAGCTGCTTTGCAGCCGTTATCTCTGATCACTTTGGCAAACTCGATCGCGCCGCAGGTTCGACCGGGATGAAGCACAATGTTTTGTCCATCTTTCAAATAAGGGGCGCAGCTTTTGGCGACATCTGCATGAGCGGAGGAGGGCACCACCACCATGATCATATCCGTTTTTTCCAACGCCTCTGCTAGATTCGAGGTCGCGTTCTTTAACTTGCAGAAATTTCTGCTGCCGTTCTCCTGATTGACCAGATCAATGCCTCCAAGTTCTTTGATGGCCGAGATGTGGTCAAGGGTTCGGTTATACAGGGTTGTTTCAAACCCCATTAAGGCCAGGTGGGCTGCCATGGCTTTTCCTCCATGCCCGGCCCCGATGATGGTAAACCTGGTTTTTTGAGTCATAGTGTTTCTCCTTTCATTCCAAAAGCGAGTCAATGCGATGTTTTTCTGACATGGGTTTGCCAGCATCGTTGATTGTCTTGCACGCCCCTTTGTCAATTCGGGTGTTGATCTGACCTCGGGCAAAAGGATTGTTCCTTAATTGCGGTGCGTCCAAAATGCCGTTCTTTACTGCCAACGCCAGATTCCTGGCATCGGTCAAGGGATCACTGGCTCGATCTTTGTGTTGGTTCTGAATTGTCTCAAGCGTAATACGCGCCCCGTCCACCAGCCATTTCACCCGGTTTCGCACGTTGGCATCCGAAAGCATATCCGGCGCCCCTTTGATCGCGCTTTCGATGGCTTGCCGTGCCAGGCCGCAAGATTCGATCACATCCTCTGGCGTGGCGGCGTGATCCGCTTCGTTGTACCCAACCACGTGGATGATATTGGGCTTTAATGCCATTTGCAGATACACGCTGTTGGCAAGGTGCGCCCTGGCTCGGGTCGGATCCAATGGATAACTCAACAATCCGGTACGTGTTTGTGTCCAAATTCGAAAATCGGGTGATCTCAGCGGCTCGATGATGGTCAACATGGCTTGCATTTTTGCCAGATCCATGGCGTCGGATAATCCGGGCGGACTGTTGAACATCAATTGGGCAATGTAGTCTTTCACCCCAAACGCTTTGGCGTTGTAGGCTGAGAGGTAAGCCGCGGCTACGCAGATCACATCCGGCGCGTCTCGCATGCCCCAGTGATGCGGTTCATTCAGTTCAACCGGGATATTCTGTTTGCCATACCATGCCATCACCTGCTGATGTTGCCGGATCGAGCCTTCAAGATCCCACGGACCGCGTCCGTCCATTTGGTTGAACCAGAACAGCGGAATAGCGCACCAGGCGTTGTTGATGCTCTCCATATACACTCTGGCCAGGTCGATGAAATCATCCGTGCCCGAATAAGTGCGCATGAGCGGATAGTTACCCCTGCGGCTGGCGGCATACAAGGCTTCATAATCTTCCTTTGATCTGACCGGCACACCTCCCGCGCCTTTACGACGTATATCCTGCCTTTCAGGATGGAAGAAGTTTTCCTGGGCGTCCTGGTCAATCCCCAGTGAGATCACATCCAAAACACTCGCATCCGCGATCTTTTCGATCCCCCTAAGCGTGGCTTCCATGGTTGGCAGGCCGAAATGATGCCTGAGCAGCGGATATGGAGATTTCCATTCAATGCGTTCAACGGCATATTGAGGTGGTTTGCTTTGAACCGCCGCAGCAGTGTTTTCTCCTTTGAGAAAAGCCAGCACCTGGTCATCTGGTTCGCCGCCTGCATAAACGCGTTCGAAGAATCCCATCCGGTTGGCTTTTTCGGCCACTGGCGGCGTGCCCCCAAAAACGAAACGGATTCCCTTTTGATGGAGGTCATCGGCTGCCTCGGCGAAATCGGCCAGCAAGCGTTCGCCTGTTTCTGGCGTCAGGCGGTATGAGATTCCCACCATTTCGGCTTTTTCTTGCCTGGCTGTCGCAATGACCTTCTCGATCGGAACGGCCGGTCCTAAAAATACTGTTCGCCAGCCGGCCATTTCTGCCAGTTGCAGGAACTTTGAGATACCGGCCACGTGAACGCATTCCCCAAGGGCAGCGGCGATAACTGTTTTTTTCATGGGCACCTCTCAATAGAATTAAAACAGGAGCGGTAACTGCCGCTCCTGTTAAGGAATATTCTGCATTGATCTTTTCAGCGAAGACTTAATCAATCAGTGGAATGAACAGAATCGGCAATACAACAAAGGATGGCAGATTGCTCTGCCTCAATCGTTTGCTAGACCATGAGGGTGGATCCGGGATCCACTTAAAACGAAAACCATTAATCGTTAACATCTTTATTAAATGTCCTAGTTATTTATAACATAATTTTTCCTTCAACAAAAAGCCTCGTGATAAATTTAATTCCTTTAGATAATCCGAATTCACTTGAACAGTCAGGATTATTTGAGAGTGGCCAATTTGTTGAGCTGTAATGGGGTTTGTCAATAAACCACTATAAAAGAGTTTAATGAGTAGTAAAATGACAAGCGTAGAGGAATCAGGTGGTGAGTAGTGTCACAAATCAAATTAAGTAGGGCATTTTGGAAAAAAAAGAGCAATACGGATACCGATGCGGCTGTAAAAACTGAACTCGACCAATTCTTAACGGTTAAGCAGCAGCGCAGAAGGATTTTTCCGCGTGCCGCACTGGTGGGTATCGGTGCAGGATTGGTATCGTTACTTTTTAGAGCGTCTCTTACCGGTGCAGATCTGCTTCGAAATAATCTGATCAAATGGGCGAAAACACTCCCTGCAGCTGGATGGGTTATGCCTGTAATATTCACTCTCGCAGGGGCTGTAATATCGGTCATCATTACCAGGCGCTTTTCTCCAGAAGCCAGTGGCAGCGGCATTCCTCATCTTGAAGCGGTATTGCATCGTTATCGCAAAATGGACTGGAAACGCATTTTGCCAGTAAAGTTTTTTGGAGGAATTCTGGCTATTGGCAGCGGATTAACCCTTGGCCGGGAGGGGCCGTCTGTACAAATGGGGGGCACGATCGGGGATGCCGTATCAAGGTTGTTAAAAGTAAACGAGGGAGAACGCTTAACTTTGATCTCGGCTGGAGCAGGGGCAGGCCTGTCAGCCGCATTTAATGCGCCCCTGTCGGGATTAATTTTTGTGCTTGAAGAGGTCCGGCGAGACTTTCAACCCATTATGTTTGGCGCATCCTTTGTCGCGGCCGTGGTGGCCGATATCATTACCAGGATTGGATCAGGTCAATTTCCGGTTTTTTTAGTCCCCAGCTATCCGACACCACCCTTGGGGTCTCTGCCGATTTTTGTTATTTTAGGAATTGTAACCGGGATCTTGGGCGTTGCATTTAATAAAACTCTAATTGGAACCGTGAATCTTTTCTCAAGAATCCCCGACAAATGGAAGATGCCGGTAGTTGCCATCATCGGTGGTCTAGTCGGATTAGTGGGGTGGTTTTCTGCTGACTTGATCGGCAGTGGGCATGAACTTGCGGAATCGGTCTTGAGGGGCAGCGTTTTACTCCCGGTGGTTTTGGCCATTTTTCTGGCACGATTCCTCATGATTCACCTTAGTTATGGCACAGGCGCACCGGGCGGCATTTTTGCCCCCTTGTTGGTTCTGGGCGCTTTGATCGGGCTGGCAGTTGGCACAATCGGAAAACAGCTCTTCCCTTCCGTGGTACCGATTCCGGCGGTATTTGCCGTGGTCGGCATGGCCGCGTATTTTGCCGCCATTGTCAGAGCGCCACTTACTGGAATAATGCTGATCGTCGAAATGACCGGCAACTATTCCCAAATGCTGCCTTTATTGGTGAGTTGTTTCTGCGCTTATATCGTGGCAGAGATCTTTCGTGATCTGCCAATTTACGAAGCCCTGCTTGAAAGGGATTTACAAAAGGGTGAAAATATTGCATTAGTGAAAGAACCTGTGGTGGTCGAATATGTTGTTGAACCTGGATCCGCATTTGAAGGGAAACCTTTAAATTCTCTAGGTTTACCTGCGGGCTGTATTCTGGTGCGTTGTTCTGATGGCAAACGTGAATGGGTTCCCAAGGCGAACACCAAACTCGAGGCACTTATGAAAATCACCGCGGTGATATCCCCTGAAGCGATTGACGGCATGGAAATTTTGCACGACGGATGTATATCACCGTACAAAATCAACAAGGGTTAACATGAGGGCTTTGTTCTTTCATCTGTATTTCGTCTCTAGATAAGCGTTATTTTTACACTATATGACTATTTGACTTCTGAGTATACTTTTAACATCGCACTAATTATTCGGGAGGGCAGTTATGGATTTGGATCAGGAAAAACAACGTTGGGATGAGACTGTCGCAAAACCTTCTGTCGCGAAATTCAAAGAACGAAAAGAAGAATTCTTAAGTCCTTCAGGCATTCCCGTCCCAAGGCTGGCTGTGCCAGGTGAGTTTGATTACATGCAGCAACTTGGTTTTCCGGGTGAATTTCCGTTCACCCGCGGGGTGCAGCCCACCATGTACCGCAGCCGCTTCTGGACCATGCGCCAATATGCCGGCTTTGCCTCAGCGGAAGAGTCCAACAAGCGTTACCGCTTTTTACTCGACCAGGGCCAGACCGGGCTTTCAGTGGCTTTTGACCTGCCCACTCAGATCGGATATGACTCCGATGACCCCATGTCGTTGGGCGAGGTGGGTAAGGTGGGTGTTTCCATCTCCTCCCGCCGCGACATGGAAGTGCTCTTCAACCAGATCCCCCTGGATAAAGTTTCCACCAGCATGACCATTAACGCCCCGGCCGCTGTGCTGCTCGCCATGTACATTGCCGTGGGTAAGAAACAGGGTGTGGATTCCAAGCAGCTGCGCGGTACCATCCAGAACGATATTCTAAAGGAATACGTTGCTCGCGGCACTTACATCTTCCCGCCCAAACCCTCGCTGCGTCTGATCACTGATATTTTCAAATTCTGCGAGACTGAGGTGCCCAACTGGAACACCATCAGCATCTCGGGTTATCACATCCGCGAAGCGGGTTCCACTGCCGTGCAAGAAGTGGCCTTTACCCTGGCTGACGCCATTGCTTATGTGCAGGCCGCTCTTGATTCAGGCCAGCAGGTGGATCAATTTGCCTCGCAGCTTTCCTTCTTTTTTGCCGCCCACAATGATTTTCTCGAAGAGATCGCCAAATTTAGAGCAGCCCGCCGCTTATGGGCGCAGATTATGCGTGATCGTTTTGGCGCCAAAGACCCCAAATCATGGATGCTGCGTTTTCACACCCAGACCGGCGGCTCCACCCTCACCGCCCAACAGCCAGAAAACAACGTGGTGCGCGTGGCCATCCAGGCCATGGCGGCCATCATGGGCGGCACCCAGTCGCTGCATACCAACTCCATGGATGAAGCGCTCTGGCTGCCCACCGAAAAATCCGTGCGCACCGCCCTGCGCACCCAGCAGGTAATTGCTTATGAATCCGGCGTGGCTGACACCATCGATCCCATGGCGGGTTCCTACATCATTGAGTATCTGACCGATGAGATCTGCAAACGAGCCTTGCAGTATATCCAGCGTATTGATGACCTTGGCGGCGCTCTGGCAGCCATTGAAAAAGGCTACATGCAGAACGAGATCAACGACTCTGCCTACAGCTTCCAAAAGGCAGTTGAGAGCAAGCAGCAGGTGGTGGTGGGCGTCAACATGTTCCAGGTGGATGAGAAGAAAGACCTCGAACGCTTGAAAGTGGACCCCGCCATTGAAGCCAACCAGGTCAAGAAACTGGCTCAATTGCGTAAGGATCGCGACAACACCAAAGCCGCGGAACTCATGGCTCAGCTAGATACGGCCGCCCGCGGCAGCGACAACCTCATGCCCCTGCTGGTCACCTGCATGGAAAACGACCTGACCCTGGGTGAAGTCTGCGGCGTACTGCGCAAGGTCTGGGGTGAATACCAGCCCCCCGTTTGGGGCTAAATACGATCGATCATGATCACTTTTCCAAGGGAGATAAAATGGCAAAGATGAAGAAAGTCAACCATGTGGCTATTGTGGTGGCGGATATCGATGAAGCTACCAAGTTTTGGCGTGATATCCTCGGCATTCCCCTGCATCATGTGGAAGATGTGCCCAGCCAGAAATCTAAAGTGGCTTTCATGCCCGTGGGAGACACCGAAGTGGAACTCGTTCAGCCCACCTCGGAGGATAGTGGTGTGGCCAAGTTCCTGGCTGAAAAAGGTGGGGGCATGCACCATCTCTGCTTTGAAGTGGAAGATTGCGCGGCCACCATGGCGGAACTTAAAGAAAAAGGCGTACGCCTGCTAAGTGAAGAACCCAACGTGCTGCCCGGCCGCAAGATGGCTTTCATCCACCCCAAAAGCACTGGCGGTGTGCTGGTTGAACTTTATGAGGTCACGAAATAAAGTAAGGGTGACTGGTCGTAAGCGATTCAAGAAAAACAGAAGGGGCAGGTATGATCCTGCCCCAAAATTTGCTCCAGAAATAAATGGCAGATCATCTACGATCTGCCTCTTTTTTATGCGTTGGCTGCGACCATTTCAGCATCTTCATTTATGGCGACTTTGGCTCCGCGCTCAATGTTGACTTTGGTCAACACGAAAATGCCCACCGCGAAGAAAATGATCAACGAGGCGATGCTGAGTCTGGATTCATTCATCAGGCGGCTGATCACCGCGAAGATCAGGGGGCCTAAAATGGAGGCGAATTTTTCAGACACGCTGAAAAAACCATAGAACTCAGCGGATTTGCTCTTGGGCATCATTCTGCCGATCATGGAGCGTGACAGCGCCTGGCTGCCACCCTGTACGGTAGCCACGGCCGCACCCAGAGCCCAGAACTGCCATTCGTGGTACATGAAATAACCCACGATGGCAATCGCGGAATAGATTAAAAGGCTTAGAACAATGGATTTCTTGATGCCGAGTTTCTTGGATAGCCATCCAAAGAGATAAGCAAATGGAGCGGCCAGGAATTGCACCATCAATAAGGTGCCGATCAGGGTGGTGTTGCTGAATTGAAGTTCCTTGCCGTAGGCGGTGGCCATGGTGATGATGGTGCCGATGCCGTTGGCGTAGATCCAGAACGCCAGCAGCCCCAGGGATAGATCGCGATATTTTGTGATTTCTCTGAAAGTCTGACCCAGGCGTTGAAAGCTGACCTTGATGGCGTTCATGCCCTCCTCGCCGGCTACGATGCGGCGCTCAGGTTCTTTCACGCGCTTGAACAGCGGCAGCGAGAAGGCAAACCACCAGATTGCCACAGTCAGGAAGGAGAGGCGCGTCATTAATCCAGTACCCAGTGCGGGGAACCAACTGGGCACGAACATGATCATCACCAGGTTGACCGCTAGCAGGATGCCGCCGCCGATGTAACCCATCATGTAGCCTTTCGAGGATACCTGGTCGATCTCGTCAGCTCTGGCAATGTGCGGCAGCAGAGCGTCGTAATATACCAGACTGCCGGCAAAACCGATGTTGGCAAAAACAAAGATGAATGAAGCGATCAGCCAGCTTCCAGGTTGGTTGGGGAAGAAGAGCAGTGCGGTGGAAACAACCCCCAGCACCATGAAGATCGCCAGGAATTTCTTTTTCGAACCGCGGAAATCTGCCACAGCACCTAATATTGGGCTGATGACGGCCGCGATCAAGGCTGCGATGGCGGTGGTGAAACCCCAGCGCGAGGTCATCATGGCGGGTGAATCCGCGGCGGTTCCCAGGGTGGCGTAAAAGACCGGGAATACGGCTGCCATGATGGTAGTGGCAAAAGTGGAATTTGCCCAGTCATACATGGTCCAGG
>CAYYRU010000061.1:0-1743 GCA_964474095.1 uncultured Anaerolinea sp.
CAATTGAATCCTATACAAAGAGGTGGAAATCATGAAAAGAAGAATCTTCTATTGCCTGTTAATTGTCGGGTTGGTCTTGCTCAGCAGTTGCAAACCTACTCCAACCTCCGCGCCGACCACGGCGCCGGCAGAAACGCAGGAGCCAGTCACGACCCAGTCCCCGGCCACACCCGAACCGACCCCCGAAGCGACCGAGGAACCCATTCTGCCGTGCAATATCACTTTTGAAAGTGATCGTGACGGCAATGTTGAGATCTATACAATGCACGCGGATGGCAGCGAGCAAACCAACCTGACCAACGACCCCGCGGATGATCATGACCCGGTCTGGTCACCGGATGGCACACAGATCGCCTTTGTGTCAAACCGCAGCGACAACGATGAGGGTGGACAGCACATATACGTGATGAACGCGGATGGAAGCGCTGTGACCAGGGTTTCCAGTTCGGGCGACAGCCAGTTCCCTGATTGGTCACCCGCAGGCGACAAGATCGCCTACTCCGCCGAGGGTGACATCCATGTCATTAACCTGGCGGATGGCAGTGAAACAAACCTGACCAACAGCCCGGAGCATGATGAACAACCGAAGTTCTCGCCCGACGGTCAGAGGATCGTGTGGCTGAAAGGCGACAACAACAACATGCAGATCTTCACCATGGATCTGACCGGCGGGGACATGGTGCAGGTGACCTCGGCGGGAACCCCGCGGGGCGCGGATTGGACCATTGACGGCAGAATCTTCACGGTTTGGGAGAACCAACCGGAGGGTATCTGCATTAATTGTGTGATCACTGCAGACGGCACCGAAGTGATCGACGCTGGCGGTAAAGGCACCATTCAAGAGTTCATGCCCTTCTGGATGGATGACGGTCTGCGCGCGGAGATGAGTTACGGCGACATTCGCGGCACCGGACGGGATGATATTTTCGTCTTGAGCGAGAGCTTCCCTGACCTGTTCATGCACCTCACCAACGATGCCGGCAACAATCGCAACCCTGACGCGCCCGCCAAATGCGGTCCAAATCATGGTGAGAACACTGACGAGCAAGTTGAGGTGGAACCATCTGACACCGCAGTACCAAACATGGATGGCATGGTCATCGGCTATACCGGTTCCATCAATCCTATAATGCAAGCGGATATTGACCAGGCTTGTTCAGAGTTGCAGATTACGTGTATCCACGGCGAGAACGTCACTGAACTTGCTGAAAAGGGAGTGGATGCGATTGTGAACTCCTCCAACCGCTATGATGTTGAAGGTTCCTTCCCGGCCTTGCGCGCGGCCGCCGGCACTGGCATTCCGATCTTTATGCTCAACGCGGAGTTAACTGACCCGGGATTTTTCAATCTTTCGGCCGAGAACAAGATCATCACCACCTCGCTTACCTTCATGTTTAAGAGCATGCTAGATAAGGGAGAGGTGGTTTGGTACAACTTTGGTGATAATGGGTACATCAACCGCAATGTCGAAGCCGTGCTGAAAGATTACCCCGAGATCAAAGCCACCAAGATCGTGGCTAATTTTGATCAAAATCCATTTAACAACCAGCAGGTGCAGACCTTGATCGCCAGCAATCCCGACCTGGGGGCGATCTGGTCAAGTGATCTATCCAATGATCTGTTCTGGGGCGTGGTGGATAAAGCCAACAGCCATATACCGTTCATGGAATGCCCGGCCCGCGAGGATATGTTGACTGCCTGGAAAGAACAATTAGACTTGGGCAATCCGATCCACTGCATGGC
>CAYYRU010000061.1:1843-14192 GCA_964474095.1 uncultured Anaerolinea sp.
CCGTGATATCGTTTCCTGGTTTGGACAATATATGCCTAAATTGAAAACTTTATGAGTCCTTTATTGAGTTTCACGGAGTGTTTGAGCTATAAATAATTAGCAATTACTGGTTCACCTGACGGCACGGCAATTGCCGTTTACTTTTTATTGGTTAGGAACGTGGGTGAAATATGAGTTATCTTGAACTGCGCAACGGAATCTATCACATTGGTGATCCGACCACCCAAAATGGATTGAACTGCAATCCATACCTGTTGATCGACGGCAACGAAGCCGTATTGTTCGATCCGGGTTCCCCTCTTGATTATGCGACTGTGCTGGAGAACATCCAGAAACTGATCTCTTTGGATCAGATTAAGTATATCGTTTTGCACCACCAGGACCCTGATTTCTGCGCATCCGTGCCCCTGCTGGAAAGAGACGGCGTCAAGGCCGAACTGGTGACTTCATGGCGCGCCATGACATTGATCCAATTCTATGGGGCGCATCTTCCATTCTACCTGATCGAAGAACACCAGATGCAGTTGGAAATGGCCTCGGGTAGAACTCTTTCCTTCCTTTCGACCCCTTATCTGCACTTTGCGGGAGCGTTCGTGACCTATGACGCAGCCACCAACAGCCTTTTTTCAAGCGATCTTTTTGGCGCCTTCAGTTACAATCCCACCCTGTTTGCAGACGAACAATATCTCAACAAGATGCTGGCCTTCCATGAGCACTACATGCCATCCAACGCCATTTTACGCCCCGTGATGGATTTGCTGGAGTTGATAAAAATTGATGCCATTCTTCCACAGCACGGATCGATTATCAACGCCAATGTACCGAAATACATCGAAGCCCTAAAGAAGCTGGAATGCGGCTCCTTATTGACTCCCGTGAAAAAGAACTTGATGCAGTCGGGTGGGTACCTGATGGTTTTCAACCAGATCTATGACCGCCTGATTTCGTTATATCCGGCAGAGGATGTGACGCAGGTATTCAACGCAATCACAGCTCTGAAGTTCAACGAACTTGGTGAGATCATTACATACGATCACGACGGCGACACCGTTTGGAATCAGATCTTCTCGGTGATCAAAGAAAAGAAGGGAGTCTTGTGGCTCTCGATCCTCGAGCCTTTTGTGCAAACCTTGTGCGGCATCTATGATCTGCCCCTGCCTCAGGTATTTGAGAATACCTATGGCGAGATCATCTCTGAAAACAAGAAGCTGCAAGAGATCAATCTAGCCCTTGATCAAACCATCAAGACAGCCAACGACCGTCTTGTCCGTTGCCAGATCACTGGCATGTACAACGAAGTCTTTTTCAGGTCGCTGCTTTCTGAGGAGTTTGAAAATGAGGATTGGCGCAATTTGGGGGCGCTGGTGTGCATTCGAATTGATGATTTTGATGATTACAAAACCCAATTTGGAGATCAGGAAGGCCGCACTGTTTTAAATAACATGGCCTACCTGCTCAAAGAGGAATTTGGAAGCAATGCAGCCTACCGCATGGATTTTGCCGATTTTGGTCTTTATCTCAAGAACGCACAAAAACAGGTAATCATCGAAAAAGTGGACCGTTTCAGAATGAAGATCTCCAAGAGTGACTTCTTCATGGGAGACCTGACCATCTCGGCCGGGGTTGCCTTCGCGGAAGAGATCAACCTGGATACCGTCTCTCGTGAGGCTGCCATTGACCAGTATTTGAATCTGGCTCTTGAAAGGTTACGCAGCGCAGAATTGGCGGGCAGGAACAAAGTGTGTTTCGAGGGTGAAAACGAGGCCGACATTTCTGCCACCGCCAGGGTGCTTTTGGTGGACCCGGATCAAACAAATGTCTTGGTACTGGAAGCTTTTCTTAAAGAAGAAGGCATTGAAGTGATCTCCACGGATAACGGGATTGATGCTGCCAACCTGGCGCGAACGCTCCTGCCTGATATGATCATCAGCGAAGTCATGCTGCAGAAGCTGGATGGTTTTGGCTTGCGTGAAAAAGTGCTTGCAAATTCCGAAACCAAAGATATTCCGTTTGTTTTCCTCTCGCACAAGAAGGATGAGGAGAGTGTGGAAAGAGCCATGCAGTTGGGAGTGACCCATTATCTGCAAAAACCTTACCTGTTGGCAGAGATGTTGGGTATTATTCGAACACGGATCAAGGGATAAGGCAATGACCATCAACGGTCTTATCCTGGTGATGTTGGGATTGGTATACCTGACTTTTTTGCTGATCGCCCGCATCTTCCTTAATAAATTTTCAACGATCGAAGAGATCTTCACCCGCAACAATCGCCGCATGGCCGCGATCTTATCCATTGTGCATCATTCCTTCAAGGGCAGCCTTGAGTCTTTGCGGGCGTTAAAAGATCTTAAGCAAAATTTAATTCTTGAGAAACCAGAAAGTTTTGAGGGGGATGCCAAACTCAAGAAATTTCAGGAACAAGAAATTCGAAAACTTTTCAGTTTGAGTCCAGTCAGGCGCAAGGAGGCCGTCACCAATTTAGGGATCATTGGCGGCGAGCGCTCACGTTTAGTTCTCGAGCAGGCCATCCTGACTGAAAAGGATTTTTCGGTGAAAGTGTATATTTCAAATACTTTGACCGACATGCATGAAGTTTCTTCAATTCCAGTGTTGGTAGAAGCGCTGATCGGGAGCCACCGTTGGTATCGAACCAAAGCCATTTCGAACTTGATGGATTTTGGCACAGACTTCTTTCCATTTTTTTTGGATCTGCGCGATTCCAGGCGCATTGAACAAGTGGAATTGAACATCCAGTTTTGCGAGGTGAATTTTCACGAAGAAACCAAATTGTACCTGTTCAACTTTGTGGATCATTTTGATGAGATCAAAAGCGCGATGCGCACTTTTTATGAGCAGCAGGAATCGACCAGGAATCATTACCGCCTTCAATACCTTGATGAAGACATGGAAAAACTGCTGGTGCAAGCTTGCAGGGCGTTATCGAACAATTATTTTATTGATTTTGGCATTGAAAAGTATTGGAAAAGCGAGAATGATATCATCCGTCTCAACGGCTATTGGGCTCTATCAAAAACCAACAACACCGAGCATTTTAAGATCCTGTTAACTAAGTTATCAGAAGATCAATTCGCAAAACCCGTCATTGGTATGTTGACTCGCATGATCGAAAACAATCCTCGTTTTCTATACCTGGTGGAAGAGGCTTTTGAAAATGAAAGTGATGAGATCGTCAAAGGCAGGCTGGTGCAGGTTTTATCAAATCGTATTGAGTATTATATTCTGCAATTGATGGGCAAGAACGCCCAGCGAGCCAGAGAAATCCTGGCCCAGATCATTAAGAATAACAAGATCAACGAGCTGATCGGTTTCATTAATCTCAACAACGATCTTGATCTTGAGAACATACTGGTGGACTTGATCAAAACCCAGGTGCAGCCCGATTCACCAATTGGTTGTGAACTGCGCACCTACCTGAAAAAATCGTTCCTTGAAAAATGCGGGTTCTCACCGGTCATCCCCGAGAAGAAGGTGCGGGCTCATGTTAAAGACAAGAAATTGATCTATGCAGTGATCGCAGTCATGGTTTTTGGGTTCCTTTCGCTGCCGGTGATCTTTTTGATCCGATACCGTGAGGTGCTTCATTCGGCCGGTGCGATCAACCTTTTGGCGCAGTACGTAACCGATTTTAACTATGTGGTGATCTATTATTCATTGGCATTAACCGCGTTCACTCTTTTATTGATGATATTGTCTTTCTCCAATGTGAAGAAGCAAGCGAAATTATGGAATTATAAGAATATTTCGATGCTCTTTCGCAAACGCATGTTGCCCACCATTTCGATTATCGCGCCGGCTTATAACGAAGAGAAATCCATCGTTTCAAGCGTGAAGTCTTTGTTGAATCTGAAGTATCCTCAATTCGAATTAATAGTGGTCAATGATGGTAGCAGTGATGAGACGCTTCCTTCATTAATTAACGCTTTTCAACTTATCCGCACGGATTATCAATACAAAGCCAGTCTGGCAACCGCCCCCATTCGCGGAATCTACCGCAACGCCAGCCTGCCAAACCTGGTGGTGATCGATAAGAGCAATGGCGGCAAGGCGGATTCATTGAATGCTGGCATCAATGTAGCCAATAACGAGTATTTTTGCGGAATTGACGCCGATTCTCTGTTGGAACCCGAAGCCCTGTTGAGGCTGGCATCCTTGACGCTCGATGAGGTAACCGAGACCCCAGCCCTGGGCGGCAACATCCTTCCCATCAACAGTTGTAAGGTGGATAACGGCCAGATCCAGGAGATCCATGTTCCCAGGAACCTGGTGGCCAGGTTGCAAACCATCGAATATCTGCGTGCCTTTATGATCGGCCGTCTCGGCTGGCAGCAGATCAACGGCATGTTGATCATTTCGGGAGCCTTCGGCTTGTTTCGCAAGGACCGCATCATCAATATCGGAGGCTACCTGACCTCAAAGGGTAAATACCAGAAGGATACCGTTGGTGAAGATATGGAACTGGTGGTGCGCATCAGCCGTTTGCTGCGTGAACTCAAGCAAAGATTTGTGACGCTGTATGCCTACAACGCCAATTGTTGGACGGAGGTGCCTGAAGACCTCAAAGGCCTTAAAACTCAGCGTTATCGTTGGCAGCGCGGACTGGTGGATATTCTCTTTTTTCACCGCAAAATGCTCTTTAACCGCCAATATGGTGTGAGTGGTATGGTGGCCATGCCGTATTACCTGATCTTTGAGACCATCGGTCCCATTTTTGAGATCCAGGGGTATTTATTGGTGATTTTGGCGGGTTTTCTCAATATCCTCAACATAAAAGTTGCCTTGATGTTAT
The DNA here is from genome assembly GCA_964474095.1 of uncultured Anaerolinea sp. Taxonomy (GTDB): domain Bacteria; phylum Chloroflexota; class Anaerolineae; order Anaerolineales; family Anaerolineaceae; genus UBA6107. The sequence continues at coordinate 6,651 of CAYYRU010000061.1, forward strand.
TCATCTCCGCGATCCTGGCCGGGGTGATCAACTCTCTGGTCGCCTTGCTGATCGCTGAACGTGAGGAACAATACTTCTCGATCAAAGACCTGACCAAACTGGTGCTGTTGGCGATTTTTGAGAACTTTGGCCCCCGTCAGTTGATCAGTTTTTGGCGGGTTTTGGGTCAGATCCAATTGATCAGCGGACAGAGTGGTTGGGGCAAGATCAAGCGGAAAGGCATTTGACCATGACCAGAATGAAAGTCTTCTATTATTTGACACTCTTGGTGGTTGTGGTGGTAACGGCTGGCATCGTACTGGCCGCCTTGCAGTTTATGGTGCCTCCTGCTGACTTGCCTGCTGCCCAGGTATCATTGGTGGAATTGGGTGTCAATCGTCCGAGCCCGGCAATAGATTGGATCGCGAGCGCAGAAAAGGCGGCGTATGCATCAGCGGATGATCAAGCCGCTGATGTGCAGATCTTTAAAAACCCGGCTGCTTTTTCACAAGAGAACCTGGCTCGAATCGATGGAAAAATTTTGGTTTTTGAATCTCTTTTCAACCAGATCTCAGAATCCCCTTACGACCAAAAGCGCCTCGAATACCTGACGGGCATCGATTATTCCGGATTTGCAGGCGCGACTTACGAGGACCTCGCTGACCAGGCCAACCTGCCGGCGAGACTCATCACCTTGTTTGAGTCTTCGACAGGACAACCCTGGCAGTTTTTTGGCGAAGGCATCGTGTTATCAGATGGAGCGAGCGTGATTGTCTTGCGGCGAGGCGTTGACTATTCGGGTTCCATCCAATTACTCGCTGACGGAATGAAGATCAATTTTCAAGGGGTGTTTGAGATCACCACCTCAAGTGAAAAGCCACTGGCAACTTTTTCCATCCCATTAACCAAAGCGGGGCAGGCCAGGTTTGCCGAAGCCGGTCTGCCGGCCGTTTTTCCGGCAGCCTATTACATCCCACGCAATTTATTTGAGGCCTATTACCTTGCGGGCAATTTCAGCAGCGTGGAGACACCTCTGCCGGCCGCGAACACCGCACTGATGAAGGTGATGGCACACAAACTTCTTTATTCCAATTTCAGTAATGAAGAGGTTTTCTGGCGCTGGTACGCGCCATTCTTCTCTAAAGTGCTTGGTGCAACCGCCCAGAAGAACACTGCCCACGAAACGCTCATTTCAAAAGTTGAGCCGGAAAGGCCTTATGTTTTTTCTGTCACAGGCCGTGAGATCATGCTCACCCATGAGGGAACCAGCCAACCCTTTTTCATTACGGGAGTTAATCTGGGGGTTGCTTTGCCTGGCCGCTATTTCACTGAATTTCCGACCGAGAAGCAAGTCTATTTTCAGTGGTTTGAGAGTATTTCCCGTTTGAATGTTAACACGATCAGGGTTTACACGTTGCTGCCGCCAGTTTTTTATCAGACGCTTTATGAATTCAATCAAAACAATGAACAACCGCTGTTCCTTTTGCAAGAAATCTGGCCAGAGGAACACCCGCAAGATTCAAATCTACTGGATGAGGCTTACGTTGATTCCTATCATCAGGAGATCGTCAACGTGGTGCATGCCGTCCATGGCAATATACAGATCCCTGAACGTCAATATCGCGCTTATGGCATTTACGCCTATGATGTGTCTCCGTACCTGTTGGGTTACCTGGTTGGTCGTGAGTTGGAGCCTGAAGAAGTGCTCGAGACCGACCGCCTAAACCAGGGCTTCCAATTTGAGGGCGATTACTTTTTTACCCTGCCTGATGCTTCGCCTTCTGAATCGTGGCTGGCGGCTTCCTGTGATTTCACAATGACACTTGAAGCAGACAGCTATCATAACCAACCCTTGCTTGGCATCGTAAGCTGGCCGACACTTGATCCACTGGATCACCCCAGCGAATGGGTGAGTCAGGATGTCGCGCCTTATAACGATAAAGCAGTGGTCGATATTGATCACATTGGCGTTCGATCTGATAAAGTGGCAGGCTTTTTTGGGGCTTATCACATCTATCCCAATTATCCTGATTTCATGAACAACCAGGAGACTTACGCAGATTATTCCGATGAGCAGGGTAGTTTCAGGTATGGGGGATATTTGCGGGAATTCATACAACAGCACACCCGTTATCCGGCTGTGGTGGCTGAGTATGGGATTTCCACCAGTTCAGTCACCGCCCACTTGAACCCGGATGGACTGGATCACGGTGGTCTGACCGAGGCACAGCAAATGGAGGGTATCCTCCGCATGACGGAGGCCATCCGCGATGAAGCTTACTCGGGCGCGATCATTTTTGAATGGATGGATGAATGGGCCAAGAAGACCTGGACGACTGAGTTCTATATGATCCCCTATGAGCGGCATGTATTCTGGCACAACGTGTTGGACCCCGAACAGAATTACGGGCTGCTGGCATATGATCCGCCGGATCCGGTAATGAACGAAGTCTATACTGCTTCAAGCGCTGGTGAGGTTGTTCAACAGATCCTGATCGGTCAGAACGAGGAATATCTGCAGATTCAGCTCACCTGTAAAACGGATTGCACCCGCTCTGAGCCATTTTCTCTGGCGCTCAGCACTTACGCCCTGAGTGGAGAAACTGAGCCGGTGTGGGAATTTCTGGTCGATCTGGGTGAATCCCCCGAAGTGCGGGTGAACCCAGGTTATCACTGGCTTAAGGGACGTTTTGCCACCGCCCCCGCCGAATTTTCAGATTATGAATCCCTGGTGATGGTCACCAACGCCGGCTACCGGATGGAAGATGGCAACCTGGCGCCGGAGCAAACCCAAAACCTTGGTCAATTGAGCCTTGGCGCCTTCGATAACCTGGAAAACCAGGTGTTGATGAATGGAGATCAGATCACCGTCCGTCTGCCTTACGGCTTGATCGCATTCTCGGATCCTTCCTCCAAAACGGTGCTTTATGATGAGCGCCAGTTCGTGCCCGACGGGGTTGACCAGATCGGCGTCAGGCAAACGGATGAGATTTTGGTGCAGGTGATGCAGGCGGATACTCCACTGACGCTCGCACGCTTTGAGCTGACGGGGTGGGAACAACCGCAATACACACCGCGATTAAAGGATGGGTTCGACGGCCTGGCGGATTACTTTGCCAGTTTGAAGTGAGGTGGATTTCGCCTAATAGTACCCGCTCCACATGATCTTCCAAGTGGTCGCCCACTTAAGTGGAACTTAAATGGTTCACGCACCTGGAAATCATCCCCGATCATTCCTGTGATTCGTTTTCAGGTCATTTAATGGTTTAAAGACCACCCTTCTGTTGAGTAGTAATTATCCGTTACAATTAGGTTTACAAGGCTGGGGCGACCTTGCCAAAGACCGGGGTGAAAAACATGGAACATTATGGTTTCATCGGGGAGGGTATGCATTGAAGAAGCGGATCGTTCGAAAATTATTCCTTTTGGTGCCTTTGTTGTTCGGGCTTTTGTTGGTGTTGGCCAGATTCCAAACCGGTGTGGCGCGCGCCGAATCTGATGTTCAAGAGATCAGTGCGCTCCAGCCGCGAAGTTCGTCCTCCGTGGCACAAAGTAAGCCCCTGGTGATCTACTTTTTCTGGGGGGATGGATGCCCGCACTGCGCCCAAGCCGAGCCGTTTTTGGCTAGCCTGGCTAAAGAAAATCCCCGCATCCAAATCCAGGCTTTTGAGGTCTGGCATAATGCCGATAACGCTAAATTAATGGAGCAGGTGGCCGCGGGTTTTGGTTTCGAGGCGCAATTTGTACCGACCATTTTCATCGGAGAAAAGTCATGGCAGGGTTTCTCTGACGCCATCAAAGTGGAGATCGAGAAGACGGTGGAGCGTTACCTCTTTTGGGGCTGGACGGACCAGGCGGCTGGTTATTTAAATGGGGTGGTGGGCACCAACCTGCCTGAATTGGAAAACTTTGAAGGCGCCGGTGTAACGGGATCAGAGGACACCCTACCTGAGGCTGAGAACGGTGGTACTCCGCCACCGGTAGACGAGGAGGTCTCTGGAACTGATCTGTCCTTCATGGGTAATGTGGATCTTTCCTCCAAGTCGCTATTGGTGAGCACCCTGCTGATCGCCTTCGTGGACGGATTCAACCCGTGTTCGATCTGGGTGCTCGGTATGCTGCTGGCCATTACTCTTCACAGTGGGTCGCGAAAAAAAGTCATCATCATCGGACTGGTCTTTTTAACCGTTACCGCCCTAATCTACGCGCTTTTCATTGCCGGTTTGTTCACTATTTTTAAGGTAGTACGCTTCATGGGGTGGATTCAGGTGGTGGTGGCCCTGGTGGCATTGTTCTTCGCCCTGGTGAATATCAAAGATTATTTCTGGTATAAAGAAGGCGTTTCTCTCACCATTGCTGACGACAAGAAACCAGGCATCTTCCAAAAGATGCGCAAGGTGATGGATGCCGGTGATTCCTTCTGGGGTTTGGTTGGCGGCACGATCGTGCTGGCGGTGGGGGTATCATTGGTGGAGTTTTCGTGTACGGCGGGTTTCCCGGTGATCTGGACGAACCTGCTGAGCGCTCAAAACGTCTCCACCTGGGCCTTCATCTTGCTGTTGCTGGTCTACATGCTGATCTATCAGCTTGACGAGCTGGGTATCTTCTTTGCATCGGTTTTCACCCTGAAGGCAACTAAAGTGGAAGAGAAACACGGGCGGATCCTCAAGTTAATCGGCGGGGTGTTAATGTTAACCCTGGCTGTGGTGATGTTGGTCAAGCCCAGCATTATGAGCTTCTTCGATCAGTCCATGATCGTGTTTGGCATCGCCTTTGTCTTCACCCTGTTGGTGTTGCTGCTGCACCGGGTGGTGCTTCCACGCATGGGCATCTTTATTGGCTCGGAGTTTGATAAGAAAAAGGTGAAAAAGCACTAAGAAAGTGAATCAAGCCGGAAATCCCGGCTTGTTTTTTTATACTATTTACGTGGAAGCTGCTGATCAAAAGCAGGTCATCCACCGGCAACGGGAGGGATAAAGTCAAGGATGTCGCCATCCTTCAGTGGTGACTGCATGCCTTGTAAAAGGGTGCTGACATCTTTCTGATTGAGATAAATGTGAACATAGATTTGTGGCTGGTTATTTTGGTCAAGCCAGTGGGATTTTAAAACAGGCAGCATGCTTACTATCTTGAAGAAAGCCACTTGAACAGTTTGCCCTGATACCATTTCTAAAATCAGTTTGTTTTTACCAGCAAGCGTTCGAAAAGAGGCGAAAAAGTGAACTTCGACGTGTATGGGATTATCCATTTCCATCCATTATAGGTGATTTTTCAAAGGTTTTATGACAACAAGTCAAAGTACCAGTATGCTCACACGCCAGTTGCTTTGATCTGTTGTTATGAATACTAAAACCTGATAGCGGATCGGATCATCCTCCGTGCGCGGCAGAAATCGCCAGGGTTTCGTCCATATCGATTCCCAATCGTTTAAGGGTCTCTTGAGTCGGAACGCCTTCCCGAGTCCAGCCCCTGCGTTGATAAACCGCATCCATCAGCTGCTCAAATTGACCTTCGCGATATTTACGAACGAGGGAGATCTTTTCTTCGATGCTTTTGCCTTCAGGATCAACGCCTATGATCTCTCGCAATTGCGTGTCATAGAGAGAGGCGGCATTTTCATATTCCTCTATTGTGGCTGGTCCGATCAACCGATAAGGGGGGTAATCGTGTTGGCGAGTTCCGAATCCCATCCTTACATTGAACAAGCGCTGGAAGTTATATACTTTTTCAGATTGCGACATAAGATCCTCAGGCGAGGTCTTCTTACCCGTTAAACCTTCGTATAGCCAACAATAGTTCTCCACATGTTCGGGCACCTTCGCGGGTTCCCTGGCGGTCTTGTTAGATGCGGGGATGATGTCATTCCAGGGAAGTTTGCATAGACCATGCAAGCTGAACCAGGTTCGCCAGATGGGGAAGTAATGCAACGCTTCCGCTTTGGCCTCAAAAGTAGGTAATTGTTTGTGAACCATATCCATGAAGATTAACCAGGCTTCGTCATGCTGCGGTCCTTTGGAGGCCATCGAGTAACCGCCTTGTTGGGCCAGGGATTCACGGGAGATGTATTCTGATATTTCCATGCCCTTGATTTCCATCCCCATGTCTTGAAGCATCTGAGGGTTCGCGCCATAGCGCTCTGCAAAGAGTGTTTTCATGAACCTGACTCCCTGACCGACGGTGACGCCAAAACCTTCTCCTCTCGCCATCTGGTGCAGCAGTTCAAAAGCGGCTGGGGCATTACCCCAGGTTAGTTCAAGACCACCGGTCACCTGTTGATCGATGATCCCTTTTTCATAGCACTCATACGCGAATGCCATGGAATTGCCGGCAGAGATGGTGTCGATGCCGTAAGTGTCACAATAAAAGCACAGTTCGAGCATGGCAGTGGGTTCGAAAATGCCAAGATTTGAACCCAGGGCTCCCAAAGATTCATATTCCGGCCCATCCACGAAAACAACCTCACCCTTATACGGTCCGGATTGAAGGTGATAGTGCGGCACGCCATGGGCACATTGCAGTGAGCAGCCATACCAACATCCATCCGGGCCGCGGAAATCAAACAGGTTCTTCCAAACCTCTCCGTTGATCTTAACGGCTTCGGGGTCAGAACCAAAACGGAAATTTTGGACGGGTAGAATATTAAAGCGGTTCATGATCTCAACCAGATAGGGGGTTCCAAAGTGGCGCATATCGTTTTGCGAAGCGTCGAAGTCCGTGATTTCTTTGTTGATGCGTTTGCCGGCAGCGCGGATCAAATCCATATTGGCGGCACCGTTGCTATCTCCACTGGTTTCGGAATACTTGACCACGATGGCTTTAATGCGTTTATTTCGCAGCACAGTTCCAGCTCCACCCCGGGCGGCTTGTTTAATGCGGACTTCCTGACGGCGCGAATCCCAATAACTGATATTTAATCCGCACATTGGCACATATTCAGCGGCCTGCCCGGCTGACATCACCGAGATGGCGCGCTTTCCTTTATCCGTGTCTCCGCCGTACAGTTCGGTCAGTTGTTTACATAAAAGATGTGTGTTGATCTCGTCGAGTGCTGCTGTTTCAATTCGTATCATTCCAGCGTCACCGTCAATGACAATCACCACATCTTCTTGGGCTTTTCCTTGAACTTCGAGAGCATCAAAACCGCTGAATTTTAATAATGGCCCAAAATGACCTCCACCGTTGCTATCGATGATGGATTTGGTCAAAGGCGAAAGGGTCACCACGGTACATTTTCCACTGCCGGGATACGCGGTGATTCCCCCAATCGGTCCGCCGGCAATTACCAACTCGTTTCGATTGTCGTCCCAACGAGTATCCTCCTTAATGGCGTTCCATAGGAGCCAGAGGCAGAAACCTTTACCCCCTGTGAAAGTGTCAATCATGTGTTGATCAACAGGTTTAATGGTCACAGTATTGGATTCCAGATCGATATGCAATGTTCTTTTCGCATAACCGTGAACTACTGGTTGTAATGCATATCTAAATTCATTTAGGATTCGGTGGGATTGTTTGAGCTGAACGATAGTCGCTTGATCCATAACTCTCCATTTGAGATAAATTTAC
>CAYYRU010000062.1:0-14075 GCA_964474095.1 uncultured Anaerolinea sp.
TGCATACGCCTACCTGATCAGATTGTTTGTAGGGGCGTCCCTTGCGGACGCCCACTCGCCGCGAAACATCATTCGTAGGGGCGTATTGCATACGCCCCGCGCCCGAGCCTTATAAGGATTGTACAAACTCTCGTATTTCCGACAATTCCGAGTAAAATACTCCATAGGAGCAACGCTATGGAACCTCAACCTCTCTCGCAAACCGTGCTGGCCGGCGGATGTTTCTGGTGCCTCGAGGCCGTCTTTGACCAGGTCAAAGGCGTGACGGACGTGGTCTCAGGCTACAGCGGCGGCAAACGCCCCCACCCCAGCTACGACCAAGTCTGCACCGGCCTGACCGGCCACGCTGAAGTCGTGCAGATCACCTTTGACCCAGCCGTGATCAGCCTTGAAGACCTGCTGCACATTTTCTTCACCATCCACGACCCCACCACCCTCAACCGCCAGGGCGCGGACGTGGGCACGCAATACCGCTCGGCCATCTTCTACACTTCCGAGGAACAGAAGTCCGCGGCAGAAAAGGTCATGCAGGAGCTCACGGACGAAAACCTGTGGCCGGGCAAAATCGTGACCCAGTTGGCGCCGCTTCAGGCTTTTTACCCCGCCGAAGACTATCACCAGGAGTATTTTGCGCGGAACCCCAATGCGGGCTACTGCCAGTTCGTGGTGGCGCCCAAGGTGGCCAAGTTCAGACAGAAATACGCCCACTTAATGAAAGGCCAATAACCGGTCCGTATGGATTGATTTCGAGATCACCCCTCACCAGTGAGTAAAAGCGCTTGCCTTTGGCAGGCGCTTTTGTCATAATGGAATAACCAACAAAGATTCACCCGCAATTTTTCGAGAGGGAAAACCATGAAACGACATCTCTTGCGCGCCATCTTGATCGCGTCCATCCTGATTTTGACTTCCTGCTCCGGCTTGAGCCCTCAAGCCACGCAGGAGCCTGAAGCCACTTCCACCCGCCGCCCCACCAAAACCGCCACCCCCGATGTTTCTCAGTTTGCCGCGGCCACCCTTACCGCCATGGCGCAACCCAACCCAGCTTACGATCTGGCAGATCTTGACCTGCCCGCCCTGCAGCAGGAACTCTCCTACTTAGGGTATCTCGAAGTGGGCATCCCCGACGGCCAGATGGACGCGCAGATCCTGGCCGCCATCAGCCATTTTCAACTGCTCAACCACCTGCCCATCACCGGCAGCCCGGAGGAGGCCTTCGCGCAGGTATTTTCCACCAATCCGATCGGTTATTATCCCCCCTGGCCTTTCCCGGCCATGATGGATCCCAATGATGCCTCCGCCCCAATCTGCGACGATCACGGCCTGCAGGAGAGGCTGGCCAGCCTGGGGTACATGCAACCGGGCACCGATGAATGGATCTCGGGCGCTTTCGGTCCGCTCACCCAAAAAGCGTTGAAGGAGTTCCAAAAGGACTATCAGCTCAACCGCAGCGGTAAACCGGATCTCGAGACCTGGCAGGCGCTCTTCAGCCCGGCGCGCTCGCTGGCGGCGGATGGCAGCCTGAACATGGCAACCGCATGGGCCACCAACCTGTATGTGGTCGGCCCGGATGTCATCGCCATGGATTGGGACGGCTCGCATCTCTGGCTGGCTGTCAGCGAAGGCTCAATGGCCTATCAAAACTACCTGCTGCGCATCGACCCAAACGCGCACCCCGCCGAGGCGGTGCTGGTCATCCGTCCGCGCGAGTGTGAGGCAGTGGACCCGATCATCGCCAACATGCTCTATGCGGAGGGCAAAATCTGGCTGCTTTACAATACCGATCAAAATGGCTTCCCCGAACCCATGCTGCAAGCCGTGGATGTGGAAACAGGTTTGGCAGAAAAACCCTTCAAGTTTGCCGATTGCCCCGATCAGTTTTGTTTTCAAGCCTTCGCTTTGGGTTACCACAACAACACGCTTTGGGCGGCTGCGAATGACGAGATCTACGGCATCAACCCCGTCAACGGCAGCGTCAAAGCTACCGTGAAGGTGGGCTTCATGGCGGGCAGCCAGATGCCCTTTGATGGCGAGTGCTTCTGGTACCTCGGTGAAGGCGGCATCCAGGCTTTCAACCCCGCCGGCGGCACCTGCCGTGGAACCGAAGCCGCCATGTCCATGGCCTTCAGCTACCCGGTCACCGACGGCCATTTCGTGTGGGCCAGCGGCTACGACGGCACCCTCTCTCGCCTGGATCTCTCAACCGAACAAATGGATTCCGTCACCCCGCCCGGCTACGACCCGGCAGTCATCACCTACGCGAATGACACCTTGTGGATCAGCGACCGCACCGATTCCAGCGTCACCGGCATGTCGGTAGCGGATAGCACCTTTGGCGCCCCCCTGCCGCTGGATGGCAGCAATCCGCTCTTGATGCTGGCCGAGTCGCATTATTTATGGGTCTATCTGCGTGACAGCGGCATTGTCCAGCGGCTGGATGTAAGCGGCTATTCCTTCTCACCGGATGCCAACCGTCCCACCCCCACCGGCACACCCACCCCCTCCGCCACCCTGCCCGCCTTCCAGCGTGTGCTCAGCCTGCAGACCCCACGATTGCAGGGTGAGGATGTGAGCCTGCTGCAGCAGCGCCTGCTAGAGCTGGGTTTCGTGGAGGTGGGAGAGATTGACGGTTACTTTGGTCCCATGACCGAGCAGGCCGTCAAGAATTTCCAATCCGCGCATAACCTGGGGGCGGATGGTGTCGTCGGGCAACAAACCTGGGACGCCTTGTTCCGGTAAGATTTTTTTGATCAAACACGAATGCCAATTTAGCTTACCCCTATTAAGTTGATTAAATGGGATGACATTTTTTATCCGAAATCACTTTGAATTTGCGATGGCAAAAATGGCCGGGTATCGTAATATAAGGTCACTTCTCCTTTTAGCGGTATGTGAATGTCTCGGAGATCAAGCTTTGCTGCAATAGAATGACTTTAGAGGTAGATTAACGGTACTCACTACACGCTCAAAGGCCCCTGGCTACTGGATGGAAACTGTCGCGGCGGACGGCAACCATCCCGGCTCGGGGCCTTTGACGTTAAAACCCCTTCTCAACCCTTGACAAGGGGTTTATAATAATATAGAACATATATTCTTATTGGTGGGTGGAATTGAATCGAATTGTTTCGTAATTGTTTTCAATTAAAAAAAATATACTGCAAAAGGGATAACTCATGGAACTCTATCAAGCCTTGTCTCAACGAAAAACCATCCGTGATTTTGAGCAGTTCGAGGGCTTGCCCCGGCCCATCGATGCCGGGCTGATGCGCAAGATCATCGCGGCCGGGTTTACCGCCCCCACCAATGACCACATGCGTGACTGGCATTTCGTGCTCCTCAATAATCTTGAACAGCGCAAGGCGCTGATCTCTCAAGTCGTCCATCCGATCAGCCGTAAACAATCAGAAAACATCATCAACCAGTGGGGTCTCACCGATCCCGACCAGCGTGAGATGTACCTGGAGGGCATTCCCAGGCAGTATTCGATGCTGGTTAATTGCGGCAGTCTGGTCTTGCCATTTTATCGCCAGGATTCTCCCCTGCTCAAGCCCAAAGACCTTTCAGCCTTGAACTATTTTGTTTCCATCTGGTTATGCATTGAGAACATGATCAACGCGGCCTCCGCGGAAGGCATCTTTGGAGTGACGCGCATCCCCTTCGCGGCTGAAAGCAAGCTAGTTAAATCCTCCCTTGGCATCCCTGCCAATTACGAATTCCCATGCTGGCTGGCCCTCGGTTACCCCGCGGAAAACGCGCTGCGTGCCAAACAGGTTTCCATTGATCTGGATACTCGAATTCATCAAAACCATTGGTAAAAACAAACGATCCCGAATCCTTCGAGTGATTCGGGATCATGCTTTTAGTTATTGAAATCTTCTACACTATTTTAGAAAGCGGTCATTCTGATTTGTCTGAGAAGAAGCCGTGCTTGTATCACAGTTTGAATTGAGCCACCACATCACGCAGTTGCTGCGCCAGTCTGGCCAGTTCCGTGGCGGAGTGGTTGACCTCCTGGGTCTGGGCTGACATCTCTTCCGTCGATGCCGACACCTCTTCCACGGCCGCGGAATTTTCTTCGGAGACAGAGGCGATGTTTTCAATGGATTGGGTCACTTCATTGGCGGATGCCGCCATCTCTTCAGTGGAGGCAGTATTTTGCTCCACCACAGCCGAAACCGCTTCAACGGATTCCACCAGTTCGCTGGCGGAGGCGGCCATTTCTTCCGCCGCGGCTGCGGATTCTTCGGCTTCCTTCTTTAGGCGGATCGAAACCTCTTCGATCACAGCCAACGCTTCACCAGATTTATTGGCCATGCCGAGCCCGGTCTCAACTTCCGCGGCGCCATCTCCCATGGCCGCGGTGGCTTCATCCACCGTGGTTTGAATGCTCTTGACCAGATCGCTGATCTCATGCACTGAAGCGGAAGAACGTTCGGCCAGTTTTCTAACCTCATCCGCCACCACGGCAAAGCCCTTGCCGGCTTCACCAGCCCTGGCCGCTTCAATGGCTGCGTTCAAGGCCAGTAAATTAGTCTGCGAGGCGATCTCTTCGATCATGGTCAGGATGTTGCCAATCTCTTCAGAGCGTTTGCCCATTTCAAGCACCTTCGCGACTGAGAGATCCACCTTTTCTTTGATGCGCACCATGCCGTCAAGCGTATCAGTTACCGTGGCAGAACCTTCTTTGGCAGCACCCAACGCGCTGTCAGATTCACGCACCACGATCTCGGCGTTTTCTGCCACGCGCGAGATCACCGTGGATAATTGTTCAGTCAGTTGAGAAGCCTTGCTCGCGGCGGTGGCCTGCTCTTGAGCGCCCTTGGCGACTCCCTCGATGGCGCGTGTCATTTCTTCCACCGAGTTGGCGGTTGTGCTCACCGAATTGGATTGTTGGGTGATACCCGTGGCCACCTGTTGGATGGTGGTGGCGATCTGCGAAGTGGCTTCGGAGGATTCATTGGCTGCATTGGCCATTAACAAGGAGGCGGAATTAAGTTGATCGGCGTTTTGGGTTAATTGATCGATGATGGTTCTCAAACCTTCGATCATCTTGACCATACTGTGACCAAGTTCATCTTTATCCCCGGCCACCTGCACCTTTACTGTGAGGTCTCCGCTGGCGATCAGTGCCATCTGATCAGCCATGTAAGCCAGGTAACCCTGGGTGCCACCTAGCGCCCGGCCAATGGCGCCCAACTCATCCTTGCGGGAGTTGTTCTTTTGCTTGACCTCCGCGGATAGTTCCCGCGAGAGATCACCGTTTTTGAGCCGGTTCATAGAACCAATAAAAATACTTACTGGCTTGGTAATGCTTTGAGAGACCACCCATCCGAGCCACACACCCAAAATTAATGAGAGTACGACTCCTGCAATCAAGATCCACAAAGAGGCGGCTAGAAGTTGCGAAGATTCAACCGTTGATATTTGGGCGGCAGATTCAAGTGCCGTCTTGGCAGTGAAGAATTCAGCCAATCCCATCCCCAAAACCAATAGGTTTAGTAGTAAAGTCAAACCGAGAATTTTGATTCGAATACTAACATGATCTAAAAACCTCATATAACCTCCGCCTAGAAAAGAGATAAGCGTGTTGACAAGACATTACTCAGTCAGAACAATCAATGAAATCGATGCCACTTTTAATCGGATTTTCAGATTTTCCAATAAATTGACAAGAACACCCGTGCGATGAAGGCAGATATTCTTTGTGACTTAGTTATAACTACCTGCAACAATTTTTCATGTAAACAATGGGTAAATTTTTTCTGCCATTTATCCTGGGTTACAGAAAGAAGAAATATGGAAATCCAAAAACGACCTGATTCAGTGATCCATTTTGGGATTTTGAGGGTTAATTAATAAGAAAAATAGGTCTGAAGCCACATCGAAAAAAAAAGCCATTGGGTATAATACCCATTATCTTAGTAATCACTATTTATTAAAGGACTCATAATGTCGAAAATTCAAATCGTTACCGATACCGACTCCAACTTACCACTTGATGTGGCAAAAGAGAATCAAATCGCACTGGTTCCGATCACAGTCCAATTTGGAGAAGAATCATTTCAAGATCTTGTTGAAATTAAAAATCCGGAGCTTTTTGAACGGATTGACAAACTCGGGAAATTGCCCACCACAGCCGCGCCCTCGCTGGGTGCCTTTATCGATGCGTTTCGTTCAGCCTTTGAAAAAGGGGCAGACTCGATCGTGTGCGTGTGCGTCAGCAGCAAGGTCAGCCGCACGTATGAATCCGCATTGGCGGCGGCCGAGGAATTTGCCGGCAAGGTAATCACCGTCATCGATTCTGAATCCTTGAGTATGAGCCAGGGATACATGGTCATTTCGGCAGCCAGAGCCGCGGCTGCTGGAAAATCACATGAAGAAGTGGTGAGCCTGGTACAAGACCTGCGCGGCAGATGCATCCTTTATGGCTCACTTTCAACCCTCAAGTATCTGGCGCTGGGGGGGCGTGTAAGCAACCTGGCCGCCAGTATGGCCAACATGCTGAACATCCGTCCGATTTTGTGTGTCAACAACGGCAAACTCGACCTTCTTGAAAAAGTTCGTACCCGCAAGGTAGCCATGGACCGACTGGTGGAACTGCTGGTGAACTCCGTTCAGGGGCGCGAAGTAGAATATGCCTGTTTGCTGCACGTTTTGAATGCCGAAGACGCCCTTGAATTGGGAGAGAAACTGAGAACCCAGATCAAAATGCCGTCGGACATCCCATTGATCGATTTTGGCCCGGGGCTCTCGGTGCATGCCGGAGTGGGATTGATCGGCGCAGTGATCGTGACGAAATAAGAAGTCAAAAAAAAACTGGTCGCATAATCGCGGCCAGTTTTGCTTTTTGTAATCAATCTCTTACAGCCAATCAGTTGGCGACCCGCAAAATCACCGGCTTGCCGCGTAAACGATACTTGCCTTCACTGGCTTTGAGCACCACTTTAACATGCTGCTCCATGACATCCACAAAGGTGTGGTCATTACGGATGTCGATCTCGCCTATGGCCCGTCCGGGGATGCCGGACTCGCTGGCGATAGCCCCAACGACATCACCGGGGCGGATGCCATTGGCCGTGCCAAGGTTCATCCACAAACGCACCATACCGGCTTCTTTGCCAGATGTGTGCGGTTTCCGTGCCTGGGCGCCATCTTTCGGATTCCAGCGTTCACGGGCATTATCCGTGGGTCGAGTCTTGGAATCACCATATTTTCCCTTGACTTCCATTTCGGGAGTTTTGATCTCTTTGAGTGAGCCGTCACCCTCGCCTGCCCGTAGCATGCGGATGGCGGCCACCGCGATCTCAAGGGGAGAAATGCCCAAAGCGGACATTTTCTCAACCATGGCCTTTTCAGCCGGGGTAACACCAGCCACCAATTGAGACGAAATCTGTGTGATCAGGCGTTCTTCACGCCTGGATTTGACGACATCCACGGAGGGCAACGTAAACTCGGCCATATTTTGCTTGGTGTAGGACTGAATTTGCTTTTGCCTGCCGCGTTCGCGGGGAGTCAGGAACGTGATTGCGATGCCCTTTTTGCCTGCCCTGCCCGTTCGGCCGATGCGATGAACGTAATCTTCCGCATCTGCGGGAATATCAAAATTGAACACATGCGAAACACCGGCAATATCCAACCCGCGGGCGGCCACATCCGTGGCGACCATGATTGAAATATGACCCTGCCTGAATTTGTTTAAGACCTGCTCGCGTCGCTCTTGGCTGAGGTCGCCGTGAAGTGAGTCGCAGGCGAATCCCAGGCGGATCAATTCATCAGAGAGCTCCTGGGCTCGTGCCTTGGTACGGGTAAAGATCAGGGCGCTGCTGACTTCTTCTGTCTCCAATAAGCGGGTTACAGCCAGCAATTTGGATTCTTCATATACCCGATAATAACGTTGTTCCGTGTCAGCCACGGTCATGTGTTCAGGGCTGACAGAGATGCGGGCAGGTTCTTTGAGATATCGATTGGCCAAAGATTGGATGGCCTGCGGCATGGTGGCGCTGAACAAGGCGATCTGCCGTTCTTCGGCCAGTGCCTTGAGAATCAGTTCAACATCATCAATGAAACCCATGGCCAGCATTTCATCCGCCTCATCCAGGATCAAGGTACGGACATGACCAAGAGACAAAATTTTTCTCTCCATCAGGTCGAGTAAACGGCCCGGAGTTCCAACCACCACATCCACCCCGCGCTCCAAAGCGCGGATCTGAATGGAATAAGACTGGCCGCCATAAACTGCCAGCACCTTAACTTTGGTGGTCGAGCCCAATTTTTCGGCGGCATCGGCCACCTGCTTGGCAAGCTCCCGGGTGGGGGCAAGGACCAAGGCCTGTACATGTTTTGTGGAAGGGTCAAGCCGCTGAAGCAGAGGCAGCATGAAAGCCGCGGTTTTGCCTGTTCCGGTCTGGGCTTGACCGATCACATCCCTGCCCTCCAACATGAATGGAATGGCAGATTTTTGAATGGGTGTCGGTTCTGAAAAACCCATTTTCTCGACAGCCTGCACGAATTCGCTGTTTAACCCTAACGTATCAAAAGATGAAACCATTACTGACTCCTGTAAATAAGCACAAAAAAAATACCCTTCCGGAACCGGCAGGGTATTTTACCAAGCGCGATCATGACCTGCGGGAGTTTAGTCCGCCGAATTATTATATCATTCTTTTTCGAAAATTAACCTTTGAGGAGGCAGGGTTAATAAAGATTAATCATGATAAGTCATGATAACGTATAATTGGGTTGCAAAATTACTCTCAGGAGATTAACATGCCCAAACGATTGATCCTGGTTGCCGGCAATATCGGTTCAGGAAAAACTTCTTTAACAGAGCGTATTGGCGAAAGACTTGGATGGCGTACCGCTTACGAATCGGTTTCAGACAACCCCTACCTGCCTGATTTTTATGCCGACATGAAAGAATGGTCTTTTCACCTACAGGTATTCTTCTTGGGCCATCGTGCCCAACAACACCTGGAATTATTTGAAGACACTCGTTCAGCCATTATCGACCGTTCGATTTATGAGGATGCCTACATTTTTGCCCGGGCTTTGAATTCGATGGGCAATATCAATGAACGCGACTATCAAACCTACCGTCAGGTATTCAATCTGGTGATCAAGACACTGCCTCCCCCCTCTTTGTTGATCTACTTGAAAGCGCCGGTGGATGTGCTGATACAACGCATTGCCAAACGCGGTCGCGAGATCGAATCCACCATCAGCAAAGATTACCTGACCTTGTTGGATTCGTACTACACCGATTGGATCAAAGGTTTTGATCTGTGTCCGGTTTTAACGCTAAAAACCGACGACCTGGATTTTGTCCATCACTCCAAACATTTGGATACGGTAGTCGAACGAATCCAGGAAAAACTGTCCGGCAAGGAAGAACTCAGTTTCTAGTTGGAACACATGATAATTCAAGTATTAGGGTTTTTTAATCCTTGCAACCTTTCTAGATCACTTGCGTATATTTGCTTAGATACAAAAATATAACGGGGCTCTTGTGATCACTCTGGAACAGGAATGGCTTGAAAAAGCCCGCCAAGGAAACGAAGACGCATTCACGGCATTGGTAGAAACCTACCAGACGCCTGTGTACAATTTGTGTTATCGCATGCTTGGCGAGGGTGGATCCGCGGAGGATGCTGCACAAGAGACGTTCTGGAGAGCCTGGCAGAACCTTAATCGTTATGACCCGCAACGCTCCTTCATCACCTGGCTGCTCTCCATCGCTGCACACTTTTGTATCGATCAACAACGCAAACGCCGCATCTCTTTATTCGAGTTGGATGAGTTCCCGGATTTCGATCTTAGCGATCCACACGAACCGACTCCAGAAAAAGTGGTTACTCTGAATGAAGAAGACGCCGCCTTGCACACGTTGATCAATCAGTTGAACCCGCAAGACCGTGCAGCAGTGATTCTAAAGTATTGGCACGATTGTTCAGAGGAAGAAATAAGTCAAATGTTATCTTTAACGGTAAGCGCAGTTAAAAGTAGGCTGCATCGCTCCAGACGCCAGCTTGCAGAGTTGATATCGACAGGTCAAACCACTAACCTGAAAAAGAGGAGGCAAAATGAATCACCAGCCTTATGAGAACTGGATTCTCGATGAAATCCAGTTAACACCGCAGGAAGAAGATTCATTAAACCAGCATCTGAAGGAGTGCCAGGGATGCTATCAGCTTTCCAATTCCTGGAACAAGGTGCGTGCCCAGATCAAGAGCACCCCTGTGAAACCCGCTCCCGCCGGATTCGTTCGCAGATGGAACGAACAGCTGGCTACCCGCCAGAAAGATCAAGAACGGCGCCAGGCCAGGACGCTTTTCATCAGTCTCGCCAGCGGCGCCGGGGCGATCATGATCGCGCTGGCTGTGATCCTGCTTCCTGATTTTTCATTCATTTCACTTATGGTTGGGTTCTTATCAGCCATCGTGAGAGTATTTAGCGGTATTGAAAGTTTATGGTCCGTTTTGAGAAGCATCGTTACCACGGCTCCCACCATCACCCTGGTGGTCAGCGGATTGTTGCTGGCGGGTTGGATCAGCCTGGCAGCTTTTGCCTGGGGCATCTCGATCTGGAGAATTACATCCAAAGGGGTTAAATCAAAATGAAAAATAACAATCGCATCTTCATCGCAATCTTCACCCTGATCCTAATGCTAGCAACTCCCATTAGTGTGATGGCGCAAACTCCAACCACCCCTCAAGGAAGGACCATCACCGGAGATCAGATCGTGTTGGCCAACACATACCGCCTCGAAAGCGGAGATGAATTGACAGGCAACCTGGCTGTCATCGGCGGAACCGCCTCACTTGAAGAAGGTTCCAGTATGACTGGTGACGTTTTTCTCACCGGCGGCACAATTACTGTCAGCGGCACAGTCAACGGTGATTTCATCGCTATTGGCGGTGCTGTCAACATTGAGGATACCGCTGTTGTTAATGGTAACATCTCATTGATCGGTGCCACCCTCAAAAATTCACCTCTAGCCGAGATCAATGGAGAGATCACTGAGCAATCACCGAAATTCTTCGATTTCGATTTTTCTACTCCTAACGGCATCAAGCTGCCATTTTCACCCCTCCAGACTCCACTTACCAGGATGCTGCAGGCTTCTCTGCAGGCTCTGGCCATGGCGGCCCTGGCGGTGATCCTTGGCTTATTGTTCCCACAGCAGATCAAACGCATCGGAAATACTGTTAGCCGCGAACCACTTATCACTGGCGGGGTTGGCTTGCTCTCTGTGGTGATCGCGGCCATCTTGTTGGTGCTGTTCACCGTAACCATCATACTGATCCCGGTCACCCTCTTGAGCGCCATCCTGTTGGGAATCGCCTTCTTGTTTGGCTGGGTTGCTGTGGGTTACGAGGTCGGACAATTGATCGCCGGACTCTTTAAAACCACCTGGCATTCTTCGATCGCTGCTGGTATTGGGGTGCTTCTGTTGGGGCTGGTAACCGGTTTTGCCACCTTGATCCCCTGCATGGGCTGGCTGGTTGGATTTATCGTAGCCATCGTCGGCCTTGGCGCTGTGGTCATCTCGCGCTTCGGTTCATCAAAATATGCCAATAAAATGGCTCAAGCGGTTTTACCCAATGTTCCGGTTCCACCGAGTCCACTGGACCCCACTCAACCGAAAGAATAAGTTTGCGCAGGCGGTTTGATGATCAAACCGCCTGTTTACTCGAAGGAGAGAAAAATGAAGTTACTAAAGTTACTTCCAATTGTGTTTATTGCCCTGGCAATGATCGCCTGTTCTTTCACGGTGAATGTCCCCACCGTGGATACCGGCGTTTCACAAACACTTGAGATCAATGAAGCCGCCCTAAATCCAACAGGCACCAATGAGATCAGCATTGAAATGGGAGCTGGCACGCTCAGCATTTCTGCTGGAGCCTCTCAATTGGTCGAAGGAACAGTGCGTTACAACATCGAAACCTGGGCGCCAAACATTTCCAGATCCAGCGATGAACTGCGGATCACTCAAAGAAGCAACACCAACATTGGCATCCCGGATGGAGATATCAAGAACGATTGGACACTCCAATTCGGTGATTTCCCGATTGATCTCACGCTCAATGCCGGTGCCTATGAAGGCAACCTGGATCTCAGCGGCCTGGCGATCACCAACCTTTCCATTTCGGATGGCGCCAGCAAGGCAACCGTGGAATTCAAAAGCCCGAACCCGGTGGAAATGGAAGAACTCATTTACAAAACCGGTGCCTCAGATGTTGAACTTCTGGGTCTGGGATACGCGAATGTCAAGGAGATCTACTTCGATAGCGGTGTCGGTTCTTTCACGCTCGATTTTAGCGGTGATCTTCAAAATGACATATTGGTGCGCGCCAACTCAGGCATGAGCGATATGACCATCATCATCCCTTCTACTGCTCAGGCAAGGGTCATCGTCAACGGAGGCTTAAGCAACGTGGACGCCAATGGCACCTGGACCATTTCAGGTTCCACCTATACCTGCGGCAACAACGGCCCCATGATCACCATCAATCTGGATATGGCGGTTGGCAACTTGAATTTGCGCCAGGAGTAAGAAGCATCAGATCAAAATCAAGCCCAGGCGAATCCGCCTGGGTTTTTTTATACTTGTCTGTTTGCCGGGGATGGGCTATAGTAAATACATGACAGAAAAAACTGCCCTTCAGCATTCATCCCTGGCGCCCTTCATTGAGGTCAAAGGCAGCCATCTCTCCATCGGTCAGCAACTGGGTGAAGCTTTGCGCCCCTTGGTGCAGCACAGCATTGAAAACGCGCGCATCCTGATCGAATCTGCATATGACGATCTTCACCTCTCATGGGAGGGAGCGAAAAACCAGGCTCGCAAATATATGCCCTTCGCGCAAGAGCGCTATCCTTTGTACATCGAGGAATTATCGGGCATGGCACAAGGGGCCAACGTCAATATCACTGAGCTGGCGGTGGTCAACTTTTTGGAAGGCGTCGCCACAGACGCGCTGCACCTGACCAAATGCACCAGTATGTCGGTCAATGAACAAAACACTGCCAACCAGCACGTGCTGGTGGCGCATAACGAAGACTGGCTGCCAGACGACGAACCGGATGTCTACATCGTCCTCGCCAGACCGGAGGATGAACCCGCCTTTCTGGCAATGTCATATGGCGGTCTACTGCCCAATATCGGTTTCAACGAAGCCGGCATCGCGCAGTGCTGCGACACGGTCTATCCCAGCGATACCCGCATTGGGATTCCTCGTGTGATCGTTTCGCGAGCCGTATTGGGAGCAAAAACCATCGGCGAAGCCATTCGGCGCACGCTGGTGCCCCTGCGAGCGGCAGGCTACAACCACCTTTTGGCACATGAAAGCGGCGAAATGTTCAACGTGGAAGTCTCAGCCCGTAGTTTTGACATCCTGTATGGTGAAGATGGTTACCTGGTGCACACCAACAACTATTTATCGCCCAAGATGCAAGCCATCGAAGACAGCCCCGATGAGTTGATCCACACGCGGGTGCGTTATTTCAGGGCGTTGCACCTTTTGCGAGAAAGCAAGAAACATTCCACCAAAACCCTTGAAACCATCCTCAAGGACCATGTGAATTATCCCGATTCGATCTGCAACCATTCCATTTTTGACATCGACCCAATGGATCGCGAGAAGACCATCGTCAGCCTGATCATAGATCTCAGCGCGCGTAAGATGGAGGTCGCCTGGGGGAACCCCTGCGCAAACAAGTTTCAAACCTATGACGTTGAGCTTTAACTCCCAGTCGGGAAAAGACGATTCCGGATACATGCCTACTTCGATCTTGCTTTGTAGTAAATGCGTGCAAACCCAATTTAATCACACCCCAAACCAATACAAAAAATAACACTTGTGATCCACCAGTTTCACCACCAACTCTTTATCTCATCCATATGAGAGAGGTAGCGGTGTATAATCTTTTTCGCATAACTCCTTTAAGAGTAAAAGGGTATTCATGATCGCTCCAAATACATGGCTGACTTTAATCGTCGTACTTCTCACATATATTGGTATCGCTGTCGGTTTTATCCCTCGTTTTCAATTGAACCGCACCACCATCGCGGTGGTGGG
>CAYYRU010000063.1:0-13998 GCA_964474095.1 uncultured Anaerolinea sp.
ATCACGGCTTCGCAGTACATGACCAAATACATCATCGAAAACAAAGACCTGGTGCCAACCATAACCTCATGCCGGTTAGGTCCGATCAAAGAGGAACAATCCAAAGATCCATCTGTGATCCAGGCTGCCATTCAAACTGCCATCAACACCCAGGCTTGCCCTGAAGGGATTTATACCGTGGATGGGATGATCTATATTGGTAGAGCAGAGCTTGTCTCTCTTTATCAGGTGCCTGACATTGCCCCAACGCCAACACCAACTCCGTGACATCATCCAAATCATTCAGTTTTACAGACAGGACGGCGAACAACCCGTCCTGTTTCTTTGCGTGGTTTGTCTGTATAATTAATCATCATTGACCATGGATGAGGGAATTATGAGTAACATTAAACTGGTGATCAAAAGATCTGGGGCGGTGGTGCCCTTTACGCCTGAACGTATTACCAATGCCATCTATCGGGCCGCAGTTGAAGTTGGCGGTAGAGATCGTCAAACAGCACAAAACCTGGCCGAACAGGTGGTTGCCATTCTTGAAAAGAATCCTGATCCATATTACAAGCCGCACATTGAAGAGATCCAGGATGTAGTCGAGAAAGTCTTGATCGAGAATGGGCACGCCAAGGTAGCCAAAGCCTACATCCTATATCGTAATGAGCGGGCCAAGCATCGCAAACAACAGGAGATGCTCTCTGCTTATTCATCTCAACCCTCTCCAAACATTCCCTGGGCAAAGATCTGGCACGTGCTTGATTGGGCAATTGCTCACGAGGTTCACACCGTCAATAGTTTGAACCAACGCCTTCAAGCTGGGGAGTTTTCGCAGATCATCACGGAGTCTGAAGCTGCCTATACCGTGGATCTTGAGAATGCTGTTAAAGGGATTCTGGCGCGCAGGGACAAGCTGAAAGTGGTGCTCATCACCGGGCCGTCCTCCTCTGGCAAGACTACCACTACCATCAAGATCAACCGTATTTTAAAAGAGCATGGTTTGAAGCTGGTTACCCTGAACATGGATAACTATTTTTTGAACCTCGAAATGCACCCCAAGGACGAGTTTGGGGATTATGATTTTGAGACCCCCCATGCGCTAGATCTGCCTCTCATCAACAAGCAGCTTGCTGATCTGGTCGCCGGCAAAGAAGTGCAGGTTCCCTACTACGATTTCAAGCTGGGACGGCGCACCCAACAGATTACTCCCATGACGATCAAAGAAGATGAATTGATCTTAATTGACTCGTTGCATGGTTTGTTTCCTCCATTGACTGAAGCCATCCCTGACGAGAAAAAGTACAAGCTTTATCTCGAACCGCTGCTGCAAATGAAGGGTGATGACGGTGAATACATTCATTGGACGGACATCCGCTTGATGCGGCGCATGCTGCGCGATGCAGCCCACCGTGCTTATGATCCGCGCCAAACCCTCGAACACTGGCATTACGTGCGCAGCAGTGAAATGCGGCACATCATCCCCAATATCATCAGAGCGGATACCATCATCAATTCTGCCATGCCTTATGAGCTGCCCATCTATCAGCATAAACTGGTGGAACACTTCTTGTCGTGGCAGCAGCAATACCATGATGATCCGCTGCGTGAAGACGCCTTCATGCGTGCCAACCGCGTGGCTGAACTGCTCAAAACCATTCATCCAGTGGAGGAGGATCATTTTGTTCCCTCAGATTCGGTCATACGAGAATTTATTGGAGGATCCAGCCTTCAATACTAGAAGCAATTATGGTCACGAAGAAAAAGAAGAAAGAACTGATTAATCCATTTAAAGATCGGGCTCCCGTCATGCGGTTCAGAGCGGGACAGAACATCCTGATCACCTTGTTAAGCTTTGCTTTTTCAGTGGGTGCCACGCGCCTCTTCCTCGAGCTGACGGGTTATCCGCAGCTTGGTGGAGGGAATCTGCACATCGCGCACGTTTTATGGGGAGGGCTGTTCCTTTTCGCGGCCACCCTGGTGGCCATCATCTACGTGAACGAGTGGATGGTCACATTGGCAGCCTTGCTTTCGGGCATAGGGGTGGGGCTGTTCATTGATGAAGTCGGAAAATTCATTACCTCCACCAATGATTATTTTTTTCCATCGGCCGCGCCGATTGTTTATGTGTTGTTCCTATTGACCGTATTGGTGGCTTCACAAGTGCGCATTGGAAGGGCGAAAACCAACCGTGCCAAGATGTATGAGATTCTCGAACGCTTTGCCGAGGTTCTGGATAGTGATCTGTCTTCCTATGAAAGAGAAGAGTTGATTCGTTCTTTAAATGATGTTGAAGATACAGAATCCAATCACAATCTAACCAGGTTGGCAGAAGCTCTAAAAGAGTATCTGGTGAATCAAAAGAAAAAGGCAGATACGACCAAACCCAACTTCCTTGACCGGCTGCGCATCGCCTGGCTAAGGTTTGAGCGCATCAAATTGACCCGCAAACGGCTGCGCATCATTCTGGTGATTGGCTTGTTGGCTTACGGTTTCTGGGCGATGATCTCGCCTTTACTCTACTTCTCGATTTCTACTGATCCAAACGAATTGCAGACCTTCCTCGATCAATTGGTGCATAACAATTTAATTCGCAATGCCAGCGGCCTTAACTGGTTTGAAGCCAAGGTGATCCTCGAAGGCGGTTTTGGATTGATTGCCATTGTGTCGGCTATTCTATTATTTTTCAAGGCTGAGAAAATCGGCACCTGGATTGGCATCATCGGTTTGTTGGTGGCGCTGACCCTGGTGAACTTGCTGGTGTTTTATTTTGAACAGTTCTCAACCATCATGATGGCTTCTGTCCAGTTTATTTTGTTGGTATTATTGTTGCGATACAAAAAAAGATTTCTCACATAGGAAAATCATACCCATGCCAGACATCGTTGCCCAAACCCCATTTCCTGAATCTTATTGGTTGATTCCCAAGCAAATCATGGCCGGTGAATATCCTGTTCGTTATGATGAATTGGAATCCCGCCGCCGAATTCAAGCATTATTGCGCCTGGGACTAAGTCATTTCATTGATCTGACTCATCCTAATGATTGCATGCCCAGGTACGCCGCCATGCTTGAAGATGAGGCGAATGGATATCTCAAGAAAGTACGTTACTCACGATTTCCGATCGAAGATCGCTCCATACCAAGTGTGCAGCAAATGATCGCAACACTGGATGAGATCGATCGCAGTGTTGCAAATAAGGAACCCGTGTATATTCATTGTATCGCGGGGCATGGCCGCACCGGCACCGTGGTGGGCTGCTACCTGGTCAGGCATGGTGTGAACCCACAGAATTTCCTCGAGGAGATCCAAAAACTGCGCAGCTCGGTTCCAAGTCGTTGGGCACGCAGCCCTGAAGCCGACGAGCAGGTTGAGTTCGTACTTGCCTGGCGAAATGGGCAATGACCAGATTAGAACTCATTAATAGGTGCGGGTAACTCTTGTATTTACCTGAAATTAATTGGTTTATTATTACCTTGATCGCAAAAAGCCGTTAGAATTAGTGGATGGCATCAACAAACCAAGAGTAGAGCGAACGACATTTATCAATTGAAAAATGGAGGGTACCATGTATTCAGCAGAGATCAGTCGTATGAATCCCACTTGTTTCCTCTTTCTGGTGGACCATTCTTCGTCCATGCAGAATCCGATCATGGGCATTCCAGGGAACCCGAAAAAAGCCGAATTTGTAGCGGATGCTCTTAACAAAGTGATTCAAAGTCTGGTGGTTTCTGCATCCAAAGACATGGAGATCCGCCGTTATTATCAGGTGGGGGTGATCGGTTATGGGTTTGAGGTCAAATCTGCCCTGGGTGGCGATCTGGCAGAAAACGACCTGGTATGGATTGATGAGATCTACGAACATCCACTGCGCATTGAAGACCGAATAAAGAAAGAATCAGACGGTGTTGGCGGCTTTATTGAAGTTTCCACCAAGTTCCCGGTATGGGTGGATGCCGTGAGCCGCGGTCAGACCCCCATGTGTGCTGCCTTGAATAAAGCCTATGCCATCCTCGAAGCTTGGGTGGCTGAACACCCGCAGTCTTATCCTCCTACTTTGATCAACTTGACCGATGGGGAGGCCAATGACGGTGACGCCAGAGTACCGGCTGAAATGATCAAATCCCTGTCCACCGAAGACGGCAACTGCACCGTATTAACTGTGCATTCTTCTTCAAACGAACTTTCCAGACAGATCGTTTTTCCGATGACAGCCAAAGACCTGCCTGATCATTTCTCGCGCGTTATGTTCGAGGTCAGCAGCCCATTGACCCCCAAGATGCGCGCCACCGGTGAAGAGTTATTGGGTGCTCCCCTCGAAGACGGCGCTCGCGGTCTGGTTTACAATGCCGATATCGCCGGCATTGTTCAGGCTCTCGAAATTGGAACCCGCCCGGCCAACCTTCAATCGTAAGCTGTATGAAGCTGGTTTGGAAATCTTTTAGCATCTGCAAGCATGGAAACCGCGAAGAAGAGAACGAAGACGCGGTTTCTCCGCAACTTGCGAACGGCATCCGTATCAATGTGGATCAATTTAGCTGCGCCATGTCAGATGGGGCTACCGCCTCATCCTTTTCAAAACTGTGGGCAGCGCTGCTTGTGAAAGAAGCCAGCCTTTCAAATGACCTGCAAAAAGATTATTTTCTGGCAGTCAATAATGCTCGTACCCGTTGGAAAACTGAGTTGGACGGCAATCAACTCGACTGGCCGGCCATGATCAAAGTGCGTCAAGGCGCATTCGCCACCTTGTTATGGTTTCACATCTGGCATCACAACGGCTCATTGCTTGCAGCCAATCCAGCAAAGGGGCGTGGATGGGTGGCACAAGCCGTTGGCGATACCTGTCTATTCCAGGTGATCAAAGGCCGATTTTGCAGCTGCTTTCCACTCTCACAAGCCAGTCAATTCAACAATACGCCTGACCTGATTTCGACCAACCCGGCTTATCAGAGGGTCACACCCGGAAAGAACGTGTTATCTGGAGAATGGCAAAAGGGAGACCATTTCTTAATCTCGTCGGACGCGTTGTCAGAATGGATCATTCGCAATTATGAAAAAAATACCATCAACTGGCCGATGATCAGCGAGAACCTGACCTCACTGGTGCGTTATCAAACCTGGATCAGGTCGTTGCGGCGCCAGGGACAGATCAAAAATGACGACACCAGCTTGATCTCCATTTCGGTGGATGAGTAATTTGGAGTGTATGGAATGAAGTACCCGGCTTTCAACGAATACCAGGCAGCCTTGCAACATCCTTCACGTTGCCTCGCTCCCATCAGTTTACGCCACTGCATTGCGGAATCTGACTTGTGGGGGTTGCCCAGAGTGCGTTCCGGTGGTTTTGCCTTGACTTACAAACTCAGTGATGGAAAGACCAGCTGGGCTTTGCGATGTTTCCATAAACACGTACCAGACCGCGAGGAGCGTTATCAGAGCATCAATCAATACATCCAACGCTCCAACATCGATTATCTCGAGAATATTCAATATATCCCGAATGGCATCAATATCAAGGGGGTTACCTATCCGATCACTTACATGAAGTGGGTCGAAGGTGAGACTCTCGAGGCTTATGTCATCCGTCACCTTGACCAACCGGCGGCGCTGCAGGAATTGGCAATAAAGTTCTACCGCCTGGTGCTCGACCTTGAAAAACGCAAGATCACACACGGTGATCTTTCTCATCACAACATCATGGTGCGTAATGAAAAACTGGTCTTGGTGGATTACGACGGCATGAACGTGCCCGAAATGAAGCAGCAGCTTAGCTGTGAGATCGGTAATCCAAATTTTCAACACCCCGGCCGTGATGAATCCATTTTTGACTTGACCACGGATCGGTTCTCAAGCATCGTCATCTACCTGGCCTTGAAAACGCTCTCCATTGACACCAAGTTCTGGTTTGATTACGAAACCGGTGGTGAAGGGCTGTTGTTTCGCCGGGTGGATTTTCAGCAACCTTTTCAATCACCGCTGCTGCAAGAAATGGAGACTATTGCGGCCTTGACTCGTGATGTCAGGCAGTTTCGCAATCTCTGCCTTGGGCATGTGCGGCATGTGCCCCGCCTCGAAGAATTTGTGAATGGCCTGGGTTTGGATGTCTTGCCTATGGCCTTTGATGCCGGCAGCGTCGTGGAGGATAAACCCCTGGTATTGGATTCTCAAAGAAAATTTTTAATGACACAGCGCCTGGGCGAGATCACTTCGGTGGCTGGCAAGATCGAAGAAGTCTTCAGCGGCATGAGCCGCGATCACGTACCTCATTATTTCCTCAATTTTGGCAACTGGAGGACGAAATGCTTTACCGTGGTCTTGTGGGATGAAGCGCTTAACCTCATGCAGACCACTGGCCTGGCTCCGGAAGACTTTCTCGGCAAATGGGTATGCGTGAAAGGCATGTTGACCGCCTATCGGCGCCGTCCGCAGATCATTGTGAATACCCCCTTTGACATCGAGGTGCTGGATGAAGAGCAGGTAACTGCCCTCATCGAAGCCTCAAGCGGAAGGTGGTTTTCAAAAAGAATGCCCGTCAACCCGGGGGCAGGTCAAGTTAGTCCAAGGCCCATCCTTGAGCAGAAAACAACTCCAAAAGCGACTCCTGTTGTTGAACAAAAAATCCCTATGCTTGATGTACAGGATAAACCTGCGGAGCTGAACGCGCAGGTGGCCAACCCTCTTGATCTTTCAGTGGAGGTGGCAAGCAAGATCAATGATCTTTATCAAACCCAGAGAACCAAAACGGCTTCCCCTTCACGCAAGAAAAAGGGTCAGAAAAAGACAAAACCAAATTGAGGAACTCTCTGACCATCCGAAATTGGTTGACCAATCCTTTTGCATAGGGTAAAATTCTGGTTCACACGCGTGGTACCCTTCGCGTGAATCTCATATTGGAAGGGCTTGAAAATGAAAGTCTTATTGATCAAAGATGTTTACAAGTTGGGACATGCTGGTGATGTCAAGAAAGTGGCTGATGGTTACGGACGCAACTTCTTGATCCCCCAGGGTTTGGCAGTTTTGGCAACTCCCGGAGCCATGAGCACCGTCGAAAAGATCAAGGCTAAAGCCGCCGTCATGCGCGCTGCTTTGAACAAAGAGATGAGTGGTTTGGCCGAACAGCTAGAAGGTGTTGAACTTGCTTTCTCCACCAAAGCTGGCGAAACTGGCAAGCTTTATGGTTCCATCACCGCTCAAATGATCGCAGACGCCTTGAATCAGAAATTGGGCACCCAGATCGAACGCCACATGATCGAAGCCGAACCCATTCGCAACCTTGGCGAACACCATGCCACCGTGCGCTTGACCATTGACTTGAATCCCAAGATCAAGGTCGTAGTCAGCCGCGAAGGCGAATCAACCTTAAAAGAAACACCTAAAGCCAAAAAGGCTGAAGTTGTCGTTGAACCTGAGGTTGAACCAGTGGTAGAAGAACCGAAAACAGAAGAGACTCCTGAAGAGACCTCTGAAGAGCCTAAAGCAGAGTAGTCTGTTTTCTCAACTTTGAAATTATAGACCGGCCAGTTCAGCCTGATGGGGTTGGCTGACCGGTCTTCAATAAGAATTGAAGAGATCAATGGCCCTGACGCCAGGTGAAATACTCCGCAACAAACGTGAAGAATTGAAGCGCTCCCTCGAACAGGTGGCTGCTGATACTAGTATTCGCATCCACTTTCTTCAGGCTATTGAAGAGAATCGCATGGGGGCTATCGCTTCTCAAACACAATTGAGAGGATTCATTCGCCTATATGCTTCTTACCTCGACCTGGATCCTCGAGCGATATTGGAGCCTTCAGAAACACTAGTTCCCGAGGGTGTTTCTCTCGAAGGGGTTACCTCTCAACACGAAAAGGAAGAATCGGCTCCAGAAGTTGTAAAACCAGTTTTGAAACCAAGTGCCCAGTCAAAACCTGCTGCAAAAGTACCTGAATCCGCACCAGAGAAGGAATCAGACCGCATTTTCAAAGAGATTGGCACCCAGTTAAAGCAGCAACGCGAAGCCCTGGGGCTCTCTCGCAGTGACATTGAAAGGCAGATCAAGATTCGCGAACTGTATGTTTTTGCTCTCGAGAATGGCGATATCGATGATCTGCCATCCAGCGTGCAAGGGCGCGGCATGCTCAACAACTATGCTGCATTTATGAGTCTTGATCCAGAGCCGTTGCAGCTGAGATTTGCAGACGGGTTACAGCAGCGCCGAATCGAGAGAAACGCACAGGAAGAGATCAAAAAGCAGACCCCTCATTTGCGTCAATACAACGCCCCCATTACCGGTTGGCGCAGGTTCCTCACCCCAGACCTCTTGATCGGAGGCGGTGTCTTTGTGGTTTTATTTGTATTGATCATATGGGGTGCCATGCAAGTGATCGGCTCTTCTCGATTGACTCAACAACCAACAGCCGGCTCGATCTCAGAGATCCTCATCGGCACGGATACTCCTGAAGCAGCCATTGCCTCTCAAGAAACGCCTGAAGTTGGCATCACGCCTTCGCCTTCCACCAGTGAGGTGGTAAGCACCGCCTCGGTGGATCTCTTGGCAACCATCACCTCGGTGGCGAATTCTCCGATACAAATCGTGGTGGTGGCTTATCAACGCGCCTACTTGCGGGTTGTTTCTGACAGCAAAGAAGTATTCATGGGGCGCATCGTTCCAGGAAATGTATACACTTTTACTGGTTCAGCGAAGATTTCGTTAACTTCTGGCAATGCCGCTGCCATGCAGATCTACTACAATCAAAAAGATCTAGGCATTCTTGGCGGCACTGGGCAAACCCTGAGCCTGGATTTCACAGGTGCTGATATGGTCACCGCCACACCACAGTTTACCGCCATACCCACGCGTACACCCTTGCCAACTATGACACAAAGCCCCACCGAAACCCCCACGGTTACGCCAACGACTCCCTTACCCACAGTAACCCCCTATCGTCCATGAAAAATAAAACCTTTTACATGGTCTCATTAGGCTGTGCCAAAAACACGGTGGATTCAGACTCAATGGCGATCTTGCTTGAAGAAGATGGCTATCACGCGGTGGAGCGCCCATCCACTGCTGAACTTTTAGTTGTCAATACCTGCGGCTTCATTCAAAGTGCCAGGCTGGAATCGATCCAGGTGTTGCAGGAATTGGCCGAAAAAAAGAAGCCCGGGCAGTGGCTGATCGCCGCTGGCTGTCTCACAGAACGTCATCGAGATTTGCTGCTTGAATCGGTGCCTGGCATTGATGGGTTTCTCGGCACCCGCAGATGGATGGATATTCCTGATCTTGTAAAGGATCTCCGCGCGGGAGCTTCTCCATCCCGTTATCACCTACCGGATTCTGCCACGGTGGGTAAGGATGAAAAAGGAGTCGTCAGGGCGGCAGTTCAAGGAGCCAGTGCCTACTTAAAAATCGCAGACGGCTGCCGCCGGCCTTGCGCGTTTTGTTCCATTCCTTTGATCAAGGGCACCACGGTCAGTCGCCCAATAGAGAACATTCTGGAAGATGCCTCCTTGTTGCAAGATTCTGGTATCAAAGAATTGATCCTGATTGCTCAAGACACCACCGATTATGGTGTCGACTTGGGTTTGAAAGATGGCCTTTCGATCCTGCTTGAAAAACTCCTACCTGTCATCCCTCAAATCCCCTGGTTGAGAATCCTCTATTCCTATCCGGGTTATGTGACAGACCGGCTCATTGATCTGATGAGTTCGTCCACGCAAATCCTGCACTACCTTGATATACCTTTACAGCACGCTCATCCGCAGATCTTGAAACGCATGAAACGCCCCAGTGATATGGAATGGGTACATCAAACCATTGAAAAAATGCGCCGGGCAATGCCCGATCTTGCCATTCGTTCCACCTTTATTGTGGGTTTCCCGGGCGAAACGGATAAGGAATTTCAGGCTTTGCTGGATTTCATGCGTGCCATCCAGTTGGATCACGTGGGGGCGTTCCCATTCTCGTTTGAACCGGGCACCTCCAGCGAGCCTTATGGTGATCCGATACCGGATCATGTCAAGCAGGAGCGCCTGGCTGAGCTGATGAAACTGCAGGAGGAAATTTCTCTGAAGAAGAACCAGCGATTGATCGGAAGAACCATGAACGTATTGATTGAAGGGGTTGGCGACGGCATTTCGGTCGGTCGTTCTTATCGTGACGCGCCTGAGATTGACGGGCTGGTGATCGTCGAAACGGAACTAGAAGTGGGCAGTCTCTTGCCGGTCAGGATCAACGGCGCCATGACTCACGACCTGACCGCCCAGGTGATCGAATAGACCTTCGTTATTTTTCCTAATCAAGCAAAAAAAACCTGGAGAAATCACTCCAGGTTTTAAGTTAATATGATCAAGATCCATTTACTCGGTCGGTGGGGGCGTTGGCGTGGGCGCGTTAGGATCCGCGGTGGGTGTGGGGGTTGGCGGCGGATTGGCGCAATAGGCATCTGCCTGTTGGATCTTTTGGTTAAGAGCCTCGCTGCTGATGATGCCGCTGGCCGCTCGGTATTGGGCGCCTGCCACACAATAATCTGAAGCCAGTGACATGCCAGACATCATATAAGTGTCGCCAAGCCCTTCCAGAGAATTTCCATAAAGCTCTTTAACTGTTTTGCAAGAGAGATCCACCGCATTGGGGAAATTTTGAGAGATCTCGAAAAAACCATCAGCAGCCTTTTGCCAGTTTATCCCATACCACGAACCAGCGATCAAGATCGTCCTGGCTCGATATTTCATGGAATCGGCTTCATAATCCAGGGGGGCAATCGTTTCTGCCACCGTCAGGTAATAGATACCTTCTTCCAGTTTGCCAGAGTTGATGTAGGCCATGCCATTATTGCGCAGGGCTGTGTAATACAAACCGTCAACCTTGATCGATTCGTAGAACGGGTCAAGATTGCGCATCTGATTGACCGTGTCTAGCAAGGCTTCCCAGGGTTGAATCGCGTGACCTTCTTGTGCTGTTAAGTCACGACAGGTGAAGCGGTCATAAGTGTTCTGCTGTTGAGCAGTTTTTAGTTGATTCTGAGCTTGTTGCAGCAGAATGCTTAGATTTGTCGTATCTTTGGTGGGTACTGCCGTGACAGCTGTGATCGGCGCTTCTTGAGTGGTGGAATTCTGAGGTTGTGCAAGAGATAGCGCCAACATCACTTCGGCCAGTTTATCCTCCAACCCGGGGTATTCGGGATAGATTTGTAATATGTAATTCAGACGCTGCCAGGCCATGTTCAGGTCGCCGTTCTTTTGATCTTGTTCGGCCATCACAAAATGCATGGCGGCTTTTTCAAGACGGTTATTGTTTTCGGCGATCATTCTGGCGTTCATGGCTTGCCAATAACCTATGCCTGTTCCTAATGCGGCAAGCACGAGCATGATCAAAAGTCCAAGCCAGACCCATTTTCCATGACGCACCTTCTTGGGTTTGTCTTTTTTGGCTTTATCATCCGTGGATGTCTCTTCTGGTTCACTGACAGGCGCGGATTCGAAGACGGCCTCCGCTTTTTTTGCCTTACGACTGGTGACCACCGGTTTGGTGGTCTCAGTTTCATATTCATGTGAATTATCTTCAGGTTGTTCGATCGGGTTCTTTTTTGACATGGCGATAATTATACCGTAAATGGCATTGCTGCCAAATCTTTTCTTATAGTTTTACCAACAATCTGAGCTCGCGACGGATCCACGGCAGCGCGCAAGCGAAACCAACGATCATGGGGATCGAGCCCGCCAACAGCGGATGCGCGCGCGGGGTCAGCAACGTTAATCCGCCCCAGGTGACCAACCCGGCAGTGATGGTGGCGAGGATGACTCTGACCCAGGTGGATTCCAGTTTGATCGGCGGCACCAGCTTGCGGTTAAGCAGGATTAACAACAGAATGGCTTCAAGGGTAAAGACGATCGAATCGGTCAAAGAGATCCCCACCGCGCCTAACGATTTGTAAAGCAAAGTACCTAGAGCGATATATAAGACAAAATTGGCTAACGCTGTACCAAGCGGAATGAGGGCGTTCTGCCGGGCATAGAATGAACGGGCGCTGACTTCTTTAAGCGAATGTCCGAACAGACCCAACATGTACCCGGCGGTCACCAGGCTTAACAATTGTGTGCCCTCTTCGCCGAAATCGAAGGCCAGACCGAGTAGTGGTTTGAGTCCGATGGAAAGCACGGCTGCGATGGGCAGGGTCAATGCCATCAGCACTTTTACAGCTTTTTGGATGGTTTCGGAGAATGCCGCTTTTTGATCGCTGGAGAAATGTTCCGAGAGGGTGGGCAGCAAAGCGGTGCCAATGGCAGTACCGATCAAGGTCTCGGGTACCTGCTGGATCATCCAGCCGTAGGAGAGTGAGGTGATCGCGCCGGTGGCCAAATGCGAAGCCAGGTTGTCGCGGATGATGAAAATGAGCTGGATCACAAACATCGTGATCAGGCGTGGGCCCATCAATTTGATCACGCTGCGTACATCCTCGTTTTTCAGATCAAGGCTGGGGATCCAGCGGAAGTTATACCTGAGCAGTCCAGGAATCTGGATGGCGAGGTGCAGCACGGCGCCGATGATCACGCCATATACCAATCCTTCCACACCCAGCCCGAAAGCCGGCAGGGTGACTGGGCCGAGTGTGATCGCCTCAGAGGGGCATAAAATGGTCACGCCGATGATCTGGCCGATATTGTAGAAGATGGGCGCCAGGGCAGGCAACAAGAAATGCTGGTTGGCTTGCAACCCGGCCATCACCAATCCGCTGATCGAAAAGATCAGGGTGGCGATCAGGTTCATGCGCATCAATTTGACCACCAGATCTTGCTGTACGCTGCTGAAGCCCGGGGCGATGCCGATCTTGGCTTTCACAATGGTTTCGGCAAAAATCGCCACCAGGATCGCGAAGGCCGCGGTGATGATGAAAGCCAGGTTGGCGATGCGGCTGAAGAGTTTCCACGCGGATTGTTGGCCGTCGCGTTTGAGCACGGTCGAAAGCACCGGGATGAACGCGATTGCCAGCGCGCCGCCTGAAATCACCGCGAAAAGCAGGTCAGGGATATTGTTGGCGGCATTGAATGCATCCAGCTCCGCTGAAAGGCCGAACTGTCGCGCGGTCAAGATTAACCGGACGAATGCCAGTATCTTGTCAATGAAGAACAAACCTGCCAGCAGGAAAGAGATCTTTGTCAGTTTTGAAAATTTCATAATGGCAACCTGTAGAATGATGATATTTCTTAATCCTAACACAGCTTTTTGCGCCGGAGTGAATGGCTGATAATCAGGTAAAATTGGAACAGATTTTGAGAGGATAAGGTATGAAGGAATTTGGAAAACTCTATATAGTGGCAACCCCCATCGGCCACCCCGATGATATTACCCGTCGCGCGGTGGACGTGTTGACCCAGGTCAATGCCGTGATCTGTGAAGAGGCCAAACCCGGCAGCACCCTGCTCAAGAAATTGGGTATTGAAGGCAAGGAACTGGTCTTGTTGAATGAGCACAATGAAGCCGAGGTGGCGGCCGGGTTGTTGGTTCGCCTCTTGAACGGTGAAAGCCTGGCCATCATCTCTGATTGCGGAACGCCTGTCTTTTCAGACCCTGGGGCTTACTTGATCCAATTGGCTTCCAGTTCCGGGGTGGTGGTTTCGCCGATCCCAGGCGCGTCATCATTGATGGCAGCCCTTTCAGTGCTTGATTTTAAAATGGGGCGTTTCGTCTTTGCCGGATTTCTTTCGCGCGACCCAAACCAACGCCGCAGTGAATTGACGCGTTACCGTTCTCTGCGCATCCCTGTGGTTTTAATGGATACCCCCTACCGCCTGGGTGCCCTGCTGGATGATGTCATCAAAGTTTTTGGCCGCGAAGTGTGGGTGACGGTGGCTTATGATCTCACCTTGCCAACCGAGGTCGTCTTCCGCGGAGAGGCTGAAGCCGTACGCAAGCAGATCGGTCCGCGCAAGGGTGAGTTCATCATGGTTGTCGGTAATTAAATTTGTTTGATTTTGTAGGGTGCATCCCGATCTTTGGGATGCACCACGCTTGTTGAAGTTTTTTACCAGCG
>CAYYRU010000064.1:0-13830 GCA_964474095.1 uncultured Anaerolinea sp.
CTGGCACGGCATTTTGGGCATTCCATCAGGTCAAGTAGTTCTTTTTTCACGGTCGTAATCCTTTGTGTAATTCTCGTAGGGGCAATTCACACTTGCTCTGGTGGGCAGTGCCAGGGTGAATTGCCCTTACTATAAATCTTACCGGTAATACAATCCAAAGATCCAGTCATAAATGCGCATTAGCGGCCACTTGATGAACTTCAGATCGCGCAGACGTTTGGCCAGCGAAGATTTTTTCTTCACCGCTCCAATATTGGCGTAATCAATGTTGGGGTCATTGCTCATGTTCTGCATATAAGGTTCCGCGGTCATCAGGCGCAGGTAGCCGGCCTCGTTCATGCGAATATCAAGCTGCCGCACCTGCCCCATGGCCTTATCCATGTCGAAGGGCAAAAAATCCTTGATCACCTTTTTGTAGCATAAGAACTGGTAATGAATGGCGCCCACGTGCGCGGGCAGGCCGTCATAAGTCACGCGTATATCTTCGTGGGTCTCATGCAGCTTGCGGGTTTCCTCTTCGTCATGCCCCAGACTCATGGTAAAGGAACTGAAGGTTTCCCAATCCAGAAACTTGCCGCGCTCCAACTGAACCCCCGGGGTCTGCTTTGCCCATTCGATGGTTTTAGTGGCGAATTCCTCTTTTTGAGCCACCGGACGCGAGGTCACCATGCCCACATTGGGGTAGGTCTCAAGCACCTTGAGAGAATTCGACAGCCAGCCCGGGTAGAAATAACAATCGTTATCTGAATAGGCGATGATCTCACCCGGCGCGCCATCGAGCATCATATTCCAGGCGCCGCCTTTGCCCAGATTCTTTTCTGAAAGGATCAGGTACTGGATCTTGCCTTCACGCTGCATCTGCAGCAGGTAATCGGTCACCTCTTTGCAGGAACCGTTATCAAACACCATCAGATCATACGGCAGGTCGGTGTTGGCCCAGAGGCTGCCCAGGCATTTTTGCAGCACCTGTAGCAGGTTGGCATAATAACCGCTCATCATGGGGATGTAGTTCAAGATCGCCACCGTGATGCGCTGCGGCTTGGCAACCGTATTGATCTTTTTGACCGGATTTTGTCCCTGGCGCATGATTACTCCTGCCTGCGGTTTTTGCGGGTCAGCCTGGCACGAAACGCCGCCCAGGCTTTGCGTGGATGAAAGAGATAATACGAAACCTCTCCTAAAAAGAGTGATCTCAATTTGATCAGCGGAAAGATC
The DNA here is from genome assembly GCA_964474095.1 of uncultured Anaerolinea sp. Lineage (GTDB taxonomy): Bacteria > Chloroflexota > Anaerolineae > Anaerolineales > Anaerolineaceae > UBA6107. The sequence continues at coordinate 1,216 of CAYYRU010000064.1, forward strand.
TCGATCTCGCGTTTTAACTTGCTGCCTGATAATTTTACTCTCTCGAGCTGGCCGTTGCGATAACGCCAATCCGCGTCTGGCAGGGTGAAAATGGTGCGCCGGCCGCCGGCCAGCCGCACGTTCTCGTCGGTTTCAGGCAGGTGGTAATGCGCCTGCCCGCCGGGCAGATGGCTGTAGTCGTGATTTTGGTGAATGATCTGAATCTCGTCCGTGGCGTCAATGGTTTTCCAGCCCTGGCGGCGGGCGAAATAGATCATCCAGTTATCCCAGCCGGCGCGGCCAATGGCAAAATCGGGGATGTGCGTGAAGCACTGCCTCGGATAGATAAAATAGTCACTGCCGCTGGGTTTATGCAGGCTGCCTTTGGTCTGGCATTCCGCCTTTAGGCTCTCTTCCCAACCGGTTGAGAAATCCAGCTCGCGCGTGACCTCCAGGTCGTAGCGTTGCCCCACCAGCAGGAATTTCGGCGTGCGTGCCAGCGTCTTCAGCGCGGAAGACAGGAAACCGGGGAAGAGCAATATATCCGCATTCACATAAGCCAGTAAAGAGGAAGCGTTCTGCGCCCTGGCCGTCTCAAACAGCGCGGAGATCAAGGGGGTGCCGCTGGCATTGCGTTTGATCTCGGGCAGGTGCCTGACGCCCAGCTCTTTGGCGGTCTCGGCCATGCCCGCTTCATCACCCAACAGCAGCACCTCCACCCCGCGACCCATCTGCTGCCATGAGCGGATGGCATTGCGCTGGATGGTGGCAATGTGCGGATTGGAAAATGGTTTCGGTGCCGTAAAAAGGGTCAGGTCAGGCAAATCAGTTGTCCTTCGCGTGGCGTTCTTCCACGTCAAACATGGTTTTATGATGAATATTCTGGTTGATGGCTGCCAGTTCTGGGTCGTTCTCAAACAAGGCTAGCACCTCCAGCCAGGTGAAATCGTTGCGCCCACCAAGTCGGTGGATCACCTCTTTCAGCAGTGCGTAATCTTCGGGGGTGTCCAGCGTCCAGCGCAGGCTGCCCAAATCCCGGGGGTAATTCAATTGCACCACCTTGAAACGGCCTTCTTTTTCATATAAATATGGCAGCACATGTTCGCGGTGCCGTTTTTCGCTGGCCTCATGCCAGGCGCGTTCCAGCGCCGCGAAAGTACAGGCCTCCACGTCCAGCCCAATGGGATAGGTGCGCGTAAAAGGCGGCGGCAGCCGGTTGCAACTGAAATCCGCCTTCTGTTCGAGCAAGGTCTCCACGGTCTGGTCGATCAGATCAGGGTCGATCAACGGACAGTCCGCCGTCAGCCTGACAATGATCTCAGCTTTGTAAAGCTTTGCCGCCTGGTAATAACGGTCCAGCACATCCGGCAGGCTGCCGCGGAAAACGTCAATATGCTCTGCCTGGCACTGCGCGATGATCGGATCATCCGAGGGATCCACGGTGGTGGCCACTACCACGCGTTTGATCCGTTTGGCGCGTTTGACGCGCTCCACCATTCGGCTGAGCACGGAACGTCCGCCCAGGTCCAGCAGCACCTTGCCCGGCAGGCGGGTGGAACTCATGCGTGCCTGGATGATGGCAACCACTTCAGGCATGCGCGGCTCCTTTGACTGCCAGGTCGTAGGCTTCAAGCAGTACTTTAAAATTAATATCCCAGTTGGCGCGCATCTCGGCCAGCAAACGGTTGCCGGCTTTCATGCGTACCAGGTTCTTCACTTGCGCTGCCGCTAATAAGATCTTCTGCGCCAGTTCATCTGCCTTGCCGTCCTTGAAAAGCCAGCCGTTTTCGTCTTCTTTGATCCATTCCAAATTACCGGGGATGTCAGAGACAATGGCGGGCAGCCCGCAGGCTAGCGCTTCCATCAGTGAGACCGAGGAGCCGTCACTATGTGAGGCGCTCAGGTAAAGATCGGCACTGTGATACACCTCAGGCAGCTGCTCGAAAGAAGCGAAGCCGCCGAAATACACATCAGGCAAAAATCCGCTCTGCTTGAGCAGCTTGCGCAGAGACTCTTCCTGCGAGCCCTGGCCGTAGATCAGCAGGCGCAGGTCAGGGTTGGCCTGTCTGGCCTGGATGAAGGCCCTCACGATCACATCCACGCCATAGAGTTTTTCAAAGCTGCGGTTTGAAAGCAGCACCACTTTGTCCTGCCAGCCCAGGCGGGCGCGTAGTTCGCGGCTTTCGCCGGGGACGAAATGCCCGAGGTCAACACCCCAGGGGAATTTTCTATATCTCTCGAGCGGGAAGCCAAAGCGAGCGGCCATTTGCCCCACGCAGTCGCAGTCTCCCACCAGCACGTCCGAATTGCCCAGCACGTAACGCGTCACCCAGCGATTCCAAAGGCTGCTTTTAGCCTGTTTCATCAGGTCCGACCCCCATGACATGCTCACCAGTGGTCGGAATTTCGCCACCACCGGCCAGATGCCAATATCCTGGATCGGCCCGGCATGCACCAGGTCTGGTTGAACTTCCTTAAGGATGCGGCGCATTTGTTTGGCACGCGGCGAAAAGGTTTTCCAATAAGCGTCGTCGTAGTACTCGATGCCCTTAACCTCGTTGATGCCCGCCGGCCACGGCTGGGTCGCCGGGCTTTCGAGGCAGGCCGCAAATACCCGGTGCTCGGTTTGCGCCAGAGCCCGGGTAAAACGCAGGTCGTGCGGAGATTGTCCGCGGGTTAAATACAAAATCTTCATTGCTATGCTTGTCTCAATCGCCGAGGTCCGTCCAGCGCAATTCCTTGCCGGAAGGCAGATCGTGCAGCACGGTCAGGCCGACCACCTGCTTGATCTCGGGAGGTTTAATGGCGCCGACCGTGGCCGGCCGCAGTACATCAATACAATCGCGGGTGAGTTTCTCACCCGCTTTAAGATCGCGGGCGGCGCGCAGGCAGCGGCGCTGCACCACGGAGGTGTCTTTTTCGTTGCCGCCGATGGTCTTGTCAGCGGAGCCTAATGAACGTTCCAACTCACGGGTGCGATCCACCATGTCTTTCCAGGTGGCCGGGGTCATTGAGAAGGGGTGATCCGGCCCAACCCGTTCGTTATCGTCTGTGAAATGCTTCTCGATCACACGCGCTCCCAGCGCCACGGCTCCCAACACGGTGGCATGACCGTGGGTATGATCTGACAACCCCACCGGCAAGCCGGGGAACATGGTCTGATAGGTTTGAAGCACGCGCAGGTTGATGAAATCATAATTTACCGGGCTGGCGGTGTAATTGGTGTTGCATTGCAGCAGCACCACCTGCGGATTGATGGCCAGCAGGGCGTGCACTGCCTGCTGCACTTCACCAATGTTGGCAGCGCCTGAGGCAATGATGACCGGTTTGCCCTTTTTGGCAATATATTCCAGCATTTCCAGCCAATCAATATCGCCCGAGCCGATCTTGTGAGCAGGCACGAATGGGTCGAGATAATCCACCGCCTCAAAATCATAAGGCGAGGAGAAGTAATCGATACCGACCTTGTCGCATTCCTCCTTCAGGACGGGCGTCCAATCAAAGGGGATGGAAGCATCGGAATACACCTGGAAAACGGATTTCTTCCAATTGGACTGGTGGGATAGCTGTTGGGTCATGTTCGAAAAGCCGTAATCAGAAACGATCTTGGGCGCCCTGAAATTTTGGAACTTGGCGGCATCCGCGCCGGCGTCTTTGGCCATGCGGATCAGCATTCGCGCGCGTTGCAGATCACCATCGTGATTGGCTGAAATATCAGCAATGAAATAAGTGGGCTGATCCAGCCCGATCAAATGCGAACCGATTTTCACCTGCATGTCAACCTCCTTTGTGGGAACAACAGAAGTCTCAGACCAGTGTTTTAATCATCTCAGGGAAACCATGGCGGTATTGGTCATGGAATTTTTTCAAACCGCTTTGAAAAGCGGGCAGCGCGTGCCCCAATGCGGCAACCAGCTTGCTGGTGTTGAGGGTTAAGTTGGGCGAGCGCGCGGCCGTCAACCCGCCGTCATGGACGGAAGCCGGGCTGATCAACTGCGGGTCAAAGCCAAACTGCCTGGCAATCGCCACCCCGAACTCGTATTTTGACATGGGCTCGGGTCCCACGCTGTGATACAGTCCGTGCAGGTTTTTATCGCAGGCCTCCACCAGGGTATCCACCAGGTCCAATGCCATCATGGGGCAGAAGTACACATCGGTGAAACCCTTGAGTGGCTTGTTCTCGGCCAGGTTGTTGACAAAGAACTCCGCCAGACTGCGTTTGCCGGTGATGCTCCAGCCATAAAAATTAACACGCATTACCAGGGCATCCGGGTTGGCGTCCAACACGGCCTTCTCCCCTTTCAGTTTGGTAAGCGCGTACACGCTCAATGGATTGGGCGTGTCTTTTTCGCTAAAATCACCCTTGACGCCGTCAAACACGGCATCCGTGGAGATGTGGATCATTTTGACGCGGTTTTGTTTGGCCGCCGCGGCGATCTGCCCGGGCAGCAGGCTGTTGACCTTTTCAGCACCCTCGGGATCTTTTTCACAGTCATCCACGTTGGCGTTGGCGGCACAGTGCAGGATCACATCCGGTTTGACTTCCTTGAGAATGCGCTCCATGCTTCCGGGTTTGGTCAGGTCGCCTTGCAGCATCTTGAAATTGATCCACCTGAGCGGGTTGCGAAAGTCCACACCGGTGACCTGGTGCTGCTTGCCGTCCACCGCCAGAGAGAAGTTCAATCCCAGCAAACCGCTGGCGCCTGTCACCAAAAAATGGGTCATCCCAGTTTTCCCGCCAGATAATCCGCCTCGATCGGGGCGATGATCTTGCCGATCTGCTCAATATTTAACCACTGCTGGTTGGTATCAGAAGCGTACCTGAAACCGTCTTCCAGTAGTTTACCCTTTGATTCCCAGTCGCGGCCAAACCACAACGATTCCGCGGGCTGTACCACGAACATGTCGTCCAGCTCAACCGTCTGACGGGCTTCGTCCTCAGAGATCAGCACTTCGTGCAGCTTTTCACCCGGGCGAATACCGATGATGTTGACTTCCGCCTTGGGCGCGATGGCTCGCGCCAGGTCAACCACCTTCATGCTGGGGATCTTGGGCACGAAGACCTCACCCCCGTGCATGTTCTCGGCGGCACGGATGACGAAGCGCACGCCCTGCTCGAGGCTGATCCAGAAGCGGGTCATGCGGTCGTCGGTGACGGTGACCTTGCCGCTCTCGCGCTGCTTGAGGAAGACCGGCACCACCGATCCGCGGCTGCCGACCACATTGCCGTAACGCACGCAGGCAAAACGCACCTCGCGTCCGCCGGCATAGGCGTTGGATTGGACGAAGAGTTTCTCGGCGGCCAGCTTGGTGGCGCCGTAAAGGTTGACCGGGTTGACGGCCTTATCCGTCGAAAGGGCCACCACCCGGCTGACCCCTGTGTCAATGGCAGCGTCGATCACGTTGCTGCTGCCTAAAATGTTGGTTTTGATGGCTTCCATGGGGTTGTACTCGCAGGCAGGCACCTGTTTGAGCGCCGCGGCGTGGATCACCACATCCACCCCGTCGAAAGCGCGGATGCAGCGTTCCTTGTCGCGAATGTCGCCGATGAAATAGCGTAAAGTGGGGTGGTCGTATCCGGCCACGCGCATCTCGTGTTGTTTGAGTTCATCCCGGCTAAAAACGATGATCTTGGCCGGATGATACTCGTTCAACATGATGCGGATGAGTTTCTTGCCAAAAGAACCGGTACCTCCGGTTACCAAGACGACTTTTTTTGACCAGTCCATAAGCTTTTTCTCGATTCTTGTTAATTTGGTTTCGAGATTACGATCAACGGGTATTGACCGTTCTCGCCGTAATATTCAGGGTCGCGTTCTTCCTGCTGGTAAAGCCAGCGTAGCCATAACCTGCCAAACAGCCAGGGTTGAATGACCGAACGCAGGAATCTCACACTGGCGCTGCGCCATACCACGATCTTAAAATTGACCCGTCCGGCCAGCTGCGCCTTCAGCCATTCAGGGGTGATATGCTGGGTGAAAGTTCCGGTGGGTTTGGCTTCAGCAGGGCCTGCGGGTGCCGCGGCTTTGGGGGCTGGCGTCGCAGCGCGCTTCTTGCCACTCAGGCGGCGCAAAATACCGTTGACACGGTCCATCAAAGAGATCAACCAACCCATGCGTGCCATTAAGAGCGGTGCCGTCCAGGCATTGACCACCGCGCCGCTGCGTCCGGGTTTGAGCACCCGCACGAAACCGGCATAAGCATCCGGCTGCTGCGCGGGCGGGATGTGATGCAGGGTGTGCAGCGAAACCAGCCCGTCAAACACGTCCGCCTTGAAGGGCAGGTTGGCCACGTCAGAAACCACATACAACCCTTTATCTCCCAAACGGTGGCGGGCTTCTTCAAGTGCCACAATCGAGATATCCAGGCAGACGCGGTATTGGTAGTTTTGTGAATAGGTGAGATATTCAGGCCACTGCACCGGGCCGGAGCCGGCATCCAACAGGTATTTACCCTCGGGACGCAGGTAGCGGTTGACGCGCAGGTGGCAGTTGTGGATGTATTCTCGCGCGACAGGCCGCAGGTCTTCGTAGCGCGCATTCTGATAGAAACCGTCGTTCTCCATCTTCCAACCGATCTGGTTGTAGAAGGCGCTGACCTGCTGCTTTACCTCGGCTTCGCTCATTTCAGGGCTCATGCGTGCCGCCCGTTGTGATTGGTCTTGGTCCAATCAATGGGCTCACCCACCAGATAGCGGAAGGTATTGCCGTATTTCTTTTTACCTTCCTTGCTGAAGACCTGTGAAAGGGTGTGTGTTTCATAATCCTGCCAGACCTTGATATGCCACGGAAAAGGCAGTGGGAAAGTATAGAAGAAGTGGTAGGCATACTTCCAGGCCAGTTGGATCTTTTCTTTATTGAGCTTGAATTCAGACGGCTTTTCAAGGATCATGCCCAGCAATTTGAAATACTCCACCCACGAAGCCGGATCGTAGGTGAAGCCGCGCCCACGATAATGTGTCTGGCCGGTCACGATCACGGGCAATCCGCGCAGGGCCATTTCGAGCCCCACCGTGGTGGTATACACCAGGCCGACGTTCGCGACATCCATCAGGTCGTAGGTGTTGATCTTCTCTTCAGGGTGGATCACATGGATGTGTTCAGGCAGTTCGGGCAGGGTCTGACGCACCACATCCACCATTGAATACTCACGTGAGAGGATCTCGCCCGGGTGAATGCGGATGACCAGTTGAATGTCCGGTCGGCCGATGAAATACAAAATGGTGCGGCTAACCCAATCGGCCATGGTCTTGGTGAATACCTGCCGTCCCAAGGTCAGGCTGTCGCCCAGCACGTTGGTGGCCAGCAGCACGATCGGTCGTTTGTCGAGTTTGAGCTGCTCGCGCACGTTCTCTGATCCCTGTGAAGGCAGATTTTGCCATGTGCGGGTGAAATTCTCGGTGATCTTGGCTTGTTGGCGGGTCTCGAACATGTTTTTAATGCGCGCCAGTTGCTCACTGCTTAATTTACTATCCATGTAGGTTTCCCACATGGCGCTGGTATCCTGGCGCATGATCTCGGCGTTCTGAGCCATCCAGAAGGCTTCGCGTTGGTCGCTGAATTCGTAGGTGGTGACGGGGATCTTCAAGAAACGCGCCACGCGATAAACGATGCCAAATTCCTGCACCGTGCCGTTGGGTACGATCACCACGTCAGGCGTGTTGGCGCGCAGATAAGCCAGCAGCGATTGCGCGGCTTCCTGGTTGCGTTTGAGTCTGAACTGGTAGGTCGGCCAGGAGGTGTCAACATCCTCGATCTGCAGCGTGTATTGCGTATCAAAAATGGTCACCGTATTGACCGCTTCTTGCAGCGCTTTGGGCAGCGGCGTGTATGGAGCGCGGTAGTTGATGAACGACACCACGTTCATCACCGAGTTGGCGGGTTCAAGCACTTTTTGGGCATAGATGTTCTGTCGCCGCAAGTCGAACTTGGTGGAATCGGTGAACCAGTCAAAATAGGGGTAAAAACCCAACGTGACATCATGATTATCCGCCGCCAGACCGAGCGCGGTAATGGTGGCCTGCTCGATCCAATAATGCAGGGCGGCAAAGACGAACACCTTCTTCTTCTGCACCTGCGAGGTCGGCCTGATCTTTTTCACCTCTTCCACTGCCGCGGGCAAGACCTCGTGCAATGACTTGAGTGAAAAACGCGAATGGATCGGGTTGTCTTTTTGCCGCACCAACCAATACAACTCCGCGGCAAGCGGGATACCCCCAAGGAAACGCTTCAATGTTTCTTTGCTGTTATTTGTCATAAGGACCCATGATCATCTTTGGAAAGGTAACCAATCACTGTTTACCTGAAATCTTTCAATATTCAACTGTTGAATTATAAACCCCGACCCGACTGCGGTCAAGGTGAGGCTGCCGAAGCCAGCCATACGATTGCCCTACGATTTCTCGTCTATCTTCCAATCCAGGCGCGGACGTGTCACGCCCTGTCGCGGTTCCACCCAGTGCATGCCTGGCGCGCCGGCAGGGTTGACATTGAACACCACCGCGTTGGCGTCCTGGAAGTACCGCTTGATGCGGAAGACGCTGGCGTTGACGCCCAGCACAAACCTGCCCTCGTTGAGGATGTCCGCCGGGATGGTGCAGTGGCTGACGTAATGCCCGGCCTTGCGTTCTGAGAAGTGCGAAAACAATTCAGGGTCATCCGTGTCAAACGAGGTGAACACGTACTCGCCGCGGATGGTCAACAGGTAGATGCCCACGCGCAGCCCGGTGATGGGTCTGTCGAGGCTATATTCCATTTCGATCGTGACCGGTTCAACCGAGCGCACCGAATCCACCACCTGTCCCTTGCTGTTTTTCACTCGCAAAGCGATGGGTTTAAAGGGTGCCGCGTCTGCCGGGATCTCGTTTGCTTCCCAGGTGCGCTCACCGCCCTTCTCGTAACCGTGCGAGAGGTAGTAATCCACGGCCTCGGCGCTGGGGGCGCGTTTGGTCATCTTGCCGTGCTCGAGGATGATGCATTCCTTGGTCAGGCGGGTGACAGCCGACATGTTGTGCGAAACGAACAGCACCGTGCGGCCTTCGCCGGCCACGTCGCTCATCTTGCCCAGGCACTTCTTCTGGAACTCGGCGTCGCCCACGGCCAGCACTTCATCCACGATCAGGATCTCAGGCTCAAGGTGCGCGGAGACCGCGAACGCCAGGCGCATGTACATGCCGCTGGAATAGCGTTTGACGGGGGTGTCAATGAACTGTCCGATCTCTGAAAAAGCCACGATCTCGTCAAACTTGCGTTCGATCTCGCTGCGTTTCATCCCCAGGATGGCGCCGTTGAGGAATACGTTCTCGCGCCCGGTCAGCTCTGGGTGGAAGCCGGTGCCGACTTCCAAAAGCGACCCAACCCTTCCACGGATCTCGGCCCGGCCTTCGGTGGGCTCCACCACCCGCGACAGGATCTTCAGCAGGGTCGATTTGCCGGCGCCGTTCTTGCCGATCACGCCCAGCACCATGCCGCGTTCCACCTCAAACGAGATGTTGCGCAGCGCCCAGAAGGTGTCGCTGCCGGTGGGGTGCAGCAAAGCCCGCAGCGGAGATTTCAGGGTGTCGGAGATCTTTTCGCGCAAGGTCTTGAAGCGGTTGACCTCACCGAAAATATTGTATTGTTTGCCGATATTATTTACATTGATGGCAAGATTGCTCATGAATTCACATCCTAGATCATGTCCGCGAAGACGCGTTCCATGCGGCGGAAGAAGAAGAGTCCGGTTACGAAGATCACAATGGCGATGCCCGAAGAGATGGCAATCATCACCGGCGAGATGGATTGCTGTGTGCCCAGCAGGGCCCAGCGGAATCCCTCGATCACGCCCACCATGGGGTTGAGCGAAAACAAAACGCGCCATTTCTCGGGGATGGTGCTCGAGGCGTACACCACCGGCGAAAGGTACATCCAGATGGTGGTCAGAAAAGGCAGCATGTAATTAATGTCACGGTACATCACCAACAATGCCGAGAACCACAAGCCCACCCCCAGGGCGGTGATGGTGGCCAGCAGCAGAAAAGCCGGCAGCCACAGCATGTTGAGCGTCGGGGTGATGTGATAAAAGAACAGCATGCCGATCATGATCACGAAGCCCACCAAAAAATCCACCAGGTTGGCGAAGACCGATGACAACGGCACAATAATGCGCGGGAAGTAGATCTTCGAAACCATGCCGCCGCTGGTGAGCATGGAGCGCGCCGACACCGTCAACGCCGCGGCAAAGAACGACCACGGCAGCGTGGCGGTATAAGAAAAGATCGGGTAAGGCACATCATCAGATGGGAACTTGGCAAAATTGCCAAAGATCACCGAGAAAACCACCGTTGTCACCAGCGGGTTGATAATGGCCCACAGCACACCCAACACGGATTGCTTGTAACGCACCTTCAGGTCACGCCAGGTGAGAAAATAAACCAGTTCACGATAGATCCACAGGTCGCGCAGGTTCAGCCCCACCAGCCCTTTGACCGGCTGGATGATCACCGTCTCTGCCTTGCGTTCTGCTTCAATGGAATTGATCTTCATAGTTACTACTTTTCCGCTTTCAGTTTGGCCTCGTACCACTCAATGGTGCGGCGCAAGCCTTCTTCAAAGGTCACTTTGGCCTCGAAGCCGAATTCACGTTTGGCGCGTTCCACGCTCAACTGGCGGCGCGGCTGCCCATTGGGTTTGGAGGTATCCCAGACCAGTTCGCCCTTGAAGCCCGTCAGTCTGGCGATCAGGGTCACCAGATCTTTAATGCTGATCTCCATGCCCGAGCCCAGGTTGACCGGCTCAGACTTTTCGTATTTCTCGGTGGCCAGCAAAATGCCCTCGGCGGCGTCTTCCACGTAGAGGAATTCACGCGTCGGCGAGCCGTCTCCCCACACTTCGATGGAGGGGGCGTTGTTGTCTCTTGCCTCGACGCACTTCTTGATCAGCGCCGGGATGACGTGCGAGCTTTCAGGTCTGAAGTTGTCACGCGGGCCGTAAAGGTTGACCGGCAGCAAAAAGATCGAGTTGAAGCCGTATTGCTGGCGGTAAGCCTGTGACTGCACCAACAGCATCTTCTTGGCCAGGCCGTAGGGGGCGTTGGTCTCTTCAGGGTAGCCGTTCCAGATGTTCTCTTCAGCGAACGGCAGCGGAGTGAATTTGGGATAAGCGCAGATGGTGCCCAGCGCCACGAATTTTTGGATCCCGCGCAAATAAGATTCATGGATGAGCTGCACGCCCATCATCAGGTTGTCATAGAAAAAATCCGCCGGGTGCAGCAGGTTGGCGCCAATGCCGCCCACCTGGGCTGCCAGGTGGATGATCACATCCGGGCGGCTGTCATCCAGCATTTGGTTAATCGAGTCCTTTTGCACCAGGTCGTAGTCTTCGATCTTGGGCACGAAGATCTCTTTGGCGCCTCTCGCGGCCAGTTTTTCGCACACGAAGGAACCCAAAAATCCCGCCCCGCCGGTGACGCACACTCGTTTGTCTTTCCAATACGCTTGATCGCTCATGCCTTGTGCTCAGCCTCCATTTCGACGAATACTTTCAGTCCCACAATGCGCAGCAGCGGACCGCTGCCATCGGGAGAGATTTGCATTTCATGTTCCAGGCAGGTCAGGCGGCACACCTCGGCCACGTCTCCGCTGCCTTCGATGCGCACGCTGTTGTGGCCTGCGGCTTTCACTTCCACCAGGGCGGCGCTGACGCGTTCACGCACCAGGCGATATAGATTGAACGAATTTTGGATGTAATCAATGGTGAGACGGGCGCGCAAAGCCAGCCCTTCGGGGGTGATGATGTACTTGAGCTTGCGCCGTGAGGCGCGGCTGACCTTGACGTAGCCTTTTTCGATCAGGCGCTTCAGATGCCAGTTGATCGTGCCCACGGCCACCTCGAGGCTGGTTGCCATGTCGGCCTGTGAGGTATCGGGGTCGTGTTCGATTTGTTCGAGAATTACCAGGTCACGCTCATTGCAGTTTTCGAGGCTCATCTATCTCCAATATTCAACTGTTGAATTATAAAACCCAAAAGAGAGATTGGTCAAGGTAAGGGCTGTCTCTCGCGAGAGTTAACAATTGGGAACACGAAAACCACGAAACAAACGAAAAACACAATCATCTTTTTATATCCTACTCCCCCTGTCATTGCGAGCATTGCCAGACAAACCCATAAAGTTCAGATCTTTGCAATTCCACTCCCTCCAACAACAACCTAACTTTGTCAATGCGCGGCAATCCCATTTTGGCCTGCAACTAATCACTGCTGCCCTTCTGGTAGGGGCGAACGGCTGTTCGCCCGTCTGAAATCAATCCCGCAATACCCGATTACTCTTCCCATTTAATGTCATTGCGAGCCCTGCGAATAACAATCCCAAAGGAAAAGCCTTGGCTCGCGTTTACAATCAACAATCACTTACCCTCCGGTCAGGGCGCGGCAATCCCCAATTAACTCGTAAAGGCGAGGCGCCTGCACCCGAGGGATGTATGCGAAGAGTGCGCCTCGCCCGTGTGAGATCAATCAAGCAATACCCATATCCATAAAGAGCCTATAATTAACCAGCACGGACAAATCGCACCACCAGGAGGGATCACCCCATGGCCACATGCAGCAACTGCAGCAAAGAGATCGAAGAAAACGCAAAATTCTGCCCCTGGTGCGGAAC
>CAYYRU010000065.1:0-13526 GCA_964474095.1 uncultured Anaerolinea sp.
AATTTCGTGTATTACTCAATAGTATTAATTACTTTATATTTACTTTTCTTCAGGAGAGAATATTATGCCTTTACAATGCCCCAAATGCGGTTCAATGAACGCGGATAATGTGTCGTTTTGCAGCAATTGTGGAACACCATTTACAGCAGTTCAAACTTCTTCCCAATACCCTGCCCCGGCAGCTACACCCCAAAAAGCGTGTGTGAATTGTCATCGATCGATAGATGTAAATTATGCTTCCTGTCCTTACTGTGGGGCGGTGCAGACCGTAGGTTCTTATCAACAAATGGGATTCGTGACTCCCCCCGGGTCTAAAAGTAAAGTGACTGCAGGTTTACTGGCGCTGTTCCTCGGCGGATTGGGTGTGCACAAGTTCTACCTTGGTCAAACTGGTCTTGGAATTCTCTACCTCTTGTTCTGCTGGACGGGTGTTCCATCCATTATCGCGCTCATTGAAGGTATTATATACTTTTCGACCTCCGATCTGGATTTTTACCAGAAGTACCATTGAGTTGACCTGATCCCGGATTAACCCCCGGGGTTTTTATTGTTTTTCCTACAAGAAGAACCATTTTGGAACTGTATTGGGGGTGATGTTACATAACTGATAACCTGCCATCTTTGGCCGCTGTGTATCAGTTATAATTTGATTTCTACTTTGACAGATGAATGGATAGGCAATGCAAAAAAGGAAGAAAAGAAGTGCCGTATGGCTGCTATTTCTGTTAGTGCCGTTCTGTCTCATTTTGATCTTTCTTCAACCGATCGGCGATTTCCTGGTCGTTCAGGATGAACTTCAGAAAACCGATTTGATCGCGGCGGTTAGCGGGCCTGAGTATCGCATTATTTACGCTGCTGAGTTGTATACCAGAGGCCTGGGTGGAACGTTGTTTATTACCGGGGGCTTTAGTGAGAATAATCAACGGGTGGAGGCCGCCTGGAGCAAGTACGTGGCGACCACTCACGGGGTGCCTGAAGAAGCCATTGTCACCAACGAAACGGCGGTGTTGACAACTCACGACGAAGCGGTGCTTCTCAAAGAGTATATTGATGGCCACGTAGATCAGATCCATAAGGTTACGGTTGTGACAGACCCCTATCATTCTCGCCGGGCTAGATGGATTTATCAAAAAGTGCTCGGTCCAGATATTACAGTCCTTATGGCACCTGTTCCACGCACTCGCACGGGTTTTGCAAAGCTGTGGTGGACGGATGCCAAATCTAGTAAGTTGGTTTTTCAAGAGTACCTCAAGTTGGTTTTCTACTTATTCCGTTACCAACTTTCGAGCGGTTCTTTTCAAGATTGGTTGAGTCAGTTTGACAGGTTTTAAGTGCAAGTCTGTTTTATTGTTTTTTTCTCGCAACAATGCTGCTGGTTAGTACAATAATTGCAACAAGGTTAAGATTGAGGCTAAAATATCAATAGCAGTAATGATAGCTTTATTGGATGTTAATGATGCCAGCGATCTTATTCTTGTGCACAGCCAATCAATTTCGTTCTCCAATTGCCGCGGCTTGTTTTTCTCAGAAACTCTCGGCTTCTGGTACATCTGACACGTGGCGGGTTGAAAGTGCCGGTACCTGGGCTGTTGACGACTTGCCTGCTCATCCTGCAGCGGTCGATGCAGCCAGTAAGCTTGGTCTAGATTTATCAGCTCATCTATCCAAAGAAGTCACGGCCGACAACCTTAAGGATTTTGACTTGTTGGTGGTGATGGAAACTCATCAAAAAGAAGCCTTGGAACTGGAATTCCCACAAGTCAATGGCAGGATTGTCCTGCTCGGACAGCTCGCCAATTTGCCTGATATTGATATTCCTGATCCTGTCAGAAATTCCTTTGCTGAGGCTGACGAGGTGGCAATAATGGTTTGTAATTCGGTTCTGCGAACTTTTACAAAGCTTGTCAAGTTTGCACAATTGTTACATGAAGGCTATTCGATAGTTTCACTTGACTGATTTAGTGTGGAACTTGTTGCTGAGGCTAGCACAAGGATAAGGACGATTTCTAATGGAAAATTCATCCTCCGAACAACAAACACAGAACCTCGACTTGAGGCAATACATTTCATCACTGTGGCATTGGAGTTGGCTTTTAATAGTGGTAGCGTTGATTGCAGGAGCGGCCGCTTATTTGATAAGCGATCGTATGCGACCTTTTTATGAGTCCTCCACGACCGTATTGGTGAACGAAGCTCCAGCCACGCAAGCCACTGACTATTCTTCTGTTCTCATGTCCAAACAGTTGACCAGTACGTATGCCCAGATGATGACCAAGGATTCGATCCTTGAAGAGGTCATCCGAAAGGTCGGCATAGTCAATACCATTGACGAGGTCAAAGATTGGATCACGATCGGCGCGGTACGCGATACACAGTTGATCCAGATCAGTGTCACCACCACTAATCCTGAATACTCCGCGACAATTGCCAATTCCATTGTGGAAGTGTTCGCGGCTCAGATCCAATCCATACAGAGCGAGAGGTTTGCTCAATCCAAAGCAGCACTTGAAACCCAGCTTGTTGAAACCAATAAACAGATCACCTACTATTCGAAATTGGTGGAAAACGCGGCCACTGAGTCTGAAAAAGAACGTCTTGATCTTAAATTAACCCAATATCGTTCGATCTACGCGAATCTCTTGCTCTCTTATGAACAGATCAGGCTTTCTGAGGCGCAATCGGTGTCCTCGGTTGTTCAGGTTGAAACTGCCACTCCTGACCCTGAACCGGTGAGCCCCAAAAAGTTCCTTAACACTGGCATGGCCGCTGTTGGAGGTTTCTTGCTGGCATTGATGGTCGTGATCTTGCGAGAGGCGTTGGATGACTCGATCAAGACTCCCAAGGAGATCATCCGTAAATATCACTTGCCTGTTCTGGGGGTGATCAACCGTTATAAGAAAGAAGACCGCCTTCCAGTCTCGGCCTCCGATCCGCGCTCCCCGACCGCGGAAGCCTATCGTTCGCTGCGGACCAATGTCAGTTATACCGGTGTGGATCGCCCGGTGAGGACGATATTGGTCACCAGCGCGGAACCCGGAGAAGGTAAATCCACCACCATTTCTAACTTGGGGGTGGTTCTGGCACAAAATGGAAATCGTGTCATCATCGCGGATTGCGATATGCGGCACCCAAAGTTGCATGAATACTTCAACCTTCCCAACCGGCTTGGTATCAGTTCACTATTTGTAAAGCCTGATGAATTGTCGAATGTCATTCAACCGACCGCGGTGAATGGGCTGTCTCTATTAACCACTGGTGCCTTGCCAGCCAATCCGGCGGAATTAATGGGGTCAAAAGCCATGCAGAATATCTTGGGGTTGATGCGCCAAAGCGCGGATGTCATTCTGATCGACACTCCACCGCTGCTGGCGGTCACCGATGCAGCCGCCCTTGCGCCCTCGGTGGATGGTGTCATTCTGGTCATTCAGCCCGGGAAGACCCGTTCCAGCGCGTTTCAACAATCTCTTGACCAATTGCAGCAGGTGAAAGCTCGCGTGTTGGGAGTGGTGCTAAACAACGTGGTTACCAAAGGAAAATCCTATGGTTACCATTATCGTGAGTACCGCAACTATACAGCTTATCAAGGGTACTATGGCACCCCAGATAAAACCAAAAAAGCCAGGTAAATTGATCCCTTTGAAGGTTTTTATTGAAGTGGTGATGAAGTGACTTCCTGGTTGAAGTCTAGATGGAACGAAATTAAAGGGCATGGTTTGGTGATCCGCAACTCAGGCATGTACCTGCTCGCGGTTGGATTAAACCGCGGTATGTCTTTTTTACTGTTGCCCTTATTAACCGTTTTCATGAGTACCTCTGAATATGGCATCGTCAGTCTGTCTGCCATCATCATAGGCTTTCTAAAATGTTTGATCGGATTTAACCCATCCCTTTATGTGATCGTCAATTACTACAAAAACAACCGCCAGGAACTCGCTGGTTTGATCACCAATCTGTTGGTACTCACCCTAGCATCCTCAGTGGTTCTACTTTTGCCGTTTTACTTGATTGCTGCCAGGGTTTGGAATTTTGGCAGCCTATGGCCGCTCTTTACGATCGTGATCTTCATCACTGCCGTTCTGATCGTGATCGAATCCTTCGTCTTTACCCTGATCCAGATGGAAAAAAAAGGCAAGACCTTTTTTTGGTTCAGCCTGGTCTCGGCGCTGTTGCAATTTGGTTTGGTGGTGGCTTTTGTGATCGGCTTTAAATGGAACTGGCAGGGCAAGCTGTTGGGGGATCTTATTGCTGAATTGGCGATCTGCTTGATTTTACTGGGTTATCTACGCAAGCAGTATCCTCAGAAAAGCGCCTTTTCCTGGGAAATTACCAAGAGCATTATCCGCTTTTCGTTACCCTTGCTGCCGCACGCGGTCAGTTTATGGGGCATGAACTTCATTGATCGCTTTTTTTTGGAGCGGATCGAAGGGATCCAAAGTGTGGGATTATACTCGGCTGCTTATACCCTGGGGCTTGGCTTAATGTTGGTCTATGACGCCTTCCAAAGAGCCTGGCAGCCCTTCTTTTTTGAAGCCGTTGACAAAGACGAGCCTTCCACAAAGCTCAAAATTGCCCGCTTTACCTGGATCTATTATGCAGGAGCGGTTTTACTCTTCTTCTTGGCAATGGGTCTTGCGTTTTGGTTAAGACCAGTTGTTTTTGGTGCGGAGTTCCAATCCGCGATCCGTTTTGTGCCATTGATCTTTTTGGGGTACACCTTCCAGGGCATGTACCGGGTGATCGCGGGGCATTTATATCTCAAAGAACGCAACCGAATTTTGGCGGCGATCACAGTCAGTGCGGCAGTATTGAACATCCTGTTGAATTATTGGCTGATCACCAGGAATGGCATCATGGGCGCAGCCCAATCCACAGCCATTACCTTTGGTTTTATGTTCGTGATCACAAGCATAATTGTGGCACGCACCAAATCCATCCCGTTGTTTTACTTTCTTAACCGTCAAAAGGGGGATTTGTGAATCGTAGTGGATCACGCATGAGAAAGGTTGAGATTCAACTCCTCTCAGACCGGCTGCCGGGCGAACACCCCGAGATCCTCGCCGAGATCGACCTGCTGCGTGAGGGCTTATTCAAGGATATCGGTTGGCACTACTACGTGGATCTGGTATGGGTGGTCTTGCAGTTGCGCAAGATGGGCATACAACCGGGTTCCACGATTCTGGATGCTGGTGCGGGTAGTGGCTTGTTGCAGTATCTTCTTTCATATTATGGATATCATGTACTCAGCGTGGATTTCGCTCCACGTACAGTTCAATTCCACATAAGAAAATTGTTTCCTGTTGAAGTGTTGACCCCGGTAGTGGCTTCTGAAGAAGGTTACGTCGCCCACATGCAGCGCGCTCGTGGCAAATTTGGATTCATCCACAAAATCTGGAATACCTTACTAAAGAAAAGAATTCCTCTTGCCTCCTGGTATCACTTAAAAAAAGTGCTATCTAGGCGCGTGACAAAGCCCGGCAAGATCGTGATGATCCAAAACGACATGCGGCAGATGCGCCAGATCAAAAACCAGTCGGTAGACGCTGTCGTATCCGTTTCTGCCGTCGAGCATCTTCAACCCGATCAACTGCCTTTGGTTTTTAGCGAGTTTGGCAGGGTGATGAGATCTGACGCGCCATTGATATTGACCACGAACGCTTCGGGCACGCAAAAAGACTGGTTTCATAAACCTAGTCAGGGTTGGTGTTTTTCTTTGGCTACGTTATCCGCGTGGTTTGATGACAGCTCCTCTCAAGTTCGTCATTTTTCAAACTTCAATAGAGTTTTAGCGGATTATCAAAACAACGAATTCTTGCAAAAGCGGTTGTCACGCGCTTATTTCTTTTCTAGCGAAAACGGTATGCCTAACGGAATTTGGAACCCGGTTTACATTCCAGCCGGTGTGGTGGCGAGGCGCAGTGATCTTGTGGATCGACGCGGTGAAAGGGATGGAGTGCATGCCTAACCGCTTTCACCTGGACCTGGATTTTTGGGTGATCCTCTTTAGCCTGGTGATCATCCGCCTGGCGTATTTCTTGGGATACAGTCGTTCTCCGCTATTTAACCTGGTTTGCATGCTGCCATTCGTTTTGGTGGTGATCAAGAATCTGGCGTTACTCTTTAGGAGTCAGCAGATCAAGAAGGTCAACCCCAATCTATTGGCAGCGTTTTGTGTTTATCTGGTGCTGTTGGGGATTGCTTTCCTTCGCAGCGCGCTTTCTGACCAATATTCTTTTGTGGCAATGGTAGGTAAGTATGGATTATGGCTCACCTTGTCAGTCTTTAGTTTTCTCTCTTTTACCAGAATCGACAGACCAATTAAGGGTATTTATCTGAACGCGGTTTTCTATGGTTTGATCCTTTATATTCTGGTGAATGTGGTGACTTATGTTTTAGGGTTTGAGAACCCGGAAGATTATTTCTTATCCGCCAGACCGGCGTTAATGCTCAAAGCGCTTCACATTAATCTAAATCGTGTCACTTTTCCTTTTTCGAGTGGACTCAACACTTTTGGAATCGTGGCTGCAGCCGGATTGGTTGTGGCTTCATTAAAAATGGTATTCAGTCGATCCAGGGGAGAAAAAGTTCTAGGTCTGTTATCTGCATTAGTGTGTCTGGGAGCCATACTTGCTGTTGATTCACGAGGAGCGTTGGTTTTCGCCTTGTTTACCATCTTGTTGGCGGTGATTTTTCCAACCAGAGCGGTTAAACTATGGCGCTGGATCCCGCTGGTGGCGCCTCTATTGCCACTCTTTGTGATCTTTGTGCAGAATTATTTGCCATTCGAGTTATTTCAGGATCTGATGCGTAACCCCACTGCCTATGAAGTTGACCTCCTCTCAGGACGGCAGCAAATCTGGACGATCATTCTTGATCAGTTCAAGGATTTCGACTGGAACCATTTGATCGGTTACGGTTATCACGGACAAGTTTTGTCGGGCCTATCGCAAAATTATGCTTTTCTTTTTTCCAACTTCATTTTTGGAGAAACTGCCAGCGCACACAATTTTGCTTTGCAAACCTTGCTCGACTTCGGATATGTGGGCTTTATAGCAGTCTATTGGTTAATCCTTTCCCTGAGTTTTCGGCTTGCATGGCTGGTGAAGGTGAACACTAGTGAACCACAGGCAAAGATCGCTTTCTTTTTATTTTTCTTCATTGTCCTGGCTGGATCAACCGAAATCGTACTTACCCCTGATCATGTGGAGATCTTTGTCTTGTTCATCTTTTTATGCGGGTATGCATTGGTTGATCCGGTAAAATCTAGATATCATGGTATGGATAAGAGCGTGAACCAGGTGTCGGTTGATACGCTATACAACAGAAAAGACCTTGACCTATGAGACAATCTTACTCTCCCATGATCGGGTACTCACCGCTCTCTCAAGTGGACCTTGTTAAGTTGCAGCGAGTGATTAAAGTAAACAGGCAGATCATTGAGCGCTATTTTCAGTTCAAAAAGGGCAATAAGATACTGGTGGCCGGTTCGGGATCAGGATTCGAAGCCGAGCTATTATTTAAGGAATATCAAAGGTTCACCTTGGGTGTCGATCTGAATATTCATATGGATCGTTCTGATCTCATTGATACACAAAGTGATCTTTTTCTTTCAAAACAAGATCTGTCCAACCTGGGATTGCGTGCTAAAGCTTTTTCACTAATCTATTGTTACCATGTGCTTGAACATGTTCAAGATCACCTTCAAACCCTGGCTGAATTGGAACGTGTCTTAGAACCTGGCGGTTTGTTATTCATCGGTTTCCCCAACAAGAAGCGATGGTTTGCATATGTTGGAACCAGCCAACAGGCTTCTTTGTTTGAGAAGGTCAAGTGGAACCTGAATGATCTAAAATTCAGGCTGCAAGGCAAGTTTGAGAACCGATATGGGGCTCACGCCGGTTTCTCCGAGAAGGAATTTCTTTCAGATTCCTCAAGGTATTTTTCAAAGGTCATACCGGTACGTGAACAATACCTGATTCTGAAATACCCTCAATTGCAGGGCTTGATTGCTTTCATTACAAAAATCGGTCTGAGTGACGCCTTTTATCCTTCAAATTACTATATTTGTCTCAAGGAAGCAGGTGTGTGATGAGCCGCTTTAATCGATTCACTCGCAAAGAAATCACCCCGGAACGCATCCAAAAGGCACTCACTACAAGGTTCAGCGAAATTCCTCACACGCTCTCATGGTTTTTATCTGCGAGAGCCCAAAAAAACCGGGAGCTCATAAGAAGTGTCAAAAACCGGCATATTGGTGAGAGATGTTTCATCGTAGCGAATGGTCCCAGTTTGCGGAAAACTGACCTTGATCGATTGCAGGGGGAAGTTACTTTTGGGTTAAACCGGATCTACCTGGGGTTTAACGAGTCTCAATTCAGACCAACATATATGGTAGTCATGAACGAGTTAATTCTGGATCAATGCGCGGGCGAAATTTCGCAACTCAACCTGCCTTTGTTCATTAATTGGAATCGGCACTCTCTTTTTTCACCTTCAGATGAAAATACAATTTTCTTGAAATCAAAAATGGTGCTGGTGGATTCATTCCAAAAGGATCTCACCAAACCATTAATTGTGGGTGCCACGGTAACCTTTGTGGCGTTGCAGTTGGCATTTTACATGGGTTTTTCTCAGGTAATTCTGGTGGGGCTTGATCATAACTATGGCGCAACAGGCACGCCAAGCAAGGCTGAAATCCGTACGCAGGATCATGATTTGGACCATTTTCATCATGGATATTTTCCAAAAGGTTTTGTTTGGCAATTACCCGATCTACGGCGAGCCGACCTTGATTTTTTGCTGGCCAGGAAAGCTTATGAAGCCGGCGGACGGGAAATTCTCGACGCAACCATTGATGGCAATTGCCAGGTTTTTCCAAAAGTTGAGTACACAAGTCTATTTGAGCGAAGTAACTTAAACGAGGTGCTATGATGACACGTTTCTCGATTTCAACAGTTCTTGAGAGAATGTCTGGAGTGGGGGTCGATCTCGGCTGGTACTCAAGAAAAAGGATTCTCATAACCGGTGGAGCGGGGTTCATCGGGTCTTGGTTGGTAGAGGCATTGGCACAGTTGAACGCGGATGTTTATGTGGTTGATAATCTTTGGCGGGGTTCTCTCGAAAACCTAAGAAATCAAGAAGGCTCCTTTTCTATCGACTTGCAGGATCACTTTTTTCATGCAGATTTACAAGACTTCTCTATTGCGCAAGAAGTCTGCGAGAAATCCAAACCTGATATTGTTTTTCATCTGGCTGATATTGTGGCAGGCGTGGATTATGTTTTTGCCAACGAACCCTTTGTTTTCCGTGTCAACAACTTGATCAATTCCAATTTGTTTACCGCGGCTTATCAAAATGGGGTAAAAAGAGTGGTTTATCCTGGTACTGCATGCAGTTATCCGAAACAATTGCAAGGGCAGCCAGGCGGAGCGCCTCTGCTGGAAGAACAAATGTACCCTGCCGATCCGGAATCTGCCTACGGATGGTCCAAGTTGATGGGGGAGTATGAGCTGGAGCTATTAGGAAAATTCACACCCATGCAGGTGGGGATCCTGCGTCTGCATAACGTCTATGGCCCAAGAGCCATTCTTTCGAAGAAACGATCGCAAGTGATCCCCAGCCTGATCCGAAAAACGATCTGCCACCCACAAGAAGAGTTGGTGGTGTGGGGAAGCGGTCTGCAAACCAGGGATTTCGTCTTTGTTGGGGATGTGGTTGACGCGCTGTTGCGATCAGGACTTAAAGGTATGAACAAAGGTCCTATCCAGATCGCTTCAGGGTATGAAACCTCCCTATCGAAATTAGCTTCTTTGATCGTAAATATTTCCGGAAAAGATATTCCGATCCAATTCGATACCAGCAAACCAGAAGGGGATAAAGGCCGTTGTGGTAACCCTGAGAAAGCCAAACATTTGCTGGGTTGGGAGGTATTCACCACGCTTGAGGAAGGCTTGAGATACACCTTTGATTGGGCGAATGAAATGATCGGCGCGCAGAAAGTGGATCTTGATGAATGATCAGGCGTCAGGCGAAACCCAACTGAAAACGCTGAACATCTTGGGAATCAGGATGCGCTGTTTGTCTTATGAAGACGCCTATCCAATTTATGACCAATGGCTGCAGGATAAAAAGGGGCCGTCACATTCTCTGGCGGTCATTAACGTTCACATTTGTGTATCCGCTTTGTTTAGCAAAAAACTGAGGGATATGGTTAGCAATGCCGACCTGGTGGAAATTGATAGTATGCCTTTTCTCTATCTGGCCCGGGCTTTTGTGAATAGAAAGAGCGATCGGTTTTACGCTCCAGATCTGATGCTTGAAGTGATGGGCAAATCCAAAGAGAAGGGCTATTCCCATTGTTTGTATGGCGGCTACCCTGGAGCACCGGAAAAAATTGAACAGTATCTGCGGCAGCAGGTTGGGGAAGTAAACATCGTCGGAAAATTCTCACCGCCGTTTCGTGAATTGACGGCCGAAGAAGATCAAGAAATTTGCGACAGGATCAACCAAATTCAACCGGATTTTTTATGGATTGGCTTGGGTTCCCCCAAACAGGATGTTTGGATCGACGCACACCGTGAAAAGATCAAAGGATGCATCCTTGTGCCCTCAGGAGCCACCTTTGATTTCTTCAGCGGGAAGATCAAACAAGCCCCACTATGGGTTCGAAGGTCCGGTTTTGAGTGGCTTTTTCGCCTCTTTCACGATTTTAAGAGATTGTGGGTTCGATACGTAGTCTACAATCTGATCTTTTGCCTGGTTTTATTCTTGCAACTGATAAGAGTGATCACTTTTGATCACCAGGGATACATGCGTCTTTTTGGTGCGCGTACCCGTTTGGGAAACCGTGATTAGTATTATTTTTAAATGGATCAGTCATGAGTTTATCTTGATTTTAAGAAGACCGGTAGTAAGTCATTCAAGCATGGCACATGAGATTTCAGTCGCAACAATTGAGGTAACAGGGACCTATAGATCAAATGAATAGACGTTTTTCGATCAACTTCGCAATCATTTCAATGTTGCTGGATGTAGCAGCGGTTGAGATTGGTCTCTGGCTTTCAGGAGTCATCCGACCGGCTTTGAATTCCTGGTCCTTCATTAAGCCAATCCTTACTGAAGAGGTCATACCGCCGGCCTTATACTGGATCTTTCCGTTGGTCTGGCTGGTCATATACCTGGTCTTATCCATATATGACGGCAAGAAGTATTTGCGGGTGGCTGATGAATTGGGCATTCTGTCTTTGGGGATGTTGATCGCCTCGATCTGCGCTGCTGGAATTTTGTATCTTTCTTATCGGCAGATGTCGCGGGCTTCTTTCTTAATTTTTGTAACCATCAATTTCTTGCTGGCATTGGGTTGGAGGCTTGTCATCCGCATCATCACCAGGGTGAAGAAAGTTCCGCCCGAAGCTGAGAAAAAGGTCTTGGTGGTAGGGTCCGGCCCATTGGCACATAAGATCTTCGATCATCTGGCGCAAAGCTCTTTACGCCCCCCTGTTTTTTTGGGTTATGTGGATGACGAGAGAGATCAACATACAACCCCTCCTTTATTGGGAGATACCACCGAGATCAAGAGTCTTGTGCTAGATCATCACGCCACGGATGTGATCATTGCCTTGCCTTATTCCGCTTATCCCCAACTTGGGCCGATCGTGCAACAGTTAGAAGAGGTTCCGGTACGCGTATGGGTGGCACTCGGTTTCTTTGATCTCGCGCTCTACAAAACGACGATCGAGGATTTTTCGGGCATCCCCATGATCGACTTGCGCGCCCTGGCCATTGATGATTTTCAGCTGATGGTGAAAAGAGTGTTTGACCTGGTGATCTGTCTGTTATTGCTGTTGATCTCTTTGCCGGGTTTGCTGCTAATCGGATTGGCCATCCTGTTGGAAGACGGACGGCCGGTGTTCTTCAAACAAAAAAGAGCGGGTGAGAATGGGCGCGAGTTTGAGATCATCAAGTTCCGCACCATGATCCGGGGTGCCGAAAAGATGGCTGCCCAGGTGGAGATCACCGATGAGCAGGGGAACAAAATCCTCAAGCACCGCAACGATCCACGTGTGACCAGAGTTGGATGGTTCTTACGCCGATTCAGCTTGGATGAACTACCGCAGTTGATCAACATCATCAAGGGTGATATGAGCCTGGTGGGACCGCGCCCTGAAATTCCGGAGTTGGTGGAGAAATATCAACCCTGGCAGAGAAAACGGTTTGCCATCCCGCAAGGCTTGACCGGCTGGTGGCAAATTCATGGGCGCAGCGACAAACCCATGTATCTGCACACTGAGGATGATCTCTATTACATTCAGCATTACTCCATCTGGTTGGATATCTTTATTTTGATCAGCACTTTTTGGGCGGTGATCCGCGGCAAGGGTGCCTATTAAACTCGGTTCGTCTTGGAACTTAGGCACTGGTTTTGTTGTACAATGAAAAAGTATCTGGGTAGAGAATAATAATGGAGAGAACCATGTTTCAAAAATCGACGATTAGAAACCTGCTACTGATGACCATAATTCTGGCTTTGTTGATGGCAGGTTGTGAATATCAGAACCCCGCTCAGCAACCGCTGGCGCCCACCATGAGCCTGCCAACGGAGACGGAAGAGCCTGTGGAATTGGTTCTGCCAACCGCGATGATCGAAATTCCTACCATGACCTCCATCCCGGCTGTCGAAACATTTTTCACCCCGACGGATACCCCTTCTGCGCAGCCGACGCAAACCGCTCAGGCTGTAAATGCTTGCGGTACGACAGGTTCCATGACCATCCTCTTGATTGGCACGGATGTGCTTGGAAGTTCCAAACCCAACGGGGCTGACGCGATCAGGCTGCTCAGAGTTGATTTCGATACGCAAAGCATAAAGGCGGTTTCCATTCCACGAGATATGATCATACAAACAGGCTCATCCAATGATGCCACCGACCTTTCCAGCAAATTAGGCATGGTTTATTACGATGGTTTCACGGCAGCCGTTGGAACTCCCCTTGAAAAGAATGCGGTCGGTGCTGGCGCACTTTCTCAAGTTCTATCATCCAACTTTGGAACTGGTGCCGAGCACTATATCACTCTTCAGATGGACCAATTTTCAAAGATGGTGGATACCGTGGGTGGGGTGGAAGTGACCGTGCCTCAGACGGTAACCACGGAACATAACGTAACTTTCCAGGCAGGTTTTCAGACTCTGAACGGCTCTCAAGCCATGGAATACGTGCGTTTTATCAATCCGGGGGGAGAGGTTGGGCGAATTGCCCGGCAGAACGAGGTGATGGATTCGCTGCAATCCAAACTGGTGGCCGTTGAGACACTGGCACAATTGCCCACTTTGATCGGTCAGTTCAAAGACAGCCTGGTAACTGACCTAAGCCTAGAACAGCTTACCCAGATCAGCTGCCTGGCACTCACCATGCCCAAGACCAATATCGCTTTTGGTACATTGTCATCCCCTGAAATGGTGAAAGACAACATCCCGGATGTGACGAAGATCCGAACGTACCTGACGGAATTTCTAGGTAACTAAGTTCTTA
>CAYYRU010000066.1:0-13497 GCA_964474095.1 uncultured Anaerolinea sp.
AAAACCTGATAACATTATTCTTGTAATGCATTACATATAGAGGGTTCACGAGGGTCTCGAAATAGTCTTCCGATCATTAATTATGGGTAAGTAGTGGAGGAGTAATGAATCAATTGGATCTGGAACTCAGGCCGGATGTGGCTGATGCCTTGCGCAGGCAAGCTCCAATTGTGGCGCTTGAATCAACCATCATCGCCCACGGCATGCCTTACCCGCAAAATGTGAAAACCGCTCTGGCTGTGGAAGAGATCGTGCGGCAGGCGGGAGCTCTACCAGCCACGATCGCCATCCTCAATGGCAAAATGAAGATAGGGCTGACGCGTGAGGAGATCGAGTTCATTGCCAGCGATCAGAATATCTTAAAAGCCAGTGACCGTGACATTCCGTTTATTCTGGCGAAGAAACTCTCCGCGGCCACCACGGTAAGTGCCAGCCTGGCCATCGCGGCGGCCGCAGGCATTAACGTTTTTGTCACTGGGGGCATTGGCGGGGTCGGACCTGAAGGATATAAGAGCCTGGATATTTCTTCTGACTTGATCGCACTGGCGGATTATCCATGTATCACGGTTTGCGCAGGCGCCAAGGCCTTTATGGATATCCCCGCCACGTTGGAATACCTTGAGACCAACCGTGTCGGCGTGGTGGGGTACCAGACCCGGTACTTCCCGCTCTTTTACACGAGCGGCAGCCAGTACAAGGTCGACTGGTCCGTGGAAAACGCGCGAGAGGTGGCAGAGATCTACCAGGCCAAACTGTCGCATGCCCACCCCGGTGGATTGTTGGTGGGAGTGCCGCTGGATGATGATGAAGCTTTGTCTTATGAAGAGACTCAAAGAGCCATTGAAGCCGCGCTGGCACAGATCAAGGTCAAGGGAATTACAGGCAAAGAAGTGACCCCCTTTATCTTAACGGCGATCAAGAATGAAACTGGCGGTAGAAGCCTGACGGCCAATATTGCCTTGATCAAGAATAATGCCAGGGTGGGAGGCGAGATCGCGGTGGAGTTCGCTCGCCTGCAATCCCCGAGTTGGCAAATCTAGAGTCTGGTTTTGGCAACGGCCTTCTTAGACCGGGAACAAGAGTATAATTGAAAATCACTTTATTTTTACTGGAGCGATCATGCACGAAATTCTATTTGGTTATCGATATCTTGACCCCAGCTCAGGGGCTTTGCTGACACAAATTTTGGCCGCCGGGCTTTTAGGTGGGATCGTTTTGTTCGTTAAAGTCTTTTGGGCTCGCATCAAGGCCTTCTTCAAAGGAGAGAAATACGTGCCTCCGGCTGCCCCTGCTGACGACGAGGATGAAGAAGACCAGGACGAAGCTTGATGACTGATCAAAAAATCCGCTCTTCCTTTCGCGACCCCAGCGGATTTCTGTTCACGAGGAACGGAACTCTCTATCGCCAGGTCAATCAAGTGTATGCCAAAGGATATGACAAGTTCATGTCTGGTGGTCTGTATGAAGAGTTAACCCGGCTCGGTTTTTTGGTGCGTCATCAGGAAGTGGAACTTAAACCTGAAGAACCTGACCTGGCTTATCGGACCATTCAACCGGATTTGGTGCCTTTTATTTCATACCCATACGAGTGGAGTTTCTCACAACTGAAGGACGCGGCTTTATTGACCCTCGAGATCAATAAGATAGCTCTTTCCAAAGGGATGATCCTCAAGGATGCCAGCGCTTATAACATCCAATTCGTGGATGGTAAGCCCATCTTAATTGATTCACTGTCGTTTGATATATATCACAAGGGCAAGCCCTGGGATGGGTATCGCCAATTCTGCCAACATTTTTTGGCGCCGCTGGCACTGGCCGCTCACGTGGATGTGCGCCTGATGCAGTTAAGCCGCAACTACATTGACGGCATACCGTTGGACTTGGCCAGCCGGTTGTTGCCTGCCAAGACTCGCCTCGGTTTGGCGGGCTTGAACATGCACCTTCACATCCACGCTCAATTACAAAAGCAATATGCTGACAAACAGGTTGCTCAAAAAGACAACATCGGCCTGCCCAAAGAAGCTTTGATCAACTTATTAAATGGCTTGATCAAAACTGTTCAACAACTGACCTGGCAGCCAAAGGGTACGGAGTGGGGTAATTATTACGAGGCGACCAACTACTCCGATGAATCGCTGCGCCAGAAGGGTGAACTGGTAGGTCAATTCATTGAAACCTGCAAACCCTCCACGGTTTGGGACCTGGGCGCAAATAATGGATTGTTCAGCCGCGAAGCTGCCAAACGTGGCATCTTTACGCTGGCCAGTGATATTGACCCGGCCGCGGTTGAAAAGAATTACCTGACGGTGAAATCCCAAAAGGAAATGAACCTGCTGCCCCTGGTGCTTGACCTGACCAACCCAAGCCCTGCCATCGGCTGGACGAACAGCGAGCGTGATTCCTTTGGTCAGCGCGGACCGGCTGATATGCTGCTGGCGTTGGCGCTCATCCATCATTTGGCCATTTCTAACAACCTGCCGCTGACCTCAATCGCCTCGTATTTTGCTTCACTTGGCAAATGGGCGGTGGTGGAGTTTGTTCCCAAGAGCGATTCTCAAGTGCAGCGCCTGCTTTTGACACGCAAAGATATTTTCCCGACATACACTGAAGAGGGTTTCGAGGCCGCTTTTTCACAGTACTTCAAGATCGAGAGAAAAGAGAAAGTGCCCGGCAGCGAACGTACGCTATATTTACTAAAGAAGAAATAAACAGTGTTTAGATAAAAGAAGGGGGTGTATAAAAAGGTCAATTGCTTAGAAATTGCCGCCACATATGCGGTCTTAAAATGACGATAATCACCACCTGTAGGGGCAATTCATGAATTGCCCCTACTTTTTAGATTGTTCGAAAGAGGTTGTTCCTTCATAGAAAGTGCCACGTTTTTTGGCAAATTCACGAGGCGTTCTGCTTTTTTTTTGGGGTGTTTGGAGAGCTTTTTTCGTTGGGGAACACTCATACTAAAGCAGTATAATAATGGAACAAATATTCGAACTGAACAGGCGGTTCCATGGAATCCATTTCACTGTCTCAAGCCCGTCAACTAGCCTTGTTTGCCCAAGGATTGCAACCTCCCTTAGAGGGTTATGCTGGCATGGATGAGGTAAAAAAGAGCATCCGCAGAATGGGCGCCTTGCAAATCGACACCATCAATATTGTTGCCCGGGCACCTTATTTCGCGTTGTGGAGCCGGCTTGGTGACTATGATCCTGTCTGGTTAGACCGATTGCTGGAAGAAAAGCAGATCTTTGAGTATTGGGCGCACGCGGCTTGCTTTTTACCTATAGAAGATTTTGGGTTGCACCGCAGGTTGGCCTTGGAAAATCAACGCCAAGGCTTGTACCCGCGGTGGTATGAGGAACACAAAGCCGAGACGGATGCCGTGTTAGAGCATATCAGGCAGCACGGCCCTGCAAAATCCGCGGATTTCAAGCGCCAGGATGGAATACGCGGTACTTGGTGGGATTGGAAAATTGAAAAGCGCGCTCTGGAGTATTGGTTTGCTTCAGGCGAATTGATGATCAGTAAACGGGTCAATTTTCAACGGATCTACGATCTAAGAGAGAGGGTATTGCCTGATTGGCGGGATGAAGACGCGCCTGACTTGAAGACTGCCCATCAAGAACTGGTACGAAAATCCATGGCTGCCATGGGAATTACCTTGCCGGCCTGGGTGCCCGATTATTATCGACTTCCAAAAAATGAGTCTCTAAGCATTGTGCAACAAATGATCGATTGTCATCAAGTAATTGAGCTGAAGGTGGCTGATTGGGCGGAACCCTTCTATGTCTTGCCAGAGGTATGGGAGTGTTTTCAGAACGCAACGCGAAAGGATACGCACTCTTCTCACACCACCATTCTGACGCCCTTTGATCCACTGATCTGGGATCGCGCACGCACCCGACGCCTATTCGATTTTGATTTTTCCATCGAGTGTTACTTGCCGCGCGAGAAAAGAAAATTTGGCTACTTCCTCTTGCCAATCTTACATAAGGGGGAATTAATCGGCCGCATGGACGCAAAGGCTCATCGCAAGGAGGGATTTTTTGAAGTTAAGGGAGTTTTCCTGGAACCAAAATTGGATCCCAACCTAAAACTGGCTGAAGGATTAACCAAAGCACTTAACGCTTGTGCAACCTGGCATAAGACTCCGCGTATACAAGTACAACATTGTGAACCTGAAAGGCTCGCAAGTTTTTTGGAACCTTTTCAAACTCAGGGTGTTAATTTAACTAACAAGAAGTGATCTCCTATT
This sequence comes from uncultured Anaerolinea sp., assembly GCA_964474095.1. GTDB lineage: Bacteria > Chloroflexota > Anaerolineae > Anaerolineales > Anaerolineaceae > UBA6107. The sequence goes on from CAYYRU010000066.1 coordinate 4,253, forward strand.
CTGATGTGGTTTCTAACGAAGTTTTGACCTATTAAGGGTAGGATGAGTAGACCAAAACTTGTTTGATTTGATCGGGTTATGAGCGAACATTATCCAAAACAGTCTGAAGCTTTAATTATCATCAATCCGGTCGCTGGGCTGATGAATGTAAAAGTGATGAAACGCATCATCACTGAACATTTTCACAAGGCTGGCTGGAAGATCCATGTGCGCCTAACTGAGAAGGATGCCAGGCTTGACCTCCTGGTCGGGGAATTTATTGAAAAGGGCATTGACCTGGTGGTGGTAGCCGGAGGAGATGGCACAGTGGCTTCTGTGGCTGCTGGCATGGTGCATTCAGCAGTTCCGCTGGGGATCGTGCCTTCAGGCACCTGGAACGCGATCGCACGGCACCTCATGCTGCCCACCAATCCGTGGAGAGCCCTGGCATTGATGACCGGCAGGCATCATGTGCGTTATTTGGACTTGATGAGAATTGGAGACCAGCTGCACGCTTTGAACATCAGCATTGGCTTGAGCGCGAACATGATCAAAAATTCGTCTCGTGAGATGAAGAGAAAATATGGCAACCTGGCATATTTCCATAACTGGCTGAAACAAATTTTCGGGTTGAAACTGGTTCGCTATCAGATCGAAGCGGATGGACGGAAATATCGCGGCCGCGCTGCTGAGATCATGATCGCCAATTATGGGGTGGTCGGCATGAACCTGATCGAATCTCCGCTTGAGATCCACCCGGATGATGGCAAGGCAGATGTGTTGATCTTTCGGCCGAAAACGGTTTTTGATCTGCCAGCCATGCTTTGGCAAGCATTGATCAAGCGACAAAAACGAGCCCCCAAATTTCAACAGTTACAAGCCAGTAAGACTATTAAGATTAAAACCAGAATCCCCATGGATGTGCAAGCTGACGGTGAACTGATTGGTCAGACCCCCATCTCAGTCAATGTGCTTTCGCGATGTGTGGGTGTGGTCGTTGCATAGTTAATCACAGGTCAGACGGCCACCCCCTGCCGCAAATCTGTCGCGAGAATATTGGTCCACTTAATGGAATCGAGATAAATACCAGTGAGCATTTGATCTGGCACATTCAGCATTTTAACCGTTTGCCAGTCTCCATTTTCATATGCTTTGATCGCATGTAAAACCAGCCCGGGTAGCCCTTCGTATCTCAGAAGTGCTCCTTTAATGACGTCGGAAAGGTTGAGTTCATTTACGATCTGATCCATGCTTTGATCCATCAAGGCATCCAGCACTGAAAACAAACCGATCAAGAAAAAGATCTCGGGTTGGGGTTGACCATAGACTTTGGCCAGGGATTCTGACATGCGCGCCCGTTGCAGGGCGATGTTGGTTAGCTCCGGGGGCTTGTCTTGCAGGGTGGTCATTAAGATCAACGACATCCAGCCCCGCATGGTGTCGAGACCGATCAGAGAAATGGCCTGCCGCAGCGACTTCACCTCGGTTGTAAACGAGTAGTAACCTGAATTGGATAATCGGAGCAATTTATAGCTTAAGCCCACATCACGCGCGATGATGTTTTCGAGGTCGGTAAAATTGGTTTTTTGGTTTTGCAGCATGGCCAGGGACTGCATGATCACCACGCGTGAACTATCCATGCGTTTGCTTTGAACCACATTTGGTTTGCATAAGAAATATCCCTGATAATAATCCATACCCATGCGGCGGCAGGAATTGTAATCGGCCAGGGTCTCGACTTTCTCGGCCAGGGTCTTGAAACCATACGAGCGAGCTTGATTAACCAGTTCGGGCAGCTCGATGCGGTCTATTTTCATCAGGTCAATTTTGACGATGTTCGAAACACCAGCAAAAGGTTTGATCCTCTCAATATCATTGACGTCGTCCAGAGCGATCGTGAATCCACTGCGTTTCAGATCACTCAATGTGGAGAGTACAGTGGGATCCGCCTCAATATCTTCGAGTACCTCAATCACAACCCTATTGCTTGGGAGCAAAATCGGGTATTTACCAAGGATAAAATTGCGGGTCAGGTTGATAAAGGCGTGGGCTCCACCCACGATGTTGTCCAGCCCCATCTCGATCAAGGTGTTTAAGATGACCTGAACGGTGGCCTGATCTCCATCTTTGAAGTTGGCCTGGTTCTCCTGGCTGGAGCGATACAACAATTCATACGCGTACACACGCATATTTCGGTCAAAAATGGGCTGCCTGCCTACCAATAATTCTGCCATGTTTCCCCTCCTGATGAACGACTAAATGTCTTTACTTCGAATATCCCACAGGGTGTTCAATCGATCTCGTAAACGTGATTCCAGAGCTTTCTCTTTTTGCGAGGTCACATCATCCTGATTTTCAAAGACCACGTAAGGAATACGCACGCCCTTCACCACCAGATGTGTTGGGTCAGGGCTGGAAAAACTGGGCCAATCCGTCTCTTTATATAAGCGCTCCAATTTGGTATCCGGCAGAGCGTGTTCCAAAATGCTGTCGGGTTTATCGGGGTTGAAACGCTTGCGGTTTTTCCGTAAAGATTCTTCCCAGGGCACATCAATATACAGGACAGACATTTTGCTGAGCATCTCGGGAGAGAAATGATCAAACGCAGAATGGTAGCCGCCATGTTCACTTCCTCGTGAAAACTCCAGCAGGGTTGAGTAGTCCCCGGTATAGGATGACACATCCCGCATCCTTTTTTGATATTCCAACCCCATGCGTTCGATCAGGAGATCCCACATGTATTGGTGTAAGAAATAGCCGTCGGCATCCGTATGCAGGCGAGGGTGGCCCATTCTTTCAAGCAAGGCATCTTCTTCGAACCAGGTCCACAACATCGGAAAATCGTCAATCTCATCCAGTTTCCCGAGATGGAATTGGTCTCTTCGATCTTCAAGCGAAGTTCGCTTTAGAAAATCAATGATCTCGCTTTTTCCGGCGGCTGGCCTGGCAATTAACACTAATATATCAAACACTTTTTTTGGTATCATGGCGTATCCATTATTGAGAGTGTTAGCAAGGTGCCTCTTTATTATAGTCATTCCCTTAGTAGAAACCTATCATTTTTGGGTGTGAATGTTCTTAATTGGTCTGGCGTCTTTCTTGCAACCTTCAATTGGGAGCTATATTTATGAAGTTAATAGGGTTTATTTTCAGGCATTTCATCCCCATCAGCCTGGTGGGTTTGGTGGGAGCGTTATTCATTAGCGCGTCTGCTCCAGTCACTGACACGCGCATCACAGGTGTGGGCATTGATCTGTTATTATCACCACCTCTTACCCAGCAGGCCGTGGAAGAACAGTTGACCGCGATTCAGCAAGCGGATTCAGAGTACGTGCGAGTTGAGGTCAATTGGACGTTGATCGAGGTCAACCCGGATGAATATAACTGGTCCAATGTGGTACCTCTCGATCTATTCTTCAGTTCGGCTCAAGCTCGCGGGTTGAAAAGTGTGGCGGTAATCACTGGATTGCCGGTGTATTTATCTGCGATGGAGAATGGCCTGGATCAAAAAACCCTTGGTCTGCGCTGGGAGAAGTTCATCCAGGCGGCGGTGGATCATTTCGGCTCACAAGTAGATTATTGGCAGATTGGCGACCAAATCAATTCGACTGATTCCAACCGTGCACTGGTTCAGGCAGATCCGGCATTTTACGCCAAACTGCTGCGTTCAGCCAATAAGCTGATCAAGAAAGCGGATCTTAATGATAAAGTTTGGATGGGCGGCCTGGTGAGTGCCACGGCAGATTCGTGCGCGATGAACCCTCTGACCTTTATGCTTGAGATCAACGCGGCCAAAGCCTGGGATGACAGCGACGCGTTCACATATCAACCCCGCCGTGGAGCAGCCCTGCCCGAAAACACAGCAACAGCACCCATCAACGCTGCCTGTTCCTCTTCGATGGCGGCCAACTATTCATCTGTTTCAGCAGAAGTTGCGGCTGTGCAAGAATTGGCCCGTCAATTGGGCGGAAAACCTGTTTACATTACAGGAATGACCTGGAGCGCGGATGAGCTGACTGTGCTGCAAGCCAATCGTTCACTTGATCTATATACCCTGCAATCAGATCTGCTGGTACGTTCGAGCGCAGCCTTGATGGGAGAGAATGTCATTCCCTTGATCTTTTGGCAAGTTGATCCGGCTGTTCAGAAACCGGCGCTGGCAGGGGCAGCTAATTTACAGGAAATGGTAAAAAATGCCAAGCCGCTTGGACAAATACAAGGCCAGAGCGGCGTTACACACGAATATCGTTTTCAAAAGGGAGCGGTAACCAATACCATCATCTGGCGCTCGCAAGACGGAGACTCTGCCCAGGTGGCGACACTCTCAGGATGGGATGCCAAAAGCCTGATCGCTTTTTCCGCTGATGCAGCCACGCTCATCAGCACATCCGGTGTGGAAGTGCCCATTAATACAGAAGGAGTCGCTTTCATTCAATTAAATGAGCGACCGGTTCTGTTGACCGTGAAGAACGGCGGTTGGGATGACCAACTCACCTCCGGTGCCACTGACCAAATGGATCAATGGCGGATCGATATTCAGCGAGCGGTTTCGAATGGACTGAACCATCTCAAGGCGGCCTTCTTGCAGTGGCTTGAAGGGTTATTTAACCAGGCCAAAGACAGCGCCATCGATTGGGGCGAAGAAAAGATCAGAAATCTCCTGAATTGATCACGGAGTATAATCAAGTGTCTACGTTTTTTTGAGGGATGAGATCATGAAAACTAAATGGATGATTCGTTGCATTGTGTTATGTGTCTTGGTATTATTCTCGGCTTGCAGCCTGCCTGAGATGACGCCTCAAAACGAAAACACAGTACAACCCACTGAAGCCCCGTTCATTAATCCTGCAACTCCTCAATCCACTTTAACCGCTGAGATCACGCCAGACGCGGTGGTGATCTCACCCAAAAATGCCGCCTCTCTCAAGAATATTAATCGTGCGGCTGCGTTCAACCCCCAACAACTGGTGTGGTCGGCTGACAGTTCACAAATTTCCGTGGCCACGCAAAACGCGGACGCTGCCGGCAATCAATTGTTCGGCATTTCGGTCGTGAAATCACCAGACCTCTCCCCTTTGAGAGTCTTCAGTTCACAAACTGACCGGGTGGCAGACATCTCTTCGGACGGGCGGCTTGCGGCTTTGGTTTCGCTAAATTCAGACAAGTTGACTTTGATCGACTTGACCGCTGATAACACTCCACTGCTGGAGTTTAATATTGACCTGATCAACAATGTCAGCTTTTCTCCGGATGGCACCATGATCGCGGTCTCTAAAAATGACAACTGGCAAGTTACTTTGTATCGCACCCTTGACGGTGAGGAACTTAAAACCCTGACTGGTTTTGAAACAGCGGCTCCTGTCTATGGCGCCGGGTTCAAAGGCAGCCCACAGTGGATGGTCTGGCACGCGCGTGCCACCCTACAACTGCAAGAGATCGAATCGGGCGTGCTGGCTGCTCCGTTCAGCCACGAAGATTTTGTGATCGCATATAGCTTGACTAATGATGGTTCCATTTTGGCGAGTGTGGCATCAAAGACTGAAGGGGATGCCGCAGTGCCGGCAATTTTCCTGTGGGATACGACCCTGGGCGTTGAAATACAAACCCTGGTGTTAAGTCAACAGGCACAATGCCTGGCATTCTCACCCAGCGGGAAGCTGTTGGGTGTCGGTGCCGGCAGCAAACTTGAAATCTGGGATGTGGCGGCCGGGACCTTGCTTACAACCCTTGAGGGCCACGCCGATACCATCACCAGCCTGGCATTCTCACCAGATGGCAAATACATTGCATCCGCCGGGATGGATAATCAGCTCTATCTTTGGCAGGTAATCGAGTAAGCCAGTAAAGAGCGTGATCAAAACCCCAAAAGGATCCTCTTTTGGGGTTTTTTCTTGAAAAAACCAGTATGGTATACTTTTCAAGCTTGCGAAAACAGGATAACACTCATGCCTTTACTCTCTGCTGTGAATCTTGCGAAATCTTTTGGAGCCCTCGATATTTTTTCCGAGGTGTCGTTCAGCATTCCTCACCGCGGCCGCATTGGGTTGGTGGGACCAAACGGAGTGGGGAAGTCCACGCTGTTAAAGATCTTAATTGGAGAAGAGGATGCGTCTGAAGGCAAGGTCAACCGGGCACATAATTGTGTGATCGGTTACCTTCCACAGGAGGCAGTGCTGCATTCTGATCGCAACCTGTGGGATGAGATCATGACCGTCTTTGAACCGCTGCTTAAATTGCAGCAAGACCTGCATGATCTTGAGTCACAACTTGTCAAGACACCCGATGACCAGGAACTGCTCGAGCAATACGGCAGTCTGCAGGCCAGATTCGATCATCAGGGCGGCTATACCCTCGAGACGCGCGTGCGCATGACGCTTACGGGTTTGGGCTTCAGCCGCGGGGATGAAAAACGCCCCGTGGTGCAGCTTTCAGGCGGGCAGCGCACACGCGCCATGCTGGCGAAATTGCTGCTTTCAGAACCCGACCTGCTGTTGTTGGATGAGCCCACCAATCATCTGGATATTGCCGCTGTGGAGTGGCTGGAGAATTTCTTCAAAGGCTGGCCTGGGGCGGTTTTGATCGTGTCTCATGACCGCTATTTTCTTGACCAGGTGGCAACCAGCATTTGGGAGATGACGCCGACGCTGGAGGAATACCACGGTAATTACAGTGCTTACATGTTGCAGCGCCAGGAACGGTATGAACGCAGGCTGGCTGAATACCAGGCGCAGCAAGAGTTCATCGAAAGTGAAGAAGAATATATCCGGCGCAACATTGCCGGCCGAAAAACGCGCCAGGCCCAAGGGCGGCGCAAACGGCTTGAGCGCATGCTGGTGGAAGCCAAATTGACACCTCCCACCCAAAAACGCGCGCTGCATCTCAACCTCAAAACAGCAGACCGCTCTGGAGACCTGGTGCTGCGTACCCGTGGATTAAGCGTGGGTTACGCGGATGAGGGCAAGCCGCTGTTTGAAGTGCCCGACCTGACCCTGGTGCGTAACGAGTGCGCTGCCATCATCGGGCCGAATGGGGCAGGTAAGACCACCTTCTTGAAAACCCTGCTCGAAAAGATCCCCCCATTTGCCGGAGAGGCTGTATTGGGATCTAATTTGCGGATCGGCTATTTCGCCCAGGCGCATGAAGGCCTGCATCCCTCTTGGACCTTGATCGAAGAGATCCAGGGGGTGGTTCCCAAGATGCTGCCGGCTGAAGTGCGTGATTACCTGGCCAAGTTCCTTTTCACCGGAGATGACGTCTTCAAGACCGTGGATCTGCTTTCAGGCGGCGAACGCGGCCGGCTGGCATTGGCCTGCCTGGCCTTGCAGGGATCCAACTTGCTGCTATTGGATGAACCCACCAACCACCTTGACCTGCAATCACAGGAAATTCTGCAAACAGTGCTGGCTGATTTCCGCGGTACCATTCTGTTGGTCTCGCATGACCGTTATCTGATCGACGCGCTGGCAACCCAGATCTGGGAAGTTGAACCACATCACCGCAGCCTGGCCAGTTTTAAGGGCACTTACAGCGAGTATAAAGTTGATAAACAGTTACAAAATCAACCTCTGGCAGTTGAGTCACCCAAACCGGTTCAAAGCCGTGTCAGTGAATCTGCGAAACCGGCCATGAGCAAAGGGGAACGTCAAAAACTGGTGGATAGGATTCAGTTATTGGAAGAAAAAATTGCCCTGGTGGAGCGCGACCTCAAGCTCATCGAAGAGAAGCTGGCCAATCCACCGGCACTTGGGGGAGCGGTGCACAAAATGGGCGTGGAATACGCCCGACTGCAGGCAGAGCTGGAGGCCTACATGGAAAAGTGGAGTGATTTACACACTCTGCTGGAATAAATACTCCCACGACGATTAACTGGCAAGAGCGCCTGCTTTATAGGGCTCATCCCCATTGTAATGTCGTAATTGCGGAAATTTCATCGCCACAACCACAACCGAGATCAGACATCCAATGCCGCCTGAAATGATGGAGACAGGCGTGCCGAAGGCCTGTGCCACCAATCCGGCTTCCACCTCGCCAAGGCGCGGACCGCTGGCGAAGAAGAGTTGATTGATGCTGATCATACGTCCACGCAGCTCATCGGGGGTCTGCAATTGACGGATGGTGCTGCGCAGCACAGCGCTGATGGCGTCACCGGCGCCCAGGATTACCAGGGCCGCGAAGGTAAGAACGAAATTCCGCGAGACACCAAAGAGAATGGTAGCCAGGCCAAACAAACTGACACCTGAGATCAACAATCTACCCTGTCTTTTCAGGTTGTAACGCTGTGCCAGGTAAAAACCAATTGCCACCGAACCAATGGATTGGGCCGCCGAAAGCCAGCCATAACCGATGGCATCCGTGTGAAGAATGTCTTTGGCTACGAATGGCAGTAAAGTATTGGCAGATGAAAAGAAAGAGGCAAAGAAATCCAGCACCATGCTGGAGAGTATGATGGGATGATCCAAAATAAACCGAAAGCCCACCGGGATGCCCGAAAAATCCAGTTTGGGTTTAACAACAGGTTTAATTTCAAGCGTGTCGGGAGCCATTTTTTCCACTTTGCCAATTAGGATCAAAGCAGCCAGCACCGCCAAAAATGAAATGGCATTGATCCAGTACGTCCATTGGATCCCCAATGTGGCAATCACGATACCGCTTAGGGCAGGGCCAATGATGGCGCCTGTATTCACAGCCACCGATTGTAAAGCGTAAGCTCCGGCAAGATCATCACGGGGCACAATGTTCGAGATAAGCGATTGCCTGGAGGGGCTGTCAAAGGCTACCGCGATATTGGAAATCGCCGAAATGATGTAGATCGTCCAGATGGACATCTGATTGAAATAAGTGAGAATCCCCAAAGCCAGCGCGCAAAACAACATGAAAGATTGGGTGACGAAGAGAACCCTTCTGCGGTTGAAAGTGTCGGCCACCAAGCCGCCAACCAGGGCGAACAGCAGAATGGGGATCAGTTTCGCGATTCCCACGCCGCTGACCACAATCGGGCGGTCTGAAAGCAGACGTAAATGCCAAAAAACGGACCATACCTGCATTTGGGTCCCGGCAATTGAGATCAATAAACCCGCCCAGAGGTAAGCAAACTTGCGATGCTTGAGGGCGGGAGGGATTCGAAAGAGATCTTTAAAGCGCATTGTGTTCGGTTATGTGCCCCAATCTCTAAGATATAGAAAATCATAACCCATGGTGCGGTTGCTTAGTTTGGCGATGGGCGGCAGCACGCGTTTGAACTGGTTTTTGCGCACGCGCTGGATGAC
>CAYYRU010000067.1:0-1234 GCA_964474095.1 uncultured Anaerolinea sp.
ACCACATCCTCGACAATGGCCGAAGGTCGGCAGTGATGTGCCAGGTTTTGCATGATGAGCAGTTCATAGGTGCCCACCACAACCCCCTGCCATTCGGCCACAAAGACTTGGAAACTGGGTTGTGATTGAAGCTTATTAAACTGCAGCTCCAGGTCTACTAGTGAGAGGGTCTTCTCTGAGGATTCAAGCTGCTGATAGAGCTTTAATAACGCGGGCAAATCCGCACGATCGGCTTTGCGGATGGTAATCTCAGGGATGACATTCTCTTTCATGGGTTCTCCATGGAAAATCCATTTACTGAAATGAATTGCCTGATCCTGAGCGAAACCTCGGCAATCTCCTCCGCCCCACCCCGGGGAGCGCCCGGCCAGTCATCGACGCGCGGGCCCCAATACTCACGCGGAGCGCCGCGGTAGCGCCCAATGACGTGCAGGTGCACGTGCGGCACGCCATCCACGATCATAAAGGCATAGACGTGATCCATGTCGAGCGTGGCCAGCAAAGCCTGCGAAAGGCGTTTGACCCACAGCCCGATCTGTTGGGCTTCTTCATCCGTCAGGTCGGCATATTCCGCCACGTGACGTTTGCTCTCAATAAAAAGATGCCCCAGGTAGTGATCCTTTTCATCACCAAACAACTGGGCGTGCGAGATCGAGATCAGATCGTTCTCAAATATGACGCCGCCCGCGAGAGGGGTTTCGCCCCTGTGTTTGGCGCACACCAGACAATCCGTTTTGACGTTGTCACTCATAAGACTCGTTTCTGAAAATATAAGGGATGTTGCTATGTGCTTTGAGTTTCATTTTAACAATCGGGGGTGTTTAAAGCAATCCGTTCCACCCACCAGTGATCCTGAAGACCACTTGACAATTCAGGCAAACCACCTGACAATAACCCCTTAGTCCAAATCAAAAGGAAACCTTATGAAAGTATCTATTCAAAAAACAATCCTGCCAGTCATTCTGGTGGCCACCCTGCTGCTCACTGCCTGCCAGAAAGCCGCCCCCACCGAAGACCCGGTGCTGAAGATCACCCAGATCGCCGGCACCATGATCGCCGAGATGACGCAAAACGCGGCCCTGACCCCTTCAGCCACCCCCACCGCCACCATCACCGTCCCCATCGCCATCATCCGCACGGGCGCTGACGCCGACGAACGCCGCGCCGTTCCACAGCGGCCACTCGGCGAATGCGGCGCCATGAAGCGCGAGGACCAGCGCAATCGCACGCACGC
>CAYYRU010000067.1:1244-13077 GCA_964474095.1 uncultured Anaerolinea sp.
CCGCCACCCTCGAACCCCCCACTCCCACGCTGGACCCGACGCTCCAGGTGCCAACGGCCACCCCCACCCTGCAGCCAGCGAAAGAAGCCTCCAAAGCGGATAACAGCATTTGGGTCGAAGACACCACCATCCCCGACGGCACCATCGTCAGACCCGGCGCCACCTTCACCAAGATCTGGAAGGTCAAGAATATCGGCACCAACTTGTGGAACGCTGATTACTACGTGTCTTATATTGATGGAATTCAAGCCAATACTTTTAAAGAATTCTTCACACACACGGTAAAACCTGACTTCACCATTGAAGTGGCCGTTGAGTTTACCGCCCCCACCACCCCCGGCACCTACTACAGCTACTGGCGACTGTATAACCCCAACCGTGAGCCCTTTGGCGAACCGCTCAGCATGAAGATCCTGGTTGGAAACCCCTGATCCAAAAATCAAAACCCGTCGAAATCGACGGGTTTTTTGTTTCGCAAGTAGTTCAATCAATCGATACATTCGCAGCGGTGTTGCCGCTGGCCTGGATGCCCACCCGCGCACCCAATAATTCTTCGATCTTGTGGATCACCTGTTCGCGCTCTGGAGCCAGGCTTGACAGGTGGGGTTTTACCTTCATCAAAGTCTTGGTGACGGCCTCCCGCTGCGGGAAGGTCAAGCGTTCACTTTTGGCCAGGTCAAAACGCGTCTTCTTTTCCACGGCTGTCGGGTCGATCAGGTCGTAGGCGGCGCAGTACTTCCACCCGGGGATGCGCTCCAGCACGTCCAGGTGGGTCACGGCCAGTTCGTCCACCGGGCCGTTGACCGCCAAAGCGTAGTTCAATAAGATCGGGTCAAACCAGCCGTAGCGCACCCCGCCCTGCCAGGCATTGCTGCGATTGTCATCCGTGACCGCGGCAAAAAGCTCTCTGGTGGCGGTTGGCAGCGGACCGGGCCCGTGGCGCACCATGTAAGCCCGTGTCAGGCCAATGGTTCTGACCCCGGCCTGGGGCAGCCACTGTTCGACCAACTGGCGCGCGTTGCGTGTGGTGCAATCCGACCAGGTGGTGTGCGGATGAAAACCGTGGTCGGCATCCAACAAGACGCCCTGTGCGCCTTCAAAGATCACCTCATCCGTGGCGGAGAGCCAGGATTGCAGATCATCCTCGCTGCCCACCAGCCCCAGCGCTTGCACGCGTGAGATGGATTGCAGCCAATCCGTTTGAATGCGTTCATCAGAGAAAACCGCCCAATCCTCGAACTCCTCGGGGTTGACCAGGTGCAGGCTGAGCAGATAATGGATCTCGTCGATCTTGCGGGCGCGGATGGCCTTGAGCTTTTGGCGCAGGGTCTCTTCATCCGCCAGGTCGCCCGCGCGAACCGATTCTTCAGGAAAGGCCAGCGAGTCGCGCACTGCCTGGCCGATGCCCACCCCGCAGCTACCGTGACGGCGCTCACCGCGTGACAGCTCCAGGATGCGGTTGGCAGCCTGGTGATAAGGGGTGATCACCACCGCCCGGGGGTCGATTTTTAGGCGTGAAAAGGCGTCTCTTTCTCCCTTGGCAGCCAGGAGGTCACCTTCGAGCAGCAGCGCGGAAGGATGCAGCACCACGTATTGTGAAAGCCAGGTTTTCACGCCTGGCACGAAGGTGCCCGAACCAAACTGCGAGAAGGTATGCTGGCGTCCATCCGCGGTATGCACATTATGGCCGGCCTGGGCGCCGCCGTTATAACGGATCACCAGCCCCGCGTTTCTTTTGCGAACGAGGGCGTCGGTGAGCAGACCCTTGCCCGCGTCACCGAAACCAAGATCTACCAATATCGTGGCACGCAAGGTCGCTTATCCTCGTTTGAAAATGACTTCGGCAAAAGGCGTCAGGGTTTTCACCACCGCGGCGCGGCGATCTGCGGGAAGCCCGGCTTCAGTGAGCAGGCGCACCACCTCTTCCATGTTGGCGGCACGGCCTTCGTTGATGAGGATCACACCCGCGGAGACATAGCACACGTCTTCAGGCGCTTCCATTACCAAGACATGGTCGCCCAAAAAGTCGCGCCAGCGGCGTTCACAGCGCGGGGCACGGTCGTAATCGGGGATGATGAAGAAGGGGATGAAGCTCTTTTGAAGCTCGGCCACCACCTCTTCACAAGAAACATCCTCATCCAGGCGGTCACCGATGACGGCGTCCACCACGTTCTTGGAAAGGGTCGGATACGGGTTTTCATCGCCGGTCATGAAGAGATAGCCCTTTTTCTGGCGCTTGACCATGCAGTCCATTTCAGTGTGCGTGGCCAAAAAATACATGCCCAGTTCGTAGCTTTCCATGCCCTGGCCGCCGCCACCGGCTTCCAAAAAGGACCAGGTCAGCCATTGGTCCATCAACTCGGCCGTGGACTCAAACTGTCCGACCTGCAACGGCGCGCGGTCACTATACGCATCCCCCACCGCCATGAACAACAACTGCGGATCGGGGATTGAACAATCCTGCAAGACTTTCATGAAAACGGGTAATTCCTTCGTGGCCATGAGGCGCGGGATGGCGCCCATCGAGCCGGTCACGTCCAGGGCGAAAACGATTCCCAACGACTGGGGATGGTCGCTCCCATCACGGCTCTCGCGCAGCTTGACGCCGTGCGGGTTCATCAGTGGATGGCAGTCGCTCTGCTTGAAGATCTGCTGCGCGGGGAGGTCGCTTCTGCCCTTGAGCAGGGCCTGGTGTGCCGCTTGACTGTAATTTCCGTAACCCATAATGTCTCCTTTTGAATATGCGTGGAATGATTGCTGTTGACCTAATCAGGCATGCGAATGGGATTAAAGACCGGCGCGCCGTAAACCTGGTCTGAAATCTCCGCCAGTTGCTGGTGGATGGCCAGCGGGTCGCCCACAGCTTGTTTGCGCGGATCCAGTCGCGCGACCCTGCTGATGAGGGCAGCCAGCGCCGGCGGCACCGCGCCAGGCAGCTCGCAGGTCTCGAGATCACCGTTCAACAAATCCACCAGGCAGCGCGCGCTCATGACCACGTCCAAATCGGTGGTGAGTTTGTGGATCGAGCTGTCTGAAAGGGGGTAATTTTTTTCACAGCCAGGGCACATGCCGGGAAATGGTTCACCCAGCCTGCTGGAGCGCCCGTATCCCACCAGACGCACGCCGTGATCGTTTTGCTGCACCAGCAGGTGTTCGGGCAGCACGGCACCGTGGGCAAAGCCGCTGCGGTGCATGAATGAAAACAGCTCCAACAGTCGCCGCCAGATCCAGATCACAGAGCGCGCCGGGATGCCATCAGGGTAAGCCCGTTTGACGTCGACAAAGGTGTGGTTGAATCCGCTCTCATGGCGCAGGATGCTGACCGCGCGGCCGTGGTAGGCGCTGCCGTTGACCGTGCCCATCACCACCGGCTGCGGCACCAGACGCAAAAAATGGGCCGCCCCGCGTGCCTGGCTGTGGACGAGTGCCTGCAGCGTCGTTTCTTCCCGCTGTAAAAATGGAGCGTCGTTATTGTCGCGTAAGATCTTGATCAATACCAGTTCGGTCGGCCAGCGTGCCAGCCGTCCGCTGTAAATATCCGCGACTTCGCCCTGGGCGAGCAGTTTCTCGACCACCCAGTGACGGCCGCCAAGCGAGAGATACGCGCCTATGCCGTAGCTTTCGGGGGCGTTCCAGTGCTTAAAAGACTCGTGAAAACTCTCCGCCGATACTGAAGATTCATCCAGAAATACCGTCGTGCCGCAGTAGGCGCAGGTGGCACTGCGGGCGAAACGGTGGGCGGTGAGTGGGGCTTTGCATTGCGGGCAGATCAGGGCATGTTCCATGAAAACTCACATTTTTAGTTTATTGATTATCTTACAACAAGCCGGCCTTCACGGCAAACGGGGAATCATTCGCCAATGATCTTGACCAGCACGCGTTTTTCGCGCCCGCCGTCAAACTCGCCATAGAAGATCTGTTCCCAGGTGCCAAAATCGAGGCGGCCGTTGGTGATGGCCACCACCACCTCACGCCCCATCACCTGGCGCTTCATGTGGGCATCGGCATTGTCTTCTCCGGTGCGGTTATGCCAGTAACCCGAAACCGGCTCGTGGGGAGCCAGCTTTTCGAGCCATTCGTCATAGTCATGGTGCAGACCGCCTTCATCATCGTTGATGAAGACGCTGGCGGTGATGTGCATGGGGTTGACCAACACCAGACCTTCGCGGATGCCGCTCTCACGCACGCAGGCTTCCACCTGACCGGTGATGTTGACAAATCCGCGCCTGGCGGGGATCAGAAACCATAACTCCTTGCGAAAACTCTTCATGGCATGCTCCAACTTGAAGAATGAAAAATCTCAGTGCCCAGATATTGGTGGTCATATTTATACCTCACCCCTGCCCCTCTCCATCCATGGATGGAGAGGGGATTTGAGGTGCGATAATAAACTCAGAGGGCAATGACCAACAAGGTCGCGACCCATTTTCGATTATAAAACAAAGAACCCCATTGCTGAGGTTCTTTGTTATCCGTAACCTGGTTTGGATCAGGGCACTTCCCAATAGCGCATGCTGTCAAACTTGGCGGTGTAATTACCACTGGCACCCGAGCGCACGAAGGCGCCGAAGAAGCCGGCCGAGAAGGAAGAATCACTCACCTCACCCACCTTGACACCGTTAATGTAGAGGGTGATCTTTTGGTTCACCACCATCACGCCCAGGCGGTTGACCTGGTTGGCACCGCTTTTGATCTCGGCGCTTTGCTTCCAGTTGATCAGGCTGACGGCCTGACCGTCTTCGCCCACTTTGCCGTCCCACTTCCACAGCCTGTAATAACCATCGCAGGTCACCTGGAAGAGATATCCCTGATCGGGCGATTTCAACACCGGCACGCGGAAAATGATGCCGTAGGAATCTTTGTTGGTGCAGGTGCCCGAGTTGGCGGTCAATTCGATGTAAGAATTGATCTGCTGGCCGAGAAGGGGCAAACGCCATCCGGCGGCGTCTTTATTGGTGTTGGTCATCAACAGATAACCGTCTTTGAACTCAACGTTGACGTAATCATCCGGTCCCTGCGGCCACGACCACTTGGTGTTTGAATCCATGGGGTCGGAGTTGCTGGGGTTGCCCAACGTGTTGACCGGATCCGAAGCCGGCAGAGCTGCACCCGGGGTGGGGCTTGGTTCCAGGGTGGGCTGGGGCGTGGCCGTGTTCTCTGCCACATT
This sequence comes from uncultured Anaerolinea sp., assembly GCA_964474095.1. Lineage (GTDB taxonomy): Bacteria > Chloroflexota > Anaerolineae > Anaerolineales > Anaerolineaceae > UBA6107. The sequence continues at coordinate 6,412 of CAYYRU010000067.1, forward strand.
TCCCGCGATCATGGCCGTGGGGGTGGCCTGGTCACCGCCCACCTCAACCGTCCCGGTGGGGGTGGCAGTTACCAGCAGCACCACCGGCGTTTGGGTCATGGTCGGAGCCTGGGTTGGCAGCGCCAAAGTGGCAGTGGGCGGGAACACAATCTCAGAGGTGGGCGTGGTCATGGTGGAAAGCAGTTGTGCCACGCGCGTGGCCATCTGGGCATCATCCAGAGGCTGGTTGGTTTTTAGACCCGAGAACCAGGTGCAGCTCACCAAAAATAAGGGGATGAGTACCAGGATGGGGATGAATTTTCTCTTCATATGAACTCCTTTTTCTGCCTGATCAAGCCTTGTAACCGATCTTGCGCAAAAATTCCTTGCGCCAGACCACATCGTCTTCCGTTTCAATACCTTTGGGTTTCTCGCCGTCAAAGACACCCAAGATGGCACGGCCTGTGCCGTTGTCGGCGATCACCACATCCACCGGGTTGGCGGTGGCGCAGTAGATCTCGCAAATCTCGGGGATGTGTTTTAGCGTGTTCAACACGTTAATTGGAAAGTACCCGCCCCCCAAAAAGAGGATAAAACTGTGGCCAGCGCCGATGTTGGCGGCGTTTTGGCGCGCCAATTCGATCATGCCCTTGTCTGTGCCAGTGGTGCGGATGAGACAGGCACCCGAGGCTTCACAGAAGGCCAGCCCAAACTTGATGCCCGGCACGGTGTTCACCATGGCCTCATGGATGTCTTCCACCGTTTTGATGAAATGCGATTGCCCGAGAATGAAATTGATGTCTTCAGGTTTGTCGATCTTAACAGAGAGCAGGTTCATAAGAAAACTCCAATCCATAATGACGTGCGGGCGCCCCGTGTTGCTAGTGTGGGCACTGGCACAGTTTGGTATTCCCCGTGGACGATTGAGCCTCGCGGGATTAAATTCAATAATGACCGATCTTATGATTGCAAGGTTTATGCCATCAGCCGAAAGCGCTCGCATCCAGACAAGTTAGGGTAAAATAGAAAGGCATTTTGAAAGGACAGATTCCCTTGTTTGAGATTACCTTCCTCGGCACCTCCGCCTCAGCCCCCTCCCCCAAACGCAACCTGCCCGCCTACCTGGTGCAGCACGACGAATACCGCTTTCTGGTGGATTGCGGTGAAGGCACTCAGCGCCAGATCTTGCAGAGCGGCGTGGGTTTCAAGCGCCTCAACCGCATCCTCATCACGCACGGCCACTTGGATCACATCCTCGGGCTGGCCGGGCTGCTATCCACCTTCATGCGCTGGGAATCGATCGACGGCCTTGAGATCTACGGCGGCAGCAGCGCCCTGGACCGCATCAGCGACCTGCTCAACGGCGTAGTGCTGCGCGGAGCCACCGCACCCATGCCGATCTCACTCATCCCCATCAAAAAAGGTGTCTTCTTCGAAGGCTCCGATTTCACGGTGAGCGCCTTCCCGGTGCAGCACCGCGGACCCGACTGCCTGGGTTATCTCTTTGAAGAAAAATCGCGCCGCCCCTTCCTGCCTGAAAAGGCGGCTGAACTCGGTCTTACGCCCGGCCCTCAGTTTGGAAAGCTGGCCGCTGGTCAGACGGTGGTGTTGGAAGACGGACGCAGCATCACCCCCGAGATGGTGATGGGCGAACTGCGCCGCGGCACACGCCTGGCCGCATTGGGTGACCTGGGCGAAACCGAGAGCCTGGTGGAATTATTGCGCGGGGTGGACGGTCTGGTGATCGAATCTACCTACCTGGAAGAAGAAGCCGACATGGCGCGCCAATATGCCCACCTCACCGCCAAACAGGCGGCCGAGTTTGCCACCAAGATCCAGGCTGGCAAAATGATGATCACCCACCTCAGCCGGCGCTACCGTGACAAAGACGTGGCCGCTGAAGCCCGCAGCGTCTTCCCAGAGGCGGTGGTGGCGCGTGATTTTGACACCTTCACCATTAAAAGGGAAGAATAGACCCTTCGATAGAATTCACGCGATTGAACATGAAATGCCCGATTTTGTACTAATGGCATGAGCATTAATTTCGCAAATCAAAACCCCCGGGCTTGTTCCAATTGCCCAGGGGTTTTTTTGATTATTCAAAATGGGGTGGAATCACCACGCCGGTCTTGTCGCCAAAGACATCGCGTAAAATCTCGTCAATATTGGCCATGTAAATATAGTGGTCGTTCCATCCGATTCCATCAGGGTTTGTCCAGGTTCCCAGCATGCCGTCAGAGGTTTGGACGTAAGTATTCCCGGATAGCTTGGGCATCCATTGCAGTTCAGACCCGTTATCAAGCAGGCGTTCCTTGCTCAGATAAAGAACATTGTTCTGGATGACAAAGTTCTCAGAAGCGTTGGGATAGGTCCACAATTGAATGGAAGAGGGAGTGCCAAAATCAGGGCGCTGATTGCCCCAGCCAAAACCAGTGTAGAGAATATAGTTATTATCAATCAACAAATTTTTCAAGAAATGCACGTTCGGGTCTGCTTCTCCAACATCCAAAAAGATCTCAATGCCATAGGTGCAATACTCCATGATGTTGCCTGAATAGACAATGTTTTGCATGATGGTATGTCCATTGTGGTTCTTGTCTGTTTCCTGATTTGAAGCGCCAGCATCAAAAACCTGATAGATATAATTATTAAGCACCTTGAAGCTGTCATAAGAACCATCAGATTCAATGGCATTGCCCAATCGGCCAGGATCATTGGTTTCTGGATCGTAGTATTGAATGCTTCCCCCAATCCAGCCAAACTCACAATTTTGAACAGTTATGCGGTTTCCCCAGGATGATAATGCATGTTGCCCGGTATATTTTATGGTGAGGTTGTCAAAGATGGTGTTATCCGCCGGAATCACAATGTAGTTGCGGGTCAAGATTTCAATGGAATCATAGAGCGCTCCTGGATTGCCATTCTCACTGCGCAAATAAAGCGTGCCAACGTTGTCTTCCACTGATTCCATTCCAGGCCTGTATGGTGCGCCATCCACAAGATAGGCGTCCACTTCAGAAAAGAACTCCAAATTCTGGTCAAGTTCTTTGATGAGGTCAAATTCAACGCTTTTATCTTCACGTAAGACAAATTTACCGTTCACAAATGAGGGGGTTTCCCGAATTGCCCATTCCTCACCCTCGTTGAAAACCAGGGTGCCTACATCAGTCAATTCTTTGTAATACACCCAGATATTTTGGGTGCCTTCAAGAAGTGACCATTTTTCAGGATCAGCGCTGTTTTCATGTGAGCCGTAAATCGCTGGTTTAATGCCTGTGCCATAAGCGGAATAAGTGACACCTTCTTTTGCTCGTAATTGTCCACGCCACAAACCACCGCGTTCAAAGAAAACGCCATCTCCCTGAGCAAGCGGAGCTTGATTTACTTTATCCAGCGTTGCCCAAGCGGTCTCAGCTGATAAGCCGTCGTTTTCATCATTACCAGTGTTGGAAACAAAGTATGAAGTGCCGGAGATCGTAACAGTGGTTGGGCTGGTCAATATGGCTGCTTTTCTTTCTTCCACAGCGGCCAGAAAATCCCGATCAAAATCTGTTGGGATTCTTTTGTATTCCTCTGCGATCGATTCATACAACCGCAAAACGGATCGAATCGCTTCTGCTCGAGTGAAAGGTTGGCTTACCCGCATGGAAGGAATGGTCTCGTCAATATCAAAGATAGGTTTGCCACTTAATAATGAGATTCTGCCGAAACTGTAAAAATAGGCAGCGATCATGTAATTATCCCATTCCTCCTGGAGCCTTTTCTTATCCGTCCATTTCGGAAAGAGTGGATAATCCCAGGCAAATTCATCCCAGACTTTTTCACCCAGGCGGTTGTTATCGATCCCCCAATCAGAATTAAATCGGTCGGCGCCCAAAATTTCTGCCGCAAAGAAGAGCTCAAGCATGCCGTCTTCCCGCATCATGAGGTCATCAGACGCGGCAGCCTTCTCCGTGAGATCAAGCCATGATTGGACAAGTTCAGTGTCTTGGAGCGTGATAAAGTTTTCAAGCAATCGCGTGTATTCGGCAAAGGTGATCGTCTGGTCAAAACCAGCGTTCAGGTCGTCGGGTACAAACCCAGATTCCACAGCTCGTTGTACTTCAGAGTCAACGCTGACCAACACTGGGTTTGTGTTTGTAGCGTCAGGATCCGAAGTCACTTCCGGGGGAGGTGTCTGTGACAGGTCTGCAGGGTTTGCAGAACACGAGATCAGTGATAACAACAAAAGGGTTGAAGTGATGAGCAACAAGAGTTTTGATGGAGCTTTCATGTAATCTCCGATGATTGTTTCGATTTCTTTGTCTGTAATAACGGCATATTATACAATGCGCCTGCTTTCAAAAAAGAAAATTCTTTAATAATTAAAGCATGTCGTTTTATCTGAATCCACTCAATTATTCTTTGAGATAAACCAATATCTCGTGATCTCGTCGCAAACCGATGGTATGACCATAGGCTAACTTTGACATGACCTTCGTAATTTGACATCAAAACCCAATCATGATAGACTTTGTCTACAATTAAATAGCCCCTAAACGGCACTTCTATCCAGAGAGGCGGAGGGACCGGCCCGATGAAGCCTCGGCAACCAGGAACAGTTTACTGTGACATGGTGCTAATTCCGACAGTATGATCTGGAAGATAGGAGGGCAGCCGACAGTCAAGACCTGTTGCCCCCAAAAGTTCGACGCCCGGGGCAACTTTTATTTCTAAAGGAGAACAAACCAATGGCTTCAAGTACTTTCATGGATTCCCCCAGCTACAAGTTCACTTCTGAATCAGTGACCGAAGGACACCCCGACAAACTTTGCGATCAGGTCAGTGATGCCGTGTTGGATGCCTGCCTGGCGCAGGATCCCCGCAGCCGCGTGGCCTGTGAAACCGCCACCAAGACCGGCTTCGTGATGGTGTTGGGCGAGATCACCACCAAGGCCTTCGTCAACTTCGACGAACTGGTGCGCAAGGTGGTCAAAGAGATCGGCTACGACAGCTCTGACAAGGGCTTTGACGGCAACACCTGCGCCGTCATGAGCGCCATCGCCAGCCAATCCCCCGACATCGCCATGGGCGTGGACCAATCCTACGAGCTCAAGGGCGGTGAGGTCACCGAGAAGGAACTCAATGAGATCGGCGCCGGCGACCAGGGGATGATGTTTGGTTACGCATGCAACGAGACCCCCACCCTCATGCCCATGCCCATCTATTTAGCCCACAAGCTTACCCGTCAACTCACCGAAGTGCGCAAGTCTGGCAAACTGCCCTGGCTGCGCCCTGATGGTAAATCACAGGTCACCGTGGAATACTCACACGGCAAGCCTGTGCGCGTGGATACCGTGCTCATCAGCACACAGCACTCCCCCGAGGTCTCGCATGCCGAGATCACCGAGGGCGTCATCGAATACGTCATCAACCCGGTCATCCCGGCTGAACTGCTCAACGGACAGCCCAAGATCTACGTCAACCCCACCGGCCGCTTTGTCATCGGCGGACCCATGGGAGATGCCGGCGTCACCGGCCGTAAGATCATCGTGGATACCTACGGAGGCATGGGACGTCACGGCGGCGGCGCCTTTTCAGGCAAGGACCCCACGAAGGTGGACCGCTCCGCGGCTTACGCCTGCCGCTGGGTGGCCAAGAACGTGGTGGCAGCCGGTTTGGCCGACCGCTGCGAGATCCAGGTAGCTTACGCCATCGGTGTGGCCCATCCCCTCTCGATCAATGTTGAGACCTTTGGCACCGGCAAGATCGCCGATGAAAAGATCGCCAAACTGATCGGCGAGACCTTTGACCTGCGCCCGGGCGCCATCATCCGCGATCTCGACCTGCGCAAGCCCATCTACCAGAAGACTGCCGCCTACGGCCACTTTGGCCGCGACGACGTCGATTTCACCTGGGAGCGCACCAACAAAGCCGCTGAACTGAAAAAAGCTGCTGGACTGTAAATAGAATACTCTAAAGCAAACCACGAAAGAACGAAAAACACCTAAAAGTAAAATAAGGGCGGCCGAAAGGCCGCTCTTTTTAATACACAAAAATGTTTCTGTCAAAAAGTAGAATCCGTAGGCACCCTCTCCATCGAGGATGGAGAGGGACGGGGTGAGGCCACCGCGACGACGTCGATTTCACCTGGGAGCGTACCAACAAAGCCGAAGCTTTGAAAAAAGCCGCCGGATTGTAAGATCTAAACCACGAAAAAACGAAAAACACCAATAAAGTTCTTGGGCGACCAATAGTTCGCCCTTTTTGTTTGCATTAGTCAAAAAAACCTGAAGCACCCTCTCCATCATAGATGGAGAGGAATGGGGCGAGGTTCGTAATAACTATTTCCACTCAGGCCGCATTGGCCTGAATAACCATCCACGCAAAGACACGGAGGACTTTGTTCCGTTGTAAAGCAAGTGTACTGCGTTCACTAATTATTCCTTGGACAAAACAAAACTCCGGGGCTAAGGCAGCATCCCGGAGTTCGCTATTCAATATTTCAGAATCTGCTTACACCAACGGCAGACCGTTGCTATCTTTGAGTGACTTGGTGGCAATCATGATGACATCGATCAACCACCAAATGCCAAAGCCGCCGCCAGTCAACAGCTTGAGCACACCGGTGCCAATGTGACCGAGATAGAAGCGATCTACACCCAGAGCGCCCAGGAAAATGGAAAGGATCAACGCGGTGGTAAAACT
>CAYYRU010000068.1:0-12653 GCA_964474095.1 uncultured Anaerolinea sp.
CATGGATACCTACATGAAAACCAGCAGGGGAGAGATCACCCTGCGACCCGCCATTCAGTCAGATGCTCTGCCTTTTCGTGAGTTGCGCCTAGAGGCCCTGCAAAAACACCCCGAGGCCTTCAGCTCCGATTACGCCACCAATTTCACTTTCCCCACCACTTTTTGGGAGCAGCGACTGCACGACTTGAACCAGTTCGGCAGCCTCTTTTTCGCCGTCCATGAGGGGGATCTGATCGGCATGTGCGGCATCAAGCGTGAGAGCTCCCCCAAGCTGCAGCACACCGCCACCATCTGGGGGGTGTATGTCAAAGAGGAATTTCGCGGCCTGGGCATCACCGAGGGCCTGATCGCGCGCTGCACCGCCTGGGCGCTGGAGAAGGGTGTCAAGGTGGTCAAGCTGGCCGTGGTCAACACCAATACCCGTGCCATCAAAACCTACACCCGCTGCGGATTCACTGTTTACGGCGTCGAACCCATGGCCATCTGCATTGGTGACACCATGTACGACGAGATGTTGATGGCGATGACGATTTAGTCTTTTGAAATCTGGGAATCTGTTTTTTGACTACCGGATTTTGAACAAAAGAAAAAACTGTACACCATTCTTCAAATCGTAAACCGCTAACCCAATAATAGGAACTTTTATATGACCCACCCCCTGGTTGACCAACTGCGTTTCACACGTTCTGAATTCAAACGCTGCCTGAAGGGACTCACCCCCGAAGACGCCGCCAAACGCTTATTGCCCATGAACTGCATCGCCTGGAACGTGGGCCATCTGGCCTGGCATGAGCAGCGTTACTTCATCACCTATCCCAGCGGTAATGTACCCTATCCGCAGCTCAACGAGTTGTGCGCTTATGGCGCGCCGGCCAGCATCCCCGACCTGGATGAAATGCTCAAGCTCTGGAAGAAAGTCACCAAAGAAGCGGATGCCTTCCTCGACACCCTCACGGTCGCCAAACTTCAGGAGCAGGTGCTCAAAGACGGCAAACCCATCCAGCGCTATTGGGGCAATATGCTGCAGCGCGTCATCTACCACTACTGGTACCACACTGGCGAGATCTCTGCCATCCGCCAGAACCTGGGGCACTCTGACCTGCCGCAGTTCGTGGGCGCCATCGATACCCAGGCTCCCTATCGCCCAGAGTAAAATAACTAATTCGGGAATCTGTTTCTAGATTCCCGAATTGTGCCCTAAACGAGGATATGAAGAATAGTAAACTGTTATGGATTCCCGGAATTTGCACTAAACGTGGACAAGTACTTTTTTCAACCCTTGTCAGGTCATAAAGGAGAGACAGTTATGGCACATCCACTGGTGGACCAACTGCGTTTCACCCGCTCGGAGTTCATGCGCGCCTTCACGGGCGTTTCTGAAGAAGACGCTTGCAAACGCTTTCCTCCGCTCAACTGCATCAGCTGGGTCGTGGGCCATCTGGCCTGGCAGGAGCAGAAACGCTTGCTCTACTTCGGTCAGGGCAAAATGCTGATCCCCGAACTCGACATTGTCGTGGGAAAAGGGCAGCCGGCCTCCACACCGCCCCTGGCAGACATGCTTGCCGCCTGGCAGACCATCATCCGCGCCAACGACCCCTGGCTGGACACGTTGGATAAGGCCTTTCTTTCCACTTATTGTGTCAAAGACGGCGTGGTCTCTGAAGAATTGTGGGGCAGCGTGCTGCTGCGCATTACCTATCACTACTGGTATCACCTGGGTGAGATCGCCGGCATCCGCCAAATTTTGGGGCACACCAACCTGCCGCAATTCGTAGGTGACATTGACACCCAGGCTCCTTATCGCCCGGAATAAAAAGTCTTGGTTTTGAGTAAGGGCAATTCATGAATTGCCCTTACTGGATGGCAACGTAATGCATTCTACTTAAAAAATTTTTCGTTCCTAAATAATCCGATATTAACACGATGACTTCCTTCCAATCTTTAAAACCCCTCATGCCCGCCGAAACCGTGCTCTGGTTCGCGGAGCTCATGGCTCAAAACAACATCCCCTTCATCATTGACGGCGGCTGGGGCGTGGATGCCCTGCTGGGCGAGCAGACCCGCCCCCACGACGACCTGGATATAGCCGTCAGTGAAGCAGATGCCCCCAAGATCCGGGCCTTGCTCGAAGCCAGCGGCTACCGCGAAGTACCCCGAAATGACAGCTGGGAATGTAATTTCGTCATGGGCGACGATCAGGGCCACCTGGTCGATCTCCATTCGTGTACTTTTGACGAGCATCATCAACTGCTACACGGGGTGGCATACCCCTATGAATCTCTGCAGGGCAGCGGCAGCATTGCCGGCCAGCCGGTACGCTGCATCCCGCCTGAGTGGATGGTGCAATTCCACACCGGCTACCCGTTGGATGAGAACGATTACCATGACGTGCGGCAGTTGTGCGAACGCTTCAACCTTCAGATCCCACCAGACTACAACAAATTCATCACCAAAGAATAACTGTGGAGTAAAGATTATGCCTGAGATCACCATTCCCCAACGCCTCGAGACGGCGCATAGCGGAACCAACCCCTCCATTATCTGCCGTGTACCTTCAGGCTGGGTGGCCATGTGCGACATGCAATACCTGCGTGGATACTGCATCCTGTTGGCCGATCCCGCCGTGGAATCCATCAACGCCCTCAATGAAGCGCAGCGCGCGCGTTTCATGTTGGATATGGTACTGGTGGGGGATGCCCTGCTGAAGGTGACCGGTGCCTATCGCATCAATTACAGCATGCTGAGCAACACTGACCCCTACCTGCACGCCCACATTGTGCCGCGCTACCTCGACGAGCCTGATGAATTTAGGCGCCAATTGCCCTGGTCGTATCCTCCCAAACACAAACAGACCGATCTTTTCGACCCTGAAAAGGACCGACCTTTGATGCTCGAATTGGCAGCGGCCATTCAGTCCCTTCTCTAGTCCTATTAAACCGAAAGCCGGTCAAGTCGGTTGACCGGCATTTCACATCAATAACAGAGATGCACTTCTCCAGCGGATCTCTGTTGGATTTGGCTATTAGATCTCAGATTCGGATAGTCCGTTTTCTGCTTCCACAACCCCGGCGGTCTTTTCAAGCCAGCCCTTGGATTTGTCGATGAAGAGCACCAGCGGCCACAGCATGATGATACGCAGCGCGTCCACGATGAACTGCATCCATTTCAAGAAATTGAATGCCTTGAAATTGACGCCCTCAAGTTGGATGCGGGCTGTCACGATGCCCATCACCAGGTAGATCACCAGGGGTATCGCGTAAGTGGTAATGGTTTCATTCATCATTCTGTTCCTCATCCTTTCATCTTGATTACTGGTTCTATTTTACGGGCAGCTTGCCTCAATTGTAATTACCCATTCGGGCGATTTTTGGTGTTGCCGCATTCGAAATATGGAATCCATGGGGTTGTTTTGCAGTTGATGGTACCCGTTTGGGTAGTAAGGGTCTTTTTGTTGATCTATCTTTGGTATGATCCGCAGAAGAAAAGTGACCGCCATGCGGGGCGGTCACTGATCATCATTAAATGATTGTCTTAGGCTGCGTCAGTTACAGTGATCACGTCAGGGGCATAAGCTTCTGTGCCGTGTTCGGTGAGATCAAGGCCTTCCATCTCTTCTCTCATATCAACCCTCAATCCAACTCCTTTTTTCAACAGACCAAAGAACAAGATACTGCCAGTGATTACACACCAGCCACCCACGGCCAGGATACCAATGGTTTGGGCCAAAAGCTGGCCGGCATTACCGGCGATCAAACCGGTGACGCCATTCTCGGTGGCAAAGATGCCAACGGCCAGGGTGCCCCAGATGCCGTTCATTAAATGGACGGGAACCGCGCTGACGGGGTCGTCAATCTTCAATTTTTCGAGCAGCAGGGCGCCAAAGAAGACCACCACGCCGCCTACCGCGCCAATGACGATGGAGTAAACCGGGGTCACAAACGCGCAGGGAGCGGTGATGGCCACCAGGCCGGCCAGCACACCATTCAGAGTGACGCCAAGGTCAGGTTTCTTGTTGACAAACAACCAGCTTAACACCAGGGCGATCAAACCGCCCGCCGCAGCGGCAATATTGGTGTTCACCGCCACCAGTGAGATCACGTCTGCGTTGTAGCCATTGGCTGCCAGTTGCGACCCAGGGTTGAACCCAAACCAGCCCAGCCAGAGGATGAACACGCCCAGGGTGGCCAGAGTGATGGAGTGACCCGGGATGGCTTTGGCTTTGCCGTCCTTGCCGAAACGTCCAATACGCGGACCGAGGGCGATGGCACCTAGCAGGGCCAACCATCCACCAACACTGTGCACCACGGTGGAACCGGCGAAATCCTTAAATCCGGCGCCGAAGGGCAGGGTGGCCAGCCAGCCGCCGCCCCAGATCCAGTGGCCTGAGATCGGATAGATGATGGCTGAAATGAAGAACGAGTAGACCAGGTAGGATTTGAACTTGGTTCTCTCGGCCATGGAACCAGACACGATCGTGGCTGCTGTTCCGGCAAACACCAATTGGAAGAACCAGAAAGCCATCAGGGGCAGACCGGCTACATCCGGGCCGACGTGAGAAACGAAGAACCCGCTGGTTCCCACTAGTCCTGCGGCTGAGGTGCCGAACATCAAGGCGTAACCGGTAGCCCAAAAAGCCAGGGTGGCGAACACAAAATCGATCAGGTTCTTAAATAAAATGTTGGTGGTGTTCTTGGAGCGGGTCAAACCAGCTTCAACCAGCGCGAAACCTGCCTGCATCCAGAAAACCAGAAAACCGGTGATGAGCACCCAAATGGTGTTCAATCCGCGGGTCAAATCACCGACCTCGTCACCCGATTGCGCGAAAACGGGTTTGAAAGCGATCAAAGCGGCACCGATGGCTGCTGGAATGAGCACCCAGCGCATCCATTTGATTGCTCCCAGCCAAAAAGCTTGTTTCTTTTCCATTTTTTCCTCCAAAGAAATATAAGTTTTACAGATGAAGACTTGAGGTCTAGTACCAACCTGTTTGGCTCTTCACCAGGATCAATAAGGTGGCGATCACCATGGCCGTCAGGGCGGGGGGAACAGCATATTTCAGCCACACCTTCCATCCGGTTTTGCCATGCTGTTTTTCAAGATAACTGTAGGCGACCACGTTGGCCGAAGCACCAATGGGTGTCAGGGCGCCGCCAATATCCACCCCCAGGGCCAGCGACCACACCATTAATGAGAGGGCCGGCATGGCTGGCAATAAAGCCAGATCTTTTAGCACATAGCTCATGGCCAGCGCCAGAGGCACGTTGTCGACCACACCGCTGAAAATACCCGGTACCCAATGTAAGCCAACCACCAGAAGGTTGGTATTGCCGTTGGTCAAATGGGCGAACCCTTCTGCCAGGTCTTCAAACAAGTGCACCTTTTCAAGTCCGCCGATCAAGATGAACAAACCGCAAAAGAACAGGATGCTCTCACCATCCAGTTTGAGGATGACGGCGCTGCGTTGGGCGTCCTTTAAGAAAAAGATGCACACCAACGCGGGCAGCAGGGCTGCCATGGCGGGGGTGATCTCAAAGTGGATCAAGTGGCTGAGCGGAAGGTGGAAGACCAGCAAAATGACCGCGACGCCGAACCCGATCAATCCGGTGGTGGCCAGGCGGCGATTCAGTTCAAAACGGTTTTGAAACTCAATTTCCATGATGGTGTAATCAGTCAGCCAGCTTTGGGCTTCTTTGAGTGACTTGCGATTCACCAGATAAGTCATCACCAGGATCGTCAATGCGCAAATGACGGCGATGGGGCCGGTGTGTATCGCGAAATCCGAAAAGGAGAATCCCAGTGTGGTGCCCAAAATCACATTGGGCGGATCTCCCACCAGGGTGGCGGCCCCGCCCGTGTTGGCGGCGCACACTTCGGCGATCACGATGGGAATGGGATCCAAACGCAGCAAATGGCAAAGCTGCACGGTCAGCGCGGCCAAAAAGAGCATCACGGTGATGCTATCCATGAACATGGATAAGAACGTTGCCAGAAGGATCAACACAATAAACAGCGGAATGGGGCGGTACTTGACCTTTCTGACCGCGGTCATGGCCAGCCATTTGAAGAAACCTGATTCAGTCAAAATGGAAACCAGCACGAACATGCCGGCCAACAATCCAAGCGTATCCCAGTTGATGATCTCCACCACATCTTTGGGGTTCAGCACCCCAAAAACCACCAGCAGACTGCCGCCCAGCATGGCTACCCAATGGCGCGGAAATTTTTCACTGGCAATGGCCACGTAAGCAAGGATAAAAATTGAAATGGCAATCCAAAGGTTCAAAATCTGCAACTCCTGAAATAATAAAAAATATCGCTGTGGTTTGAAGAGAGGATCAGGAAAAACCTTTTTCTAATCGTTTGCTTGAGTGCTTAAGGTTGAATAGACAAGTGAGTAATAATTAGCAAGTATTCTACGAGACCAACTCTTGTCGCGGAACTACCCAATCGGGCACTCTTAAGGGTCATTTCAAGGGGGAAAAAGCGATAAAATCAGACTGTTAATCAGTCAATTGATTCATTTACTGACCCATAGGGGTCACATCAATGGGTTGATCTACTCCTACTTTGGTTTATTGAGGGTAAAAATGTTGGATTCTAACAAATTGTTCAACAGCGGCCGCATGGCCGAGATCTACGAATGGGGGCAGGGCAGGGTCCTCAAATTGAATCACATTAATTATCCGGCGGTTCTGGCTGAGATGGAACTGGCCATCACCCGGGCAGCCTGGCAGGCTGGCTTGCCCGTGCCCAGGGCCTATGAATGCCTTGAACAAGAGGGCCGGCATGGCATCGTGTTTGAACGCGTCGAAGGGGCCACTTTAATGAACGTCCTTGAGAGCCACCCGCTGCGTTTTGCCGCCATCGCCCGCCAACTGGCGGATCTGCACGCCGCCATGCATGCCTGCCAGGCGGGCAGTGACCTGCCGGACCAAAAATCCGGCATCGAGAACGGCATCCTGGCTGCCACCGGCATCACCGAAGAGGAGCGCCTGGTCGTACTCAAAGTGCTGCGGAACTTGCCTGAAGGGTCAGCGTTCTGTCACGGTGACTTTCACCCGGGCAACATCTTGTGCTCCGAGCGCGGCGAGGTCATCATCGATTGGCTTACCGGTTGCCGCGGCGACCCCCTGGCGGACGTGTGCCGGACCTTGCTGATTATCGAATCCTCGGTTCTTCCCCCCGAAACCCCGCTGCTCATGAAGCTGATCCTGACCCTCTTCCGCAGGCAGTTCAACCACGTCTATTTGCGTCGTTACCTGAAATTACGCCCGGCCAGCATGCAGCAGATCAATCGCTGGAGACTGCCCCTGATCACCCAAAGACTGCGTGAGGTGGAATCCTTCCCGCAGGAGAAAGCGCTGTTACTTGAAATGATGCGCTCACTTTTGGCAAAACGATCATGATGTCTTGGAATCAAACTTGCAACAGGTGTTAACAGCTTTTGAATCGTTAACCGACATCTTCATGTAAAGGGGTGGTTCCAATGGATAATTCAGCATCAGGCGAAGTCGAATATAACAAGGTTGAGTACAAGAACGTTGAGATCAGGGAATCGCGCATTCAACTGAAGGAATTCAACTCATGCACCTTTATCAAATGCAATTTCAACGGCACCAATTTTCAGCGCTGCCGTTTTCGCGAGTGCACTTTTGTGGGCTGCGACCTGAGCATGGTCAGTCTGAAAGACACTGCGTTTTCCAACACCCGCTTCGCGGAATCCAAGCTGTTGGGCATCAATTGGACGCAATCTGATTGGGCGGCTGGCTCACTTATCGCCCGGCCGGTCAACTTTCAATCCTGCGTCATGAATAGCAGCACTTTCATGGGTTTAAACATGGAGAAGGTGATCCTGAACCACTGTATTTTGCATGACGTTAATTTTGAAGACGCCAATTTATCCTACGCGGATTGCGTCGGCAGCGACTTCGAGGATGCGCGTTTTTCACACACCAACCTCACCGGAACCGATTTTCGCGAGGCTAAGAACTACAATATTGATCCTGTCATGAACACGCTTAAGAAGACCAAATTCTCCATGCCAGAGGCTATGTCGTTGCTTTACAACCTCAACATCCTGCTGGATGAACCCATGCCGGAACGACCCTTGATCATGCTTTGAGAGGTCAAATGAGAGAGATCTTGCTCGACCACCAGCGCCGTTATCCCCGTTGGAACGAAGAAGATCTATATAAATTGATCCATCAATCCGCCATGGGCAACGAGCACGCCATTCAGGATGAGGCCGCAGTCCGCCGCTGGATGGAACGCGAACTGGATGCCCTGGGTCAGGGACCCTCGGAACCTCTACTTGACCCCATCTCACCTGACGGACAGATCCTGCGGGTGCATTTGCGCCCCATGCTGCGTTCCGGTTTATCCGTTGATGAACTGCTGCAAGCGTTTATCAATTCCCCACAACTATTTAAAGGCTCCAGAACGGTGCTTGAGGAGAGCATGCGAACCGCCCTTGATCTGGCAGCCGCGGGCGAGTTTGGCATCTCTTCGGCACATCTGCAGACCTTTTTTGATGAGATGCGCGCGGCTGACCTGCCTGCGGTGCATCATTCCCGTTTTTTTGAAGAGTCTTATCACCCTGCCTACCGCGTGGTGGTCAGGCAGGCTTTGCCAGCCGCATTTATGGCGTCTTGACCCTCTGGAGGCTGACATGCCTATTAAATGCTCTGTCTTCATCGCCGCTTCTTTGGATGGCTACATCGCCAAAGCGGATGGCGACATTGCCTGGTTAATCAATCTGTCCCCGCCCACGCCTGAAGAAGATTACGGCTACAAGACCTTTTTCGACTCGGTGGATGCCCTGGTGATGGGACGTCTGACCTATGAAGCCGTCCTGGCCTTTCCCGAGTGGCCTTATGCCGATAAAAAGGTGTTCGTGTTGAGCCATGGGCAGCCGGCCATTCCAACGCTGCTGAAGGACCGGGTGGAGATCATCGCTGGTGACACACAAGCGCTGCTGAACAAACTTGAGAAAGCCGGTTACCACCACCTCTACGTGGATGGCGGCAAAACCATCCAGGGCTTTATGCAGGCCGGTTTGATCAATGAGATCATCCTCACCACCATTCCCATCCTACTGGGCGGCGGCATTCCGCTTTTTGGCAGTCTGAAGGCTGAGGTCTCCCTTGAACTGTTGGCCAGCCGCAGTTACACCAACGGGTTTGTGCAAAATCATTACCGGGTCAAACCTCAGACTGAAACGTCCGATAATCATAAGATAGAGTAACTTCACGATGGAGGCAATTATGGCACGCTTGGAAAAGATCCACTCGATGACCGACAACAGCATCCAATTTTGGCTGCGCACCATCGAGCAGCAGGACCTCTTGAACGGCATGCTGGGCGTCAGCGCTGAAGTACGCCAGCGTGTCAGCGATAACCTGGCGCCGCGCGCCAGGGTGGCCATGCGAGATTATGTCGATGCCCACGCGGACTTGAATCAACGTATCATCGATGCCAGCCTGGATCGCCTTGAAGCGGCTTTGGCTCTGGTGCGGTAGGCCATTTACTCAAAAGTAAACAGGGGTTGTCCCAAAAAAAGATTATTAACGGAACCACACCGCCATATATTCAGTTATCTATGTATTTCAAACGGCATAAGTAGGGGCGTATAGCCATACGCCCCTACTTTGTAGATAGTCCCGTTTCGACTTATTTGACCATGCTTTCAGCCACCAGCAGCAGCTCTTCCCTGGTCAAAACTTGAAGCGGCATGTTGGTTTGCAGCCTGAACTGAAAGTTGTCTTCCTCCCAGAGCAGCATATTCCATCTCACGTATTGCCAGTTGCCGTTCTCATCCTGATAGGGTTGCATGGCAACCCCTTCCACCCACGCGCCTTCCAACCCGCGCAGGGTCACGGCTTCAGGCTCCACCCCGCCGGTCTCAAAGATCCAGGGTTCGGCGTTTGCTTTTAATTGCGTTTGGGTCAGGCTTAACACCGCCTCGGTAAGAAAACTGTCCTGGTATTCCAACGGCAGCTCGGCGCGGAAACTGGTGGTGGCGGTGATGGTTTGCTCTGTTTCAAGCACGGTGGTGGCATCAGCGGAGAAGCCGGCGGGGATGTGTTCGGGCATATACACCCTGAACCCGGCCAGTCGTGAAGCTTCAGCTTGTGAAGCCAACTCGAGAGAGACCCTGTCTTCTTGCAGGCAATTGGAACAAGCATTCATCGGGTCAGGCGTGGAGGTGGGTGTGCCGCTTTGCAGAGTGGCCACCACTTGTTCGGCGTAGGTCGGCTGATCTACGAAGAGATAGTTGCCGATCTTCTGCAAGATCTCCTGGGCAAATACCCTCAACGGTGGAATGGTCAGGGTCAAGACGGCCAGCACTGCCAGGGTGGCCGCCGCGCCAGCCCACGACCAGCGTTTGATGGGTGGTTTCTTGGCTTGATGGGTTGCCTGTTGAGCCAGCAACCTTGTTTTGAGTGCCCGGGCATGCCGCTCGGATCGCGGACTTTCAGCGGCTTGCAATCGTTCTGCCAGTTGCAGCAAAGCCTGGTCTTCAGCATTTTGGATCTCTGCTGCGGTCTTGCCGTTGAGTTGTTTTTCGAGCACCTCGTTGAAGCGGCGCGTGGTTTCACTTGTTTTCATGGGGTTCCTCCATTGTGGTTAAACATTGGCGCAGTTGCTTGAGCGCCCGGTAAAGGAGCACGCCGACATGGGTTTCGTTTAACTGGCATATTTTTGCGATCTCGCGGTTGGTCAACTCGCTCGAAAATTTGAGCGCCAACAGATCCTGATCACGGCCTCCCAGTTGCTTCAGCGCTTGCAGAAGCTGTTGCTCTGCTTCTTTTTGCACCATCCGCTCTTCGGGCGGAATATCCTCCGCGGCCAGGTCTGGTGGGATCTGGTTTAGCAGCGGCCTCTCTCGTTTAAATCGGCGCAGATGATCGACCAGAGTGTGCCTGGCTATGCCAAACAGCCATGCCCGAAATGGGCTTTTTTGGGGCTTGAAGTGAGCCAACGCGCCGAGCATCTTTTCGAAGATCAATGACGTCAGATCATCGGCGCTTTGCGCATCGCCTGTGCGATAAAAAGCGTATTTGTGCAACAGGGGATAGTAGCGCTCAAAAAGCAGTGTCAGGGCAGGGCCGTCAGTGGCGGCTCTCAGTGCAAGGTCGTTTTCTTCTTGTGAGCCAATTTCAGAGGGGCTGGTTTTTGTCATGTGTGCTCCATCGTTTACCCGGGTTTCTACTAGTTAATTCGCGGATGGAGGAAAAGTATTACAAAAGGCGTTTGATCGACCGGATTTGCCGGCTATTCTGAAGCTGCGCTCATTCCCGCCAGGGCGCCTGAACTGAAGGCGAACTGCAGGTTATACCCCCCGCACGGACCGACCACGTCCAGCGTCTCGCCAACCAGTGCGAGACCCGGCAACAGGCGTGAACGCATGTTCAACGGATCCACCTCGTGTACCGGCACGCCGCCCGCGCTAACCTGGCAGTATTCAAAGCCGCGCACCCCAGTCACCTTGAAGGGCAGGGCGCTGAAGGCGCGCAGCAGTTTTTCCACTTGATTATCATCCAACTTGCGTATAGGTGTATCTACCTGGTAACCGGCGCGGCTGATCAGCGCCTGTGCCAGTTTGGGCGTCAGCACCGCGCCCGCCAGCACCCGCAGCGGAGTGTCGCTGGCGCGCTGCCGCGCGATCAACCCGCGTAAAACTGCATCATTGGCAAACAGGGGATTCAGCACCAGTTCCAACTTCGCGCCTGGGCGTGTTGAGATGTGGTGGCTGAGATCCATCACTGCCGGGCCGTTCAGGCCCCACTCGGTCAGGATCAGGTTACCCGTGGTCTCGGCAAGCAATGCGGAGCCTTCATATAAAGAGGCATGCGCGTCAAAACGCACGCCGCTCAACTTCTTCCAGGGGGTCATGTCGCAGGTCACGGGTGCCAGCGCCGGCAGCAGCGGATTCACGGTATGCCCCAGGTTTTTAAGTGAGGCGAAAAGTTCTCCCCTCGACCCCAGGGTGGGGGTTGCCTTGCCGCCCGCCGCCACGATCAACCTCTCCGTGGTCAAGACGGTGCCGTCGGCCAGTTCGATCGCAAACCCTTGTGAAAGATTATCTGTAGGGGCGTGTTGCAACACGCCCCTACCTTTATTGATTCGCTTAACCTTTGTGTTCAACACCAATTCCACGCCCACCTGGCGCAGGGCGTTGGCGAAAGCCTCCACCACCGTCTGCGCGGATTCGGAGTGCGGGTAGCACCAGCCGTCGTGGGTGGCGAAAATGGGCACCCCGATCGAATCCAGAAAATCCACGGTTTGAGAATGACCGAAGGCGTTGAAAACCGTTTGCAGCCAGTCAAGATCCGCGCAGGAGTAGCGCCCGGCCGTCAGGTGCTGGTTGGTCAGGTTGGCCCGTCCGCTGCCGGTGACCAGCAGCTTGCGCCCCACCTGCTCGTTGCCGTCGATCAGGCGCACCCTGGCGCCGGCGCGCGCCGCGAAAAGCGCGGCTGTCATGCCCGCGGGGCCAGCCCCGATGATGGTAAGAGGTGTGTGCATGGGTTAATTGTAACCCAAACCTCACCCAGTTATCCACCGTAGGGGCAGGGCGCCTGCACTCGACAGAGTGTGCCCCTGCCCAATGGGGCTTTTACATAATCAAAAAGGCCGTTTCCCCGCAGCTTGCT
>CAYYRU010000069.1:0-12381 GCA_964474095.1 uncultured Anaerolinea sp.
TGCATATGGCTAAAAATAATCGCACTGAAGCAAGAATTCGTCGACATAACCGTGTTCGCAAGCTGATTCGCGGTAGTGAATCAAGACCTCGCATGAGTGTTTTTCGCAGCCTGGCTGAGATCTACGTTCAGGTGATCAATGATGATACCGGAACCACACTCGCCGCTGCCTCAAGCATCGATCATGAACTCCAGGGAAAAGTCAAAGGCCTGAAGAAAATGGAACAGGCACGCCTGGTTGGAGAGCTGGTTGCGAATCGCGCCAAAACCAAGGGAATCAAACAGGTTGTTTTTGACCGTGGTGGTTTCCGCTATGGTGGACGTGTAAAAGCTCTGGCTGATGCAGCCCGTGAAGCTGGCCTGGATTTTTAAGGAATAAGAGAAGATAGAGGGCCTTAATATGGAGAGTATGGATTATCAACCCCTAGATCAGCAATTTGACGAACGCGTTATTGAAATTGCCCGTGTCGCTAAAGTGGTCAAAGGCGGTCGCCGTTTTCAATTCAGGGTTACCATTGTGATTGGTGACAACCATGGAAAAATCGGCATCGGCATTGGCAAAGCCAACGCCGTGCCCGACGCGATGCGCAAAGCCACTGAACGCGCTCATAAGAATATCCAACAGGTTACGCTCGCCGGAACTACCATCCCGCATGAAGTCGTAGGACGAACTGCCGGAGCCGTGGTTTTGCTCAAGCCTGCCTCTGCCGGTACCGGTGTTATCGCTGGTGGTGGTGTGCGTGCCGTGCTTGAGACCGTTGGTGTGCATGACATTCTGACCAAGTCACTTGGCAGTGCCAACGTACTCAACGTGGTAAAAGCCACCTTTGATGCGCTTGGACAGCTGAAATCACCAGAAGTAGAAGCTGCTCACCGCGGCAAACCTGTCAAAGACCTTCTCCCATATTGGGAACGGAGGAAGAATGGCTAAGAAAAAAGAAGCAGTGAAAAAACTTCAGATCACCCTTGTCAAATCTGGCATCGGTTACTCTGAACGGCACAAAGCCACCCTGCGTGCTCTTGGACTGCGCCGCATGAACCAGACCGTTGAACAGGTTGACGGCCCGGCCCTGCAAGGAATGCTCCGCATGGTGAACCATCTTGTAAAAGTGGAAGAGCAGGAAGCGAAATGAAACTAAATGATCTCATGCCCAATTACGGGGCTAAAAAACAACCCAAACGCAAAGGCCATGGTGGTGCGGCTGGCCAAGGCAAAACCGCTGGTCGTGGAACCAAAGGCCAGGGAAGCCGCGCAGGCACCGGTGGTAACCTCTACCGCCAGGGTGGTAACCTGCCGTTCTTCCGCCGCCTGCCGTTCATCCGCGGTGAAGGCTTTACCCCTCCCGCCCAGGTGGAATACAACGAGATCAATCTTGACCAACTTGCGAGATTCCAGGCTGGCAGTATTGTTTCTCAAGCTACTCTGACTGATGCCAATATGCTGCATCAACCCAAAAACCCAGTTGCCATTCTCGGCCGTGGAGATGTGAAAGTTGCCTTAACCGTTCAGGTTGCGCGAGTTTCTAAATCTGCCAAAGCCAAAATCGAAGCGGCAGGTGGAAAAATCGAATTGATCGCCTAAACGGCATCTGAGGAGAGTTTTATGAAGCGATCAGCCTGGCGTTATTTATGGACTTCGCAGGATATTCGAAAGAAACTGCTATTTACCTTGATGTTCTTGATCATCTACAGGTTCATCGCGAATATTCCTGTCCCTGGTATCAATCGTGATGTGATCGCCTCCATTGCTACATCTGGAACTCCAGGTGCGTCACTATTCAACCTCCTGGACCTCCTTTCTGGTGGTACCATCTCCAACTTCTCAATTTTGGCGATGGGTGTGTATCCATACATCACTGCCCAAATTATCATCCAACTTCTCGTGCCCATCATTCCCGCCCTGGATCGTCGATTAAAAGACAATCCGCGTGAAGGCCGCTCCTTGATGGAAAAATGGACCACCCTACTTACCATCCCTATGGCATTTGTTTCAGCCATCGGTCAGGTGAACATTTTCCAAACCATGGTTCAAGGAGATATCCTCTCCACTCCATTTGGTTTCACAGGAGCATCTTTTCTACCAACGGTGACCCTTTTGG
This sequence comes from uncultured Anaerolinea sp., assembly GCA_964474095.1. Taxonomy (GTDB): domain Bacteria; phylum Chloroflexota; class Anaerolineae; order Anaerolineales; family Anaerolineaceae; genus UBA6107. Next base: position 2,099 of record CAYYRU010000069.1, read on the forward strand.
TCAGCATGGTGGCTGGCACCATGGTTGGCATCTGGCTCGGTCAACTGATCTCTGAGTTTGGTATTCCAAATCAAGGTCTTTCATTGATCATTTTTGCAGGCATCATCTCCAGAATTCCGACCAAACTGTTGGGAATTCTGAGCGACAAACAAAGTGGATGGTGGCTCTTCCTTATGATGGTAGCCATCCTCGGCTTGACCATCTTTGCAATCGTTTACGTGCAGCAAGGCCGACGCAACGTGCCGGTACTCTTCCCAGGTCGCCGGGTTGGCAACCGTATGTCCATGCCGGTGCGCAGCAACCTGCCTCTCATGGTCAACATGGCAGGCATGATCCCCTTGATCTTTGCCCAGACCTTCTTAACCTTCCCTGCTTTGATCGCAAGCTGGTTCAAGAAAGCTATTATTTCTGGTGAAGGTTTCTGGTATTGGATCTACAATAACTTCAGCGGTAATACTGGCTGGATCTACCCAACCCTTTACTTTGTGCTTGTGGTCGCTTTCTGTTTCTTCTACACGGATGTCTTGTTCACACAACAGAACTACGGTGAATCACTGAAGAAGCAAGGTGCCCAGATCCCTGGTGTTGTTCGTGGTACCCCCACTCAAAAATACCTCACTAAAGTGCAGCGCCGCATCACCTTCCCCGGTGCTTTCTTCCTTGGATTTGTAGCGGTTCTGCCTTACATCCTGGGCGCAATTTTGCCCGCAGCAAAATCATCCTTGTTTGTCATTTCCGCGGCTGGCTTGCTGATCGTGGTGGGTGTGGTGCGTGATACCTTTACCATCATCGAAACCGAGCTTAAAGTGCACGGTTATGACGAAAGCATCATCAAGGGCTGACATGGCGCACTACTACGTACTCTTAGGACCTCCAGGAGCCGGTAAAGGCACTCAGGCAAAAGTAATCGCCGATCGTTTTGGCTTGGTTCACGTCTCTTCAGGCGACCTCTTCAGAGACAATCTGAAGCGTCAAACAGAGTTGGGGCAATTGGCCCAAACCTTTATGACGAAAGGCGAACTCGTGCCGGATGATGTTACCATTGCCATGATCCGCGAGCGACTCTCTCGACCTGATTGTCAAAAAGGCGCTTTACTGGATGGTTTCCCGCGCACACCGGCGCAAGCCGATGCTCTGGCGGTCATGCTCAAAGAGTTCAATGGTCAGGTCAACCTGGTGCCCTACATTTCGGTGCCGGAAGAGCTTTTGATCGAACGTCTCTGCGGACGCTGGACCTGCCGTACTAACGGGCACATCTTTCATGAAAAGTATAATCCTCCCCAAAAAGCAGGCATCTGCGATCTGGATGGATCGGAACTTTATCAACGAGATGATGACAAATCAGAAACTGTCATGAACCGCATCAAGGTTTATGCTGCTCAAACAACTCCACTGATCGAGTATTATCGCAAAGAGAAATTACTCGCTGAAGTGGATGGCACCAAAACCATTGAAGAAGTCAGCACAGAACTCGTGGCTGCTTTGGAGAAAGCTTAACAAATGTCTTGGGATCGGCAGATCACCATCAAATCGGCTCAAGAACTTGAGTTGATGCGCGAAGCCGGAAGGATCAACGCCGAAGCACTGGCAGCCGCCAGAGCCATCGTTGCCCCCGGTGTCACCACTGCCGATCTCAATGCCGCAGCCGAAGAAGTGCTGCGAAAATATGGTTGTTACAGCCCCTTTAAGGGCTATCCGGGACCTTATCCTTATCCGGCCAGCACCAATGTCAGTGTGAACCACGAACTGGTTCATGGCATCCCTGGCAAGCGCAAGCTCAAAGAAGGGGATATCGTTTCGGTGGACTGTGGAACAGTCTATGAAGGTTATGTAGGTGATGCCGCGTTTACGGCTTTTGTTGGAGAAGTTTCACCACTGGCAAAAAAACTGGTGGAAACCACCGAACAGGCCTTATACGTCGGGATCGAACAAATGGTAGCTGGAAACCACATTGGTGATGTTTCTTCTGCCATCCAAACGTATGCAGAGAGCCGAGGTTTTTATGTTACCCGCGAATACACCGGTCACGGTGTGGGGCGAGCCATGCATGAGGGACCACAAGTTCCGAATTATGGCATCGCAGGTCGCGGGCTCGTGCTCCGGGTAGGAATGACCATCGCGTTGGAACCCATGTTGTTGGTCGGCACCCCAGCCACTCGAGTTTTGCCTGACCAATGGACGGTATCTTCCGCGGATGGTTCTTTGACCGCTCATTATGAACACACGGTGGCGGTCACTGAAAGTGGACCCCTGATCCTAACTACGCTGGGTGACGGTTCCATTCCTAGACGGAATAGCGAAGTACGAGTATAATTAAAACTTCGGATTAAAAGCAGCACTTCTGGTGTTAAGGAGTAGTATCATGAAAGTTGGTCCGTCAATTAAAAAAAGATGTGCAAAATGCAAAATTGTAAAACGCAGTGGCATTTTGTATGTAATCTGCGAAAACCCAAAGCATAAACAGCGACAGGGGTAAGGACATATGGCGAGAATTGAAGGTGTTGATCTTCCGCGTAATAAGCGGATCGAAATTGGTCTAACTTATATTTTTGGAATTGGCCCCACTCGTGCGGACCAAATCCTTAAGGGCACCCAGGTAAACCCCGACATTCGGGTGAAAGACCTGACCGAGGTTGAAGTGGCTGCCCTGCGTGAGTTTATCAGCAAGAATTATAAGGTTGAAGGTGATCTGCGCCGTGAAGTGCAGATGAACATCAAGCGTCTTGTTGAGATCGGTTGCTATCGTGGCATGCGCCACCGTCGCAACTTGCCTGCTCGTGGTCAAAGAACTCGCACGAACGCTCGTGTTGCCAAAGGCCCCAAGAAGACTGTGGCCGGTCGCGGTCGCCGTCGTGGAGCTGCAAAGAAGTAATCTGGTTCTTGGCTTTGATCGGGTGGGGTGCCTTCTCCCCCGCGGCGACCTGATCATATTCAAACCGGATGAAGTATTAGAAAATTCGAAAAATACGAGGAATTATGGCTCAGAATGTACGCTCAACGCGTCGCGCAAGCACTACCAAGAAAACAAAGCGCACCCTTTCCTCGGCACAGGTTCACATTTTTGCTTCATTCAATAACACCATTGTGACTGTGACCGATCAACAGGGAAACACGATTTGCTGGGGCAGCTCAGGATCAGCCGGTTTTAAAGGCTCCCGTAAGAGCACTCCCTTTGCGGCTCGTCTTGCGGCCGAACAGGCCATCAAGGCCGCCCAAAATATGGGTGTTCAAGAAGTGGATATGATCATCAAGGGACCTGGCCCCGGTCGTGAATCTGCCATTCGTGCTGTCCAATCGCTGGGGTTGAAAGTCCGCTCCATCGCTGATATCACCCCGGTTCCCCACAACGGATGCCGGCCTCCGAAAAAACGCCGCGTGTAATGTAGAGGAAGGAAACTATGGCAAAATATACTGGTCCGGTTTGCAAATTGTGCCGGCGTGAAGGTGAAAAACTCTTCTTAAAGGGTGCACGATGCTTCACCCCCAAATGTGGATTTGAAAAACGTGGTTACGCCCCTGGTCAACACGGCAAATCCAAACAAGGTCGTTCTGAACGTGAGTCTGACTATGCTCGCCAACTGCGTGCTAAACAGCGCGCCCGCCGGGTTTATGGTGTATTGGAGCGCCAATTCAGACGCACATTCTCAATTGCCTTGCGCACCCGTGGTATGACGGGTTTAAACCTGCTGCAAACTCTTGAAATGCGTCTTGACAATACCGTGTTTCGCATGGGTCTTGCTGAGAATCGTGCCCAGGCTCGCCAGTTGGTGAACCATGGTCATTTTATTGTCAACGGCCGCAGAGCTGACATCCCCTCTTTGATCTTGAAACCCGGTGATGTTGTTTCAGCTACTGATGCCGCCAAGAAAACGTCTTTTTTCAAAGAACTTCCTGATTTCGCTGAAAAACGCCCTTGCGCTATTTGGATGGATCGGGATCTGAAAAATCTTTCTGGTCGTGTGTTACGTCTCCCTGAGCGGGCTGAGATCGAAGGCAGCCTGAATGAACAATTGATCGTTGAGTATTACTCACGCTAATGTCCATTAACCCATGGTTAGGATACGTATCGGTATCGGAAAGGGGTAAATGTGTGCGCTATAACTAATATGGTTACACCGAAAGTCGAGCGAGAAGCAGAAGCTCGCAACTACGGCAAATTTGTCATCAGTCCGCTTGAACGTGGATTCGGCGATACCCTTGGCAACGCTTTGCGCAGGGTGCTGCTGTCTTCATTAGATGGCGCTGCCATTTCATCCATGCGCGTCTCTGACGTCATGCACGAATTCAGCGATATCCCTGGCGTTCGCGAAGATGTTATTCAGGTTACCTTGCAGGTCAAACAAGTTCGCATGATCTTGCATGAAGGTGATACAGCTCATTTACATCTGGATGTGCGCGGTGCTGGTGAAGTTACCGCTGCCGACATCCAGGCTCCGGCTGAAGTTGAGATCGTCAACCCTGATCTCTACCTCTTCACAGTGGATGATGCCAAGACTCGTTTGGATATTGATTTTACCGTGGATCGCGGCCGTGGTTATTCACCCGCCGGTGATCGCAGTGGAAAGCTGCCCCTGGGTGAACTCCCGGTGGACGCAATCTACTCACCAGTCAAACGTGTCAATTTCACTGTTGGTCAAGCCCGTGTCGGCCAAAGCACCAATTATGACCGCCTCGTCCTTGAGATCTGGACGGATGGCACTGTCTCTCCGGAAAAATCACTTGGAACCGCCTCGAAGATCGTCATTGACCACTTGAGATTCATCTCAGGCATCAGTGAAGAATCTTTGATGATTGGTGTCGAGAAAGAAGTTACCGGCAGCCATTTGACCAGTGAAGCGGCTGAAACCCCGATTGAAAACCTTGACCTTTCAGTGCGGGTCTTTAATTCGCTGAAACGCACCGGCATCACTAATGTGGGCGATGTGCTTGAACTGCTCGAAAAGGGCGAAGAAGCCGTCATGTCCATCCGCAATTTTGGCGAAAAGAGCCTCGATGAACTGCGCGATAAAATGCGTGAAAAAGGCTTCTTGCAAGACGATAAAGATGTGGAGTAATTAACTATGCGTCATAATGTTGCAGGTTACAGATTAGGACGAACCAAAGATCAACGTATTGGCTTACGCCGCACGATGATCAACCAGTTGTTCAACCATGAGAAAATTCAAACTACCCGCGCCAAAGCCTTGTTCATCCGTGGGGAAGCGGAAAAATTGATCACCCTGGCTCGTCGAAGCGCCAAGGGCAGTGATACCGACAAAATGAACGCTCGCCGTTTGGCTGCAGCCCGAATGGGAGATGCAGTCATGGTGAAAAAGTTGTTTGACGAAATTGCTCCCCGCTTTGAGAATCGCAATGGTGGTTATACCCGTATCATGAAATTAGGACCGCGTCTCGGTGATTCCTCCGAAATGGTCTTGATCGAACTGGTGGAAGAATAGTCCGTCCATATTAGGACGACTAGGAATGGCACGTTACCAACTTATCCTTGCTTACGACGGCACTGATTTTTCAGGTTTTCAGCGTCAGGGAAAGCACCGCACAGTTCAACAGGTTTTTGAGACCGCGTTGAAAGAACTGGGCTGGCAGGAAGATTCAATCCTTTTTGCCGGGCGCACCGATGCAGGTGTGCATGCCTCAGGTCAGGTGGTGGTTTTTTCTCTGGATTGGTCTCATAAAGATGAGACCCTGATTGAAGCCCTGAATGCCCGGTTGCCTGCGGATGCAGTAGTTCAGAGGATCGCTCGATGCACGGCTGATTTCCATCCCCGTTATGACGCCGCAAGTCGCTCTTATACCTACCGAATTTACCAGCTTCCTCAGCCGCAACCCTTGCTGGATCGTTATGCCTGGCGCGTTTGGCCACCTCTGCGGGGTGAATTGCTGAATCAAGCTGCCCAACAATTTATCGGGCGTTTTGATTTTTCATCCTTTGGAAGGGCCATGAAACCTGGAAGCACCACCATCCGAGAAGTCTTTGAAAGTCGATGGTTTCCAGAAGAAAGCGGCTGGCAGTATCAGGTAAAAGCCAACGCCTTTCTTTACCACATGGTCAGGCGCCTGGTCTTTATACAGGTCCAATTTGCGAGAGGAAACATGACCCTTGATGAGTTGACCAAAGGTTTGCATACCAAAGTAATCATCAAGCCCGGTCTGGCCCCCCCAAACGGATTAGTGTTAAGCAATGTGAGTTACGACAGTAACCATAATGGATCAGTTGATTAAACGAATAATGAAAAGTGACTTGACAAACAAGTTAACGGAGAGAATATGCTGGACAAGACTTACGTCCTAAAAGGAAAACAAGAACCAGAGTGGTTGCTGGTGGATGCAACCGGTCAAGGAATTGGCCGACTCGCCACCCAGATAGCTTATTACCTGCTGGGAAAGCACAAACCCACCTTTACTCCTGGTGTTGAAATGGGTGATGTGGTTGTGGTGATTAATGCCGCCAACTTGGATATTTCCCAAAAGCGCCTTGATGAAAAGAATTACTACAAGCATTCAGGCTTCCCCGGTGGGTTGAAGACCGTGAATCTGCGCGACCAAATGCGTGTGCATCCTGATCGTGTGATCACCGCCGCAGTGTGGGGAATGCTTCCTCACAATCGCATGGGTAAATCAATTCTCAAGCGGTTGAAGGTCTATGCTGGCAGCGAACATCCGCATGCGGCACAAAATCCAAAGCCGGTTGCGGTAAAGGAGTAAGAGGATTATGACGGTTCAATATTATGAAGGTGTTGGTCGCCGTAAAGAGAGTTCTGCCCGCGTTCGTGTGAGCAGCGGCTCTGGCAAATTCACAGTCAACGACAAACCCCTGGAAGAATACTTCCCGCGAACCGGCGATATGGAAGCCATCCTTGGCGCTCTGTCTGCCGTTTCGAAAGATCGCGCCACGTTTGACATCACTGCTTCCGTTTACGGTGGTGGGGTTACCGGTCAAACTGATTCAGTCAAACTTGGTCTGGCCCGCGCCCTTGTTAAATTGGATGTAGAAAACATTCATGGTTTACGCAAAGGTGGTTTCCTGACTCGCGATCCCCGCATCAAGGAACGCAAAAAACCAGGTCTCAAACGCGCCCGCAAGGCACCGACTTACACCAAACGTTAAAATATTTCTGGGAGATCATCCCTGGAGACACAGAGATGCAATTTGTGTTCGTTGGGTTGAAAGACAAGACATATCTCTTGATTTCAATCGAATCCATCACAAATTGCATCTTTGCTTTTCAACACCATAATCAAGGATTATTCATCAAACTTTGTTAGTGAATCACTTTACATCTTATTGGTAACTTATTTGTATAACAAACAGAGGGAGTATATGGCAAAATCAATTAACTTGATCATCTGTGGGGCTGGCAATGATGATCCTTATGTTTTAAATAAAATCGAGAATGCGAATTTGGTGCTGACGCGGGGGTCATTTTCGGCTGCCTGGCTCAAGTTTCACCAGATCAATTCAGCAAAGATCTTTAACCTTGATAAAAATCAGACCATTGAGGCCTGGGTGCAGGATTGGTTGACCGATCTACCTGATAATTCCCTTGTGGTTTATGTTACCTGCATCTCACCGGTTTTCATGGACCAGGTGGTTTTAACATTGATTAAGGTGTTTGGCCGCGAACAGGTTCAGATCCGCGAAGGCATGGCCATTGTGGGTGACCTTGCCTTTGAGATCTCCACCGGTCATCCGTTTACGGTCATCGATAACTTGATGTTGATTGGCAAACACCACCCGCCTTTTTCATCGGATAACGATGTGCTAATTTTTGACCCGGGCAGCCATCTTGGTTTTCCGGCATTAAAAACACTACTTGGCAAGGTCTATTCGCTGGATCACGGCATCTATTTGATGGATAAGGCTGAAAAAACCAGGTTGTGTTGGCGGGCGACCACCTTGGAATGCCTTGATACCATCCGGCAGGATATCGTCGCCATGTTTATTCCTGCAGCGAGCCATGCCCGTTCAATCGAGAATTTTCAAGAGGTCATCGCCCACCTGCGCGCTCCAGAAGACGGCTGCCCCTGGGATATAAAACAAACCCATGCTTCACTGCGCACCTACCTGTTGGAAGAAACCTATGAAGCTTTGGATGCGCTTGATCACAATGATGCGATAGGCTTGAAAGAAGAGTTGGGCGATATCTTATTACAGATATTATTGCATGCGCAAATTGCTTCTGAATCCGGGGAATTCACCATGGCAGAAGTGATCGAAAACATTCATCAGAAAATCGTGTATCGTCACCCGCATGTCTTCAAGGATTGGAAAGTCAGTGACGAAACAGACGTGCTGCAAAATTGGGAAAGCTTGAAAGAACAGGAACGGAAACAAAACGGAAATGAGACCAGGAAAGGTATGTTGGACGGCGTTCCTGACTCATTCCCGGCGCTGGCACAGGCTCAATCCATTCAAGACCGCGCGGCCAGGGTTGGTTTTGACTGGCCTGAGATCGCGCCTGTCCTTGACAAGGTCATGGAAGAACTTGAAGAGGTAAAAACTGCTGCCAATGATGCTGAACGGGCAAAAGAGTTGGGTGATCTCTTGTTTGCCATAGTCAACCTCATCCGCTGGCATCAGGTGGACGCGGAATCCGCCTTACGCAAGACCAACCAAAAATTCCGCAAGCGTTTTGCCTTCATCGAAGAACAAGCTCGTCTTGCAGGCAAAGAGCTGCAAAAGATGACCCTGGCTGAAATGGACACTTTTTGGGAACAAGCCAAAGCCTTTGACGATTAAAGGGTTGAGCCAAGTTCAATAATTAAAAATGATTCTTCAAACGGTTATAATTGGTTGCATCTGCTCGATATGAGGATGTGCTATGTCAAATGCCTTGGTTGAATGTATCCCAAATTACTCTGATGCCCGACGTCCTGAAGTGGTTGACAAGATCGTTGCTTCCATCAATTCAGTACCTGGCGTACGCGTGCTTGACCGTCATTCAGACCTTGATCACAATCGCACCGTCATCACCATGGTGGGTGAACCATCCGCGGTTGAAGAAGCAGCCTACCAATCCATCAAAACAGCCGCCGAGCTGATCAACCTTGAAGAACATGATGGGGCTCATCCGCGCATTGGGGCAACCGACGTGGTGCCTTTTGTTCCAATTTCAGGTTTGAGCATGGCAGATTGTGTGGCCATGGCCAACCGTCTTGCCAAACGAGTGGGTGACGAACTTTCGATCCCGGTTTATTTATATGAAGAAGCGGCAACCCGACCAGAGCGACAAAACCTCGAAAATATCCGTAAGGGGCAATATGAAGGCTTAAAGGCCGAGATTGCGACCCATCCTGAACGTCACCCAGATTATGGTCCTGCCAGGCTGGGCACCGCTGGCGCGACCGTCATTGGAGCCAGGGCTCCACTGATCGCCTATAACATCTACCTGACGACCAACGACCTCAGCATCGCCCAGAAGATCGCCAAAGCCATGCGCCAATCTTCCGGAGGATTTCGATTCATCAAAGCCATGGGGGTGATCGTGGATGAACGCGCCCAGGTATCAATGAATATGACCAATTTCAGGCAAACCCCCATTGCCAGGGTGGTTGAAGCAGTGCGGCGTGAAGCGGAACGTTATGGCGTGGGCATTCATCATAGTGAACTGGTGGGGCTGATCCCGCAAGACGCGTTGATCGATGCCGCTGTTTGGTATACCCAGCTGGATGGGTTCAAACCCGATCAGATCCTTGAAAATCGTTTGTATCAAGTCTCGCAATCAAGCTCGGCTGATGATTCCAATGATTTTCTAGATCGCCTGGCCAGCGCCGACCCGACCCCCGGCGGAGGTTCGGCGGCGGCTTTCACAGCAGCCAGCGCGGCTGCCCTGGTGTCCATGGTGGGCAGGGTTACCATCGGCAAAAAGAAGTACGCCGAGGTTGAGTCTCAAATGCAGCAAATGGTCCAACAGGCCGAAGAACTGAGGGCTGCGTTGAAAAAAGCGGTGGTCGACGATGCCGCCTCATTTGAACAGGTTCTGCAAGCCCTGAAACTGCCCAAGGAGACACCTGAACAACAAAGCCTGCGTGGCCATGAATTGGAAAAGGCCACCATTAATGCTGCGAAAGTACCATTTCAAACTGCCGAACTGTGTTTGCGGGTCTTACAACTGAGTCAGGCTGCAATCACTCACGGGAATCTCAATGCTGTTTCAGATGCGTTATCCTCAGCCCATTTGGCTAATGCGGCCTTGCGATGTGCCGCCGCCAATGTGCGGATTAATGCGAATTCACTCAAAGATCCTTCCATACTGAGGGAACTTTTGGATCATACTGCCGTC
>CAYYRU010000070.1:0-12300 GCA_964474095.1 uncultured Anaerolinea sp.
GTTTTCCGCGGCTTCCACAAAGATGGCGTCTGCCGGGCAGGCCGCCGCGCACAAGGCGCAGCCGATGCATTTTTCAAGACCGTTGTCGTAGCGCTTCAATTCGTGACGCCCGCGGTAGCGCGGACGTACCGGGCGTTTTTGCTCGGGATATTGAACCGTGACCGGTTTTTCAAAGAATGCTTTGAGTGTGGTGAATAATCCACGCAGCATTTCAACCTCCAACCAGAGTGATCACCAGGGCGGTGACCATGACATTCAAGAGCGCCAGTGGGAACATGATCTTCCAACCAAAGGCCATCAGCCGGTCGTAGCGGATGCGCGGCAGGGTGGCCCTGATCCAAACCAATATGAAGAGCAACACCACCACCTTGATGAACAGCCAGATCGGTCCCAGCCAGGGAGCTTTGTCGAGGAAAGGCCCCTGGAAACCGCCCAAAAAGAGTGAGGCGCCGATCATGCTGATGGCGATCATTTTGATGTATTCGGCCATAAAGAATAGCGCGAATTTCATGCCCGAGTATTCGGTGTGGTAACCCGCAGTTAATTCCTGCTCGGCTTCGGGCATGTCAAACGGAGAGCGGTTGATCTCTGCCACAGCCGCGATGAAGTAGATCAACGCTCCCAGCGGCTGATACACGATATACCACATGTCTTTTTGTGCGTTAACAATATCCGTGATGCTCATCGACCCTGCCAGCAGGATAGGCCCCAAAAAGGCCAATCCAAGCGCCAGTTCGTAGCTGATCATTTGCGCCGTAGCCCGCAGGCCTCCCAGGGTGGCATACTTGTTGTTCGACGACCAACCGGCTAAAGTGATGCCGTAGATCGAGATCGAAGTCACGGTCATAATATACAAGGCCCCGAGGTTGATATCGGCCACCGACAATGTAAAGGTTTTGCCAAACAGGGTGATCGGGGGTCCCCAGGGTACCACGGCTGTGATGATCAAGGCCGGGATCATTGTGAGAACAGGCGCCATAACGAAGATCAGTTTATCCGCCTTCTCAGGTATCAATTCTTCCTTGAAGATCAATTTCAATGCGTCAGCCACTGGTTGCAGCAAACCTTGTTTGCCAGCGCGGTTGGGACCAATGCGCACCTGAAACTTGGCCAGCACGCGGCGTTCAAACCAGGTCACGTAGGCAAACCCGACGGTCAAAGCCAAAATCACCACCAGAGATTTGACGAACCATTCCAGGAATAAACCGAATGTCATAGGGTTCCTCGCTCGTTTGCCGGGAATTCAGGCGTCGTGGGGATGATCTCTATCGCGGTTGGCTGCCACACGGGCAGTCCGCAGAAGCGCGTGACCAGCAGGCTGCCCCTGGGCTGATCTTTACACACATGGATCTTGGTTTCAAACTCGCGCTCTCCGATCTTAAGCGTAACTTTGGCGCCGTTCTCGAGCTTGAGTGTTTCGGCATCCTGCGGGTGCAGGCTGGCGTCCTCTGCGATGCGGTCTTTCAGCAGACTTAAACTCGTGGATGCCTGGCGGTCATAGAGTTTGGTGACCGGCACGGCCAGCCATTGATTGCGGCCGGGTTTAATGGGGTCAGGCAGACGTGTCTTTTGCGGCAGGTTGTTTTCTCCGGTGGCCAGGGGCAGGGTCACACCCAACCCAAAGCTGTTTTCATAACCGGTGCCGCCGTAATAGATCTCATTGCGGCCGACCTGTGGCCATTGGGCATGCGTCTCGCCCAATTTATCATATGAAAGTGCCTGCACAACAGGCTCCTGGCTGGCAAGCAGCGTGAAGAGCTCGGAGGCCGCGGTTGGCAATTTCTGGCCGCCCAATTTTTCGAGTAACGCGGCCGTGATGGCATAATCCGCGCGGGTGTCTTTGGTGACGGGGATGGCCGCGCCAAATTTCTGCACGCGCCGTTCACCAGATACCAGAGTGCCTTCTCTTTCCATGCTGGCCTGGGCCGGGAAGACCACATCCGCCAGCTTGGCGGTTTCGGTCAGGAAGAAATCCTGCACGATCACGAACCCCGCCCGCTGCATGGCCTCTCTCAAGAAGGGGGAGTCCGCGGCGGGGTCGGCGCCGGCGATATAGAGACCCATGGCGGCGCTCATGCTTTCGATCAGGTTAAGATCGGGCATCAGCCCAAGTTCGTAGGCGCCCTGGGTGTTGGCGCGCTGCCAGGCTGCGATCAATCCGTTGTTTGGACGGCCGAAATGTTGGGTTTTAACCAATCTTTCGGCGATCCCTGCTGCCAGTGCCGCGCTGCCTTCCACGCCCAGGCCGTCGGCTCCGTAGAATACCACCAGGTTCTCAGCATTAATGAGAGATTTGGTGATCTCGGTGGAGCCTTCAAAAAGCTCGCGCAAGGCCTTTTCTTCTTCGCCATAGGCATAGGTCAGCACGTGAGTTGCAAATTTATCCAGGCGTGTCTTGCGGCCATTGGCCACCACCAGGGTGGCGCCGCGCTCGGCGGCGGCTTTCACGCGCAGCCACCAGATGGGAGCTTCTTCATGCAGATCCGAGGCGATAACCAGGATGGCAGACTCTTTTCCAAGTTTCCCAAGGTCTGAACCGGGGGTCATGCCCACGCGGGTGACCCATTCGCCGCCGCCCATATTGGTGTAAAGGTTGATCTTGCCTTCCACATAAGCAGACAGCGCCTTCATGGCGAAGAGATCTTCCAGGCTCAAATGTCCGCCGGCCATTGAGAGCATGCTCTTGCCCGCGGCTTTAATCTTGTTCGCGGCCAGGGTGAGCGCTTCTTCCCAACTGACTGGGGTCAAGCCGCCGTTCTTGCGCACCAGCGGGGTCATGACGCGTTCGCGGGTCTCGTTGAAAGCGTAAGTGAAGCGGCCTTTGTCGCAGATCCAGATCTCGTTAACTTCTTCATTCTGCCTGGGCATCACGCGTTTTACCACCACGTTGCCCTTGGAGCGGGCTTCACGGCGCACGTCGTAGGTGATGTTGCAGCCCACCGCGCACTTGGTGCAGATGGAGGGCTTGTGCTGCATCTCCCAGGCGCGGGCGCCGAAACGGAAGTCGTTGGAGGTCAACGCCCCCACCGGGCAAATGTCGGTGGTGTTGCCTGAAAAGATCGAATCAAAGCCGGGTTCAGTGTAGCTGACGATTTCCAGTTTGCGTCCGCGGTTGTAAAACCCGATCACGGGGTCGTCGGCGATCTGTTCTTCAAAGCGCACGCAGCGCCCGCACTGGATGCAGCGTTCGCGGTCCAGGCTGATCAATTCGCCCAGCGCGTAATGCTTCTTGGCATGGCTCTTGTCTTCCAGGTAAAAACGGCTGTCTGAAGAACCGAATTCCATGGTCTGGTTTTGCAGCGGGCATTCACCGCCCTTGTCACACACCGGGCAATCCAGCGGATGAGAGGTCAGCAGGAACTCCACGATCTCTTTGCGGGCGTTCATCACTTTTTCGGTCGCGCCCCACACCACCATGCCTTCGCTGACGGGGGTGGTGCAGGCGGTTTCGAGCTTTGGCCCAAATACGATCTTGGGGGTGCCGTCTTCATTCAACACCGGCTGACCCGTGGCGCGGTCGATCTGCGGGCGGCCAATATCCACCAGGCACATGCGGCACATACCCACCGGTTTCAATTTGGGGTGGTGGCAAAAAACTGGAATGTCAATGCCAACCGTTTTGGCGGCATCCACCAGGTTCATTCCAGCGGGGACGGTGACGGAGCGGCCGTCAATGGTTAAGTTGATCTGTTTTTCCATCTGGTCATTTCTCCAGACGAGCTTCGAAGTCAGCTCTAAAATGCTGCAACCCTGACAAAACCGCCTGGGTTGAGAATTCGCCCAATGCGCAGAAGCACTTGTTTTGCATCTGGCTGGCGACTGATTTAAGCAGGTCAATATCTTCTTTTTTGGCCTTGCCGCTTTCTATGCGATCGGTGATGTGGCTCATCCAATAGGTTCCTTCACGGCAGGGGGTGCACTTGCCGCAGGATTCGTGTTTGAAGAAATGCGCCGTGTTGTACACCAGGCGACTGATGTTGACGGTTTCGTCCAGTACGATCACCGAAGCGGAGCCCAGCGGCGCGCCCAGCGCGGACGTGGCCTCGTAATCCATGGGGGTGTCGAGGGCTGCTTCCGTGGCGGGGATGAGGGTGGAGGAGGCGCCGGCAGGCATGATGGCCTTGACCTTGGCGTCGTTTAAAATACCTTCACCGTGTTTAAAGATCAATTCCCTAAAGGTGGTGCCGAGAGGCAGTTCATAGTTGCCGGGTTTCTTGACCCGCCCCGAGAGCGAGAAGATCTTGGTGCCCGGGCTTTTATCCGTGCCATTCTTGCGGAAGGCGTCTGGCCCATTGGTGATGATGAATGGGATGTTGGCCAGGGTCTCCACGTTGTTGATCACGGTGGGTTTGTCGAACAGGCCGGCCACCGCCGGGAAAGGCGGGCGCAGCCGGGGTTGCCCGAGTCTGCCCTCGATTGATTCCAGCAGAGCGGTCTCTTCACCGCACACGTAAGCGCCCGCGCCCACATGCGTGTGGATGCGCAGCGAATACTTGGTGCCGAACAAAGCGTCGCCCAACAGTCCTTTGGCAGTCAGTTCGGCAATGCGTTCGTCGATCTTGCGCGCGATCTGCTGGAATTCACCCCTGAAGTAGATGTAGGCCTCGTTGGCTTGCACGGCATAAGAAGCCAGCATCAAACCTTCGAGGAACTGGTAGGGATTGGATTCAAGCAGTTCACGGTCTTTGAAGGTGCCGGGTTCGGATTCATCCGAATTGGCCACCACGTAATGCGGCCAGATGTTGTTGGGCAAAAAAGACCATTTGACGCCGGTCGGAAAGCCCGCCCCGCCGCGTCCGCGCAGGCCAGAGGCCTTGACGTCATTTAGCAGCTCTTCGGGTTTGCGGGTGCTGACGGTTTTCTTCCAGGTTTCAAAACCGCCTTCGGCCAGATAGACCTTTAACTGGTTTAAGCCGGGGGTGGTGCGGTGCCGCAGCAGGATCAACTCACTCATGGCTTTCCTCCTGCGTGGATTTATGGTCTTCAGAAGTGGTTTGCAGCGGGGTGCTGCTCAGCGCGGCAGACATGGAGCGCAGCCAGTCAAGCGTGCGCGCCGGGGTCTGGTTTTCGTGATATTCGATCTCGTTGCCGATCTGAGCCTGAAAGAGCGGGGCTTTGTCGCAGGCGGCCAGGCACTTGACCTCTTCAATCGTGATCAAACCATCTTGGCTTGTCTCGCCGGCTTTGATGCCCAGTTTCTCGCATAATTCAGAGAGGTACTCCCTGGCGCCGCGCAGATCGCAGGCTACGTCGGTGCAAACCTGCAGCCTGATCTTGCCACCGGGAGCGTCGTGATAAAGGGTGTAAAAACCAACCACAGAAGCCACTTCGGTTGTGGAAAGGCCGGTTAACTCGGCGATCTCTTGCATCGCGCCGCGTGAGATAAATCCACTTTCGTTTTGTGCCAGGTGCAGCAGCGGCATGACCGCGGCCGCTTTGCGATCGGCGGGGTACTTGGCCATGATCAGTTCTATTTCGTCGGGATACTTCTTGAGGAGTTGGTTCATCGGTCCGTATCTCCCAGAACAATATCGATGCTGCCAATGACGCCGATCAGGTCGGCTACGAAACAGCCCTTGCTGAGAATGGGCAGGATCTGCAGCAGCGGCACCGAGGGGGTGCGGTAATGCACGCGGTAGGGTTTGGGGCCGCCATCCGATTCGAGGAAGACCCCCTGCTCGCCGCGCGGACTTTCAATGGTGGTGTAAACCGAACCGACCGGCGGGGTGAATCCCTCCGTCCATAGTTTAAAGTGGTGGATCAGGGCTTCCATGCTTACGCCGATCTCGGAGCGCGGCGGAGGCACATACTTGCGGTTGCTGTCGCGCACCGGCCCGTAGGGCAGTTTGTTCAAGGCCTGCTCCACGATACGGATGGATTGGCGCATCTCTTCGACCCGCACCTGGTAACGCCCATAGACGTCACCACTGGTTTGGGTTGGAATCTCGAAATCATATTGTTCAAACCCACAGTAGGGGTTGGCTTTGCGAACATCGTGGGCCAGCCCGGTGGCACGCAGGGTGGGGCCGGTCACATCCCAGGCCAGGGCGGTCTTGGTGTCAATTTTTCCGATACCCTTGGTGCGGTCCATGAACAGCGGATTCTTGGTGAGTAGTGCCTCGTATTGGTCAATGCGCTTGGGGAAGGTCTTGACAATGTTTTCCACCGCGTCATGAAATTCAGCCGGCACGTCGCGCCACAATCCGCCGGGGCGGATGAAAGTGGTCATCATACGCTGACCCGAGACCAGTTCGAACACATCCAGGATAATTTCGCGTTCGCGCATGGAGTAGAGGAATAGCGACATGGCGCCCAGGTCGAGCGCCGAGGTGCCGATCCACAACAGGTGCGATTGGATGCGCGAGAGTTCCGCCAGGATCACGCGGATGGCGTCTGCGCGCGGAGGCGATTTCAAGCCGGTCAGTTTTTCGACCGCCAGGCAGTACACCAGGTTGTTGCCCATGGTGTACATATAATCCATGCGGTCGGTCAGCACTTCGGCCTTCTGATAGGTCTTGGATTCCATGTTCTTTTCAATGCCGGTATGCAGATAGCCAATATCCGGTACGCAGTTGACCACGATCTCGCCATCCAGCTCAAGGATCAGGCGCAGCACGCCGTGCGTACTGGGGTGTTGCGGACCCATGTTGAGCACCATGGTTTCGCCCGTCAAGGCGCGCGGGCTGAAGAGGTGTTTCAACTCGTCAAGGGTGAATTCCTGTATCTCTCTCATTTATCTCACCCCCTTCGGTTTGCGCAGGTCAATCTCATCAATATTGAAGGTGTACTGCACTTCTTCATATCCCAGGGGATGATCTTTGCGCAGCGGATGTCCCACCCAGTTGGGTGGCAGCAAAATGCGGCGCAGGTCTGAATGTCCTTCAAACCGAATGCCCATCAGATCCCAGATCTCGCGTTCGCGCCAGTTGGCGTTCGGGAAGACCGTTTCCATGGTGGCGATCTTGGGGTCGTCACCGTTGACCGGGGCTCTGAAGGTCAGGTAGAGATGGGTGGCGGTGGAGTAGAAAATGTAAACCACGTGAAAGCGCGGATCGGTCTGTGGATAGTAATCCACGGCGGTCTCGGCGGATAGCATGTCGAAACCAAATTCATCGCGCAAGGCGGTGGCGGCGGCGGTCACTTTATCCGCGGGCACCAGCAGAGTGACCTCGTCGCGAAATTCGGAGACCTGGGCGCCAAAACGTTCTTGAATGGCATTAACAGCGGGGGTTAGCATCTCGTTCATGGCTGACCTATTTCCACTTGGCGAAACGTTCTTGTTTGACTTTGTTGTGCAGGGCGACCACCCCGTTGATCAAACCTTCGGGGCGCGGCGGGCAGCCCGCCACGTAAATATCCACCGGGACGATCTCATCCACCCCCTGCAGGACGGCGTAGTTGTTGTACACACCGCCGCAGGCGGCGCAGTCACCCATGGCGATCACCCACTTGGGGTCGGGCATCTGGTCGTAGAGGTTGCGCAGCACGGGGGCCATCTTTTGCGAAACGCGCCCGGCCACGATCATCAGATCAGATTGGCGCGGGCTGGCGCGCATCAATTCCATGCCAAAGCGGCTCATGTCATAATTGGCAGCCTGGGCGGCCATCATCTCGATGGCGCAGCAGGCCAGACCAAACAGCATCGGCCACATCGAATTGGTGCGTGACCAGTTGACAGCGTTTTCAAGGGTGGTGGTGACAATGCCGGTGTTGCCGGCTTTTTGCTCTAATCCCATTCCAATGCTCCCTTTTTCCAGATATAAATGAAGCCGACCATCAGGATGCCGACGAAGAGGAACATTTCAATTAACCCGTAGAGGCCCAGCTTTTTGAACGCCACGGCCCACGGAAGAAAAAAGATCAACTCAACGTCGAAAAGGATGAACAGCACGGCTACCAGGTAATACTTGACCGACATGCGCCGTGTGCCTGGCCCGTATGGGATCATGCCGGATTCGTACGGCTGGCCTTTTTTAGCGGTCGGGCGGTGCGGACCGAAGAAGCGCCCGAGAAAGAGCACCAGCAGGCCGACCAGGGTTGATAAGACAAAAATGACGATAAGGGGAAGGTACTCAAGTAGCATTGATCAATCTCCATCCTGAGCCTGTTTTGAGACGAAACTAGACTATTTTAGTCTTTTTCTCTGTATAGATTTTACCTTAAACCGCGCGGTTCTTCTATTGACAGATTTCCTGATTATCGACATTTTGGGTTGATTGTATGAAAACGGGTTGCAAAAACTAGTAAAAAATCCCCCGCCTTATTAGGCGGGGGAATAAAAATTGAGGTTACCTTGGCGGTCGATCGTCGAGTTTGGCCCGAATTTCTTACTTTGGTCTGCCCGCTTCCCCGCTTGTGAGACAGAACCGGAGGGGCGAGCCGCTGCTGCCGGATGGCCGTGACAAGGTCTCTCAAAGACTTACCTGTATTTGTTGTATTCGCCTTCCACGGTGCTCCAGTTCACCACGGACCAGAAGGCCTTGATGTAATCGGGGCGACGGTTCTGATAGTTCAGATAGTAGGCATGTTCCCACACGTCCAGCCCAAGGAGCGGAGTGTGCCCGTCAGACAACGGACTGTCCTGGTTGGCCGTGGAATAGACCTGCAGTTTCTTTTCACCATCCAGCACCAGCCAGGCCCAGCCAGAACCAAAGCGGCTGGTGGCGGCGGTGTTGAATTTTTCCAAAAAGGCGTCCAGCGAACCAAAGCTCTTTTCAAGTTCTGTAAGCAGCGCCCCGTCAGGGGATTTCTTACCGCCGGGGACGAGCACATCCCAGAACAGACTGTGATTGGCATGCCCGCCGCCGTTATTACGCACCGCGGTGCGGATGGCTTCGGGCAGTTTGTTCAGATCGCGCAGGATCTGTTCGATCGGCTGAGCGTAATATTCGGGCGCGGCTTCAAGTGCCTTGTTGAGATTGTTGACATAGGCGGCGTGATGCTTGTCGTGATGGATTTCCATCGTGCGGGCATCGATCGCGGGTTCCAACGCGTTGAACGCGAATTTTAATGGGGGAAGTTCGAAAAGTTGGCTCATGATGTTATCCTTTGTGATTTCTTTATTTATTATAATTAAGATAATAATACTCTAATTAAAACCAGATTACAAGGGGTTTTTATTAATAATGTATATAAAATTCCTTCCCCAACCTTATACAAACCCGCGATCAGATTTGGCGTCTGCGCGGCTTCACTCTATAATGAAAGAAGAGTATTTACACGCTATTTGCTGCCAGAATATGATCTCGTCTGAACCTCACCCCTGCTCCCCTCTCCATCATTGATGGAGAGGGGCCGGAGGTGAGGTAAAAGAAAAGTACTAAGAAAGAAACCCCTCGCGCAATGATGCGAGTGGGAATCACAACTAACGAACCAGAAAGGATTTCCCCTATGTTATTCCTGCAAATTCTCAAATACGTGGCCGTCGTGGTGACCTTGCTCACCGGTTTGTACTCCCTCCTTCAACCCAAGAAGATCAAAGGTTTCACCGGTCTAGAGGCCTCCAGCCCGCGCGCCATCACCGAGATCCGCGCCGTCATGGGCGGCACCTTCATTGGGCTGGGCGTGGCCGCGCTGCTCTTCCCGATACGCGAGGTTTACTTGACCCTGGCCTTCGCCTACATTGCCATTGCCGTCTTGCGCGCCGTTTCAATGGTCGTGGACCGCTCCTTCGAAAGATCCAACTGGATCAGCCTGGCCAGCGAGATTGTCTTGATCCTCTTCCTGGTCTTGTAGACCGGGATTTTTAAGCTTAAAAATTGGTCTGCCGCTGCTTTTTCACTTGATAATTGTTTTGGAATTGGGGATAATCATTGTGTAATGCTTGTTCCCACATGCTCAAGGTGACCCGCTAACCCGGATGTAAGGGCATCATTGGTGGAAGCTGGTGAAAGTCCAGCACTGTGCCGCAACTGTAACTGAAGGAACTTCAGAAGTCAGAAAACCAGCCTTGAGAATTCCAAACTCATCCTTCTCGCGCAAGAGGCAGTCATGAACCAACCCACTTTTGAACAATTGTTGATTGAGCTCAAGTAAGCTGTTTTGAGCCTCTTTTTTTTACCTCGATGTTTTTCATCGATGGGGGCGGTTGATATTGCAGTTCGTCGTTTTTTATTGTGATTTTTTCGGAGGGTTAAATGGATCAAAGCTCAGGTAATTCAACGCAAGGCATCCATCCACAGTTGGAAGTGGATAAAGCACCCTCCCAAACCCCCTTTC
This sequence comes from uncultured Anaerolinea sp., assembly GCA_964474095.1. Classification (GTDB taxonomy): domain Bacteria; phylum Chloroflexota; class Anaerolineae; order Anaerolineales; family Anaerolineaceae; genus UBA6107. The sequence goes on from CAYYRU010000070.1 coordinate 10,219, forward strand.
ACTGGGTGCGCAAACGCGACGGACGCATCGTTGAATTTGAACAGCACAAGATCACCGAGGCCATCTTCAGCGCCGTCAAGGCCGTCGGCGGGGACGATTTCGCCCTGGCCGATGAACTGGCCGGTGTGGTGGTGCGCTACCTGACCGAGTACTCCCGCGAGTCCATTCCCAACGTGGAAGAGGTGCAGGATGCCGTTGAAAAGGTGCTCATCGAGCGCGGACACGCCAAAACGGCCAAGGCCTACATCCTCTACCGCGACCGCCGCACCCGCATGCGTGAATCCCGCTCCGAGCTGATGGACGTGGTCGAAGACATTCTGGTCGAGACTAACCGCGAGAACGCCAATGTCGGCAACTCGCCTTCCGCCAAGATGCTGCAGATCGCCTCCGCGGCCAGCCGCCAGTATTACCTCACCCGCCTCATCCCCGAAGACATGTCGCAGGCGCACAAGAACGGCGATATCCACATCCACGACCTGGATTTTTACGGCAAGACCCTCACCTGCATCCAGATCCCCCTCAAGCGCCTGCTCTCCACCGGCTTTAACACCGGGCACGGCTTTATCCGCCCGCCCAAGCGCCCCTCTTCCGCCACCGCCCTGGCTGCCATCATTCTGCAAAGCTCGCAGAACGACATGCACGGCGGGCAGTCTTTTGCGTCCTTTGACAAAGACATGGCCGGGTTTGTCACCGGCTGCTCGGATTTCGAGGTCTACCAGGCCATGGAAGCCCTGGTCTACAACCTCAACTCGATGCACAGCCGCGCCGGCGCCCAGGTGCCCTTTAGCTCCATCAACCTGGGTACTGACACCAGCCCCGAAGGCCGCCTGGTCACCAGGAGCCTGCTCGAAGCCTATGAAAAAGGTCTCGGGCGCGGAGAAACCCCCATCTTCCCCAACATCATCTTCCGCCTCAAGGCCGGGGTCAACTTCAACCCCGAAGACCCCAACTACGATCTCTTCAAGCTGGCCATGCGCGTCTCTTCCACCCGCATGAACCCCACCTTCTCCTTCATGGATTCCTCCTTCAACCGCTCCTACGCGGACGAGGTGGCCTACATGGGCTGCCGTACCCGTGTCATTGCCGACCGCCACGGACCGGCCGTCAGCGCCGGGCGCGGCAATCTCTCCTTCACCACCATCAACCTGCCGCGCATCGCCATCAAGGCCAACCGCCACCTGGATGTCTTCTTCCATGAGCTGGAATCCGTTTTAACGCTGGTAGCCCGCCAGCTGCACCACCGCTACAAGGTGCAGTCTCATCTGCGCGTCTGCGACATGCCCTTCTTGATGGGGCAGCAGCTTTATGAAGACTCCGAAAAACTTGCCCCCGCGGACGAGATCGAGTCCGTCATCAAGCACGGCACCCTTTCGATCGGCTTCATCGGCCTGGCCGAGACCCTGGTCAGCCTCACCGGCAAACACCAGGCGCAAGACGAGAACTCCCGCGCCCTGGGGCTCGAGATCGTGCGCTTCATGCGCCAGCTTGTGGATCGCTTCGCCGCGGAATACGACCTGAACTACACCCTGCTGGCCACCCCCGCCGAAGGGCTCTCGGGCCGCTTTGTCGCCATGGACCGCAACCAGTACGGCTTGATCGACGGCGTCACCGACAAGGAGTATTACACCAACAGCTACCACGTGCCGGTGGGCTACCCCATCAGCTCGTATGACAAGGTCGCCATCGAAGGCCCCTACCATCAATACACCAACGCCGGCCACATCAGCTATGTCGAGCTGGACGCTCCCCCTGTGCACAACCTCGAAGCCTACGAAAGCCTGCTGCGCCACATGGCCGCCTCGGATATGGGCTACGCGGGCGTCAACTTCCCCATTGACGAGTGCGAGGCCTGCGCCCACCACGGCGTCATCGAGAACGAGTGCCCGGTCTGCGGTTCCAGCGCCATCCGGCGCATCCGCCGCATCACCGGCTACCTCTCCACCACGGACAGGTTCAACGACGCCAAACAGGCCGAGCTGAAAGACCGCCATCCCCATCTGGTCAACGTGCTCAAAAGGGACGCCGACTTGTGAAAGTGCGCCTCGCCGGCCTGGTGCCTGAAAGCGTCACCGACGGCCCCGG
>CAYYRU010000071.1:0-12088 GCA_964474095.1 uncultured Anaerolinea sp.
GACCTTCGGGTCGTTTTTGTTGATTGGTTTGTGGGAGGCTCTGCACTACTTCTTCGTAGTACACGTCCCGCCGCCTTCAAAAGAACAACGTAGGGAGACCACACTTGGTTTCCCTACGTTGACTCAATACCTTGCTGCCGACTTATGGGACGATCTGGATCATCCCTCCGCCATCAAAATTGGACCCACCGCCACCGATCCAAACCGCGCCCAGAGGGTCAACGTGCAAGGCTGAGATGTAGTTAGTCAACAGACCATCCTGGGTGGTGAGCATTTTCCAGGTTCCATTTTCTTGCGTAAGGACGCCCTGATCGGTACCCGCCCACACCTGTCCATCAGGTGCCACCGCCAGGGTGGTCAACCTGGCATCACTGAAACCATCTTTCAGAAAATCAAGCATTATTGAGACCTGGTTTCCATCATAGCTTGCCACGCCGACAAAACATCCAATTATCAGCGTCCCATCCGGATCAAGCGCGAGTGCACGAATATAAGTGCCGGGAAGCTCCTGGCTTTCAGAGCCGAAGACGGTTTCCAATGTTCCATTCTCATACTTTGCCAGCCCCTTATCAGTGCCGATCCAAATGCGACCTGATAAATCAGTAAGCAGAGCTTGAACGTTGTCACCCGGAAGCCCGTCAGCCGTGGTGATCGTGAAGGCTTGAGATCCATCTGTATTCAAAACGATGATGCCTTTGCTGTCATCGCCAAACCAGGCGCGTCCATCTACATCGACGGCAACAGTATCAAAGGAATAGATGTCTTCGAAATTTGTCCAAGTGCCATTTTGATAGCGACTGGCGCTTCCATTGGTCATTGCCACCCAGACGGTTCCGTCTGAGCCAACAGCGACAGCCTTACCCCAATTACCGCCCATTTCAGGAAAGTCCGTGTCAGTGAACGTTGTCCATTCACCTGCGGGGTTTTGCAGGTCGATCAGTTGAATGCCTGCATCCGTGCCAACCCATAACTTGCCATCCGGGGTGGATGCGTAGGAGTCAATAAAATTGCTGGCGAGTTGGTCTTCCGTCTTTAAAGAGGTGACTGCGCCATTTTCATACAGATAAACTCCTTTGTTTGTTCCATAAACAGGGATGCCTTCAGCGGTGAGCGTTAATGTGTTTATGCCTTGACTGTCCACGTCAAGGAAGTCTTGTACACAGGTTGCATCGCCAGGGTTGAACTGGCACAGACGGCCAGTGCCAAATGGCAGAGTGGCTGCCCATATTTTGCCATCCGGCGTGATTTCCAAGCTATAGATACTATTCAGATTGGCAGGCGATTCTGAATCGTACAATTTCCATTGTCCGGATTTAAATGAAATCAAACCGCCCGAAGCACCCACCCATAAGGTTCCTGCTTGATCAAACGCGAGCGTGTTGGCGTAATTATCGGGCATTCCTTGCTCTTCACTGAAGTTCGTGATCTGACCATTTGATATTCGAGAGACTCCCTTATAACCATTAGCGATCCAAATGTCCTTTCCATACACGGCAATATCGCTAATAGAATCCCATAGCAAGCCGTCCTCTTCTGTGTAGCGGAGGAAATCGCCGTTGGTCAGATCCAGAACACCCAGGCCAGAATAACCGATCAGCAGTCGATCGTTTGCCTGGTCGCAGTATAAATGGTTTATTTTGCTTGAATCGATGTAGCTCTCTTCGGGAAATTCCAAGTTGTGCTGCCATTGATCCGTGGTTGGATCGTACTCGCTGATACCGGTGAGGGTGCCAACCAGGATGCGTGGTTCAGGAATTTCACAATAAACGATGGCATTTGCGCTAACGTGTTCCATCCCGTCCATGGGGGTAAATTGTATGGATTCACCGCTATCCAGACGCCAGGCCACCATTCCACCTAAAGTCGCTGCATAGATCACCCCGTCACGGATAATCAGATCACGTACATCGTTGGCGTCAGTGTAAGAATACCAACCTGGTTGTTGACCGGAGGAAAGGGTGACAGGGACTTTTACTGTAGGTTCAACCTCTTCTACATCCACAACCACAGTTTCTTGCGAATCCTGGTTATCTGCTTCGGCCTCTTGTGGAGCGGAAGTTTCGTTCCTAACTTCGGATGGACTGCAAGCGAACAATGGAATCATCAGCATGAAAACCGATATAATTGAAACAATTTTCTTCATTTTTCCTCCTAGAATTTGGCAAAATACTGATTATTGAGCATTTATGATTCTATTTTTCCAAATCACTGTCAAAAAAGCGTCAAAGCAGGAACGTTCGCAAATGTTTGATTGTTTTCGATGCGGATAGTTTTTTGAACGAGACATTGTTTTATGGCTGGATATCGATTTTTGTTTCTGATACGTTATACTTTAAGGATTGATTATCTATTTGTGAGGTTGTAATGTTACAAAATCTTGTTCTTCGCAATCGCAGCTACCGCCGTTTCAACCAATCCAAATCCATATCGATGGATACTTTGCGTGAGTTGATCGACCTGGCGCGGCAAACCGCATCGGGGCGCAACATTCAACCTTTGAAGTATTATCTGGTCTCCGCAGAAGAAGCCTGCGCGAAGGTGTTTCCGACATTGGTGTGGGCCGGCTATCTCACGGACTGGGATGGTCCGATCGAAGGCGAGCGTCCGTCCGCTTATGTGGTGATGCTGGGTGATACCAGCATCGCGCCCAATTTTGGGATTGACCCGGGCATCAGCGCGCAAACCATCCTATTGGGCGCGGTGGAAAAAGGCCTGGGCGGCTGCATCATCGCCACCGTCAAACGCGAGGAACTGCGCTCCGCTTTGAATATTCCTGACAAATTCGAGATCCTGTACGTGCTGGCATTGGGCGAGCCCGTGGAACAAGTAGTGATCGAACCACTTGAAGCGGATGGCAATTTCAAGTATTGGCGTGACGAGCAGCAGGTGCATCACGTGCCCAAACGTGGGTTGGCGGATGTCATTTTCATGGAAGAATAACACCAGTGGAGGCTTTATGCCTCCACTGGTGTTATTTGAAATACTCATCAAACAAACTGTCGCTGACAAAAAAGGATCCAAAGTCATCCCTGTACAACAGGTGATAACCTTTTATGGATCCGTTGGCGGCATCCGAATAGAACAGATTCCTTTTCTCAGATTGGTCCACGTTTAAGGCATTCTCAACAGTGGCAGGTTGAGAAAAGTAATGGATATTGTCGAACTCCAGGATTAACACATCCACCTTTTGATCCTCAAGATACTCATAATTCGCGAAATTCCAGTCCATGAGGAGATTCCAATTGGGTTGTTCCCTCACATAGGCACGCCAATCACGATAGATGGTCCATTGACGATCCGCAGGCAGTTTGGAAAGATAATCCTCATCCAGGTGATTAAAAAATTGGATGCTCTTGGAATCCTTTTCCTTGTTGACGGCATATTTCCAGTTCTCAAGATTGTTTCTTGTAAAACCAACGTATTGCGCAAGGAATAACCCCAGAAGAAGAATCAGTAGGGTTGTTTTTTTATTGTTCGACAGGAACTCTTTCCAATTTGTCTTGGAATCATCAGGTAAAAAGCATAACAAGGTTCCCAGGCAGGATAAAAGTGGCAGCGCGGAAGGCAGCAGGTAGTAATTTTTCATGGTGGTGACAAAGAAGGCAAAGTACACATAATTCACCACCACCCATGGGAGAATTAATAGATTGATCCGACGATTTTTATTGAGCACGATTCCTAACACAGGCAGCGCCAGCGTTGCGAACACGAAAACCCAGTGGCCATAACTTCTGCTGAGTTGCGGCCAGCCGCTGATCCAACGGATGATCCCTCCCGCTTTCTCGTAAAAACCGTTGGTCAGCTGCGAGAAACCGGATTGGTAGGCTTTAATGACTTCACCCCGTTCGATGGGCAGCAGGATCACCGGATTTGAGATGATATAGGCCAGGATCATGAGGCCAATAAACCCCATTCCAAGCAGCAGACTGCGAGGCAAGGTGATCTTTTTCTTGAAGAGTCCGATCAGTAGATAAACCAGGATGGTCAGGAAGAAGAATAAACCAATGATTTTGGTTGCCACCGCAATCCCCACCGCGATGGCGGCGAGAAAGAATCCTTTTTTATACCTGAATTGGTCCATATCCAGAAAGAAGAGTACCAATACGCAAAAAAGGACCAGCAAACCATCCGGGTGCCACCAGAGATTATTCACCACCAAAGGAGGGAATAACAACAATGCTAAGAAAATAAAAAGGGTCTTCCATCTGGAAACAAACCTTGTTTGCAGATAAGTGAGCAAACCCGCCGCCAATATGCCCGGCAGGACGTTGATCATTTGACGCAGGATCAAAACAATCAACTGGGTGTGTTGCGTCCAATCCGGACCGATGATCCATTTTACCGGCAGCAAGGTTAACGCGGAAAAAAAATAGAATGGATAACCGTAGTAATAGAAAAGGTAAATGATGAAATAGCGGATGGTTTGAAAGAAGGATAAATCTGGGGTCAACATACGCAGGACGTAAGGATACTCCGCATACTCATCCTGTTCGAAAACGCTCAACATGATGGCATCCTTCGATCCTTGTAGATTGGGGAGGATGAATAAAACAAAATATGCCAACCCGACAAACAGGATAACCAGCAGATTCTTTTTTTGGATTTTTGACATCGTTTGTTGCTCCAGTGATGGTGTTGGTCTCATTATAAATGAGGATCGACCGAAGAATACATGACTCAATTCTATATAAGGCGGGAGTCAGCTTGACTTATGGATTAAAGCCGTCTATACTTTGGCTGTAAGTGACAGTTTCACGGGGAGCCCGGCGTACCGGGCTGAGAGGAAGGCTAGGCGCCTTCGACCCGCAAAACCTGATCCGGATAATGCCGGCGGAGGGATGTGTAGACCAAGCAGTCAAACCCTCCCAGGCGGAGGGTTTTTTTTATGCAAACTCGAGCCGTACTCTTTGCCAATGGGGAAATGCCGCAGACTGCCCTGCTTTTGCCATTCCTTAAACCCGATGATTACTACATCGCCGTGGATGGCGGGCTGCGCCGTTTACGCAACCTGTACAAGACACCCGGGCTTGTCATCGGTGATTTTGATTCAGCCACTGCCGCGGAAGTGGCCGGTGCTGAGGCTCAGGGGATCGAGGTGAGAAGATATCCCTCCCAAAAGGATGAAACCGATCTTGAACTGGCGCTGTTGGCGGCGGTTGAAAAAGGTTTCAAGGAGATCCTCTTGGTGGGGGTGTTGGGCGGCAGACTGGATCACACCCTGGCAAATCTCTTTCTACTGACGCTTCCGCAACTCGAGGGTCTTAAAGTGACCATCGAAAACGGCAGTGAAGAGTTGTTCATGATCCGTGACCACGCGCAAATCACCGGCCAGGTTGGCGAGGTGGTCTCCTTGATTCCCTTTAACGGACCTGTGAGCGGTGTTCAGACCACCCACCTGCAATATCCGCTAAACCGAGAAACGTTATTCCCACACCGCAGCCGCGGCATCAGCAACGTGATGCTCAATGAGGAAGCGGAGGTATCGATTGAATCAGGTTTATTACTATGTATCCACTCCCGCAAAGCGCGGAGAGTGGTTCGCACGGAGGAATGATGAAGAAGTTCATGCTTGTACTATTGACCATTTGTTTGTTAGCGGCGTGTGCCCCAAAGCCTGCAAGTGAAGACGCCGGAGCGGTCACGCTGACCGTGATGACGCACGATTCGTTTGATGTCTCACAAGAACTGGTGACCCAATTCGAACAGGAAAACAACGCCAAACTGGTTTTTCTCAAAAGCGGAGACACCGGCAGCGCGTTGAATCGCGCCATCTTAACCAAGAACAATCCCGAAGCGGACGTGTTTTATGGCGTGGATAACACCTTTTTATCACGCGCACTCGCAGAGGATATTTTTCTGCCCTACAACTCGACACTGCTGACTGAGATCCCCGCCGAGTTCAAACTGGATGTTCAGTCGCGTGCTTTGCCAGTGGATTACGGAGATGTGTGCATCAATTATGACAAGGCCTATTTTGCCGAACACAATCTGGCGCTGCCGCAATCCCTTGATGACCTGACCAAACCTGAATACAAAGGCTTGTTGGTGGTTGAGAATCCGGCAGTCTCCTCCCCCGGGCTGGCCTTCATGCTGGCCACCTTGGCTGAATTCGGTGACGAGGGCTACCTGGAGTATTGGCAAAAACTGCAAGACAATGGGCTGGTGGTGGTGAATGACTGGAGCACGGCCTATTACACCAATTTCAGTGGCTCTTCGGGCGACGGCGCCCAGCCCATGGTGGTTTCATACGCCTCCAGCCCTGCGGTGGAAGTGGTATATGCCACCTCAGCGGTTAGCGAAGCCCCCACGGCCTCGCTGGTAGGCGACGGCATGTGCTTCAGGCAGATCGAGTTTGTGGGCGTGCTCAAGGGAACAAAAAACCAAACCCTGGCGCAAAAGTTCATCGATTTCATGCTCGGGCGATCCTTTCAAGAGGATATGCCGCTTAAGATGTTCGTGTATCCCGTCAACCCTGCGGCCAAGCTGCCAGAGGTGTTCGTACAATACAACCAGGTGGCGGAGTCACCTTCCATGCTCGATCCACAGCAGATTGCGGAACATCGCGACGCCTGGATCCAGGATTGGGCGGATGTGGTTTTGAGATGAACCAAAGCGCGGGAATGCGGCGGATGAACTTCAAGGCAGGCAGCTTTTTATGGCTGCTGCCCGCGGCATTCCTGTTGCTCTTTTTCATGCTGCCGCTGGTCAGTATATTGGGATTGATGATCTCACGCGGTGGGGTAGTCAGTTTGAAGGGTTTGTGGCAGCCCTTATGGTTCAGCGTTTGGCAGGCAGCGCTTTCAACCATGCTGACCCTGGCGTTGGGGTTGCCCACCGCCTGGGTTTTTGCCCGTTTTAGCTTCAAAGGAAAAGGCATACTGCGTGTTCTGACCACGCTGCCTTTCATTTTACCTACGGTGGTGGTTGCAGCCGGGTTCACCGCCTTGCTCGGTCCGCGTGGAGTGCTCAACACCTGGCTGATGGACTGGTTCCAACTGGAGGCTCCTCCCATCGCTTTCATGAATACATTGGGCGCAATCCTATTAGCGCACGTTTTTTACAATACTTCGGTTGTGATACGCGTGGTGGGCAGCTCGCTGGCGCAGCTTGATCCGCGCATGACGGAAGCAGGCCGGGTTTTGGGAGCATCCCCCTGGCGCGTGCTGCGTGAGGTGACGCTGCCACTGTTACGTCCCTCGATCCTGGTGGCCGCGTTGATGGTCTTTTTGTTCGACTTTTCCAGCTTTGGAGTAGTGCTGCTTTTGGGTGGCCCGCGCTTTGCAACCCTTGAGACAGCCATTTATACTCAAACCCTATCCATGTTCAACCTGCGCATGGCCGGCCTGCTCACCTTCCTGCAATTACTATGCACAGTGGGGGTGACTCTGCTCTACACCTGGTTGAACGGCAAACGCAGCATTCCGCTCATGCCACGGCTGCGGGGAGAAGGCGCGCGGCGCCCAACCACCTTTTCGGAAAAGCTGTTGGTGGTTGGCATTAGCAGTGTGCTGCTGATCTTGCTGGTGAGTCCGCTGGCAGCCCTGGCGGCACGTTCGTTAAGCATGAATGGCACGAATCCAGGGTTGACTTTGGCTTATTACCGGGAGTTATTTATCAACCGGGGAAGCGCTTTTTTCTACGTCCCGCCCATCCAGGCTGCATTAAATTCTCTTTTGTTTGCCTTGATGACGGTCCTGATCTCGGTCGGGCTGGGGCTGGCCGCTGCTTACGCGCTGGTGCGGCAGTCAAGCTTAAAACGCTGGCTGGATCCGTTGATCATGCTGCCGCTGGGTACCTCGGCTGTGACTTTGGGGCTGGGTTTCTTGGTGACGTTCAACCGTCCGCCTTTGAACTCCGACAGTCTGCCGCTTCTGATCCCACTGGCGCACAGCCTGGTGGCGCTGCCCTTTGTGGTACGCACCATCCAACCGGTGCTGGCTTCCATCCCGGCGACACTGCTGGATTCAGCCGCCAGCTTGGGGGCATCTCCACGGAGGGTATGGCAATCTATCGAGTTTCCAATCATCCGGCGGGCGGTGCTGGTGGGTGCCATTTTCTCATTTACCATCTCGCTGGGTGAATTCGGCGCCACCAGTTTTTTGGCTCGGCCTGAAACACCCACCCTGCCGATAGCCATCTACCGCTTTCTCTCGCAGCCGGGCGCCATGAACTACGGGCAGGCCATGGCTATGGCGACCTTATTGATGTTGGTATGCGCATTAGCCATCGTATTGCTTGACCGGCTCGAATTATTTGGGATTCGCGAGGTATAAGGCTAGAATGGGAAGTCGTGAAGCGTACGAAAAGGATAATGGCGAACAATGGATCAATCCAAACATTCACTGGTAGTAGAAAGTATTTATAAGGTTTACGAAGGATCACCACTCTTGCGGGGGATTGATCTGAAGGTGGAGAGCGGCCAAACCCTGTGCCTGTTGGGGCGCTCCGGCAGCGGCAAGAGCACCCTGCTGCGCATCATCGCTGGATTGGAAAAATCAGATCAGGGGCAGGTGTTGTGGGACGGAGCAACCATTGATGGAATTCCGGCCTGGCAGCGGCGTTTTGGTTTGATGTTCCAGGAGTATGCGCTCTTTCCACACATGGATGTGGCTCATAATGTGGCATTTGGGCTACGCATGCAAAACCGGCCGCGAAATGAGATCGCGGATGCCGTGCAAAACGCGCTTAGGTTGGTCAACATGCAAAGCTTTGCAGAACGCAGCGTAAGCGACCTTTCCGGTGGTGAGAAACAACGGGTTGCCCTGGCGCGTGCCCTGGCACCGGGTCCGCGGTTGCTGATGCTGGACGAACCCCTGGCGGCGTTGGACCGTACCCTGCGCGCGGATCTGCAGGAGGAGTTGCGGAGCCTCTTGCACCAGACTGGCATCCCTGCTATTTATGTCACCCACGACCAGGAAGAAGCTTTCATCCTTGGCGACCGGGTGGCCATCCTGGCGGAAGGATTGATCGCCCAGGAGGGCAAGCCGGAGGAAGTATATCGCCAACCAAAGAATCGCAGGGTGGCTGAGTTCCTGGGTATGTCCAATTTTATGGAAGGAAGTGTGGACAATCTCCATCCTTTCACCGTGAAAACAGCAGAAGGAATCTTTGTTCCATCTGATGATCCAGCGATCACCAAGAAGGTAGGAGATAAGGTAACCTTGTTACTCCGCTCTGCCAGCGGAGTCAGTGCTTGTGACGAAGCTCATTTCAACCAACTCACAGGGATTGTGTTGGAGAGCGATTTTCGTGGGGAAGATTATCAAGTGAAAATTCAATCCGTTTCATCGAGGGTTTTCACTTTTTCCTTATCTGAAGCCTTAACGGTGGGACAACACATTTCACTGGAACTTCCTGAATCAGCGATTGTCTGTCTTGAATAGAAAACGATCCCGCATTCGCGGGATCGTTGCTTTTTAAAATGTGCCAGGGGGGATCAATTTTTTGAACACCACCCACAGAATGCCGGTAAGCACGGCCATGCCAAGGCAGGAAGATGCAAGCATTACCAGAAGAGTTAACCACACTTGACGCCGATTGTGCGCGGCTTCTTCCGGTGTGATTTCAATTTTCTGTGCTGGCTGCGGATCTTCCATTAATTCTCAATTGGGGGTTCGGTCTTTTTCTTTTTCTTGTTCTTAAAGATCAACCTTGTGACGATGATTGTGGTGATCAGTACGAGCAGGCAGGCCACCACAACCGGCACGAGGATCGAGAGAAATGATACTGCGGTTGAGGTGGCATCTTCGGCCACGCTCACCGGAATATTGCCGGCACCACCCGTGGCGGCTGTGACTGCCGGGCGCACCACCACCGACTTGACAGCGTGCACACCTCCAGCCACCAAGAGACCGGCGATCAAAGACAAGGTCGGGTCTACTTTGCCGATTTGGGAGGCCGTGGCGGCAAACACGATGGCGCCAGCCGTGGGGCGGATGAAGGATTGGATGATGTCATTGACGTGATTGACAGCGGGAATCTTGTCGGCCAAGAATTCCACCACTGACAAAACGATCAATACACCGATCACCCACCAGGAAGTCATCACGTCCCAAGGTTTTTGCAGGGTGATCAGGGGAGTATATTTGGCCAACAGTGCAACTACCAATAATGGGATGTAGGCATTCAAGCCTGCACTGGCGGAAAGGCCAAAAGCCGAAAAAATGTTAAAAATTTCCATCTTTCCTCAATCTAGAGTTGGAATCCGGTCCAGGATCCAATAATGCGAAAACGAATAAGGTCCATCAAGCCGATCTGGGCAAGTGCACAGACGGCGCCCATCAAATAGAAACGCCAACCCTCCTTGAACTTTTCGAGACTGCACTCCTTGTTTAGTATTATCGTCCATAAAAGCGTATAAACCATTGTGAGAATCACCAGGATCATCCCCGTGGAAAGGATGGCCACCGGGTAATACAGGATGGGGATGTCGAGCCAGACCAGCACCCCAACGACTGTTTCGATGACGAACAGGATGATCAACTGTTTCCAGCTTGCCAAGGCCGGCTTTGGATCCGAATTTTTCCACAAGGTTTGATTCCAGAGCGGCAAGATCAGGTTGGCCAGGATAATGCCCATCACCAAGCCTGTCACCAAACGCAACAGGTTTGAGGGCGGGTAGAGAGGAGCGATATTGAAAAATGAGGAGAGCATCGAGTTCGTGCCATCCACCACGAATAGGGCGAAGGAAATCACCAGCGTGGCGATCTTGGCCTTCGAGGGAATGCCGGCGTGCTTTTTGCCATTGGCTAGGTAGAGCAGCGCGGTCATCGTGCCGAGGTACATGCCGGTGCAGCGGGCGCACAACGGCAGCAGCCTGCCGCCAATTTCGAGGGAGTGGCTGGCGATCTGGTGACACACTGAGAAGCCGATGGCAGTCAGTTTGCCATCCAGGCCGTGCGGGGTCTCGATGAGCCAAATGCTTGCCAATGCCAATAACAGCACAACCAACGCAATTCTGGTTACTTTGGGGTTTCTTATAATTGAGTTCATCAATGGGATTATACGGGTGAACCAGCCTCAAGGCAAGTTTTGGCTGATAGCCTTGTTCAGGATTGAACCGGGTCGAATGTATCTTGACTTCCATCTTCTTTTATGCTTTACTTACGTAAGAACGAGAAAAAAGTTTCGCCATCCTAACGACGAGGAGGTGATGTCTATGATAGGTAAGTGTTTTAACCACCGCGCTGCGACATCCCTCCTCTCGATTGAATAGGGAAGTCGCAGCGCAAAAAAACAAAGAGCCGCACATTATCCGTAATGAGCGGCTCTTTGCATAAAAGAATAGTGAGTCATAATCATTAGGGAGTCATGGATGATCGAGAATCAGTGGTATGTGGTATTGCGATCCTGTGAGCTGAAACCGCGAAAGCTGGTGGGTGTAACCCGCATGGGTGAAAAAATGGTCTTTTGGCGTGACAAGGCCGGTAACCCCGTGTGCATGGCTGACCTTTGTCCCCACCGAGGGGTGGCTCTCAGCCTGGGCTGCCTTCTCGAAGACCGCCTGCAATGCCCCTTCCATGGATTTGAGTATGATGCCAGTGGGGCTTGCACTTTGGTGCCAGCCAACGGTCGTGCGGCCATCGTGCCCAGGGCGCTGAAGGTGGTCACCCATCCGGCGCGAGAGGCGCATGGCTACATCTACATCTGGTGGGGAGACGAGCAGCAAACCTACCCTGAAGTTCCCTGGTTTGACGATCTGGATGGGTCCTTCGCTACCAGCGAACTGGTGGATCACTGGTCAGTGGATTATTCGCGTGCCATTGAGAACCAACTGGACGTGTTTCACATCCCCTTTGTGCATGCCAATACCATCGGACGGGGTAACCGTACCATTGCTGACGGTCCGTTGACGGTGGTGGTAAATGAGTCCCGCATGGAATTGTGGGTCTACAACCGCGTGGATGACGGGGTTAGTATTGCCAAAAGGGCTTCCGAACTGGCGCAGCCGCAGCGTCCGCCATTTTTGATCTTCCGCTTTCCGAATCTTTGGATGAATCGTATTTCTGATGATATGCGCATCACGATTTTCTTTACCCCCATTGATGACGAGAACTGCCTGATCTACCTGCGCAATTACCAGCGCTTC
>CAYYRU010000072.1:0-10689 GCA_964474095.1 uncultured Anaerolinea sp.
CAAAAACGATGGATTTCTCCATCGTTTTGTGTGTCAGTCGGGGCGAGAGGATTTGTGAGCGCAGCGAATCCAACCTCTTAAAGCAAAAACGATGGATTTCTCCATCGTTTTGTGTGTCAGTCGGGGCGAGAGGATTTGTGAGCGCAGCGAATCCAACCTCTTAAAGCAAAAACGATGGATTTCTCCATCGTTTTGTGTGTCAGTCGGGGCGAGAGGATTTGAACCTCCGACCTCTTGCACCCCATGCAAGCGCGCTAGCCGGGCTGCGCCACGCCCCGAACAACGAACGGAATTATAGCCGTCTTCCTTTATTTTGACAATACCAATCCTTAAAAACGCACAAATTTTAATTATTCTTCCTGATGCGCTTTGATCAGTTCCTCGCGACGATCGGCCATCTGTGAACGGACTTTGGCTGCGTCTTTCGGATAGGTAAAGTAGAACAAGGTGAAACCAATGCCGCAAATGATCCAAGGAAAGGGGATGGTCCATAAAAGCGCCTGGGTGAGACCGATCTTGACGGCCAAAGCGCCGGCGATCATGCTTGAAAACGCGGATAATCCGCCTTCGACAAGATTAACCATTGAAAACGCGCTGGAGCGTTTCTCAGGGGGCACTACAGCCTGCATCATGGGCTGCTTGGCACCTGTTCCAGGCCAACCCACCAGTAAAGCGGTCAGGAAAGCCCATCCCAGGAAGAGACCAAAGCTCATCTGAGCGCCATATTTGATCAAAACAAACATCAGGGGCACACCCACAAACACGGAAAATTGTCCGATGATGGTTCTGCCGTATTTGGCGTTCTTTTTCTCAGCGAAATCGCCAATCACTCCGCCCATGAAGTTGCTGATGGCGGCACCGATTACGACCAGAGCAAACACCAGCGGCGCGCTACCCTTGGGATCAGAGAATGAGATCGCATTGGAGTAATGCAGCTCATTGACCATCCAGTTGATCAAAAACACGCTCATTACGACCCAGGGCATGGAACCGGTAACCCCTTGAATGATGGCTGCCCAAATGGTGGGGATCTTCAAGGTACTGATCATGTCTTTCACATTGATCTTGTAGCGGGTTTCGTCCGCTTTGGTGATGATGCCTTGCAGCTCAGGTTCTGAAGAGCCGCGGGTGGGTTCTTCCACAAACAACAGGATCACAAAGCCGGTGATGATGCTTGCGATGCCCAGGCCTATGAATCCCCAGCGCCATAAATCTGCGGTGGCGACAAATCCAAGAGCAATCACGCCCAAAACCGTGCCCATCAAGCCGATCAGGCTGATCATGCCAAGCGCGCGACCGCGTCTATCTTGAGAAAAGTGATCTCCAAGAAGAGAGAAGGTGGCTGGCATTAGACATCCCAATCCCAGGCCGGAAATGATGCGGATGACCATTAAACCGCTGAAATTGGGCATCAGCCCAACCAGAATGGTCCAGATGCCCCAGATGCCGGTTCCAAAGAAAAGTACTTTCTTACGGGACCATTTATCGGCGGCATATCCCCAGAAAGGTGAACTAACTGTCTGCGCGATGCTGCGAAGGGTTTCCATGGTGCCGATCAGATCGAGCTTGATGCCAAAAACCTGAGTGATGATGGCTGTCAACACTCCCATGGATTGGCTTTCGCCGGAATCCACCAGATTGCCCAAACCAAGGGCGAACAAGGTACGGCCGGATCTCTTTTGCACACCTTTCATTTATCCCTCCAGGAGTTATAAAAAAAAAGTGGTCAGAAAACGTTTCAATGAGAGCATCAACGTGTTTTCTGACCAGCAATACAAGTATATTACTAATAACTAATTTCGAACAGAAAAATCAGTGTAAATTTGTCACCTTTTTAATAGGACTATTGCCATATTCATAAAAAGTAGGCACCCATAACACTCTGCATCCTGATTGTCGAGCGGTCGCATCCATTTGTTCAAGCAAGGCCAGTTCTTCTGGAGGTACCCGGTCAGTGAGGTCGCTGCGCAGGGTTTTCCATTCAGACTCCAGCCAATCTGGAGAGCTTTCAGGATCAACTTGGAAACCCGAAGCACCAAATTGAGGATTTTCTACGCCTGCTTGCGAAAAAATTTCTGGCAGTGTGCGCCCTAGCATAGGGTTGGCGCCTTGTTTGATCAACGCTTGGGTCTGCAGTTCTCCCAATCGCCAAAGCGTTTGCGGATAGTCGACCCTTGAGAGGTGATCAGGTTCTGCCAATGCGGCAATGACACCACCTGGCTTAACCACACGTAGCATCTCTTCAATTGCATCAACGGGTTTCTTTAGCCATAATAGCAAGTAATGACAAATAACCAGATCAAATGAATATGTTGAAAAGGGCAGGTCATATGCATCCCCACATGCATAAACGCCCTGTTTGGAACAATTTTGGGCTTCGATGGTTCTGTCAAAGGACAGATCAACTCCAATAGGTTGAATTGAAGTCAGAGAAGACAATTCCACGGTGATCACGCCGGTTCCGCTGCCAACTTCCAGAATTCGTGAGTCTTTTTCAATCCCGATCTGCTGATAGAGAAATTGACGCAGATTGTATGTCCAACCAGCCTGGGTCTTGAATCGCTCATGCCAGTTCATCTTATCCCTGGCGGACGATTTTTGCTTCAGACCAAATATTCAACCAGGTTCCTGAAAGCAGATTGCCCAAGACCGCGGGGTGACCTTGTCCGATCAACACGTCGCCATCTGGTTCCACATAGAGCCAACTGGTGCCTGCGCCTTTGGAGCGTGTGTCGCCTTGTTCCATTTCAAGCGCGATTGGATTCAAAGCTGAATATGGAACAGGAAGATCCCAGACCATTGAAAAACCGGATTCAACCGCCTTTTGAGTGTATTGAGGTAGTTGTTTCCATAACTCGTCAGATTCAGCGCTCAGTGAAAGGGATTTGACCTGCAAGCCATGCAATTTTTGAAGGGTTTTCTCAAAACCCGGTTTATTGCGGGTTGTGAGGGTCAGGTGGACGGTGAGGAAGATATCCTCATTGATGGTGTCTTTGACCGCTTCCCAACACTGGTCGGAACCAGGATCAAGCACGATCATGATGTGGTCCAGGCCTGCATTCAATAGTTGATGCAGATAGTCTTTCTCTGTCAATCGAGAACCGTCCGTAATCAAGCCGCAAACTTGCCCAAGTTCTTCGGTGAATTTGACCAATTCAGGAACATCCGGCCGAAGAGTCGGTTCACCACCGGTGAACACGACATGCGGAATACCGGCATCCCAGGCATTTTTCAAGACTTGTTTCCATTCTTCGGTATCAAGCAAGCGTTTTACCCGGTCGTGGGGGGCATAACTGCTGGTTGAACCTTCTGATACCTGGTACGTGAGGGCGCAATCAAGGCGCAAAGGGGCTGCCAGCGATTCATCATGAAGATCAACCCGGTCAATATCCAAAAAAGTTTCCGGGTCGAGATCAGGGGTTGAGACCAGGGATTCAAGCCGCTCCTTAAAGATCGCATAATCTGATGAAGCTTGTTCGGCCGAGACCTGGTAACGCTTCATGATTTCAGCCAATACGATCTCCTGCGGTGTTTGCTTGATCAAATGGAAGGCGTATTCCGCCGCGGTCTCATTTAGATGCAGAATGGTGCTGGCATTCAAGATGAGGATGCCAGAGCCTTTTTCATCAATACGCAAATGCAAACGGTAAGAAGGACCGGTGTCGAGTTTCAAGATCGCTTGATAGTTTCCGACAGGTAACGGTTTTGGTGTAAAAAGGATGTTATTTATAAAGGTGTTAATCCTGGCTTTCATTTTTTCCCTCCGGGATGAACTAATTATTCAGCTTTATTTGACAGCGGACAGCCGCCGCCGCACTCTGCCAAAAGACCGCAACTGTTGCATTTGACAGGTAGTTTTCGGCGTTCTCGAAGCGAGATTGCAAGGTCGTGATTCCAGATCTTTTCCCAGGGTGTGGTGAGAAAATTGCCAAGTGAGTGATAGTAAGATTGGCAGGGGATCACCGCGCCATCGGGTTCAATACACATATTGTAAAGTGCAGCGGTACAACCTTTGACGCCCAGGTTCATCTGCACTGGGTCGAAATTGCAGTATTGGGTGGGGGTATACCAGATTAGTTTTTGTTTGAAACGTTGGGTGATCTCTTTGGCTTGGGTCAATAAGGGTTCCAGCTCTCTCTCTGAGAGACCGGTTCCCACGGTGGCGCCGTGACCAGAATAGATCAGGGCATTCAAACCAACTGTTTTTAAACCTAATTCTCCCAGGAATTGCAAGGTTTCTGGGATGACATGGGCATTTAGAGTCAGCATGGTTGTGTTGGTCATGGCGTAGAGACGTGTATCCAGTACATTCTTCAATCCTGCCAGGGTCTCTTCCCACGCTCCTGGATGGCACACCATTTGATCGTGAATTTCAGGCAGGTGAGATTCAAAGGTGATCTGAACATGATCCAAACCAGCATCAACCAGTTGATTGAGAAAACTTTGATCTTTCAATCTGCGTCCATTGGTGTTGATGCCTGTGATTTGTCCATTGTTTTCTGCGTGCCGGATCAGATCAGGCAAATCATCGCGCAGCGTAGGTTCTCCACCGGTAAAAACGATGTGCGGAATGCCGATCTTCCACAAGTCATCCAGAATCTTGAACCACTCTTGTGTTGAAAGTTCAGGATAATTGCGCGAACGGGCATTGTAGCAATGAGCGCAGGCATTATTACAGCGATAGGTTATCGCCAGATCCATGCGGTATGGGGCCGATGGAGTGGAAGAAAACGGCATGGTTGTTTCAAGATCCAGTTCGCAAATTGGGCAAGCTTCATTTGAGACTAATGCCTCAAGTTGATCATTGATGGTTTGATAATCTAAGCTGAGGGTCTCTTTTGGCGCATTGAAGGTCTTGTGAAGTATTTGAGTAGCCTGTTGATCGGGGGTGTGATTCAGCGCCAGGAACATCATGGCTGCAGCAGATGGATTCAACTGGAAGACACGGTTGGCATTGATGATCAATAAACCGGATCCATCTTTGTCTATGCGGAGGTGTAGTCTGGATTTTTCAACAGGAGTCTCATGCAGATAGTGATACACACCAGCAGCAGGCAGTTTTATTGCTGCTGGTGTGGAGTTTCCTTTCAAAGAAAAGTGTTTAAATAGGTTCATTGAGCGTATCGGTTAGCGACCACCGCCGGCACAGGCGCAGGCGCAACCGGCGCAGGCACAGGCGCATGCACAAGAGTGTCCACCACCACCGCCACCGCCGCCAGAGCTGCGATATGTGGATGGAGGAGGAGGAGGATTGGTCACGCTGGTAACGCCATTGGTAAATCCGGTGAGTCCACCCATAACCTTGGAGGAGAAATTGGATACGCTGTTCACCACGGATGCGGCAAAAGCAGAACCAGGCATATTGGGCATGGATACCGTCTGACCGCCGCTGGACGAGATGGGGGGAGGAGTTGAACCAGTCGAGACCGGTGTGGTGTAAGTGGGTCGTGAAATTGTCGGATCATAACGCCACCACCAGGAGGGAGTGGGAATAACCATTGGACCAGAGAAAACATCTTGAGTATGATCTTCGTATTTCTTGTCAAGCATGGTCCAATCCATGTATTCTTCATAGACCTTGGCCTTGACATCCGGTGTTTGAGCTGCTTCGACCTGCTGCCAGGCACGCTGCATGATATCTTCGTAGAATGCCACTGTTTCTTTGCGGCTAAACCCCTTCATTTTTTCGCCGACGCTTTTGATCAAGTTGACCATCATGGCTTGTAACAATTTGCGCCGCGGCGCTTCCGCCTTTTCAGTAAAGGCGGTTAAGAAGTCAGTCTCATATCCGTAAAGGTCAGTGGGCAAAGGAACCGACGCTTTGAGATCCAAGGGGTCTTTGGTGACCACTTCAGCAGCGTTCTTTTTGAGAAGACCAAAGAGCACCATGGTGAAGATTTTATCCATGGGTTGTTCCATCAGAACGGCGGCTTCAACAGCCGTCAATCCGCGTTTCACACCATGTCCCTCAATGGATATTTTTGGCGGCAGGTACTGCATTTTACGTTTTTTGGCGCCAATGGTGGCTGAGTAGATGATCAAACCAAAGAAGATGGCAAACCCACCACAAAAAATGAACGGACACAGGTTATCCATGTCAAAATTAATGGCATTGCCACCGCTGGAAGAAGGAGGAACATAGGCTTCCTGGACTACCGCTCCTTCTTCAAGATACCTGGCCGGAAAGCTGGTTCCAAAACGGTAAACAGAATACGTGTTGGCGTCTGGCGCCACCCAGGTATAGAAAATGCGGCCGTCATCCATTATCCTGGATTCAGGTTCGTTATCATTGGGCCAATTATTGACCGTGTAATAGAATGATTCGCCATCCTGAACACCGGCTGGCAGCAGGAAAGTAAACTGGTAATTCGTGTCACCGTAGCAATACTGACGGTCGTAGTAGTTGGGCTCGAATACCAGGCTGGCATAATCTTCTGAGTTGTGCTGGTCGCCTGGATAAATGACCTTTTTGACATTGGTGATCAGGGCGTGTACCACTCCGCTGCCGCCGGCAGGGATTTCGTTACCCTCAAGGTAAAGTGAAATGCCGGGTTTGACAATATCAGAATTTGTGATCCTGGTGATCTGAACACCGTTCACTTCGGCGAAAATGTTACGCAATTCGTATTCGTAGTTAGGCAGACCGATATCCACAATATCGATGGCGTGAGCCCCACTGTCATTATCAAAGGTCATGGTGTAATCGATATTAATCGATCCATCTGTGTTGATGTAGACCACCACGGCCTGATCAGGAACTTGAAAGCGATAGTCCTGGGCGTAGACGGGGGTGACACTGCCTGCCAGTGTCAGCATGATCAGAAAAATGCAAAGAACTCTGAGAACTTTCATTGAGAATCCTCCAAGCGATTATCAGTCAAATTACCACTTCGGTTCTTCGGTCAATTGGTAAATGGTGTGACAATATGGGCAGGTGACCATGGGAGCGCCCTGAACCATACTGACGTTTTCGGAACTCAATACCCCGCCGCAAGAATTGCATTTCATGGCATCCATGGCAACATTACCTGGAAGATCCACCTTAAGGGTCACATTGGTGGTCGGATCTACTGGTTTTCGCCTGGCGGCGACAAAAACAATTGCCAGGCCTACACCGATCAAGACCAAACCAATTGGCAGCCAAACAATATTACCATTGACCGGATCTACTGATCCAAGGCTCATAATGGCGCCAAATAATATTAGAAGACCTGCTCCAATAAAGGCAATGACTTTCATATTTCCTCCAAAACGATGACAAATTATCAATTGAATCAAAGTGGATTATACAATCTTTTGGCCCATTCTCTTTCATGATTCGATAGAATTTTTTCACTGCTATAATTTGCATGAAGGAAGGTGACCATGTCTGAACTGGGCGAAATTGACGAGATCAAGAAACTTCAAAGTGAGATCAATTTTCATAACTATCGCTATCATGTGCTTGATCAACCATTGATCAGCGATTATGAATACGACATGCTGATTAAAAGGTTGCGCGAGCTCGAAGCACGACATCCAGACCTGGTTAAGGAGGATTCTCCAACGCAAAGGGCTGGGGCGGCACCGTTGGACAAATTCTCCAAAGTCAGGCATCCTGCGCCCATTCTTTCACTGGCAAACGCATTCAATCACGAAGATCTGAATGCGTGGTATGACCGAATCCAGAAGATGGATTCCCGCGTGGCGGACTCTGGATTCGTATTGGAACCAAAAATTGACGGACTGACGGTCGTTTTGCGCTACGAAAATGGGGTTTTGGTGCAAGGAGCCACACGCGGCGATGGCGAAGTTGGTGAAGATATTACCGCTAATGTGCGCACGATCAAATCCATCCCGTTGAGGATTCCAGTGGTGGCAGATTCAGTAAAAGTCCCCGATCTTTTTGTGGTCAGGGGAGAAGTGTTCATTTTAAGAGATGATTTTGTCAAGTTAAACAGGCAGTTGGAAGAGGCTGGTGAGAAGACCTACCAGAATCCACGCAATACAGCGGCTGGTTCGCTCCGGCAGCTTGATCCGGCATTAACCAGCACACGTCCACTGACAATACTAACCTATGCCATCGTGCAAAGCTCAGAGCCAATGCCAGCCACCCAGTGGCAGTTGCTGCGGACTCTGAGATCTTACGGCTTTCCGGTGAGTGATCTTAGCGAAAAAGTTGGTTCGATGCAAGAAGTATTCGCCCGAACTGCTGAATGGGTTGAGAAACGCGACTCCATCCCATTTGAAGTGGACGGGGTGGTGATCAAATTAGACGAATTGCGTGTAGCAGAACGACTGGGTTTCGTGGGTAAGGATCCCCGAGGTGCCATCGCATTAAAATACCCGGCACGAGAAGTAACCACAATTTTGAAAGATATTGGCGTAAATGTCGGAAGAACGGGAGTCTTGACACCTTTTGCCATTTTTGAACCTGTGGAGGTTGGTGGGGTGACGGTCAGCAAGGCCACCCTGCATAACTTTGATTTCATCGCTGAAAAAGACATCCGAATCCTGGATCGAGTATTGATCAAGCGTGCCGGAGATGTGATCCCATACGTGATCGGTCCGATAATAGACGCCCGCACAGGCCGGGAAAAATCTTTTAAGATGCCCGATACCTGCCCATCCTGCGGGCAGGCAGTAGAACATCTGGGTGGAGAAGTGGCCTGGTATTGCGTGAACACCTCATGCCCGGCGCAACTCGTGAGAAACCTGGAGCATTTTGTCTCTCGGGGTGCCATGGATATTGTCGGCCTGGGCATTAAAATCGTGGAACAGCTGGCCGAGTCGGGATTGGTAAAGGATGTGGCCGACCTGTTCAAATTGACTAAAAATGACCTCTTGACATTGGAAGGGTTTGCCGACAAAAAAGCGGATAATCTGGTTGAGGGAATTCAGGCAGCCAGAAACCAGACATTGACACGGTTGATCATCGGTCTGGGAATCCGCGGGGTGGGAGAAGTGGCGGCGGCTGATCTGGCAAAGAAGTATCAAGATCTGGATCAACTCAGTCGCGCGAGCGCGACCGATCTTCAGACCATGGATGGGTTTGGACCCAATACCGCCGAAGCAATTGTAGACTGGTTCTCAAGGCCGGCCAACCTGGCTTTGGTTCAAAAATTAAAAAACCTGGAGGTTTGGCCCTCAACTTCTCCTAACGATTTGACGGAAGTTCGAGATGTTCTGGCTGGCAAGACTTTCGTCATCACAGGCACACTACCAACTTTTTCGCGGGAAGAAGCCAAGAATTTCATCGAATCGAACGGTGGGAAAGTCACTGACAGCGTCAGCAAGAAAACCGATTTCCTGGTGGTGGGTGAAAACGCCGGTTCAAAATTGGAAAAGGCTATCAGTCTTGGGATTCCTCAACTCAATGAAGAAAACTTGAAGAAACTTATTATGGATATGGACAAACAAAATGGCTGAGCCTTGCATAATCCTCAGATCAGGTAGAGAAAAATCGGTGCTTGCCAGGCATCCATGGATCTTCGCCTCTGCTATAGAACGCGTGGAAGGCGATCCACAGAGCGGCGAGACCGTATTGGTTAAAGACTCAAAGGCTCGCGTGATTGCCCAAGCGGCTTACAGTCCGGCCTCTCAAATTCGTGCCAGGGTGTGGACGCTGGACGAAAAGGAGATCGTCGATCCTGAGTTATTGCGATCACGGATTTCCGCATCGATTAAAAGGCGTGAAAGTTTGCTCGAAATTGAAAACACTGACGCGCTAAGGTTCGTTTATGGTGAAGCGGATGGTTTTCCAGGTTTGATCGTGGATCGATATCAAGACACATTGGTGTTCCAAATCTTGTCGGCGGGACCTGAAAAATTTCGCTCTGAGATCATTTCAATATTGGATGAACTGCTTCATCCAGCAAATATTTTCGAACGCTCCGATGTCGATATCCGTTTATTGGAAGGGCTTGAAGAGCGTCATGGACTGGTGAAAGGTGAGCGTAATTCTGAAAACTTGACGATTCATGAAAATGGAATCCAATATCTGGTAAACGTCAGCGAAGGGCAAAAAACAGGTTTTTTTATCGATCAACGCCGTAATCGCCAGAAAGTGTCAGAACTCTCAAAAGATCGTGATGTATTGAATTGCTTTTGTTACACCGGGGGATTTACCTTAAATGCCCTGTCTGGAGGAGCCAGATCGGTTTTATCCGTGGATTCATCCGGGCCGGCATTGGAACAACTGAAGAAAAATATCACTATAAACCATTTGGATGAATCGAAAAGCCAGGTTTTGGAGGGGGATGTCTTCAAATTACTGCGTTTGTTCAGAGACCAGGCCAGATCCTTTGACCTGATCGTCCTGGATCCGCCAAAATTCGCACCAACCATATCTCAAGCTGAGAAAGCTTCTCGTGCTTATAAAGATATCAACTTGTTGGCAATCAAATTGCTGCGGCCTGGAGGAATTTTGGTAACCTTTAGTTGTTCCGGAGGCATATCGCGTGACCTTTTTCAGAAGATCGTGGCAGGCGCGGCCCTTGATGCCAATGTGGATCTGAGGATCATTGACCAACTCTCACAATCCCCCGACCATCCAGTGTTAATGAGTTTTCCTGAGAGTTTTTATCTGAAAGGCTTGATCTGTAAAAAATAATCCTGGCAATAACTGCCAGGATTTTTCTCGATCTGCACGATCAAGGTGGAGATGGCGGGAATTGAACCCGCGTCCGAACGATTAGACCCTCGAACTTC
>CAYYRU010000073.1:0-6329 GCA_964474095.1 uncultured Anaerolinea sp.
TCCATGCAGCCGCAGATCAGAAAGTTCGTTCAAAACCAATTAACTTCACAAAGCCCTAAAACAGTTAAGCTGGCCAAGGCGTTCTTAAAACAGTTTCCAGATTAACTTTAATACGAGTTATTTATAAGAATTATTGGGCGGGTAATTCGACAAAGAAAGTAGCTCCCTTTCCGGGAGTACTGGAGGCGTAGACTCTACCCCCTAATCGCATGACCGACTTCTTGACCAAAGCCAACCCGATGCCGGTGCCCGGGTAATCTTCATTCAAATGCAATCGCTGAAATAGATCAAATATCTTCTCATGAAATTGCATGTTGAAACCAATGCCGTTATCACTAACTGAGATTCGATAGGTGTGATCCGACAATGAGCTCACAAGGGTGATCGTTGGGTTTTCAGCCTGGGCGGAAAACTTGAACGCATTATCCAACAGGTTTCTCATGATGATCGCCAAAGCCTCACGGTCAGTGATCACTGTTCCACATTGGAAGTCTGATATTACTTTTGTCCCTCGATGCTCAATCTCTTTTTGATAATTCTTCATGAGTTGCTCAAAAAAAAGTTCGAGGTTGATTTCACTATGAATGATTTCGTGGCGTTCTGATCGGGTATAAGCCAAAAGATCTTCGATCAAGGTGTTCATGCGAGCTGAAGAATCCGCGATGTTTTTTAGGTAAGTTTTGCCGGTTTGATCCAATTGTGAACCATAATCACTCATCAACAAAGTGGTAAACCCCGAAATTCCACGTAATGGTGTTTTTAGATCATGCGAGACCGAATAGTTAAAATCTTGCAATTCCTTATTGATCAGTTCCAGTTCTCGTGTACGTTCCTCAACCCGTCTTTCCAACTCAATGGCATTTTGACGGGTTTTGACAAGTAACTGCGCAGAAATTTCTTCATCCTTTTTTCGTTCACGAGCCCTCAAAATCGCCTGGGTGAAGTAGTAAGCGATGATCGAGAATAAAACCACCAATATGGAAAGTACAATGGTGATTAAGATCAATGCCGAGTTACCTTGTTGGTAAAGAAACCGCGGACTTCTAACCTCCAATACAAGTTTCGGATCCGATTGGAGATCTGGAAGGTAAAGGTACCCAGCAATAGTGCTTCTATCTTTGACATTCACGAATACTGACGACCCCAACTCTTTGGAAGAAGGGACTTGGAAATCTGTCTGATCCATTTTGTCAGATGGAAGAAGGTCAAGTGTTCTCAAAGTCAGCTGGGATAACTGCTCCAGTTCATGCTGGTCAAGATATTTAATGAAGATCAAAGTCCCAGCAACCGGCCCTTCATTCAGGCTGGTCAGAATGGGGTTAGAGGTGAGGATCATGGCGTGGTCTTGAAAATATCCGAACCCCTTATTCCCAACGTTTCCATCAAAGCTTAATAACACTGGATATGCTGCAAGGAGAGCGCTGATGTCAACCGGTGATTCGATTTGGGTTTGTTCAGTATTATCGTAATAACTTGCAAAGACAATTTCGTTTGAACTATTCAACACAACAAACTGGTTTATATCCAAATTAGTAAAGGTCTCATCAGCAATATTGTTCTCAATATATGAGCGGTTCTGATTAATCGCGAAATCATAGGTATCATTCCAGTAAGACCAATCCCCCAAGTTTTTATAAACATGGTTGACTTCATTCTGCAGCACATTAAGAGTACGATTTACCTCAAGTTCCGTGCTGCGGATTTCACCGGCTCGGACAGTATTTCGAATACTGATCATGATGATCGGCAGAAATATGATAAAAATGCCCAATCCAAGACCAAGAGCGATGATGGTGGAGGTATTTCTGCGCGCATATTCTCGAAATTTATTCTGCATTGAGTGTTAATTTCCAATTCTTAATAGATCGAACAAGGATTTTTCGAGAAGCTTTATCTGTAATGGAAATAACGAAAGATTGAACAGATATTTTATTGTTATTTTTTGGTTAACTCGCCTCAAATATTGTAGCAGCTTATCATTAATGCAGTATGAGAATCTTTCTCTTTTGATGAAATGCCCGGATTAGGTTTAATCCAATTAATATCTATCTATAAACCGAATCTTTCTTTTCAACTCTTTAATCGCCATACATCCACCGCAGCCTCACCTACCTGCTCGATTTGAATTTGCTGAGGATCTTGCATGTAAAACCGGGCCGAAACCACCGGAACCGCTTTCGAAAAGACCTCGATGGTGGAACCGTCTATCAACACATGCAAAACAAGCTCTTCCAAACCTGGCGGTATGACCGGCACGGCACTGATGAGGCCTCCAGCGTGACGGCAATCCACCACCAAGACCTCGTTGGCGCAATCGAGCCCGATCAAAACATTGTGGCCTTCTCCGTGCCCGCTGGTAAGGTGCACACCGCTCCAGACCTCGGTGTCGGGAGGAATGTGAATGAGCAGTTCAAGGCTGGGGCCTTTGACAATATGTGAGGTATTGTTTTGTTTGGTCAAGTGATCATATTCTTTGCGTAATACCTTAATTTCGCCGATCGGATCGCAGCACAGACCTCCCTGTTCGGATATCCCCAAGACGCGAGGCAGCGACATGCAGCCGCTCCAGCCTGCGTTATGTTGCTCTGCCTGGGTGCGGGCTTCACGCAGCCAACCGATCATCATGCGTGTGCCTTTGCGATCCAAAAAGGTTTGTGGCGCATAAAAGCACGGACCGGCACCGCCATCCAACAGCCTGGGCGGACCATCCGGAACAAAGCGATCGACACGGTAATCTCCGGTGTAATAGAGTGTTTGTAACGGCCCTTCAGGTCCGCAGGCTGACACGATCAAGACCCACTTCTCTCCCATGGGGAAAAAAGAAGGGCACTCCCACATCGTACCCGTCCAAAAGGGTTCGCGGTTTTTGGCTTCGCCGTAAAAGAGGATGCCCATGTATTGCCACTCGATCAGATCCGCCGAGCGGTAAAGCAATACCGCGCCGCCAACATCCGTCAGACCTGAGCCCAAAACCATGCGCCACTCGCCGGCTTCCTGCCAGACACATGGATCGCGAAATCCTTCGAGGGTCATACCCTGCGGCGCCCCGGGGATGACCGGCTGCTTGCGTTTCTGCCAGATGGAAAGGTCATCCATGGGGCTGGTAGCCAGGCATTGCGCTTCGGGGTAAACCCCGGTATACAGCAGTGTGGCGATGCCGTGGTCATCCACCAGGCAGCCCGAGAAACACCCGCCTGCGTCCGCGTATTGCGGGTCAGGCCAGAGCGCGATAGGCAAGTGCTTCCAATGCAGCAGATCCGTTGAACTGGCGTGCCCCCAGTGGATGTTACCCCATTCGGGAGCGGAGGGATTGTATTGGTAAAAAAGATGATACCTGTTTTTCCAATATGCCAGGCCGTTGGGGTCGTTCATCCAATTAGCGGGCGGGGCAAAGTGGTACGTCGGATGTTGGGGGTCTTGCTGAACTCGAAAGACCTGGTTGACGTAACGAAAGTTCGTGCGAAGTTTTGAAAAAAGCCCCGCTTTGACAGGTTTTTCGTCGCGCCGTTCCTCTTTGGCTTGTACGACTCCTTCGACCGGGACGGCAAATTGAAGCACGCCCACCTCTTTGGTCTCGGCTCTGATCACCAGGCGCGCACGAGGCAGCGGACCAAACACCTTTACTGAGATGAGCGTGTTGACCGCCATCAGGAAAGGTTTTTGCTCGCTGAATCCGCCAGCCGGAATTTCTGGCATGCCCGGAAGGATGAGGTAGATGAAGCCAGGGTTGCATTGCTGGCCATCAATGGTTAACCCCAAGCCGGTCAGAGATACGGGAGCAAAAGTATTGTTGAGCTCAAACTGGAACCCTCCCTCAAAAGGTTTCAGGCTTTCGGTGACATACAACTTGCGTAATACAAACTCAGGAATCGCCGGCATGTTTCACCTCTTTAGTTTTCTGGGTCTTGATGGTCAGCAGCGGGATCAAAGCCAGCAAGACGATGCCCGCCGCCACTTGGAAGAGTAGCGGAGGGGGCACAAACCCGGCTTTGCCGTCAAGAACAATGGGATTGCCATAGATGGAAGAGAGCCAGCCGCCCAGGAGCGAACCGGGGATCATGGTGAACGCCACATTGAACAGCACGTAATATCCGGCAAACTGCCCGCGTTTCTCTTCCGGGAACAGATCACGCGTCCAGGCGGAGGTGGAGATGGTCCAGGCCGCGAAGGGAGCCAGCCACAGGATGCCCGTCAGGATCAGCGGCAATGTGGTCGTGGAAAAGGAAAAAGCCAGCAAACCAATGGCTTCAAGCACCACTGACAGTAATGCCACCGGCTTTCTGCCCCAGCGATCCACCAGCAGCCCGATGGGATAAGCCGCCCCAATGCCGCCCACCAGGATGCATACGCCAACTACCAGCGAGGAGTTCGCGATGGAGAGGTTGACGTGATGTTGCAAATAGATCATCAGGAACGAGAAAAAGACATTGATGCCAAACATGAAGAGTGTCAGCCCTATAAGGAGTTTGAAGAAATTGGCATTTTGGCGCAGGCTTGAAAGCTGAAAGGTGTCGGCAATCTTTTGCCAGTAACGACCCTCAGGCTTCGCGTTTTCGATCTTCTCCTTGAGCATGGGAGTGCAGATCAAACCGATGAGGCTTGCAACCCCGCCAATGATATAGAAGAACCAGTAATAACCCACCAGGTCGACGATGACCCCGCCAGCGCCGTAGATGACCAGAAATGCGATCCATTTCATGATCTCGAGCGCTCCTGTCACGCGTCCGCGGTTGGCCTGGGTGGTGACATCGGTGATATAGGCGCTCAAGGCGCCGTCAGAAGCGCTGGCCGCAAAAAACGATAGAACACTGTCAAACAGGATGGCGATAAAGACACCCACCGCCACTGGCTCAAATTTGGCGGCCAGCGGGAAGAGTGCCGTGAGAATGCCCCACACGAGGTATCCAATAAAAATGTAAGGCCGGCGTTTCCCCCAGCGAGTGCGGGTGCGATCACTCAAGGTGCCCATGCTGATGGTTGCCACGGTCGAAACCACGGCCGTGATGGCCACCATCCACGAAACGGCGCGCGGATCGGGTGTGATCTTGTCATACATGAAAGTGTTGAAGTATTGGTTTTCAACCGCCCAGGCCAGTTGCCCGGCCAGACCAAGCAGCAACAAACCGACCCAGCCTGCCCGGGTAAGCAATGTATCCTGCGTTTTGAGTTCAGACATGATGATTGATGCTCCTCGCTGTGGATATAATGATTAAGTATATCGTATCAGACCCAACCACAATTTGTGAATCTTTGAGGATTTTGCAGATCACTGATCGGTCAGAGAGAATCATATGAAACCCAAAAGCAGCATTAACCTGGTGGAAGCCTTGCGTGAGAACAGGGCGAAGTGCAACGCCCTTTTGGGTATGTTATCCCTTTTCTTCCTGTTCCTCTCAATTTACCTTTTTGGCAAGGAAGCCAGATTCTCCTTGATCGCGTTTCCGGCTTATCTGGTTACCTGCGCGGGATTCCTGATCAGCGGCCTCGCGCCAGCGAGAAAGAACCCGTGGTACGCTCGCCTGTTTGCTCTGATTAATGGGCTCATGTTGGCCCTGGCTCTGGCGGGGTGGATCTGGATCTTGTACCTGGCGCAAGAAAACCCGGGGGGCAGGTATGCCGCCCTGGCCAGCCTGCACTTCACCTCTTACATCGTGTTCTTCCTGCTCATTTACTTGCCCTGCTTTGCCGGTTTACTCATCAGTTTGACCAGTTACGCCAAAAACCGCGGAGGAAGAACTTGAACTCCTTGCGCTTGCTCATTGCTACTTCGATCATTATCATGACCACGGCCGGTACCTATGGCGCCAGACCGGCAAGCACCTTTCCTGATATGAGAATGCCAAATCATATTGACAACCGTGTCTATAATTAGGCTAGTGAGTAATCGTTCAAGGAGAAGCAATGGATCTCGTGAGTAAATCAATTCGGCTTTGCTATCTGGGAAATTCGTGCATTTCTATCAGCGCTCCTGACGGCACAAGAATTGTTAGCGACCCTTATGGAGAAAATCGCCCTGATGGCCTGGCTGATTTGCCTGTTGATCTGAAAGCAGACGCCGTAACTATCAGCCACATTCACCCTGACCATAATAACTATAATGCCGTCCAAAACAACCC
This sequence comes from uncultured Anaerolinea sp., assembly GCA_964474095.1. GTDB lineage: Bacteria > Chloroflexota > Anaerolineae > Anaerolineales > Anaerolineaceae > UBA6107. The sequence goes on from CAYYRU010000073.1 coordinate 6,117, forward strand.
GATTGTACTGACAGAGCCGGGTGAATATACGATCAAGTCGATCCACGTGACCGCCTGCCTGGGTTGGGAAGGTTCGCCTGAAGGCCCAAACCCTGAGATGCGCAACGTGATCTTCGTATTCGAATTTGAGGGAACAAAAGTCGTCCAGCTTGGCGACTCCGGGGTGGTCGACGACCCGAATGTATTGCAGGCCATTTCAAACGCGGACCTGGT
>CAYYRU010000073.1:6429-10431 GCA_964474095.1 uncultured Anaerolinea sp.
CAGCAGAATTCGATGGAGGTTCCCCCTCTGCAAACTGCGGCGGCCGATTCTTCTTCCATGTGGCGGCCCCAACCGCTTGACAGCTTCCAAATCCAGTTCAGCGGAAGGCTTGATCTTGAAGTGGAAGCAAAGGTGTTTGACCTGGACGCGTTTGACACGGATGCAGAGATGGTGGAAGAACTGCATCAACAAAGCAAAAAGGTGATCTGCTATATCGACGCCGGCACTGTTGAAGACTGGCGGCCGGATTTTGCCCTTTACCCGGGGGCGGTGATCGGCAAGGTGGATGCCGGCTGGGCGGGTGAAAACTGGCTCGATATCCGCGCGGTGGATGTACTGCTGCCCATTCTGGAGGCCCGGGTGGAGATGTGCGCCTCCAAGGGGTTTGACGGCGTCGAGTTTGACAACCTGGACGGCTATCAAAATGACACCGGTTTTGACCTGACGGCCGCGGATCAACTGGCTTTCAACCGCGCCCTGGCCGAGCTGGCGCATGCGCACGGGCTTGCGGCAGGGTTAAAAAATGACCCTGAACAGATCAGCGAACTGGAACCCTGGTTTGATTTCGTGATCCTCGAGAGCTGCTTTGAGCAGGGCTGGTGCGAGCTGGCAGAACCCTTCACCCAGGCAGACAAGACAGTATTTGATATTGAGTACACGCCCATTTCTCCGCATTGTGAAAACGCGGCTGAACAAGCGATCAGCCTGGTGCAAAAACGCCTCAAATTGGATGGCTGGATCAAGACCTGTGATTAAACAGAAATCTTATGCGACGACCACTTCTTCCACAGGCCTGCGTAGAGAGTAAGGCATGGGATCAGCCTTTCCAAATCGCAGTAAAAGCTGGGGTTTTGCGCTGGCCAAGCCTATTTCCTTGCCAAAGGGTTCTCTTAATTCAGCCACTTCCACTGGTTGGTTAAACAAGGATGAGCTGAATCCCAGGCGGGTCAAATTTAAGGATAGGCGCTGGAAAACCTGCCCAGCGCGCACCCATGTTGCCAGATCATCTGTTGAGGTGGCGATCACAACCAGACCTGCTGCAGAGCGGATTTTTTTGGCATCCGTCTCAGCTTGATTTTCCGGTTTGGTGCCGTTGACCACCATCTCACCCAACCACCGTGGAACCGCGGGGTTTCCAGAGCATTTTGAATACAATCCATCCATACTTGACAAGGCTTCTTTCTGGTTGAACCTGATCCAGTGGATCAACTCAGAGAGGAAATTTTGATCAGAATACTGCTGCCGGTTTCCTTCATTAACAAATTCAATGATTTTTTCAATCGCCTGATCATTTTCGACAAAGTGCATCTCGGTGTCGGGTTCAACTGAGATGGACTTAATTTCTTGTAAAAGGGCTCCATCCAGTTTTTGCTCGACATATTCAGTCCGCACGCTCTGACGCAGTGGAATAGCTGCAAACAGCCTGTCTGGTTGTTTTTGGGCCGGAGCAAGGTTCACTATGATGGATTCTGCCTGAGATGAAGGGTATTGGACAGCGAAATCATAACCCGCCGAACGGGCAGCAATGCACAGGTTTTCAAGCGCGCAGCCCAGACTGATCCACAATTCGCGATGTGTGCCGTCTACCACGGACAATTCCCTACTGAAATCGGGCAAGATCTCTACCTGATTGGAGGTTAATCTAAATTTCCAAGGTTGAGTGTTATGTCCACTGGCCGCCAGGCTGGCAAACCGAACCAGATCAAATAATCCGCCGGACTCATCCAGCGAAGCTCTGACGAGGGCTGCGCTGGCATCAACCCCTGAACGCACCTGGCAGGCTGCCAGGGTTAATGCCCCGCTGGTTACCAGGCCGATTTTTATGAATTGTCTGCGTGAAACAAAGCTAGTGATCATTTTTCCTCTCGTTATCTATTTCAAAAAATTGATCAAGGATCAAATCCATTTCGTGTTGAAATAACTTATCACCATCATTACAAATTGGCGGCAAGTTGTTGCTGATGATCACCGAAACCAGGCCATGGACGCGCGTCCAGATAAGCACCGCGATCTCAGCCAGTTCTGACTCTGCCAGAGAGAGCGCAGCCTCTTTCATTTGGCCCGATCGGGCAAATTCTTCAACCACATTTTGTAAAGCGGTCAGCGAGCGGGTGGCCACTTGCGATATGCGCTCACGAGGTGCAGCATAGCCTGGGATGGGTGTGCCAAAAATCAAGTGGTAACGTTCGGGGTATTCCACCGCCCAATTTCGATAAGCCAGGCCAATAGCGTAAAGCTTAGCCCGGCTGTCTTGTGGTGAAACGGATTCGAAAGCCTCCATTTGCCGATCACCAAAAGAAGCATAAGCCTCAAGGATCAAAGTAGTAACCAGTTCATCTCGATCTGCAAAATAGTTGTAGATCGAAGGAGCGGCGATGCCTAGTGCTCTGGCAATCGCCCTCAGCGAGAGCGCCGGGGCACCTTCACGCGCGATCTGGTGCCAGGCCGCTTGAATAATGCGCTCTTTTAGATCAGATTTTGCCAATCTACCTTTTGGTCTGGGTGACATAACAACCTTTCACTTTGTATTTATCTTACACTGTAAGATTACATTGTAAGTATAGTGGATTTTTCTCACAAGTAAAGGCTTTAATGGCCAATTGGTCAAAAGTAATTGCCGGTATAGACAATCTCCTGTTGTATAATTGACCAATCCCCTTCCTGGAGGAAGCGCATGCCCGGTTTCACCCCAGCCAGACGCTGGCAGCTAGCTTATTATCCATTCAAGAACCGCACCTTCGGCGAAAAGATCGTCGAAGCGGGTGAACGCGTCTGGAAAGGCGCCCTCTTTGGCTGCCGCATGTGCGGAAACTGCCTGCTGCAAGAGACCGCCCTGATCTGCCCCATGGAATGCCCTAAGGGTTTACGCAACGGACCCTGCGGCGGATCAACCCGCGAGCACTGCTACGTGGACGAGACCCGCCCCTGCGTGTGGTTTAAGATCTACGAACGCGCCGAAAAATACGGACGCCTCGATTATTTGATGGAAGTGCTGCCCCCCCTCGACTGGGACAAGGTGGGCACCTCACCCCAATTAGACGGCTGGACGAACCTGGCCAAACACGGAGGTTTGAAAGCTGTCGCCCGCTACCTCCGCAGCACCCCCGCCATGCGCAAGGAGAAGTGGGAACGCTTCTTCAAAGAGATCCGCCAGCCCGATTGGTGGCAAGGCGACGCCCTGCCCCACCCCGCCCCCGAACATGCCCCGGTCTCGCAGCTGGAAGAGGTGCTGAGTGCCGGCCGTTTTGCCATCACCGCCGAGGTAGCCCCGCCGCTCTCGGCCGCCACGGACGACCTGGTCAAGAAACTGAACCTGCTCAAGGGCCTGGTGGATGCCGTCAACTTTACCGACAACCCCTCGGCCACCCCTCGCATGTCTTCACTGGCCTGCTCGCTGACCGCCCTGCAACAAGGCGTGGAACCCGTGCTGCAGATCGCGGCACGCGACCGCACCCGCATGGGTCTGCAAGGCGAGGTGCTGGGTGCCAGCGCGCTGGGCATTCGCAACATTCTGTGCATCACCGGCGACCATCCGCGGCTGGGACCTGGCCCCAACGGCCGCATGGATATCTGGGATGTGGATGCCATCCAGATGATGTGGATCATCCGCCGCATGCGAGACGAAGCCCAGTTTTTGGATTGCCGCGAGATCAAATGCGCACCGCAGGTCTTCATCGGCGCGGCCGGCAGCCCCAACGCCTCCACCCCGCTCATCCAGGCCATGCGTGAAGAAAAGAAAGCCAACGCCGGCGCCCAGTTCATGCAGACCAACCTGATCTATGACGTGGAAAGCTTCAAGCGTTATCTCGATGCCCTAGCCGAACGCGGCGTCAACGAGCGCCTGCCCCTGCTGGCGGGTATTTCGCCTATACGAAGTGTCAAGGCGGCTTACGCCATGCGCCAGGTACCCGGCGTGGTCATCCCTGACCACATCATCAGCCGCATGGAAGCTTCGCCCGACCCCAAGGAAGAATCCGTGCAGATCACGCTGGAATTGATCGA
>CAYYRU010000074.1:0-922 GCA_964474095.1 uncultured Anaerolinea sp.
AAGTCAGCCTAAAGTTATGCGTCAACGGGCAGGCCTTCGAGCAAAATCTGGACGGCAGTCTCTTCATCCGCGCCCTGGTAGAGTTGTTTATCCGTGACCTTTTTCAGGTGGTGTTCGAAGACGGTATATAGACCGTTATGCAGCACCAGCCAGCGGTTGCCGTTGACCAGCATCAAGTTCTTGTTTGCCAGAGCTTCCATGATTTTCATTTGGGGCTCCTTTTATTGCCATTCCTATTGTAAAGGTTTTTTCATTGTTGCAGAAATATGAATTAAACAGCGGATTTGATCTTACTTGGGCAGGGGAAAGTCCTGCCCAAAAAATCATTTCCAGCCTTACCGCGGGCGAGGCGAGCCTCGCCCCTACAATTATCTTAAATGGTTTTCATGTTCGTGTACATATTACTAGGAATTTATTGATCTTTCCTTTTCGTAAATTTGGTGTTTTCCGTGGTTAAAAGGGGTTTGGTTTTAACAATTTATTCCAACCATTTGGCTGCGGCTTTGGGCAGATCCACCACCGAGGCTACCTTGGTGGTGCAGGTGGGCAGGCTTTCGATGAACTGGCGGCCATACTTCTTGGTCAAGACGCGTTTGTCGAGGATCACCACCACACCGCGGTCTGACTGGGTGCGGATGAGGCGCCCGAAGCCCTGCCTGAAGCGCAAAATAGCCTCGGGCAGATTGTACTCGTTGAAGGCATCGTCAAAGGTCTCGGCGCGGGCCGCGATAATGGGGTCCGAGGGCACGTCGAAGGGCAGCTTGGTGATCACCAGTACCGAGAGCGCCTCGCCGGGGATATCCACGCCCTCCCAGAAGGCGCGTGTGCCAAGCAGCACCGCCTTGGGGGCGTCGCGGAAATTTTCCAGCAGGGTGTTGGTGGAGGCGCCTTCGCCCTGTTCATAGACCTGGATGTCGGCTTC
>CAYYRU010000074.1:932-10029 GCA_964474095.1 uncultured Anaerolinea sp.
CGGCCAGGGCGCCCGAGATAGCCTGCGAAGTGCGCTTCAATTGCGCGTAGCTGGTAAAGAGCGCCAGCATGCGGCCTTCGGTGGCCTTAGCCAGGCGGATAATGGCGGCATCCACCTCGCGCTGGTAGGCGTTGGCGTCCGAGGGTTCGGCCACGTCGTTGACCAGGTAGAGCAGGGTGGAGGTTTCAAAGTCAAAGGGCGAACCCAGCACCAGCTCATCCGCTTCGTCGGCGTTGAGGCGGCTGCGGATGTAGTTGAACTCGCCGTGAGTGGTGAGGGTGGCCGAGGTGAGGATCACCGAGTTCTTGGTGTGCCACAGGTATTCTTCCATCATGGGGCCGATGTTGAGCGGCGCGGCCTGAAGCACCAGGCGGTAGGTGTTGGGCTGGATCTCGACCCAATACACGTAGCGTTCATCAGGTTTCATCACCAGGGCGTTGAGGTAGCTTTCAGCTTCTGCCAGGCGGCGGTTGACGCTGGCCAGTGAACCCAGGGTGTCTTCAAGGTCATCCGTGGGCTTTTTGACGGTGTCACTGACGGCCTTATGGAATTCCGCGATCAGGTCGAGGGCGGCGTGGGCGCTGCCGTCGGTGTTATCCCAGGCGATCTCAACCTCTGACCAGGCCGGCAGGGTGCGGGTGGCGGGCTGGATGCGGCTCTGCTGGCCGTAACTGCTGACCGGCTGACCTTCGCGCATGTCTTCCATGAAAATGCCCATGGTCTTCACGAAATCAGAGAAATCGTTCTCGAGCCTAAAGAGCAGGTCGGTGATCTTATGCGCAGCCTGGTTCATGGCCGCGAAATCGGCGGGCGCCATTTCGTGTGAACACAGGTTCAGTAGGCGTCCGAGGTAGCCGCTGGAGGTACCGCCGATCTCGCGCAGCATGCGCACGAAATCGGTCTGGGTGATCTTAAAGGAAAGGGCGTTGGTAGAGGCGGATTCAAGGTGATGGGCTTCATCCACGATCAGGTAGCCATATTCAGGCAGCACGCGGCTGCCGGTGATGATATCCGCCAGCAGGAGGGCATGATTGACCACGATGATGTGCGCGGATTGGGCTTCCATGCGGGTCTTGTAGAACGGGCAGGCGCCACCAGTGCGGCTCATGCAGACCTCGGCCTTGCAGCCTTCATCCTCGGCCGAAAGGCGAGACCAGACTTCGCGTTCGCCCTGTCCGTTGAGGTTGATCTCGCCGCGGTCGCCACTGCCACCTTGCTGCAACCAAACCAGCACCTTGGCCAGCACGCGCAGTTCATCCGTGGTTTCGACGCCAGCCTTGCGCAGGGCGTCCAGCCGGCGCGGGCAGAGGTAGTTGCCGCGGCCTTTCACGACCACGGCGCGGACCTCCGAGTTGAGGGCGGCGGCCAGGTCGGGCACGTCTTTTTTGATCAACTGGTCTTGCAGGGTGATGGTGTTGGTCGAGATGACCACGCGCATGGAATTCTTGAGTGCCCATTCCACGGCGGGGATGAGGTAGGCAAAGGATTTGCCGGTGCCGGTGCCGGCTTCGACCATCATGTGTTTGCTTTCGGAGAGGGCATCACAGACGGCGCGCAGCATTTCGATCTGCTGTGGACGGCTTTCAAAGTTCTCGAAGTAGCGCGAGAAGGGGCCACCGTGCTCGATCTTGCTGGCAATCTCATCCGAATCGAGAGGTTGAGGGGTTTCAACAGGAATCAAGGGCGGAAGTGAAGCGGCGCCGCCAAAGAGCAGACCGTAGTCCTCCTGCCAGGCTTTTTTGGCTTCGACAGGCTGGCGTCCTTTTTCTCGCAGCGCCTGTTGAAAGATGAGGGCGCCGTCCCAATCGATGTTCTCGCTCAGGCGCACAGTCTCGGCCAGGATCTCGATGGGCAGTTCCAGCAGTTTGCTATAGAGCTCGATCATGACGGCGTGGGCTAGTTTGGCGTCATCCAGGGCGCGGTGTGAGTTGGGGATGAGGATGCCCAGGGTGGAACCCAGAGTGCCGAGGTTGTATCGGCTATTGCCCGGCAGGGCAATGGCAGCCAGTTCGTAAGTGTCAATGGCTTGATTGAATTTTAGGATGCGTTGTTTTTGCAGGAACCCCAGATCAAAACGCACATTGTGCCCGACCACGGGGTCATCCCCCACGAAATCGGCCAGCTCCTGCAGCACGGCCTGGATGGGCGGCGCGTTGCGCACCATTTCATTGGTGATGCCGGTCAGTTGGGTGATGAAGGGCACGATGGGACGGCCCGGGTTGATCAGTTTGCTCCATTCTGCTTCGACACGTCGCCCTGAAAAACGCACCGCGCCGATCTCGATGATGGCGTCCTTATTGGGGTCGAGACCGGTGGTTTCAATATCAATGGCAACCATGGAGGGCATGCAGCGATTATATCATGCGGAGAAAGCAGGCATTTGTGGATCCACCACTCATTGGGTAACTTGGAGCACACAATAAAAAATGTTAAAATGGATTCACACCCCCACACAAAATACAATGGAGAGAAGCCATGCATACCATCCAAAACGCCCACTTCACCCTTGAGATTGATATTGATCAAGGCATGTTCAATATCCTTTCAGCCGATGACCGTTTGCCTTCAGTTAATGGCGCCAGGTTGGGTTTTAGCGGCTCAAGTAATGAGAAGAGCATAAACGCCCTGGTCCGCGGCTGGCGGGGCGCAGAAGTCACCAACCAGAAAGTGGAAATGCCAGAACACGGTTGGATGGACGCGGTGCATATTCGACTGACTCCTGAAGAGCGTGATCTGGCGTTCACTCTGGATTTCGGCGTTCTGCAGGAATATCCGTTGGTGATGTGGCGGATCGGGGTGGAGAACATCGGCAGGTCGGCCGTCGAAGTGGATGCAATTGACCTGTTAGCGCTTGATCCCCAAACCGGAGGCAAGATCAGCTGGCCGCAAGCCAGAACACAAAAGGAGTTGGGTTTTTACTCCAACGGCTGGCAGTCGTGGTCATCCTCCCGTTGGTATGCCGCGGAAGGAAAAATGGTGACCAGCCGGCTGGGAGGGCTGCAACTGCCCATGACCAAAAACCCGGGCACGCCACTGCCCAAGCAAAAAGGCGTTTTCTCCAGTGATCTTTTCGCGGTGCTGGGTGACCGCAGCGCCCGCAGTGGCTTTTTGCTTGGCAGCCTATCTCAACTGAATCATTTCACTTCCATTGTCACAGATTTCAACACTGGTTTCGTGCGCATGTACGCCAATGGCGACCATGCCCTGCTAAATTCGGGTGGCCGCATGGAAACGGATTGGGCTGTCTTCAACCCGCTGCTGCTTGACCACCGTGATCCGCTCGACAAGTATCTTGAAGCGGTGGCGCGCCAAAATCATATCCGCGTACCTGCCGAATCCCCGGCGGGATGGTGTTCCTGGTATCACTTTTATACCAAAATATCCGAGCCGATCATCCAGCAGAACCTTAAAGCCATTACCGACCAACAGGAGAACCTGCCGCTGCAACTGGTACAGATCGACGATGGCTTCGAGAGCCAGATCGGCGACTGGTTTACTTTTAAACCTGAATTTCCCAACGGGGTAGCGCCACTGGCGGAGGAGATCCGCAAGCAGGGGCTGCTGCCCGGATTGTGGCTGGCGCCCTTCATCCTGCATCCCAGGGCCGAGGTGGTCAGGCAGCACCCCGAGTGGCTGCTGCGCAAGGCCAACGGCAAACGCGTCAACTGCGGTTTTGTGTGGAACAGCCTGACCACGGCTTTGGATCTGACCGTCCCCGAAGCCTTGGATTACGCCTGCAGCGTGGTAAGAACCGCCTCCGCGGAATGGGGATACCCCTACTTGAAACTGGACTTTTTGTACGCGGCGGCGGTGGAATGCCAATACCGCGACCGCACACTCACCCGCGCGCAGGTGCTGCGCCGGGGCATGGAGGCCATCCGCGCGGCGGTGGGACCCGAAGTAACCCTGCTGGGCTGTGGCGCGCCCTTTGGCAGCATGCTCGGACTGGTTGAAGCCATGCGCATTGGCGCGGATGTCAGCGGCGACTGGCTGCCCAAGTTCAATGGCATTGGCGCCTTCATTAAAAATGAACCGGCCTTCCCCTGCGCGCGCAATTCGATCCAAAACATCCTCACCCGCGCCAACCTGCACCAGCACTGGTGGGTGAACGATCCCGATTGTTTGCTGATCCGCCCTGATACGCGCCTCAGCCTGTCCGAAGTGCAGACCCTGGCCAGCGCCATTGCCCTGACCGGCGGATCGCTGCTGGTCTCGGATGACCTGCCCAGGCTGCCGGCCGAACGCCTGCGCATCGCGGAATGCCTGCTGCCGGTGATCGGCGAACGCGCGCGAGTGGTGGACTGGTTTGACGAAGGCATGCCGGCTCTGTTACGACTCGACTTATTGAATGAAACTGGTGAATGGCATGTCCTGGCCAAATTCAACTGGCAGGATGAAGCCGCTGATCTGTCCTTGACCGCGGAAGAGTATCACCTGCTGGAAGGGGAGTATTGGGTGAGCGATTTTTGGAGTGGGGAATGCACAAAGGTGGAGAAGAACAAAGCATTTCATGTTCAAAAGGTGCCCGCCCACGGCTGCGTGGTGACCGCCTGGCGCAGAGCTCAACCTGGACAGGCTGTCTATCTCGGAAGCGATCTGCACATCTCGCAGGGGCTTGAGGTGGCGGAGTGGCAGGCGAATGTTCAAGAGGTTAGCTTCACCTTACGGCTGCCGCGCAAGGCACAGGGCAATGTGCGCCTGGCATTGCCGGATGGAACGCGGCAAGTTCGCGTGAATGATCAAGTGGTCGAGGTATCCAAAAGCAATGGCGTGACCACCATCCCCGTCGAGGTGGATGGTTTTTGCAGGATCCAATTATCAGTCACGTAACCTGGAAGAAAGATCAGGTTAAAGAAAGAGTCTGTCCTCAATATGGTAGCAGCTTTTCAGGCCAGATCTCTGCCATTTTTATGAGTGATTGCGCGCAGTTCTCCTGCCTGGCTGATTTTTAAGCTTAAGCGGAGATGCCTTGTAAAAGTTCCTGCAGTAAGGTTGGATCATCAAGGGCAGCCTTGGCGATGCGATCGGGAGGAGTTAGTTTGTTGTTTAGATCGATGGTTGTCATATTTTTCCCCTATTGAAGTTTAGTTATCCACCACTTGGCGGAGAACAAATCGGTTCATATTGAAATCAAGTATGCCTTGATTTCTCAATTTGCACAACTCATTCGACATGGCACTGCGGTCAACACACAGATAATCCGCCAGTTCCTGCCGGTTGAACGGGATGTTGAAATCAGTTTTGCCCTGCTGCCGTGCCTGGTCGGAAAGGTAAGCCAGTATCTTATCCTTTGTGGTGCGTCTGGCAATGTGTTCAATCTTCTGGCTGAGCAGGATATTCTTGGATGCCAGGATCTGCATCATATTTTCGATCAATTTATTGTGATACCCGCACAAAGCCGGGCAAGTGGTGAGGATGTCCCGATAGTTGACCCACAACACTCTACAATCAGAGACGCTGATAACAGTGATCGGCAGGCTCTCTGTCTGCACGCAAGCGAATGTCTCGGCAAACAAGTTCCCCTCTCCCACCTCAGTCAGGATCGTGCGTTTGCCCGTAAAGTCCTCCTTGATCACCTGCACTTTGCCCTCGAGCACAATCCCGACAGAGTTGATGCTTTGCCCCTCCATCAGGACGATCTCTTTATTGTTATAACTGGAGACTTTCGCCGTCAGGCAGGTCAGCATGCCTTCCATCTCGCTTGGAGAAATACCTTTGAACAGGGTCGTTTTACATAAAAAAGGTATGTATTCCTTCATTAATTCCCTTTCTGTTGTAAATACAACGCGTATTTTACCCTCTTTCAGGTAAGATTGCCATGCTTGTATAATGGAGTAGAGTAAACAAGAATGGAGAAACTCACATGATCCGAAAGATTATCAAAATCGACGAAGCAAAATGCAATGGCTGCGGCGCTTGTACTGAAGCCTGTAATGAGGGCGCAATCGCCATGGTCAATGGCAAAGCTAGGTTGATTCGTGACGATTATTGTGACGGACTGGGGAACTGTCTGCCAGCTTGCCCCACAGGTGCGATCTCCTTCGAGGAACGCGAGGCAGCAGCATATGATGAAGCAGCCGTCGAAGCCAAAATCTCAGCTCCGCAAGCGCACGTGCATGCGCATGTCTGCCCTGGCAGCGCTGCCAAATCCATCGAGCGGCCCGTTGCAGCGCGCATGGAACAGCAGCGTGCCGAGAATCGACAAAGCGAATTGTCCCAATGGCCCGTGCAGATCAAACTTGTGCCAGTCAATGCGCCTTACTTTAACGGGGCTCATTTGCTGGTGGCTGCGGATTGTACCGCCTTTGCATATGCCGACTTCCACCAGGATTTCATCCGCAACCGTATCGCCCTCGTGGGCTGTCCAAAATTGGATGAAGGCAATTATGCCGACAAACTCACTGCTATCCTGGCAAACAACGATATTAAAAACATCAAGGTGGTCCGCATGCAGGTTCCTTGCTGTGGTGGCCTCGAGCATGCTGTCAAGCAAGCCCTCATCAACAGCGGCAAGATGATCCCCTGGCAGGTGGTGGTCATTTCCACCGATGGCAGAATTCTGCTGGATTAGTGGATCAAAAATGGTTATGATAAAAGGTGGCTGAATCTACCTTAATCAAATATCTTAATATAACCGAAATTGGAGAAAATTATGGATAACATGTTTTGTTTTCAATGCGAACAAACATCAGCTAGCAAAGCGTGCATGGGGGTTCAGGGCGTCTGCGGTAAAAAAGGGGATACAGCAATTGCTCAAGATAAATTGACCGGAGCACTGGTTGGTTTGGCGCGCTTGACGGAAGGCAGCAAACCGGATTTTTCAACTTATCAAAAAATGCTTGAGGGTTTATTTACCACGGTCACCAATGTGAATTTCGACACCGCAGATGTGGAACGCCAGATCAACGAAGCTCATGAAGAACAGAGACGAATTATCGCCCTGCACAGCAAGGATGTGAAACCCGGTGAGCTTGATCTTAATATGAATGCACTGTGGTTTGAAAACGAGGATATCCGCTCACTAAAATCTCTCATCTTGTTCGGCCTGCGCGGCATGGCTGCTTATGCCTACCACGCACTTGCCCTCGGACACACCGATGATGAGGTTAACGAGTTCATCCGCAAGGGGCTGCTCGTGATGGGCGACAAAATGGGGATGACCGAACTGCTGACCCTGGTGCTCGAGACCGGTAGAGTGAACCTCAAGTGCATGGAAATGCTGGACAAAGCCAATACCGGCACCTACGGCACGCCAGTTCCAACCGTGGTTCCATTGACTGTTGAAAAAGGCCCTTTTATCGTTGTTTCTGGGCATGATCTGCACGACCTTTACCTATTATTGGAGCAAACCAAAGACAAAGGTATAAATATCTACACTCACGGCGAGATGCTTCCAGCACATGCCTATCCCATGCTTAAAGCCTATCCGCAGCTCAAGGGTAATTTCGGCACCGCGTGGCAGAACCAGCAGAAAGAATTTGCTGCCATCCCCGGGCCAGTGCTGTTCACGACCAACTGCATTATGCCGGTCAAGGATAGCTATCACGACCGCATCTTCACCACCGCCATGGTGGCTTACCCCGAAATGGTGCATATTGGAGAAGATAAAGACTTCACTCCCGTAATTGAAAAAGCTCTTGCTCTCGGCGGTTATCCCGAGCCAAAAGCCTTGAGAGGGATCAACGGCGGCACGACTATGACAACCGGTTTTGGACACGGCACCGTTCTCTCAGTCGCAGACAAAGTGGTGGAAGCTGTCAAATCCGGCGAGATCAAACACTTCTTCCTGGTCGGCGGCTGCGATGGAGCAAAACCCGGCCGTAATTACTATACTGACTTTGTGGCTAAAGCTCCCAAAGACAGTGTTATCCTCACATTAGCCTGCGGCAAGTTCCGTTTCAACGACATGGACCTAGGTACCATCGCTGGACTACCGCGCATCATGGATATGGGACAATGTAACGATTCCTACAGTGCCATCCGGGTGGCAGTTGCCTTGGCAGAAGCCTTCAATTGCAGTGTGAATGAACTGCCGCTTACCCTGATCTTGTCCTGGTATGAGCAGAAAGCAGTCGCTGTGCTGCTGACTCTTCTGCACCTGGGTATCAAAAACATTCACATCGGTCCCACTCTCCCGGCGTTTATTTCACCAAACGTTTTGAATGTGCTGGTGAGCAATTATGATCTCACGCCCATTTCGACTGCGGAAGCCGATCTAAAGAAGATCCTGGACTAACCAGATATATTTGCCTCAAAAGGATTGTTTGAAAATAACGTCCAAGTAGGCGGTTTGGAAAAATTAGCAGAGGCTGCCCTATTAGGGGCAGCCTCTTTTTGGTTGAGATTAATCGGGTTCAAAAGTATAGGTTTGGGTATGGGTGCAAAGGTTGGAACTTTCGGTATAGGTGACGGTGATTGAAGATTGCCATCCGTATTCGATATCAGTGGCATCGAAATAGGACCCTTCTGCATTGCTGACGGTATCTGAGCTTGATCCCACCAGGCCAGCCGGATCACTTGAATCGATAACCATGGTGATTCCTGTGCCTGCGGGAACTCCATAAACATGACCATCGACGATAAGATTGCCATCCGCGCCGAGACTCAGATCCCAGGTCACTGCATCGCAAACAGAGACCGGGCCCTGATTACGCTCTGGTACTCGGTAGTAACCAAACAAGGCATAGATGCCGGCTTCAGGGGCCTGTGCGCAAGCCATGAACGAACCCTCTTTGCTGGGAACCCAATCATTCACGGTTGCCAGTTTGATCCATTTGCCGTCTTTGTACTGGCGAATTTCGCCGATCCAGCCGAACTGTCCACCGCGCATCGGATGACAGATCTTGGTGGCGGCATCAAGTTTGACACCTCTCGAAAGCAGTTGCAGCCAAACCGGTGCGGATGCGGCGTATTGGCTGACATCAATATATTCTCCAGTGGACCACGATGCACCGGCATCGCCAGTAGGCTCTGATGATTTTGCAGATACGAAAGTGGAAGTGCTGGAAAAGACCAGTATGAGCACAAACAGTACTGCAAGAACAAGTTGGTAGAATTTTTTCATGACCTCTCCTTTTATGATTGAAAATAGTATCCA
>CAYYRU010000075.1:0-9770 GCA_964474095.1 uncultured Anaerolinea sp.
TCTTTCTCAAAAACCTTATACGTCTCTTGTGCAAAAATCTTCGTCAATGGACCACTCATTTGTTCTTTTGATTCTGCTTTATAGATACGTAAAGTTTCCTGGTTTACCTCATTGATCTTGACGGTAGATGCCGCGTTTTTAACCCAATCGGGATGTTTTTCCAAATAATCTTCAAAGTCGATTACGCCGGCTTGTCTAAGTTCTGCCATCATGCTGCCAATGGTTGAAAAATCTTCTTCCTTGATCGAGACCGGAGCAGAGTCAAAAATTGACCTGTAACGGTTCTCACTCCTTTTTAGTGCTTCTTCAGCCTTTTTTCGATCGGTGATATCGTACATGACACCATGCCAGTCATCATGTTCGCTGATCTGATCGTGGATTAAGATTGCCTCATCATGCACCCAGATCATATGGCCATCACGGTGGAAAGCGCGATACTCGACAACAAAGGGCTCGCCGGTCTTGTCAGTGCGCATGTCTTCATCAAGCATGAATTGCAGATCTTCAGGATGAATCACCCTGGTCATCAATTCAGGATCAGTCATCCATTCTTCCTGAGTATACCCAAGCAAGGATTCAATCTGCGGACTGATGTATTTAGGCCGGCTGGGAATCACCGCGTAATCCAGGTAAACCACCACGTTGATCTGTTCAACCAATTGCCGGTATCGGCTTTCACTTTCAAGTAGTGCTCGTTCCGCGATCTTTCGTTGGGTGATATCAGTAACGCTGACAAGAACACTTCGAAAACCCTCTCGCGTTTCGGGGATTTGCATAGCCAGATTGATATGAATGGGGCGTTTTTTCAAATCCACATTCACTGTATCCCCGGAATAAAAGGGTTTACCTTCCCAAATTGCCAACAACTCTCTCTTGAGATTATCTAGTGATTCAAGGTTGAAGATCTTATCCAGTGAGGTGAGCAACTGCACTTTCGATTCCGCGTCATAAATCTTTAAACTGGCTTCATTAACATCGAGAATCTTGATCGATTTAACCGCTTGTTCAACGAACTCGGGGTGCAGATTTAGGTACTCCATCAGATCGGTGACACCGTTGGTTCGCAGATCTTCGAGCATGTCATAGAGCGCCAGCAAGTCCTGCTCCCAGATTGATACCGGAACGGACTCAAAAATGGAACGGTATCTCAGTTCACTTTTACGGATCAGTTCACTGGTTCTTTTGATGTCCGATATGTCTCTGGTGATGGTTAGTACACAAGAATTCCCATCCACCTCAATGATGCTGGCAGACATTAAGCAATCGTTCAATTTACCAGCTTTATTTTTTAATTGAACTTCGAAGTTCTTGCATTCTCCCTTTTCAAGTAATTCTTTCAGGAGCTTATCGCGATCTGCCGGATTTCCCCAAATATCCACCTCGGCTGAGTTTTTTCCAATAACCTCATCTCTTGAAAAACCGGTCATCTCGCAGAATCCGCGATTGATATCGATGAACTTTCCGTCACCAAGATCAGAAATGTTTATGGCATCAGGTGAGGTGAAGAAGATCTTTGCGAACTTTTCTTCCAGGCTTTGAATTTTATGTTCACTCTTGATCTGATCCGTCAGATCTTCCATTAGACCGATACCGCCATGGAATTCAAGCTTGTCATTCACAAGCGGGGTGGTATGAAGTTTGATATATAAATTAGAATGCGGGTTGCTCCCAAAAGACTCAATCCATCCCTCATGACTTCCATCTTCGCCACGAGATACCGCGAAAAGCGCGTCGGTAACCTTTGAGTTATCAATCAATTTTAAGTTAAATCCTTGAAGTTCCTCGCGCGTCACACCCATGATCTCAGCAAACCGATCATTCACACTGGTGATCGATAACCCGGAGTCATAATAAAATAAACCCACCGGTGATTGGGCAAAAATTAACCGGTATCGTTCTTCGCTGCTTCTTATGGACTCTTCAAGCTTGCGTTCCTCAGTGATGTCAGAGATAAATGAAAGTAAAGCCGGTTTGCCTTCCCAATCAATCCTCACTGAACTGGTTCTAATCCAGCGAATAGTACCTTTTGAGGTCAAACACCGGATGGTTAATTGAGCATTAACAGGAAGATTATCCATCAATTGTTGGTATTTGATCAAAACAATTTCATGATCCAATGGATGAACATAATCCAAGAGGTGTATACCGCCCATGGCCTCACTGCCTGTCAAGCCCAAAATTGATGAGGCTTGTGGATTCAAATAAACCAGGTGCTGCTCAACAATGATGATCACACCTTCAGTGGCGTTGTTGATCAATTGGCGGTATTGTTGTTCACTGGTATGTAATTCGAGGGTGCGCCGCTTAACCAGCCGGTTCAAAGACCATCCCCAAGCCACAACAATCAAAATGGCAGTAATTAATAGCAACAACCCATAGATCAACAGCTCATTTCTGGCAAAATAGCTTTGACGTTGATATTGCGACAACCAATAGGAAAGAATATCTTCATATACTCCGGAACTTACGAGCACTGCCTGAGCTTGATTGATTCGCAAATAAAGCATTCGATCTTTGGCATTAACTGCCATGCCATAGTTTCTATCGAACTCATTAATTCCTGTAGCGTGAATGTTCCTTAACTTCAATTTGTCGATAAGATAATAACCCTGGATTCTTCCAACCAAGGCACCGTCATATAACCCTGACGCAAGCCAGGTCATTGCCTCTTCTGCATTTTTGGCTAATACGATATGTCCGGAAAAGTCGATTTCGTTAAGGTATTTTTGGGATTCGTCTCCCCGAATGACAATTATTTCACCGTTTTGTAGATCAGAGATTGATTTGATCCCCGAATCGGCCTGAACAAATAGATCATAGGTAATCAATGCGTGTGGTGCTGCAAACAACATGGATTGAGTTGTCTGTTCTGAATTGGTGATACCACTGATCACATCGATATCACCATTAGCGAGTTTCTGTTTGGCATCTGACAGGTCCGAAAGGTTGAACTCCACACGATATCCAAGCGTTTCAGCCATCCTTCTTATCAAATCGTTATCCAACCCTTGGGCATTTCCATTTTCAAGAAAGGAATATGGCGGATTAGAATCATCGCCGCCTACTCGTAATGTCGGCAATGACTCTTGTGGAACACGATCATGAGATTCAGCAGGTGCGATTTCACTGGAGTTGAAGACGGTTAACTCGTGAGAGACAGTCTCTCGTAAAATAATAATGACCGACCAAATCGAAATACCTGCCAATAGAACAAATAGCAGGAGAATCAACCAGTTAATGGATCGTCGTTGTTGTTGCATCAATAAGTGACCTGCGCAAGAGTAAATTCAAATAATAAATCCGTGCAAGTTTTAGACCGTTTTAATGGTCCGGCAAGATCGTAACTTGGTCAAAAACCTGCACCAGGTGAATACATCCGGTCAGACTATCAACGCTATGCTACAATACAAAAAGAGGAATCATGGAGAGAACTGTACCGAAATCCGCTTCAGACGAAATTGATCTATATATTCGCACGATCTATTCATTGCTGAGATCCACCACCGAGGTGCAGATTCGTTCATTGGAAGAAGTTCACGCTTCCATGAATTCTGCGCTTCACCCTGACGCTCGCAGAGATACTCCTGATACCTCAGCATTTATCTATTCCACACTGCGTTTGCCTCCTTGTATTAGCGAAGTCAATACCATCGTCCTCGGTCAGAGCAGTATGGTCTTCGCAAGAAACGGGTTTCAAGACATCGAAAATTGGCAACCTGTTTATTCAAAAGCGCGCAGAAGACTCACGTATTTTGATCAGAAAGGCACCTTGGCTGTTTTCATTGCCAGTCAATCAGATATCGAAGACATGGTACCCGTCTTGACCGCCTTTCAAATTGAATGGAACAAAATGCACGCTCTGCTGCAAAAAAACTTGGACAAGGTTGACCTTGGCCTTGATGCCAGTGTGATTAATAATCAGGAACTTGCTAAATGCCTAACCATCAGTGAAGAAGATGCGGCCCGCCTGCGAACCATCTGGAACACTTCAGATCGTTCAATGCTTTCAAAGATCGCCGCACGCCGCTGCAACTTCAAGATACGCCTGTTGAGCGGATCGTTGAGTGAGTATTGGCGGGCAACCCGCATGTGGTGGGACAATATCGAAAGGCAACAGCCTTTATTATCCTCACGACCGGTCTATTTCGTATCCAGCAATCCCCACAGCATTCCAAACCTCTGTTCAGGGTTTGCGCTTTCCAACAGGCAGACATTAATCGATTTTATTGAAAAGGATGATCAATCGAACCTTCGTCAGGAATGGAAGAACTTGCTGGATCTCGAATCTTCTTCTTCGGTTGAGAATTTCTTGTATTACGCCTTGAAAAAATTTGAGCAATCTTCTTCTGGAAGCAATACGGCCAGACAGCATTTAGAAGAGGAACAAAAGCACGGAATTTTTCGCATACCTTCCATTCACTCGTTTGACCTTGAAGCTCAAGTAATCGAGTTAAAAGAACTCGATCTCAAGAAGCTTGATCCGCGTTTGTTTATTAATGGAGAGAATGCTGATTTTCTCAAGAAAAGTGATGCTTTGATCCTCAACATCGACTATCCTCTCGGTTTTGGCGCCTATAACATCTTGACCAAACTGGCGGAACACATTCAAGAAATTCTCGGGGTTTATATCATGGGCAAGGCAGCTACTTTAAACGGTGTGCGTGGAGATGTCATGATCCCCAACGTGGTTCAGGATGAACACTCGCAAAACACCTACCTGTTTCAAAACGTTTTTTCCGCGGCAGATGTAATGCCTTATCTTGTTTTTGGGTCTGTGCTCGACAACCAAAAAGCCCTGACCGTATTGGGAACCTTTTTACAAAACGCCAGCCTGATGGATGTGGTATATCGCGAGGGGTACACTGACCTTGAAATGGAAGCCGGCCCTTACCTATCAGCGATCTATGAAATGACCCGACCCAAGAGACATCCTGTCAATGAGATCGTTAATTTGCAGGGGGCTGCACTGGATATTGGTGTTTTGCACTACGCCTCTGACACTCCATTTAACAAAGGCAGGAACCTGGGGGCTGGCGCGCTTTCTTACGAGGGCGTGGATTCCACTTATGCTTCCTCTCTGGCAATCCTGCGACGCATTTTTTCTCAGGAACAAAAAAGACTCAAGTAGAAATGTTATTGGTATTCAATGGGGATGATTGACAAATAGTTTAATTAAGAATATTGTTAATTGTCTTCAACGGAATACAATAATTGAATATAACACCCTCCGATATGAGGTTTAGTATGTCAAATCAACCAAACTCTGACGCTGATTATGCCAAGATCGAAAACGCGGTCATCCGCGCCAAAAAGGAGTGGGAAGCCACCTTTGATCGCATTCCTGACATGCTTGTGTTGACCAGTCCGGACGGCATTATTCAGCGCTGCAATCGTTCAACCATTGATAAACTGCAAACAACTTTCCAACAAACCATAGGCCGTCCTTTGGCAGGTTTTTTGGCTAATCAAACACTGCCAACCATTGCGATTGATGATCGAAAGGGTGTCGAGCTACAACTACTCGGTTCCGAAGAATGGTTTAAAGTTACTCGTTGTGAAGTGCCGCTGGATAACCAGGAAGGAAATTTCCTCTACATCTTCCAGGATATTACCAGGCAAAAACATGACGAGAACGAGATCTTACGTCAAAAAGAGTACTTCGAATCACTTTTTCAATACAACCCGGTGGCCGTTGTCATCTTAGACCTCGAAGGCAAGATCATGTCAGCGAACCCGGCATTCGAGGTATTGTACGGCTACCCGGAAGCAGAGGTGTCAGGCAAACTGCTGGATCCATTAATTGCTGCTGACAATTTGGATGAGGCATCAGACAATACCAAAACTGTGATCAACGGTGGAACCGTCCACGGCCTGGCAAAGCGTCGTTGCAAAAACAGCACCGTAGTGGATGTGGAATATGCCGGGGTGCCTGTGATCGTTCAAGGCAAGAAATTGGCAATCTTGGCGATCTATTACAATGTCACAGAACTGGTTGAAGCCAAACGCCTCGCCGAACAAGCCGACCGGGCCAAGAGTGAATTTTTGGCGAATATGAGCCACGAAATTAGAACCCCGATGAACGGCATCATGGGCATGCTTGAACTACTGTTAGATACCCCGCTCAACGATGAACAAAAAGATTTTGTCTCAACCGCCAGAGACAGCGCTGAGGCTTTACTGGGCATTCTTAACGACGTGTTGGATTTTTCAAAAATAGAAGCCGGGCAATTGACCATCGATGAGATCGAATTCGATCTGCGTTCCACAGTCGAAGGTGTGGCGCATACCCTTGTCACCCGAGCCGAAAACAAGGGCATTGAACTGGCTTGTCTCATCGACAAGGATGTGCCCACCCGGGTGTTGGGCGACGCAGGCAGACTGCGCCAGGTGTTGATCAACCTGGTGGGCAATGCCATCAAATTCACTCACGAGGGTGAAGTAGTCATCAGAGTCATGATGCAATCCACTAATGAGAAAAAAAGCACTCTGCGAATTTTGGTTTCTGATACAGGTATCGGTATTCCTTTGGATCGCCAAAAAGCAGTGTTTGAACGTTTTGTGCAGGCTGACAGCTCTTCCACTCGAAAATACGGTGGCACGGGTCTGGGATTGACGATTTCAGCCCAATTAACCAAAATGATGGGCGGAGACATAGGCCTTGAAAGCGAACCAGGCAAAGGCAGTACTTTTTGGTTTACAGTCACCGTTGGTAATATCCTTGAAGGCGCAACCCCACCTTTGGCGCTGCCAGAAGACTTGATCAATGTGCCCGTTTTGATCGTGGACGATAACAGCACCAACCGCTCCATCCTCGAAAAGATGATCCGTGGATTTGGCTGCAATGCTTTTGCGGTATCCAGCGGAAAAGAAGCTCTGAATATCCTCAACTCTTTTTCTGAATTGGGTAAACCTTTTCAACTCGTGCTTTTGGATATGCAGATGCCCGAAATGGATGGTGAAGAGGTGTTGTCCAAGGTCAAGAATGATCCGGAATTAAACCACACCTCGGTGATCATCCTCACCTCCATGGGTCAACGCGGAGATGCCTCGCGCCTTGAAGCCATGGGTTGCAACGGCTATCTTTTGAAACCCGTTAGGCAAAAAGAGTTGTTTGGAGCCTTGCTGACCATTTTAGGTCGCAGCAAGCACGGCGAAGAAAAGAGTAAACAATCTTTGATTACCCGCCATTCACTCAACGAACAGCAACGCGGAACAACCCACATCCTTTTGGCTGAAGACAACCCCACCAACCAGAAACTGGCCATTAGACTACTGCAAAAAGCCGGCTACCCGGTGGATATTGCCAATAACGGCAAAGAAGCCCTTGAAGCAGTTCAAAAGAAAAATTACAAAATGGTCTTGATGGACGTGCAAATGCCCGAAATGGATGGCTTTGAGGCCACAAAAATGATCCGCGCGTTGGGACCTACCTATACAGTCCTCCCCATCATCGCCATGACCGCCTATGCCATGTCGGGTGATCGTGAACGCTGCCTTGAAGCAGGTATGAACAGCTACCTCTCTAAACCCCTCAATGTGGATGAACTCTTCAAAACCATAGAAAAATACTCCTCACCGATACCGGAAGAATCAAAAGTAAATCACAGCGCTGATCCTCTAGTTTCAGCGTTGGAAAACTCTGCTGGCTTGTTTGACCTACAAAAAGCCATGCCGCGGTTTGGTGATGACCTGCCAACTTTTTATGAATTGTTGGGTGAATTTATTCCACATGTTAAAATAAGTATCGCTGACCTCGAAAAGGCTCTTTCGATAAACGATGTTAAAAAAGTGCACTTTCTCAGTCACAGTATTAAAGGCTCGGCCAGTAACTTTGAGGCAAAAACCATCTCGTCACCAGCGTTTGAGATAGAACAGCTAACTGCCAACGGTGCTCTTCCAGTCAATGAGGTGCAACTACTGATCGATGAGATACAACGCCAGCTACCGCTGGTAGAGAACTTCTACCAACAAAACAAGGATAAATAATTACATACTGCTATCGTCGATCGAGTTCCCGCGCAGAGCGGGAATTCGTCTTTAAGGTATAATTTAGGCTAATTACGGAGGCTGCATGGAAATTACCTGGTATGGACACTCTTGTTTCAGAATGACAGAACGCGGTTTGGCATCGGTTGTGACTGATCCTTATGATCACAAACAGGTCGGATACGAACCATTGAAATTGAAAGCGGATATCGTAACCGTCAGCCACAACACTCCCGGCCACAACCATCTGACTGCTGTCAAGGGTGAGAATCGGGTGATTGATGGCCCTGGCGAGTATGAGATCGGCGGGGTGTTCATTACCGGCATCCAGACCAATGGGCATTCCAAAAAAGATGTAAATGAACCTCGCAATACGCTATTTCTTTTTGATTTCAACGGAGTGACGGTTCTTCACCTGGGAGATCTCAATCGCGTCCCCAGCCAGACAGAAGTGGAAGATTTTGGACCAGTCCACGTGGCGCTCGTACCGGTGGGCGCGGGTGGCGGCTTGAATGCCATCAAGGCTACGGAGGTGATCAGCCTGCTTGAACCCAATATTGTCATTCCGATGCATTATGCCACCCCTGCTTCCGCGGCCACCCCGCTGCCTTTGGAACCGTTAGCCAAATTCCTCAAGGAAATGGGGTTGACCCATCTCGAAACAGTACCCTCCATCAAGATCCAAAGCCCCAGTTCACTCCCTGAAGAAACCAAGGTCGTGGTACTGGATTACCAAAAGAACAACGGCGGATAATGGAAAGCGTAAAGCCAGTAAAGATCATTATGACCTGGGATATCATCCCGGAACACGAACAGGAGTATTTTGAGTTCGTGATCCGGGATTTTATCCCGGGTGTGCAGCGCCTGGGCTGTGAACTGGCAGACGCCTGGGCTACCGTCTACGGCGATCAACCCCAGATCCTGGTGGGAGCCACCATGCCCAGCCTGAACAAGGCCCGTCAGGTGATCAGTTCACGCGAATGGAATGACCTTAACTTGAAACTGATGGAATTCGTGCACAATTACGAGCAAAAGATCGTTTTCGCTAAGACAAGTTTTCAGCTTTAATTACCCAATTATTTCATGAAAAAACAATTCAGCCGCCTGCTTCTGGCATGGTATGCCGAAAATGCCCGAGAGATGCCCTGGCGTGGACGCGCAGAAGCCTACGGCGTGTGGGTGTCTGAGATCATGCTACAGCAAACCCGGGTTGAAACCGTTATCCCCTACTACAAACGCTGGATGGAGCAGTTCCCAACTCTGGGTGCTCTTGCCAATGCCAACGAACAAGAGGTGTTGAATGCCTGGGAAGGTCTGGGATATTACTCCCGCGCCCGCAGTCTGCTGAAAGCCGCTCGCCAGGTGCAAGAACAGATGGGTGGTCAAATCCCTGACAATGCCGCGGAATTACTGAAGCTTCCCGGCGTGGGCAGGTACTCTGCCGCGGCCATTAGTTCGATCGCTTTTGGCGCCAATGAAGCTGTTCTGGATGGCAATGTTAAGCGCGTTCTGGCACGCGTCTTCAAATATAAAGGGGTAATCAACATCCCTGAAGGTGAAAAAGAACTCTGGCATCTGGCAAAATCTCTACTGCCTGAAGGCAAAGCCGGAGATTACAACCAAGCCCTAATGGATCTGGGAGCCACGATTTGCACCCCAAAAATGCCATCCTGTGAAAAATGCCCGCTGCAAGACCTGTGTATTTCATTCAAGGAAAAGTGTCAGAACGAATATCCAAGGCTGAAAGTAAAAACACCAGTGCCACACATCACGGTGGTGGCGGC
>CAYYRU010000076.1:0-9578 GCA_964474095.1 uncultured Anaerolinea sp.
TGGCGATGGGCGGCAGCACGCGTTTGAACTGGTTTTTGCGCACGCGCTGGATGACTCCGCGCACAAAGGCTTCTGAGAAACCGGATTCAATACATTCCTCAGGCTTGTAACGTTGATCGATCAGCAGATATAACAATTTATCGACTTCTTCGTAGGTGAAGCCAAGTTCACCTTCATCCGTTTGTCCGATCCACAGGTCGGCCGAGGGGGCTTTATCGAGCAGTGGTTGGGGAATTCCCATGGTTTTTGAGAGCTGGCGTACCTGGGTTTTGTAGAGATCCCCGATGGGGTTGATGGCGCAGGCGGAATCTCCATAAAGGGTTGAATACCCCAGCAAAATCTCAGTCTTGTTGCCGGTGCCGACCACCAGGCCTTTGAATGCTTCCGATTGGTCAAAGAGGATGATCATGCGCTCACGAGCCATGATGTTGCCCTTGCGGCGGTTTTCCATATCGGGGAATCGGTTGATGAGTGGGTCCACCATCTCGGTGATGGGGATGGTCAGAGCCTGCACCCCGAGGGCATCGATCACCAATTGGGCGTGATCCAATGAGTCTTGTGAGGAGGTTTGGTAGGGCATGCGCACGGCCAGTACGTTTTGTGGCCCCAGCGCTTCAGCCGCCAGGTAACAAGCCAGCGCGGAATCAATGCCGCCTGAAAGCCCCAGCACCGCCCGGCTGAAACCCGACCGTGTGATCTCGGTCTTGATGAAACCAGTCAGAATGGTGCGGGCCAATTCGGTGTCAATTGATAAATCTGGCATGATACCCTCCAACAAACTTTACTCCAAGAACTTAACATCACACTCGATCAACATCGCCGGATAGCTCATCCACCACGTTTTTGGTTGATGCGTTCGATCTCTTTCTGCACCAACCCGGATTTTTCGTCGCGTAATACCGGCAGCCTGGCACGCGTGCGGTGCAGGTGATTCAAATCGAGTTCAGCCTGCAGCACCATTTCTTGATGCTGCGGACCCTGCACCACGGGTTCGCCATCGGGGTTGAACACAGAAGCGCCGCCCCAGAAATTGAGACCGTCTTCATAACCCACGCGGTTGGTGTGAACCACAAAGGAAGTGAACAAACCCGCATATGCGCGGTTGATATCATCCACCCAGCGGGCTGAATCCAGCTTGCCGGGTTGGCCGGCAGGGCCGGGGTGGGGCAAACCACGGCCGGGGGAGGCGGAGGCGAACAGGAAGACATCAGCGCCGTCGAGCCAAAGCAGGTATGGCAATGAGGCGTGCCAGAAATCTTCACAGATCAACATGCCGACCCTGCCAAAACGAGTATCAAAGGCGGCAACGCCATCTCCGGCGGCAAAAAAGCGTCCTTCGTCAAACAAACCATAAGTGGGCAGGTAAACCTTGTGATGCACATGCAGCACCTTGCCGCCTGAAAGATAGGCCGAGGCGATGTAAAAGCGGTTGCGAAGGTCTTCTTCCACAAAACCAACCATCACGTCAATGGACTGGCTGGCTTCAAGCAGTTGATTGAAGACCGGGTCCGTCTGATCAGGGTGCAGGCCTACTGTGGGCACCAGGTCTTGCAAAATGTAGCCAGTTAAGGAGAGTTCTGGAAAAATGATCAGATCGCTGCCCTGATCGTGCGCCTGATCGATGAGAGTCAAGTGTTTCTCGAGATTCTTCTGTACATCCCCGAGGACGGTATTAATTTGTGCCAGTGAAAGATTCAGTTTCATGTGGGCTTCTCCGATCCTTGTGGTTTGCGGATGAGTATGAAGATCAGAAATGCGAGTGATGCCAGGCTGAAGAGGGCAGCCGCCCAGGTATCGAGCCTGAAAGACAAATAGTGTTGAATAGGGTCTGTTTGCAGCCACGAGAAAAAGACCGCATGCAATGAAAAGACCAACCCAATCATACCAGCCTTTAGTCCGGGGCGCAGCATTTTTTTGGTCAACATTTCAACCGCACCAAGCACTAGGATCAGACTGAGGGCGGCCAGAGGCTGCAGCGGCAGGCGCAGCGTGCGCATGCCAGATTCATCGGTCATCAGCATGCCCCAGCTTGTGCCGGCCGAAAGTGGACGTCCGTAGGCGAGACCGGCCTGCCAGCAGGCCAGCCAGGCGAAGAGCGAGAGCGGCAGCAGCATGCGCATCAGGCGGTCAAGCCCTTCGAACACGGGTAGTTTGAGAAGAAGGAGAGTGATCAACCCAAAGAGCAAGGCGCCTGCCAGAGCGCCCGGCCAGAATAGACCGCCCATGTGAAGAGCCGCGATTTCTTGCGTGTGTGTTTTGAAGTAACCCAAGTTGGAGATGACATACCCTGCCCGAGCCCCAACCAGCGCACCAATTTGGGTGATCAAGGCCGCTAACAACCAGCGCAAGCGCGATGAAGCAGGCGCAGTTTGCAGCACTCTGAGCAAACCCAGTGAGGCACCCAAGCCGATGAGGAGTGAGAAAGGAGTCATGATTGGTATTCGTTGTAAGTAATAACCATTGCAGGGGAGGTTTATCCCTCTGATAAAACCCGTTCGGGGATATGGTAACCTTGTGACCTTCGCCTACATCCAACACAATGGATTAATTTACAGATTCCACCTTTTCGATCTCTGGAAAGAATTGTTTGACGGTGCCTTCCACCCAACCTTTGACGGTGACTGGTGAAAGCGGGCAGCCCAGGCAGGCGCCGCCCAGCTTTACCTTGACCACGTTACCATCCAAGGAAACAAACTCTACTTCGCCGCCGTGATAGGTGGAAATGTAGGAACTCAATTGTTCGATCAATCCACGTAGTTGTTCGATCTGTGAGTGTTGATTGGTCTGTTCGCTCATAATATTCTCCAATTTACCAATACCGATTCAAGGCTGTTCTTTTCTGAATAAAATCATACCATAACCAGATTAATTATTGGTTGAGCCGACAGGTTGTCACTTTTACTGCGCTTTTTCATCAATTATGATAGAAAACTGACAAGGAGATAACGCAATGGACTTATTGATCGATTTTCCGGGCGGTGACAGGGTGGATGCCCATTTTGGACCTTTTACCGTGATGACAGACCAACCCCATCAGGATGGCAGTTTCCCCGCGGCGCCAACACCGTTCGCGCTCTTTTTGGCTTCACTGGGCACCTGCGCGGGCATCTACGTGCTGGGTTTTTGCAAGCAACGCGGCCTGCCCACGGAAGGCATCAAGATCCTGCAGCACGTCGAAGCCGACCGCTTTACCGGAAAAACTACCAGGATTGGTCTTGAGATCCAGGTGCCGCCGGAGTTCCCCGAAAAATATCATCCGGCATTGGTGCGTTCGGCTGAAATGTGCAAAGTGAAGCAGTTGATGGAAGATCCGCCAGTCTTTGACGTGTTCACTAAGGTGAACTAATTTTTACTTGATAACGAAAAGGGTTGTCTCAAAAGGTGCAGTAAAAGAGAGATTACCCACTATATATATGATATTTTCAACAATGTACCAACACATATAGGGACACGGCGTGCACCAAAGGTGTGCATAAATCGCGACCGTGTCCCTACTTTTTACAACCCTTTGTTTCTCTACCATCAACCGCCTGAAAGCGGCGGAATGAACTCCAGCACATCCTGGCTGACCAGTCGGGTCTCAAGCCCATCCGCCAGGGTGGCGATATCGTCTCCGTTGAGGAAGATATGCAAATGCGGCTGAGGATCACCGCTTGAATCCAGCCAGGCGCGTTTTAAGGCAGGGTGGCGTTTGATCAATTGCTGCAGCACCTCTCGCACGCTGGCATTCTCAGGCAGATCCATTTGTATATGGCCTTTGCCCGCCAACAATTTGTATCCAGCCAACAGATTGACTTCGATCTTCATGATAATTCATTATAGAACAAGATGGTCGAAATCGGAAAATCTATTTAGGAAAAACCGCCAGGGTGCCAGAGTGAGGGTCCACCAAGGTGGTCAAGGGCAGCCCATAGGCGGGGCTGAGAATTTCCGGTTTCAATACTTCACAAGGTGTCCCCAGGGCCGTGATACGGCCTTTCACCATCAAAGCCACCCGGTCCGCGTAGCGCGTAAGCAGGTTGAGATCGTGGATGGCCACCAGCACGGCGCGTTTTTCAAAACCGGCCTGTTCTGCTTGCGTCGAGGGGTGGGACAGGCGGTGCACGCTTTCAAGGAAGCTGACCTGGTATTGCAGGTCGAGGTGCGCGGTGGGTTCATCCATCAAGAGCGCGGGGGTTTGCTGCGCCAGGGCGCGCGCCAGCAGCACGCGCTGTTGTTCGCCGCCGGAAAGCTCGGCAATGCTGCGATCCGCAAGGTCGGTGAGTCCGGTTTGTGACATGGCATCTTGAACAATCTGATGATCCGCGCCAGAGGTAATGCCGAACCAGTTGAGATAGGGTGTACGGCCAAGAGCCACCACCTCGTAAACGCTAAAAGCCGGCGGCAGGGTGCGGAATTGCGGCACGACCGCGATGCGCTTTGAGCGTTCCTGCACACTTTTGTGGGTCAGATCCTCACCCTGAAAAAGCACCCGACCGGCGCTGGGAGGTAAAATACCGCTCAGGGTGCGGATGAGAGTAGTCTTGCCGGAACCATTGGGTCCGATCAAGGCCAGCACTTCACCCTGTTCCAGGGTCAGATTGATGTCGTGCAGGACCTGATTGTCGTTGTAGCCGGTGCAGAGATTTTCAATGCTTAGCATGACATCACCAATAGTTTTGTGATTTGGAGCGCCGCAGCACCCACAAGAAGAACGGCGCGCCCAACAAGGCGGTGATAATGCCCACAGGAATTTCCTGCGGGGCGGTGAGGGTGCGGGCGGCCAGATCTGTCAATAGCAGTAAGCTGGCTCCGCTGATCATTGAAAGCGGCAGCAGATGGCGGTAATCGCCTCCCCACAACATGCGTACGATGTGCGGCACCACCAGCCCAACGAAACCGATCACACCGGCGTATGCCACAGCCGCGGCGGTCACCAGGGTGGAGGCGATGATGATGACCAGGCGCACTTTTTGCACCGGGATGCCCAACTGCTGGGCCTGCTCGTCACCAAACTGCATCACATTCAGCGGGTGGCTGAAGAGCAGCAAAACCACTCCTCCGATGATCACGTAAGGCAAAATCGCAAGCACCGGTCCCCAGCCGGTTTGGGTGGCGCCGCCCATCAGCCAGACAATGGCCCGGCGCAGTTCTCCGCTGGAGTTGATCATCAGCAGAGAGGTGACCGCCGAAGCAAAAGCGCTGACGGACACCCCTGCCAGGATGAGGTTGGTGGTAGGGATGGTCTTGCCCACGCGCGCCAGTTGGGTCACTAGAAAAACCGCCAAAGCCCCACCCAAAAATGCGGCGATGGGCACGGCCATCATCCCCAGCGTGGTGTATGGCCACTGGATGGTCATGGCGATGACTGCCCCGACACTGGCGCCTGAGGACACGCCGATCAAAAACGGGTCTGCCAAAGGGTTACGGAAGAGCCCCTGGTAGGCGCCCCCGCTGCCAGCCAATGAAGAACCCACCAACAAAAGCAGCAGCGTGCGCGGCAACCTGAGTTTCAACAAAATGGCGGCATACGTCCCGTTCGGGTCAAGCGCGGCCGGTTGGTTTTGGATGCCTGATACAAGCAGGTTCCAGAGCACCTTGGGCGGGATGAACACACTGCCCACCAGGACGCTGACGAGCAAAGCGCCAAACAGTACCAGCAGGCTGATCACAAACGGGCGGGCAATGTGCTTTTTCATCTACTCGTATAATTCCGGATGGATCAATTTGGCCAACTCTTCAAGACCATCCACCAGGCGTGGACCAGGCCTACTGACGATGTTGTCGTCAAAGGCAAAGACCTGGTTATCCTGCACGGCCTTGATGGTTTGCCACCCCTCGCGCGCGACCACTTGATCGGAGGTCATGCCATAGGCGGCATCGCCTAACAAGATGATATCAGGGTTTTGCACCAGCAGTTCTTCGAGGCTGATCTGCGCCCAGGCATCCGTCAAGACGGCGCCCACGTTCTGACCGCCAGCCATGAGGATGAGTTGGTCAAAATAGGTGCCGGGGCCGGGAGTCCAGGGTTTGGCGGGGTCAAAGCCATCCAACTCATAAAACACCAGGGGATTGGTTTTGGCTTTGGAAACGTCTTTGATTACTTTGTCGACGCGCTCTTTCAATGAATCGGCCAGCTTGACGGCTTCTTTCGAATGGCCGGTAAGGGTACCCACGGTTTCAAGCATGGGATAAAGCCCATCGATATCCACCGGGTTCTTTAGATAAAAGACGGTGATTCCCAAATCAGCCAGGCTCTTGACCTGTTCGGGGGTGTTGATCTCGGTGACAATCACCAGGTCGGGGTTGAGACTGGCAATGGTCTCAAAAGAGTAATCTCCCATCGAACCGCCCACATCTGGCAGGTTGACGACGGATTCAGGGTAGTTGGAGAAACTGTCACGCCCGATCACCTGGTCCCCGGCGCCGATGGCGAAGAGGATCTCGGTGGCGGAAGGCGCCAATGACACGATACGTTGGGCCGGGCCCGCAAGAGTGACGCTGCGATCCAGTCCGTCGGTAAGTTGAATGGCTTTAGGAGTCTGGGCAGAAGAAGCGCATCCTGCCAGCAGCAAAACCAGCAGGAGGAGGATGACCATTTTTTGCACGAACTTTTTCATATGAATCCTTTATATAAATGAATCAAGAATTGTGACTGGCAGCAGGCGAATAAAAACCCCTGCCGCACGTTTGGACAGGGGAAATCGTCATTTTTTGGCGAGTGCCCACCTCCTGGATGCGAGAGTGTGGTGACACGCTTTTTTGGCGGGCGACCTGACTGATCAGAGTTTTCTGAATCACAGTTGCGCAACAGTACCGGACTTTACACCGGTTTCGCCTTTATGCCCTCCCATCCGGGGGAGTGGGCACCAAAAAAGCATTATTTGATTATGATTTCATTCTATACAATCACGGCGGCAACGTCAAGAGATTTCCGCTTCGGTTTTGCGGCATTATAATAATGCTTATTGACAGGAGCAAAATTGAGCCAACTATTACTGGAAGAACAAATCGGTGTTTCTCTGCGTGAACGCGGCATGAAGCTGATCATGGCTGAATCCTGTACCGGCGGTTTGGTGGGGCACATGATCACCAACATCCCCGGCTCATCGGATTATTACCTGGGCAGCGTGACTGCCTATGCCTACGAGGTTAAGGAAGGCTTGTTGGGGGTAAAACACGAAACCCTGCAACGATACGGCGCCGTCAGCAAGGAATGCGTGGTTGAAATGGCCGCCGGGGTACGCAAGGCCCTGGCGGGTTCGTTCCCGTTGGATTCGATCATCGGCGTCTCGAT
The DNA here is from genome assembly GCA_964474095.1 of uncultured Anaerolinea sp. Classification (GTDB taxonomy): domain Bacteria; phylum Chloroflexota; class Anaerolineae; order Anaerolineales; family Anaerolineaceae; genus UBA6107. Next base: position 7,277 of record CAYYRU010000076.1, read on the forward strand.
CAGCGGCATCGCCGGCCCGGGCGGCGGACTTCCCGAAAAGCCGGTCGGCACGGTGTGGGTAGGGATGAGCGCCAAAGAAGGGGATTGGGCCTGGCGTTTTCTATGGCCGGGGGACCGCATTCAAAACAAGGAAGATTCAGCGCGTGCGGCCTTGCAGTTGATCTTGCGTTATTTGCAAAACGATCTGCCACAATCGGATTGATGCTTACACACCTGGAGCCATGATGACAACCCCAAAAAAACGTGTGTTAATCCTCTGCGCGGATGCCGGATTCGGGCACCGCAGCGCCAGCAACGCCGTGGCTGAGGCCATCCGTGACAGGTATGATGAACAACTCGAAGTGGAGGTGATCAATCCACTTGAAGAGCCCACCACTCCCACCTTCTTGTGTGAAACCCAGTACGACTATGACAAATGGGTGCGCAATGTGCCCGAATTGTATGCCCTGGGGTTTGAAGCCAGCGACCGTCCCATCCCAACCGCCATTCTTGAACGCTCGATCAGCGTGCTGCTATTGGATACCATGCGTGAATTGTTTAAGCGCTACCAACCAGACGTGGTGCTTTCGGCTTATCCCTGGTATCAATCCGCCATGAGCCTGCTTTTCACTTCCAAAAAATATCGCGTTCCGCAGTTCGCGGTGGTGACCGACCTTTCGACGGTGCATCGTATGTGGTTCCACAAAAAGGTGGATGCTTGCCTGGTACCCAATCGTTTGGTGGCCGACCTGGGGATGGGTCTGGGCATGCCGCCGGACAAACTGATCGTGACGGGCATTCCGGTTTCACCGGCCATTGGCAAAGAAACGCGAGATAAGAACACCATCCGCGCGGAGTTGGGCTGGCAGCCTGATCTGACGACCATCCTGGCCGTGGGCAGCAAACGGGTGGAACGCCTGGTGGATTCGCTGAACGTGATCAACCATTACGGCGGTCCGATCCAGGTAGCGGTGGTGTGCGGTAAAGATGAAAATCTCTTCAATGAGTTAAATCGTTTTGAGTGGCATATCCCTGCCACGGTGTACGAGTATTCCGATCAGATGCCTACCCTGATGAAAGCCTCAGATCTGATGTTGTGTAAGGCCGGTGGGTTGATCGTGACCGAATCTTTGGCCTGCGGCCTGCCCATGTTATTGACCGAGGTCATCGCCGGGCAGGAAACGGGTAATGCCGATTATGTGGTGGATTACGGTGCGGGTGATGTTGCTGATTCACCGATCTTGATCCTTGAGCGTTTGTGCCATCTCTTAAAAGACGATGGCAGTCTGTTGAAAAAGCGCGCGCAAAATGCACGGTCGTTGGGTTTACCTCAAGCCGCTTATGTGGTCGCGGATCTTTTGTTTAAGGCCGCGTTTGATCCTGAACGGGTCATGAAACACTCAAGAAGAACGAAAGAGATCGGTTAGGTAGAACCCCATCAGAGATGGTTGGCAACCAGGAGGAGTGAGACCATTCATGACTGAAAATGATGTACAGGTGGTGGTACTAATCTCGGCCAACGCGGAATGGGCGATCTTGAAGAAGCATTTTCTGGCGCCGGTCTATCAGGAATCTCCATACGGAGCGTTTTTCAAGGTGATGCAGGCCAACAAGAATTGCATACTGTTCAAGGGCGGATGGGGCAAGATCTCGGCCGCGGCCAGCGCGCAATATGTGATCGACCGCTGGCATCCGCAATTGATCATCAACCTGGGCACCTGCGGCGGCCTGGCCGGGCGGGCGAAGGTGGGGGATGTGCTGTTGGTGGAAAAGACCCTGGTGTACGATATTTATGAGCGCATGTTTAATCCTGCTGAAGCTGTGGGGTTCTATTCAACACAACTAGATCTTTCATTTCTTTCTGAACCCTATCCACAGCCGGTACGGCGCGGACTCTTGGTCTCGGCTGACCAGGATATTGACCCCGACCTGGTACACAAATTGATCGATGTCTACGGCGCCACTGCCGCCGATTGGGAATCAGGCGCCATTGCCTGGGTGTCCAAGTTGAATCAAACCCCCTGCCTGATCTTGCGCGGGGTGAGCGATGTGGTGGATCCTTTTGAAGGGGAAATCTATAATCTAAGCGAGGAGTTTGCCAACCGTTCTGAGATGGTGATGCTGCCCTTGCTCAAGGCACTGCCGAATTGGATCCGTTGCGCGTTTTGGGGATTGAAATAGGATTGTAAAAACCAAACCACGAAAAATCGAAAAATACAAAAATAGGGTGTTGAAACAGTAGGGGCAATTCATGAATTGCCCCTACCTTTTCGATATCATTTACCCAAACGGGAGCGCTCTTCTTCCACGATGGAGACATCCA
>CAYYRU010000077.1:0-9468 GCA_964474095.1 uncultured Anaerolinea sp.
CCACTGAGGATATTCCCATCCTGGCTTATTCACTGGATAAAGCGCACAACCAGGGTGAACTGCTCGAATTGAACTACCTGTATAAGCCCTTAAAAATTGAACAGATGTCGGCGCTATTACCTGAACTCAGCCAGGCTTCAGATGGCAAGGCCACTATCCTGGTGGTGGATGATGACCCCGGAATTTTGGATATGCACCGCCGCATGATCGAACGCTCAGGCCGCCAGGTGTTGACCGCGCGCAATGGGCGTGAGGCGCTTGACCTGCTCGAAAGCCGTCGCCCTGACCTGATCCTGCTGGATCTGATGATGCCGGTGATGGACGGGTTCGAGATGCTTGACCACCTGCGCGCACGCGAATCTTTGCGCGACATTCCGGTCATCATTCTGACCTCGCGCATCCTCTCCAACGAAGACCTAGAGCGCTGCAACCGGGGGGTTGCCAGCATTTTGGGCAAGGGGTTGTTCAGTGCTGCTGAAACCCTCAATCATATTGATGCCGCCCTTTCCCGCCAAAACACGCTCGGAGGCGCCACGCGCCAGTTGGTGCGTAAAGCCATGGCGCACATCCACTCACATTACACCGAATCGCTCACCCGTGAGGAGATCGCCGACCAGGTGGGCATCAGCGCGGACTACTTGACCGATTGTTTCAGGCAAGAGTTGGGGATCACCCCCATCACTTATATCCGCCGTTACCGCATCCGGCAGGCGTGTGAACTGCTGCGCAATACCGATCAATCCATCACGCAGATCGCCATGAACGTGGGTTTTTCAGAAAGCGCCCATTTCTCACACACATTCCTGCGTGAGATGGGCATGACGCCGCGAGCTTACCGCTTGAAGGGGCACGAATAAATCCCGTTTATTGACAAGATTTTCCGGCTGCTTCGCAAGAATTTCCATGTGGCATTCTTATAATTGAAAAAGTCAACAGCATTTTCCGTTGAGGAGTTTACATGAAGGGTGTACCCACAGCTCCTGACTTGATCTATCTGGTTGGGAACGATGAGCGATTAATCTATTTGCTGCAGCGTTATTTTGAATCGGGGAATCATCGCTTGATGCCCAGCTTTAAAACTCCCACGGTGGCCGAGGTAAAAAAGGAGCAGCCGTGCATGCTCATTTTTTCAACCATTGAGCTGCTCGAAGAGGCTCAGTCTTTGCTCGAGTACGCCTCCGCCCATGATCTGCCGGTGTTGGTGTGTACCTCTGTGGCCGATGAGGCGCGCGCCCGTGAGCTGGGGGCCGACGCCTGCTTGATCCACCCCTTGACCTATGAGAACTTCACCGCGGCATTATCGGTGGTTTTTCCGTTTATGGAAGGCGAATCCGGTTTATTGACAAAAAGTTCCGGTTTTTAGACAATCGCTTGAGAATTTGGCTTCCTATAATCCAATGTAAGGGAAGCATTGGTCTTTCGTAGTTTGGTGTTATCAAGATCAAATTCCAAAATAGTAGTTCAAAAGGAGAAGAGAAATATGAAGAAGTTGGTAACTCTCGTTTCACTTGTTCTTGTTTTGAGCATGATCCTTGCGGCGTGCGCCCCCAAAGCCACCCCCGCAGCGACCGTTGCTCCAACCGAAGCGCCTGTTGAGACTGCTGCGCCCACCGAAGCAGCCACAGAGGCAGCTCCAGCCGCCACCCTGACCATCTGGGCGGACGACACCCGCGCCCCGGTTCTGCTTGAATTCGCTGATGAATTTAAAGCGGAATACAACGTGGAACTCATTGTTGAAGACTTGGGTCGTGTGCAAGACATCCGCACCCCCATGATCACCGCTGCCCCTGCCGGTGAAGGCCCTGACATCTTCGTCAGCGTGCATGACTGGTTGGGCGCCATGATCGAGAGTGGTCTCGTGGCTCCGATCGATCTGGGTGACAAGGCCGCCGAATTCGTTCCCTCCGCCCTTGAAGCCTACACCTACACGGACGGTCTGCTCTATGGTGTGCCCTACGCCACTGAGAACCTCGGTTTCTTCTATAACACCGACATGATCGAGACTCCTCCCGCCACCTGGGACGAAATGCTCGAACTGGCCCGCCCGCTCAAAGAAGCCGGCACGATTGACTACGCCATCGCCATTGTTGGCGATCCCGGTTACAACTCCCTGCCCATGCAGACCGCCTTTGGTGGCTATGTGTTTGGCAAGGACGAGGCCGGTGCTCTGAACGCCAAGGATCTTGGCCTTGACAGTGAAGGCGAAATCGCCTCCATTACCTGGATGAAAGCCGCCGTGGATGAAGGCTTAATGCCCGCCACCACCGACTTTGAGACCAACCTGGCCCTCTTCCTCAATGGCAAGATGCCCTTTGTCATGGCTGGCCCATGGTCTTTGGATGCGATCCGCTCCGCTGGTGTTCCTTATAAAGTGGCTGATGCCTTCCCGGCTGGCCCTGCTGGCGCCGGCAATCCGTTCAGTGGTGTGCAAGGCTTCATGATCAACGCCTTCAGCAAGAATCAACTGCTGGCGCAAACCTTCCTGACCGAGTACGTATCCACCCCCGAATTCATGCAGAAGATCTATGAATTGGGCAACCGAACCTCGGCTTACACCTCTGTGATGGAAGCCACCTCTGATCCTGACCTGGCTGCTATGGGTCTCTCTGGCGTCAATGCCATCCCCATGCCCAACATCCCCGAAATGGGATCTGTTTGGACTGCCTGGAACAACGGTATTGCGCTTGCATTGACCGGCGACCAGACTCCTGAAGCCTCCATGCAGGAAGCCTCAACTCAGATCCGCAACCTGATCCTCGGCGCGCTCGCCGGCATGGTCAACCTGCCCGGTACCTTCCAATCCAAAGTTGGCTGTGGTGCTGATTGGGATCCTGCCTGCGAAAAATCAGCCATGATCAAGGGTGAAGATGGCAAGTACACCTTCGAAGCCACCCTGCCCGCTGGTGATTACGAGTACAAGGTTGCCATGGATGGTGCCTGGACCCTGAACTACGGTTCAGACGGTGCCGAAAACGGTCCCAACTACACCCTCAGCCTGGCTGCTGAAACTCTTGTTACTTTCACCTACGACCCTGAAACACACCTGGTAACAGTCGCTCCATAGTACGGCGTTTCATTTGGAAGGCCGGGAATTTACGCCCGGCCTTCTTTTCTTACAAAAGCAGATACTATTTGAATAAAGGTGGAATTATGGATAATGCTCCAGCCCTGAAAACGAATGAGAAGAAAGCCATGAACAAGGTGGTTACGGTGCCGCGTATTGTGCGTATTCTCTTGTTGCTGGCGTTTGATCTGGCTTCTGTTTGGTTTGTCACTCGCCTGATCGGTTTGGGCTACTATCCATTGGTGGTTCTTTTTGCTGTTATCATTTTGGGCGTCAATTTCATCATTCTACGCAAGCAAGCCTACCCCTTCAGGTGGATGCTGGTGGGGTTGGTGCTGATGTCGCTGTTTACCATCTACCCCATCGTTTTTACAGTGTGGGTGGCATTTACGAATTACGGTGAGGGGCACCTGATCACACAGGAACAGGCCGTGGATCAGATCCTCAATGTCAAATACCTGCCTGAAGAAGGCAAGTCTTATAAATGGACGGCGTTTAAATCTCCCGAAGGCGCATACGCCTTATGGCTGATCGATCCAGACGGAGGACAGTTCCTGGCTCTCGAGGGAGAACCGATTGTGCCTGGTGTGGTGGGTGAGAACGGCATTGGTGAATTGGATGCAAAGGGAATCCCGGAAACAATTGAGGGATATGATCGTCTGAACCCCTTTGCGGCTGCCACAGACACCAACATCACCAACGTGTTGTTTGGTGAGTCGGGCAAGACCATCCAGATCCGCACCCCTTCAGAGGCCGCCGAATTGGTGCCGCTATATTTGTACGATTCCGCTGAAGATCTTATGACCAACCAACAAACAGGAGTGGTCTATCAGAATCTACGCGGCACGTTTACCTCCAGCACTGGCGACACCATCAAACCCGGTTTTATGGTGTCTATTGGAGCCAATAACTTCAGAGATTTCTTCATCAGTCCCGCCTTACGCGGTCCGTTGGTACGGCTGGTGCTTTGGAACTTTGCCTTTGCGATCCTCAGCCTTTTGTTGAACTTTGGTCTGGGTCTGCTGATCGCGATCATGTACAATGACCGTTTGTTCCCATTAAAGAAACTGATCCGCTCGTTGCTGATCATTCCATACACCATCCCGGCATTAATAACGGTGATCATCTGGCGTGGCATGTTGAACCCCGAACTGGGCGTGATCACGAGGATATTTGAAACAATCCTCGGTTGGGCTCCGCCATTCATGACTGACCAGTGGTGGGCCAAAGTGGCAATTTTGATCATCAACATGTGGTTGAGCTACCCCTATTTCATGTTGATCTGCAGTGGATCACTGCAATCCATTCCTCAGGATATTTACGAGGCAGCCGTGGTGGATGGTGCCAGCCCCTGGCAAAAATTCTGGAAGATCACGCTTCCTCTGCTTTTGGTCTCGGTTGGCCCGCTGCTGGTGGCTTCGTTTACCTTCAACTTTAACAACTTCAACTTGATCTACCTGTTTAATGCCGGAGGTCCGCCAATGGCCGGCACGCCAACCCCCGCCGGTCACACGGATATTTTGATCAGTTATGTCTACAACCTGGCATTTGCAGGCAGCCGCGGAGTAAATTATGGTTTTGCTTCGGCCATCACGATCATTATCTTTGTCATCGTCGGTATCATTACGCTCTTCCAATTCCGATTTACCAATATGTGGGAGGAGGTAAGTGAGAATGTCTAACGCGAGCTCCCTTAAAAATCTTCGCTCTTCACTAACTTTTCAGAAGAGACTCAGCATCGGGCTGCGTCTGTTACTGGCTCTGGTTTTGATCACATTTTCGATCTTTCCGATCTTGTGGGTAATTAGCGCTTCGATCAACCCCACCGGCACGTTGGCCACCCAAACGCTCATCCCCAAGAACCCGGGTTTTGGCAATTACGCTACCTTATTGGCCACCAAACAATTCCCATTTTGGACCTGGTTGTGGAACTCGGTCAAGGTGTCTTCCATCACTTCAATCCTGTCATTAGCCATTACCACCATCGCGGCCTATGCTTTTTCGCGCTTCCGCTTTAAAGGACGCAAGACCATGCTCAAGGCCATCCTCTTGATCAATGTGTTCCCGACCATTCTGGCATTGGTGGCCACCTTCCTGATGATCTCTCAGATCGGAGACGTGATCCCCGCCATTGGGCTGGATAATCACACCAGTTTGATCCTGGTTTACCTGGGCGGTGCCATGGGCATCAATATCTGGCTGATGAAGGGCTATCTCGACACCATCCCGCGCGAGATCGATGAGTCAGCCATGGTGGAGGGCGCGTCGAACTGGCAGATCTTCACCCAACTGGTGCTGCCGTTGATCCGGCCGATCTTAATCGTTATCGCCATTATCAATTACATTGGCACATATGGCGAATTTGTGATGGCACGTGTTCTATTGCGCAGCAGCGAATACTACACGTTGATGGTGGGCTTGCAGGTCTTTGCCGGAGCGCAGTTCAGCCAACGTTGGGGAGTGTTTGCCGCCGGCGCCCTGATGGGTTCACTGCCCATCATCATCATCTACCTCGTTTTGCAAGACAAGATCATTGGCGGTCTGACCCAGGGCGCCGTTAAAGGATAAAGCTTGATGATTCGTAAGAAACACCATCTCTGGTTCTCTCTTATCTTGATCTTTACCATTGCCGGGTGCAACTCAGTTGCACCCGCACTTTCGACACCTCTGGCGGGCACTCCCACGCCGACTGAAGCTGTCCTTGCTCCAATCGAATTGGTCAATCCCGGTTTTGAAGAAGTGGACGCCAGCGGCGCCCCCGTGGGTTGGTCAAGCAGTGGTGACATGGAAGCCGTTCTGGTTGAAGATAAAGGCCAGGCCAATTCTGCGCTGCGACTAAGCCACCAGGCTTCTGCTTCTTACATGGTTGAAACGACTCAATCAGTCACCGGATTGGCTGACGCCTGGTACACCCTGGGAGCCTGGGTGCGTTCCAGCGGCAGGAATGAGGTCAAACTATCCTTGATCTGCGGCGGAGTCGAGAAGAGCACCTACGCGCCTTCCACCCTTCCGGGCTACCGCTGGCTGCATCTGGTGGTCTCAAACCAGGCCGTCGATGGCAGCTGCACGATCCGCCTGAGTTCCTTTGGCCTCGCAGACAGCTGGGCTAGCTTTGACAACCTGACCCTCGACCCCGGCCAGACGGCCCTTTCAATTCTCGGCGCGGATATCTCGAGCCTGAAAAAATCAGAAGACCTGGGCGGCCAGTACTTCTATGAAGACGGCTCCTCCGGGGACGCGCTGCAGATCATGCAGGATGCCGGCCTCAATTACGCGCGCTTACGCATTTGGGTAGATCCGGCGGACGGCTATCACAACAAAGCCGAGATCCTGGCTATGGCAACCCGTCTGCATGAGAAAGGCATCAAACTGTTGGTGGATTTTCATTACTCAGATAATTGGGCCGACCCTGGCAAGCAGAACAAACCCGCCGCCTGGGCGGATCTGGATTTTGAAGGCTTGAAACAGGCTGTTTATGATCATACCTACGACGTATGCAGTAGCCTGGTTGCCCAGGGCACCCCGCCAGACATGGTGCAGCTCGGCAACGAGATCAGCGCCGGCATGCTCTGGCCGGATGGAGATTACAACCATTTTGACAACCTGGCCGATCTGCTCAAGGCAGGCGCCCAGGCCATGCAGGATTGCTCACCTGAAACTTTGATCATGCTGCACATCCCCGAGGGCGGTGACAATGATCTGGCGCGCTGGTGGTTTGATGCCATCACTCACCGCGAGGTGCCTTTTGATATCATTGGCGTGTCTTACTATCCTTTCTGGCATGGCAGCCTGGCTCAACTGCAAACCAATCTGAACGACATTTCCGCTCGCTACGACAAGGATGTCATCGTGGCAGAGTTTGCCTATCCCTTCACCGGGCAGGAGGGGGACCAGACTTTCAATATTTTTAACCGCGCAATGGGCACTGAAGGCTACCTGATCACCCCTGAAGGCCAGCGCATGATGCTGCGTGATGTGATGTCGGTTGTCCGTGGCGTGCAAGGCGGGCGTGGCCTGGGTGTTTTCTATTGGGAGGCCACCTGGACGGTGGTGGATGGCAACGGTTGGGATTCGACCGATCCCGCTTCCGGCAATTCCTGGGAGAACCAGGCTTTGTTTGATTACTCGAGCAGGCTGTTGCCTGCCATGAAGGAATACCTGAATCCTTAGTTGTGAAAAGAGTTTATTGATACCTTAAAAACAGGAAAGCCCATGTCACATTTTTTTGTAAACATCGTTCACCGTCCGGAGATGGTGCCGGAATACATTCAAAAGGAAGCCGAAAGCGGCAAGGTGGAAGATCTGACCCGTTCGACGGTGCTGCAGGAGTCCTTGGATATTTTCAGAACGCAGCAGAAGATCGCTCACGACAATGGATTGCGCACCACCATCCAAATGACCTACGCCAGCCTGTTTAACGCCGAAGCGGTCGCTATTGCCAAAGAACACCACGACAAGTACGGCGACGAGATCGGGCTCACCTTTTTGGGCATTCAGTGCAAGGAATTTCGCGAGAAGTTCCACTCCAAAGAGCTGGCCATATGGCTGTTCTCGTTGGAAGATAAAAAGAAGATCGTGGACGAGGTTTTTAGCAAGTTCCACGCTACTTTTGGCTTTTACCCCACCTCCACCGGTTCCTACTATATGGATGCCGAACTGGTCAATTACATCAAGCATCAGTACCCCATGGTGGTGGCTGCCGTGGCCACCTGTTGGGAGGAAGGCCCCAAGGCTTATTGGAACGCCAACAACTCCTGGTACACCCTGTTGGATGGCGGCCCCTGGAACCCATGGATTCCCTCCAAGCGCAACATCCACTGCATCGCCTCGGATGAAGCGGATGACATCGGCATCGTGGCCATTCCGCACCTGTCGCGCGATCTGATGGCTGTGTTTGACGGACCCGGTTCCTACTACGGCACCCATCCACAGAATATCCTGCGCGGCATGGTCTATGAAGGCGATGAACTGCCCTATTTCAAGAACATCGTCGATCAGTACCGTGCCATGGGCAAATACAATCGCGGCTACACCTACAACATGATGTACGTTGGCCCGGGTTGGATGAGCAAGGGCGGACGTTGGGAAGCCAATTATGAGCTGCTGCTCAAGAGTTACAAAGACGGCATGGCCTACTACGGTGAACTCAAGAAACAGGGTCAATTGATCGATCTGACCATGACCGAATTTGCAGATGCCTACCGCAAAGGCCGTCCCTATACCCAGGCCGAATGCACCCTGTGGAAGGACATTCTCTACGGTTCCAAGCGCCAGATGTTCTGGTATGCCGACCCGTGGATGCGCTTTTGCCTCGACATGAACCAGGGTGGCGCCATGGTGGACTTGCGGCCTTACGCCGCCAAGCTGGTGAGACCCTGCGGGGTGGGCACCAAGGCCAACCAGGATGCTTCCTATCCTTTCCTGGTACAGTCACTTTACCGCTCCGGCTTTTTTACCCATTACGCGGGCGAAGGCGCCGTCAAGAGCTGCAAGGTGGGACTGGGCAGCGAACAGGTGGACCTGTGCGCCTGCCGTACCCTGGCCAGTTACGCCTCCGAAGGCGACACCCATGTGGTGACGCTCGACCCGGTCACCATCGAGTTCGAAAAGGTCACCATCAAACTGCAATCCATATTCAGGCTAAAAGAAGGCAGCGGCGAAGTGGAGATCATCCGCCGCGTTCTCGAATCCAGCGACCCCAACGCGGAGTTTGTCCTCGACGAGTACATCACGGCCTGCTACGGTACCACCGAATACTCCGAAGACCTCACCGGCATGCAGTTAACCCTGAAAGGCCGCCAGGCAGAAGAATCCATTTCTTATGCCTACCAGTGCCGTGAGGCTGAAATGCCGGATGTACAGACAGTCAAGGCGCTGGTTCCGCAGGTGGACACCCTGCTTGAAATGCGTGAAGCTGGCAAGGCCGTCGGTTATTACCGCGAGGGATTCTCGTTCTCGCCCATGTACACGATTGGTATCAAAAAATCCGTCCAGGCGAAAGGAGAGCTGCACACATGGCTCAAGGTCGCAAAGGCAAGCTGAATTACCGCTGTCCGCGTTGCATGATGCGCGAGATCGACATGGACATGCTCTATGACAGCGAAAAAGATGAGTATTACTGCCTGCGTTGTTCGTTCACCGGCAATGAAGCCGAGGTCAAACGGGTTAATGCGCAGTTCCGCGAGAAATACGTGGATCGTCTCAAACGCATCACCGATTTCTAAATTCCTTTGATTTGTGAACTCCAACTCCTCAAATGGTGTGATCTGATCTACCCCGCCGCTCCTCTCCGGTTTTTGGAGAGGAGTTGGTGTGAGGGGTTGTTGATAGAATGTTGTGTACAATAAGGACAGTTCACTCATCACTAATCACTAATCACTAATCACTCGTCTTTGGAGTTTTAT
>CAYYRU010000078.1:0-8750 GCA_964474095.1 uncultured Anaerolinea sp.
TTGGATCTGCGTGGAGCTGGATTCTGTAAAGCAAGTCTCGCCGTTTTTCTTGATGATCTTGACCTCGATCATGCCGCTGGGTGTGCCTCGAATGACTTTGGAGATCTCTCGTAACAAAACCCTGCGTGAATCGGGGTGGATGGAATCAAAGACCTTTACGTTTAAAATATCACTTAACTGGTCATAGCCAAAGAGGCGCAAGCCGGTCTGGTTGGCATAAACAAACCTGCCTTTTTGCATCATCATGATGCCAACGGGAGACTGCTCCACCAGCAGACGGTAGCGCTCTTCACTTTCCAGCAAGGCTTCTTCGGCTTGTTTTTGATCGGTGATGTCGTGGGCAGTGCCTTCAACGCCCACGCATTGCCCTTGAATGTTGAAAACTGGCGTAACGCTGGAACTAAGCCAGCGCCACTTTCCATTGGCATGTTTGACTCGAAATTCAATACCGGTTTGACTCTCATCAGCCTGCAAGGCGATTTCAAATGCGTTCTTGAAGCTGATTCGATCGTCCCGGTGAAGAAGGCGTGAAAATTGTGTTCCGATCAGTCCGTCTGATGGGGTGCCCAAAATGGTCTGCCAGGCATTTGAAACGTAGGTTAGTTCCTCTGTTACCGATAAGGTATAAATGATCTCATGGCTGTTTTCGATCAACAAGCGATGTATTTCTTCACTCTTGGTCAGGGCTTCTTCAGCCATTTTTCGGTCCGTTATCTCACGAGTGACACCATGAAGGTCTACGTGATTGGTGAGCGGGTTGTGATGCAGACTAGCGATCACTTCCGTCCAAATCAGACTGCCATCTTTTGTGGGCTGCTGAATTTCATAGGTGAAGTAGTCGTGAGAGGTAATGTTACCGGCAATAAAATCAGTTACCTTTTGAGTGATGAGGTTGGTAAAGTAACTGATGCTTTCATCATTGATTACGTCTGAAAGGGAGCCTCTCATGACTTCTTCTGCCGAATAACCGCGTAAGTTCTTGATGGATGGGCTGAAGTAAGTAAAGCGCATGGTGGAGGTATCGAGCGTCCACACCACATCTTTCATGTTTTCGGTCAAGAGACGATATTTATTTTCACTCTGACGCAACTCAGTCTCGGCGTTCTTTTGTTCCGTGAGGTCAAATTTTGAACCGAGGTAGCCAATGATTTTGCTATTATCGTCATATAATGCGGTGGCTTCGTCGATGATCCAGATGGAATTGCCTGTGTGTTTGTTGGTCAGACGGTATTCAATGGACCATTTGCCACCATGCTGAACATAGTGATTCCATTGTGAGAGTACGCGTTCACGATCTTCAGGATGAATACTTGCCTTCCAGCCATCCCCCAGCATTTCATCAATAGACAGCCCACTCATTTGGCAAAGACGGTCATTGAAATAGACATTGTGTCCTTTTTCGTCGGTTTGATAAACCCCTACCGGCAAATGATGGATGAGCGTGCGGTAACGTAATTCACTGACGCGTAGTTCTTTTTCGATGTGTTTCAACGTGGTGATGTCGTGTATGGTGACGTAAATCTGGTGGGGAAGGGCCTCATTTTCTTTGAATTGAGGAATGGCATTGACCACGACCCAAACCTCACGTCCGCTTTGTTGGTTGATGATCCCTAATGTTTTTTCAAGAACGGGTTTTCCGGTTGCGGCAGCAACTTGTGAAGGCCTGTCTGCAAAATCAATGTATTTACCGTTTTCATCCATGACCTGCCAGGGGACCTTACCGGTCATGCGATCACTGATCTCATCTTTGGTGTAGCCAAGAATTTCAAGCGCGGCCGGATTGATATCAATGAGGGTTCCGTCTGCCTGTTGATAAAACGCACCCTGGCGCATGGATTCGAACAACAGGCGGTACTTGCGTTCGTTCTCAAGCAAGGCTCTTTCGGCTTTCTTTTGCTCGGTGACATCGGTAATGACACCCAGCACCGAAGGCCGGGTGAGGTCGTTTTCAGGAAGGGCCACCTTCACAAACTGCATACTGCGGTCGCCAAGCTTAGGAAAAGACATGTCCTTATCTGACATGATCATGGGTTTTCTACTCTTGATCACCTCGAGGTCTTGTTGGTGAACTCGTTCTGCCAGTTCGGTTCGTTCAATAAAGTCGGTGTCAAATTTACCGACAAGCTCCTTGGTTGAAACGCCCATGGCATTGGCGAAAGATTGATTGGCCATGGTGTAGCGGCCTTCTTCATCACGCACGAAAACCAGGTTTGGAATGGTATTGAGAACCAGTTCAAGAAAGAGCCGGTTTTGCTGCAGGGCTTCTCGGGCGATCTTTTCTTTGGTAATGTCGGTGACCATGGCCAGCAGGTAAAGGAGTTTTCCGGTTGAGTCAGTGATCTTATTGACCATGACCCTGGTCCAAACTTTTTGTCGATTTTTGTTGATAATTTTTGTCGTGTTATCGATGACTGCTACTTTACCAGAAAGGAGGTTAGCCAGGTTTTGATGTTGTTCTTCTCGTTGTTTAGCAGGAGTAAGATCTTCGATCGTCATATTGAGCAATTCTTCTTGAGAATAGCCGCTTAAAGCGCAAAACTCATCATTGACGCTGAGGAATTTCATGTCCGAACGAAAGGTAACGATACCTACCGGGCTTTTTTCAAAGATATTCTGGTATCGCCTTTGGGCGATTTGAACCTGTTCTTCGGTAATGATGCGTTGAATGGCAATGGCAGTATCATTGATCAGAGTTTCGATCAATTCTTTGTTATTCCCCAGGCCGTTTTTGGTAAGCAGCGTGAATCCCCCAAAATCCTGAGAGCGCCACCTGCAGCCCATAATAAAAATCTCGGAAACCGAGAGTTGTCTTTCAATTAACTGGCAAATAGGAAGGGGAACTTTCTTGGTTAATAATTCGTAGACCCCCCCTTCGTATTTCTCCAGTTTGTTGGATTGCCACAAACGCAAGTTTTTATCTTCTATGTTTTCGAGGTTCACATCCAGGCTGGAGGTGCTCAGACTGAATTTCTTGAGCCATACCTCGGGGTTTTTGCCAAACCCATACAACCCCACCACTTTAATTGTTTTCGTGGAGTCGTCAAATCTGGTGAAAACGCTGTAACCATCTGGCATCAATTTCTGAAGGCAGTTGCCGACCAGGTGATAAAGGTCATCAAGATTTGCTATCTGCAAAAGCTGCCGCTGAGCTTCATAGAAAGTGATCTGATCTTGTTCGAAACGTTTGCGCGCCGATATGTCGGTCTGGGTGCCAACCATGCGAATGGCGTTGCCTTGAGCGTCTTTAGTGATGGTCTTTCCCCTGGCGTGAATCCATTTGTAATCCCCTTTTTTGGTTTTCATGCGCAGTTCAAGGGAGTAATTGCCATCACGTTCAAGAGCGGCATTGATGCTTTTGATGGTTTGTTCAGATTCGTCAGGATGCAGTAGTTTCACATAATTGTCGTAGGTGGGTTGAAACTCATTTGCTTTGTATCCCAGCATCGAAAACCATTTGTCGTTGACTGTAATCCGGCCTGAGGGGATATCCCAATCCCAGTAGCCGTCTTCGATGGCGTTAAAAGTCAATTGAAGGCGTTGTTCACTTAACCTTAACTCTTTTTCGGAGCGTACGCGTTTGATGACCTGGGTGGCGTGGTTGACAATGGCTTCTATGGCTGAAGTCAATAGGGGCGTGTTCCTTGCAGTCATGATCACAACACCGCCAAAGAAGCTGCCCTCAGAGACCATGCCCATCACATGGATGTCTTGGATCTGCAGGGTCTTTTCGACTGCCTGGCAGACGAACTTGGGGATCTTTTTCATGAAGAGGGGGTGAAGCCCACCTTCAAACGGGCAGAGCTTTCCTTCACGGAAGGTGCGCAGTTCGTAATCGGAGGCATCTTTCAGCGGATAACTGATCTTGACCGGATCGATGTTGAACGATCGAACCAGGTCAAAATAACTTTGACCGACGCCTTTTAGATTCGCAATTCTGATGTTGCCATCAGTGTAGTTGACGTCTATCGCGCCAATGTAGCCGCTGCCAACGATCTCGTGGAGGATGCTCGTCAGGGCATCGTAAATCGCCAGCTCATCATTGAGGCTGGCCAGGGTGGCTTGGGCGTTCGAAAGGATTGGCAGGATGCGCTGTTGTTCTTTAAATTGGGTGATATCAATTAAATGAAGAAGTGAGGATTTGACGCGTCCTCTCTCATCTGTTTCGTTCTGCACGCCCAAATTAACCCAGATATGCACCCCTTTTTTGGATTTGAGACGGCATTCAATGAAAGCGCTGGGATCTTGTTTGGGTTCCTTGATGGATTGACGAACAACGGCAAGAGAATCCGCGGCGACCAGGTCACTCAGGCTCAGCGTCATGATCTCGTTTAGGCTAAATCCGAGCAGGTCACACAAACGCGGGTTGGCAAAGATGGTCTGCGCCTTTGCGTTGATCTCCCAGAGACCTTCAAAGGCGGTTTGGTAATTGGCTTGTGAAGTAGCCCCGGCGGATTTCAGAAGAGCTTCATTCTGATTTCCATTTTTTGATGTATCAGCCATGCTTCCCGTCCACAACGAGTGAAGTGTAAAAACTGGTAATTCTTTGGTTTATTCTCTATCTCATTTCAAGACGCGGGTATCAAATCAAGAATCGGATTTGAACTCTGAAAGGAAAAAGAAAAAACTCGGCTGATGTTAGTGTACAGTCATGAACTCGCGGAAACAAGCAAAAAAATGGTCAAAAAGGGTCAACTTAAGTTAGAGTTTGTTAATCCTTTGAGCCACCAGACACCACTTTTACCGGGCGGCAATATTCACTCTATCAAGTCAATGACAACGAAAAAGATGTCAGGAGCTTATAATAAAAATAGTACAAAACTAAGAATAAAGCCAAAAATATACTATAATTATAGGAATCGATGCTGTGTTTTTTCTTGACGATGGCCATTATCGCCGAAGGAGATCAATCGGTGGTGGTTTCAGCGTCATTAATTGCGAACGGACTTGAGTAATTAATGCGCTCTCATGTTTCTGTTTTTATTGTTGATAGTAAATAATGATGTAGATATCCGAATGAGGTTATGACTTAGTTTGGATTGTGATTGAGGATTAATTGATTATGATAAAAATGCCTTGGAAATTTTGGACTCTTTCACTACTAGTGTTGATGATCGTCACATCATCGCTGCTGAGCCGGTCAACACCGGTGAATGCGCAAACGGAAACTCCAGAAAAGTCTTTGGTGATTTATCTGTTTTGGGGAGAGGGTTGCCCGCATTGTGCAAAAGCCAAACCTTATTTTGAAGATCTGGCCCAAACCTACCCTGAAATTGAATTAAAAAGCTATGAAATATATTATGATGAACTTAACCAAAAATTATTCCTCGATATGGCGGAGCATTATGGAATTGAACAAATAGCAGTTCCGACCATTTTTATTGGTCCATATGTGTTGCAAGGGTATTCTGAAGAAAGAAACGCAGATATTGAGTCAACCGTGAAGTATTGTTTGCAAAACGGTTGTGCCGACGCGGGTTTGTTTTTAATCGAGTTGAATCCGACTCCAACAGAGAACGACCCCGCTGCTGCCATCCCAACTACTGTTGCACCCACTGCCTCTACCGAGCTGAAAATTCCCTTGTTCGGTAAAGTACAACTTGAGTCGAAATCCACGTTTATCAGCACGGTATTAATCGCCCTGGTGGATGGATTCAACCCTTGCTCATTGTGGGTTCTCACCATGTTGTTGGCGATCACTTTACATACGGGTTCGCGAAAGAAAGTATTTTTGATCGGAATAATATTCTTGTTTGTGTCTGCCTTAATCTATGGGTTGTTCATAGCGGGATTGTTTAGCGTGCTTAAAGTCACCAGTTTTCTCGGGTGGATCAGAATATTGGTAGCGCTTGTTTCTTTCTTCTTCGCAGTCATAAATATCAAAGACTATTTCTGGTTCAAACAAGGTCTTTCGTTCACCATTTCTGATCAAAAGAAACCAGGCATCTTTCAAAAAATGCGGGCAGTGATCGATGCCAGCCAATCTATTTGGGGAATGATCGGGGCCACCATTGTTTTGGCCGCTGGCGTGTCGTTGGTTGAGTTTTCGTGCACGGCGGGTTTTCCGGTGTTATGGACTAATCTGCTCAGTTCACAAAATATCAGCGGCGGTATGTTTGTGATCTTGTTGCTTGTTTATTTGTTGATCTACCAATTTGATGAAGGAGTGATCTTTTTTTCCGCGGTGGTTACGTTAAAGTCCAGCCGTCTGGAAGAGAAGCATGGGAGAGTCTTAAAACTGTTTAGCGGGATTCTCATGTTAGCTCTGTCATTGGTGATGATCTTTAAACCCGATCTGATGAACAATTTAACCAGCTCATTGTTAATTTTTGGCGGGGCATTAGCCGCTTCTTTACTCATTGTTGCGATAAACCAGTGGCTTTTGCCAAAGCTTGGAATCACATCCTCCAAGTGAGGCTGATAGATCTTATAAACATGGAGGCATAATGGGACAGGAACGGTTTAATTTTCAGCTTCTTGAAGAAACGCTTAAACTACATGAGCGGTATGTAAACCAACTTCCAGGGGGAATTTTGGCTGATCTTGGCGGAGCAAACCTGTATGGATACAATTTGATCAATGCAAAACTAAAAGGAGCCAAACTGGATGAGGCGAACCTGAAGCGCGCGCTATTGTGCAACGCAGATCTGGAAGATAGCAACCTGCGCGGGGTATTCTTAAAGCATGCCATATTGGAGAATGCCAATTTGCGCAACGCAGATCTCAGCCATGCCAACCTGGTGGGAGCCAATTTTGATCACGCTCAACTTGCCGGCGCGAATTTTTCAGAAGCCGATCTGGAAAATGCCTCTTTTTTTGGTGCCAAGTATGATCAACAGACGACCTGGCCGCTAAGTTTTGAACCAAAGGCGCACGGAGCCATCTTATCCTCATAACGCGATCCATTTATTTATTATTTGGTTTGAGATCCAAAAAAAGTAATCGGATTAATTTCAACCAAACTTCCAGATGAGCCCATCACAATTGAGTAACTATTTGGGTGTAGTTTTTCTGGTTGGGATGACGCATTGCATCTGCGTTTTCAGATGTTTATTCGATCTTGTCTATTATTACAGTTTTAGTAATTAGTATTGTAAAATTGGGAATTTGTTACTAAAATAATAGTAACAACAGTGAGTTTGTTAAAAGGAGACCCAGATGACCGCAAAAAACAAGGCAATGGATGTGTCCGAACCGAAAATAACAGAACAATATTTGATTGACAAAGATCAACCATCAGAACTTGAAATGGTTGGCTCAAGAATTCGGGAATTACGTAACGGAAAAAATCTGACCCTGAAAACCCTCTCTGAGATCAGCAAATTAAATATTAATACCTTGAGCATGATCGAAACCGGGCGGACTTCACCCTCCATCTATACCTTGCAACAGTTGGCCAAAGCGATGCGCGTGCCCTTGGTGGATTTTTTTACGGCTCCCGAAAAAGAATCGGCAGTAGTGTTCATCCAAAGCAACCAAAGACCCGAATCCATGTGCTGTCAGGCGCTGATCCAAAACCTGGGCGGGGGCATGCGCAAGAGCACATTGGAACCATTTATCGTGACATTGTCACAAGATTCGTCCAGCGGCGGTAGAAATTTACTGCATCGTGGTTATGAATTTGTTTTTTGTTTGAAAGGTAAAGTCACCTATTGGGTCCAAGACACGGAGTATTTATTGAATGAAGGTGACAGCCTGTTGTTTGCAGCGGAGAAAACGCATCGCTGGGCGAATGCCGCAAATGGAGAATCCCAATTCTTGTTGATCCTGACTCCTGATCTTGAATTGCTCAATCTCAGCAGCGTGCATTTTCAGAATCATTAAATCAACTCAGAACCAATTGCATACCGGGCAATTATAGAGGAGCCTCCAAGTTTCAGGCTCCTCTATCTATTTTCCAAATGATCCACCAGAAGGCATTTTCGGTGGCTATTCAAGGTTTACTGCCACTCGGTGTGGAAAACTCCATCTCGATCAACACGGCGGTAGGTGTGGGCGCCAAAGTAATCCCGTTGGGCCTGGGTGAGGTTGGCTGGCAAACGGGCGCTGCGATAGGCATCGTAATATGCCAGGGCTGAGCTGAAGGCCAGTGCTGGAATGCCGCTTTCGGCAGCCACCGCAACCAGCCGGCGCAAGGCGCTTTGTCCATCATTCATGACCGCGGAAAAGGTGGGATCCATCATCAGGTTGGGTAGGGCGGGATCGCGTTTGAAGGCATCGCGAACGTCGTTGAGGAATTTCGCGCGGATGATGCAGCCGCCTCGCCAGATGCGGGCGATCTCGGCATAATTGAGGTCGTATTTGTATTCAAGACTGGCCAGGCGCAGCATGCCAAACCCCTGGGCGTAGGAGCAGATTTTGGCAGTGTATAAGGCCTGGCGCACGGTTTGGATGATCTGTGCGCGGTCTCCACTGATCGTTGGGGAAGGCCCTTTGAGCACCTTTGACGCGGCCAGGCGTTCCTCTTTTAATGAGGAGAGGATGCGGCTTTCAACGGCGGCGTTGATGGTGGGGATGGGCGCGCCAATGTCGAGGGCGGTCTGGCTGGTCCATTTGCCGGTGCCTTTTTGCTGGGCTTCGTCAAGGATCAGATCCAGTACGTCGTTCCCGGTTTCTGGATCTGACTTGGTGAAGATATCGGCAGTGATCTCAATGAGATAGGATTCAAGTTCGCTTTGGTTCCATTCGGAAAAGATCTGGTGCAGTTCGGTGTTGCTGAGCCCCAGTCCGCGATGCAGCAGGTCGTAGGCTTC
>CAYYRU010000079.1:0-8541 GCA_964474095.1 uncultured Anaerolinea sp.
CGCAAATCGCTGGAAGATGCCGTGTGGGGCATCAACGAAGTGGTCAAACTCTTTCGTGGATTAAAGCTGCCGGTGGTGTATGTGCAGCATATGAATGAAGAAGAAGACCTCAAACCCGGTAATCCCGGCTTTGACCTGCCGGATGAGTTTGATGTGCGCCCGGAGGACATGCGCATCACCAAGGTGTACGGCAACTCGTTCAACAAGACTGGATTGCACGAGAAACTGCAACCCCTGGGCGTGGATACTCTCATCCTCACCGGCTTTTGCGCGGAATGGTGCGTCCTTTCTACTTATCGCGGCGCGGAAGATCTGGATTACAAACCCATTTTGGTGTTGGGGGCAGTCGCCAGCGGCAACCTTGAGAAATTGCGTTTCGTAGAATCCATCAGCGAGACCGTCTCGGTGGACGCCCTCAAAGCCTTGATGGGATAAGAGCAGTAACCAGGGATCAGTAATAAGTAATAGGTGAGCAGTAAGGCGTAAACGGGAACCAGCAAACATAATCCGTTTGGATGAGTCCTTCCCAAATTACACAAAAAAGGGCACCCACTCCTTCAGTGTGCAAAAAACGCGATAAAGGGTTCTGTGAAAATTTTGATGGGGTAAACCAACATACAACGTAGGGGCGGTTCATGAACCGCCCCTACGAGTATATTTATTAGCATTTAGACAATTACGGCAACGGATATAGATTGATCGTCCAGATATCGGCTGGATCTTCACGCACCTGCGAATACAGGTTGGCCAGATGGATCCAGGTGTTGCCGGGCTGCAGCTCAAAGGGGTTGCCCTCGGCGTCATGGAAGCTGAAGGGCATATTCCAGGTGTAATCGTAGAACACATCGTAGATCTTGCCGTCGCGGCAGATCAAGGCGCGGCCGTCGCGGCCGTCAAAGGCGTAACGGTGGATCGAATCATTATCGCCATTGAGGGTGGTCAGGTCGCCGAAAACAATGATCACGTTGGAAGCAGAAATCTGTTCTCCGGTGTTGCGATCCACCAGCGGGATCATGGTATCGTAGCCGGCGTTATCCACCTGGTCGATCCAGCGCAGGTACTTGTGGGTGGCCTCGTCGTAGCGCCACTCCTGGTTAACATTCTTGCCCCAGTGCATGGTGACCTGAAGGGCGGTTTCACCGCCCTCGGGCGGGAGTGTGCCGAAAGCCATGCCATCCAGGTTCTGACGCACGTTATCCGCGCCATTGCGGCTGGAATACAGGCGGCTCATCTCGGCGGTATTGGCAAAGGCACTGATCTCGGTCTTGGGGCCGTCGTTGCAAATGGCTTCTGAGCGGTCATCGCAGTGCTCAGTGTTGATCACGCGTCCACCAAGCGAGGTGAGGATCTCGTCCAACTCGGGCTTGTAGGCAGACATCATGCCCAGGATGCCGTTGTACATCTGCACCAGCGGGATATCCACATAACGCCCGGAACGTACCGTACCCACTTTAGTGTCATCCTTGCTGTAGTAAAGCGCCAGGTAGCGGTCAAGCCCCGAGCCAATGTAATAATCAAAGACGATGTCGGCGTTGGAGAGCCCCGCGTGCGGCCGGGCGGAAGCCTGGTTGGCCACTTTCACCATCACCGGACGGCGGTCGAGGATCGAGGGATCGTCCACCTCGAGACCGGTCAGCGGGTTGACATTTTCAGGGAAGTCACTCGGCCCGTAATGCACAATCACGGGTGTGGGCGTGGCAGTGGGTGTGGCGGTGGCGGTAGCCGAAGGAAGCGGTGTGGAGGTAGGCGCGGCCGTCAGGGTACTTTGCACCGCGGCCTGCAATGTGCCTTCGATGGTGGCAGAGTCAGTCGCGGCGGCCGTCTGGCAGGCGCTGAGAAACAGCGTCATCACCAACACCAACAGAAATGTCTTTTGGACAAAGTGTTTGTTCATTGAGAGTCTCCAAGAGGTCACGAGCAGCATTTACGGTATCAGACAAAAATTATAACCTTAATGCGCGAACCTTTGTCAAGATGGAGATTTTGCCTTAAAAACCGGCAGGAAGCACCTGGGGCACTTCCTGCCGGACTTAAGACTCATTAATCTTAGCGATTGACGGAGTAGGTCAGAAAGTTCGACGACATGACGCCGTGATCGTAGATCAATTGGGTGGGCGCGCCGATGGTTCCGAGCAGCAACCTGGATACCCCGGCGTTATTCGAGACCACCAGGTAGTGGTTGGCATCGATCCACTGCGCGTCCATGGCGTTGGTGTAATCCGTGATAGCCACGGGCGCGGCGCCCACCTGCCCCATGTAAGGGTAGTTGGTGTTGCCGCCGCCGAGTGAGTAGAAGAAGTGACCATTATCCGGCGACCAGAGCGGGTCTTGCGCGAAATTGCCAGACGTATAGACCGTGCTCGGGCTGCCATCCGCGTAACCGATGTTGAGGTTCACTGAGCCATCCGTGGAGCCCGGCACCTTGGTGTAATAAGTGAACAGGTTGAAATCAGAGGAGAAAGCCACCACATTCGCGGCCAGCCCGGGCATGACCGCGCTCAAAAGGGTTTCATGGGCGGCGCCGTCGTAAGCCAGGCGGTGAATAGATGTTTCACCCGGTGGTTCATCCCAGGGGTTGACTGGTGGAATGGCCGCCGCCAGAGTCACCCCGTCTGAAGACCAAACTGGCATAGCCACCCAGGCGTATTCAGAGGCGGTGTTGATAAAGCCATAAGACAGGATGCCGCTTTGGATCAAGCTGCCATCCGCGGCGAACAAGTTGATGCCGGTGGGAGTGGTTACGGCGATTTTGGAACCGTCTGGCGAGTAGAAGAACTTCCACGATTCGGTGCCGGTATTCAAGAGGTTGCTGACGGCACCAGTGTCGGTGTTGAGCAGATAAAGGGTCTCATAAAAAGCCTGGCCGGGGCCTTCGAAAAGCAGCAGTGTATTGAAGGCCAGGGTATGGCTGCCCGGAACCCAACGGATCTGGCCGGGCTGGCAGCCGATGCTCTGTGGAGGCCTGGCGAAAGCGGCCATGGCGGCGGCATCCAGCAGGGTGCGGCGGTTGCTGCCGTCGGCATTGATGACCTCAAGGGCGATGAACTGGTAATTGCTGTCATAGCGGGTAAAAGCGATCAGCAGGCCGTCGGGTGAAACGTAGGTACAGCAGATGTCACCGCTTGAGACCAAGAGCAGGGGCGAGCCCATGCCCTCCGCCCAGGTGTAAAGGTTACCGTCTGGGGCGGCAAAGGCCACCCGCAATGGGGCAGCGGCTGGTGGTGGCGCCAGGGTGGGAAGTTCTTCAGCCGGGGTTTCTGTGACGGCGGGATCGTGCGGCATGGCAGTCAACACGTCCGCGGCAGTGCCGGCCAGGGCGTTTACGGTGCCTGCCACGGCGGTGGCGGCACTGTCGATGGCTCCGCTGCCCGGGATAGTGAGGTTGCAGGCGACGGCTGCCAGCGCCAGGGCCAGTAAACCGGAAAGGATCAAGCGAGCATTCTTTTTCATGGAGATTCTCCTCAACGAATCACATTAATCAGACATATTTACTCTTATTATAACGAGACCTTTACAAGATACAACCAGCAAAAAGGAATTTTAAATGAGACCAGCCAATCACAAGCTTGTATGTACAAATCCGAAACTTTCGACTTATAATTCGATTATGCGCGCAAACACTCACTCGATCTACAAACAACTCCTGCCGGGGCTAGTCTTGGGCATCATCGTCCTGATCGGATTGATACTTCTGGCCGGGCTGCGTCAGGTGGGCGGGCAGATCGCAGCTTTCCACTGGAGCAATTTTGCCCTGGCGGTGGCATTAACTTTTCTAGCCCAAAGCATGCGCTTTCTCAAACGCGCCATTAATTTACACAAATCAGGCGTCAAGAACGTCAATTTGCTTGAATCAATACGCCTGTTCGTAGCCTGCATGCCGCTGGCCGTGACGCCTTCACGCATTGAAGAGTCCTTTAAAGGTATCTGGCTGTTCAAGAAATCCGGCATCCCCGTGGAACGGGCTATTTCCGTTTTTTATGTGGATCAGATCTCTGACGGATTGAGTGTGTTCGCCTTGATGGTGATCGGTACCATTGCCTACCCCTCCCTGTGGCCGTTATTCGCGGGGTTATTCCTGGCTTTCCTGGCCGTACTGGTGTACTTCAAGATTCCCCGCTCTGATGCGCGCGTTTCACTGGTGAGCGACAAGGTGCCGGTGTTAAAACAGGTAATTCCGCAACTGCGTGAGAGCATTGAAGCCAACCCGGCCTTGTTTTCAGTGGCCAATTTGTTCATCACCTGCCTGTTGGGCATGCTTTCATGGGCTGCCGAGGGCACGGCTCTTTTCGTGATCCTGCGCGGGTTGGATTTCACACCCTCCCTGCACCTGGTGGCCACCTCCGTGCTGGTGTTTGCCTTTGCCGCAACGGTCAGCATGGCCAGCAAGCTGCCCGGCGGTTTGGGCATCATGGAAATGGCCATGGCGCTGCTGCTGACCCTGCTGCTCAATTTTCAACCGGATAAAGCCGTCACGGCCACCGTGCTTTTCAGACTGGCAACTTTTTGGGTCACCTTTATCTGCGGCCTCATCCTGTGGTCGATCACTGGAAAATCATTGGGCATTCGCAACCAGGAAGGCCGCATCATTGAAAGTTGATTTCCACAGCCACACCTATTGGTCAGCCGACAGCCTGACCAGCATCCCCGCTCTGATCGCGGCCGCCCGCCGGCGCGGTTTGGACCGTCTGGTGGTGACCGACCACAATTCGATCGGCGGCGCGCTTGAAGCGCAGCAGTTGGCACCTGACCTGATCATCGTTGGCGAAGAAGTGCAAACCACCCAGGGCGAATTCCTTACTGCCTTCATCACCGATCCCCTGCCCAAACACCTTGAACCCGCTGAAGCGCTGGCAAGATTAAAAGCCCAAAACGCTTTCATCAGTATTTCGCATCCCTTCGACCCGCAGCGCTCGGGCTGGCCGCTCGAAACGTTGGAATGGTTGGCACCGCAGATCGATTGCGTGGAAGTGCTCAACGCGCGAGTGATCTCCGCGGATTATAATCGCCAGGCGCAGGCCTTTGCGGAAAAGCACGGTCTGCCCGGCAACGCCGGCTCAGACGGGCACCACCCCTCCGAGATTGGGCGGGTATTCTGCGATCTGCCTGAGTTTCACGACGCCGACAGCCTGCGCGCGGCCATCCGCTGCGCCAGCCTGGGCGGCAAGATCTCTTCGCCCCTGGTGCACTTTTATTCCGTGTGGGCGCGTATTGAGAAAGACCGGCAGAAATCAAAAAAGTAAACCCAAAGTGAAATAGACCTGTTGATCTTCAAGTTGACTTAATCACTCCCCCGAATATCAAAACCATCCCAACTGATCTCAAACCCACAATCCACCAGTTGGGATGGTTTTAAGTTCCCCCCTCCGACTCTAACCGGGATTATTGAAAATGCATATACCCTTGATTACCACTTCGACCCGCTTAAGCGCCAGTGATGCGGTCAGGAACCTCAAAACAGCCCTTTATCTACAACATCTCCAATTTAAAAAATTATGCTGGTTTTTACTTACTTTTTATCATAAATGTCGTATGCATAACCTAATGGCCGCAACACAGCCATTATTGGTAGTTAACTATACTGTCTATGAGTGGCCAAATCGATGAAGAAATTGAATCAAAAAATCCAACCCTTTTTTAATCCCATGACACACTTACCTGTGATCTTGATGATTTGTGCTGGTGTGTTTGGCGTTCTGGCTGCCACGGGTTGGATCATTGAAAAACCAATTCTGGCCTCGTTACGAGCTGACTATCTGCCAATGGCCCCATCCACCGCGATCATTTTTATTGGGCTGTCTGTTTCGTGGATACTTCAGACTGTTTTTCATAAAGCCCAAACATTTCGTTTCATATTATCTTTGCTACAAATAGCATTCCTGGGTATTGTGCTGCTTTTATCGATCAACTTTTATACTGGTTTGGGACCTGATATTGAAAATGTGATCGCTCCTGAACCGGGCTTTTTTGGCAATGTCATGTTGCAACGCATGTCCCCATTAACCTTCGCGGGGTTTATTCTGGCAATTACATGCTTGATCTTGCTTTCTCCGATCCAACCAAGCGAGAAAAGATTAAAGATTGGCGCCCTAATCTCTTTGAGCTTGTTTACTTTCAGCGGAATCTGCATTCTGGGTTATCTTTTTGGGGCTCCCTTTTTCTATGGGGGAACCGTCATCCCGATCGCATTATCAACGGCTCTTGCCTTTATGTGCATGGGGCTCACCCTCCTCCTCCGTGCTGGTCCCACCTGTTGGCCTCTACGATTGTTCCTCGGTGATTCTGTGCGCGCAAGATTGATGAGGTCATTGGTTCCATCATTAATCTTTTTGGTAATTTTGCATGGATTCATCAGTTCAACGGATATATTTCACCCCATTAACCCGGCTATCGTGACGGCTGGAGCAGTTTTATCAATATCCACGATTGTTTTCCTCAATGTTTACTTTGTGTCCCGCAGAATTGATGCTGATATTGAACGTAATAACCAATCAAGGCTTAAAGCCGAACACTCTCTTCAAGAGAGTGAGAATCGTTATCGCAACTTGTTTGAGGCTTCGCCCATCTCTCTGTGGGAAGAAGATTTTTCTGAGGTAAAAAAGAGGATTGATGACCTCAAACGGTCAGGCATAAAGGATTTCGAGACCTATTTTACACAAAATCCTGAGGTGGTGACTAAATTTGCCGCGCTGGTAAAGATCACAGATGTAAATGCGTCCACCTTGAAACTCTTCGGCGCGAAAGATAAAGAATCTCTTTTAACGAATTTGTCCGTTTGTTTTCCTGATGATTTGTTCAAATATTTTCGAGAGGAATTAATCCTTATTGCGTCAGGACAGACGACATTTGATATGGAAATTGTAAACCGCACGCTGGATAGGCGGCTCATCACACTGGCACTAAACTGGGCAGTTGTTCCAGGCTTTGAGCAAGATCTTTCCAAAATAATCGTATCAATGGTGGATATCACTGAACGAAAACAAATTGAATTAGAAAAAGAAAAAGCAACCGCCACCTTGCGGGAATTATCAGTAGCGATCGAACAAAGCCCTGTCACCACGGTGATCACTGACAAAACCGGTCGCATCGTGTACGCAAATCCGAAATTCGAAGAAACCACAGGCTATCGAGTCGTGGAGGCAATCGGGAAGAACCCCAAGATTCTTAAGTCAGGGAAAACATCTCCGGAAGAATATCAAGAAATGTGGCAAACCATACTTTCCGGGAAGAGTTGGCACGGTGTATTCCAAAACAAAAAGAAGAATGGTGATTTATATTGGGAATCTGCTGTCATCTCACCTGTCACAGATGAACACTCGAATATTACTCAATTTATCGCAGTGAAAGAAGATATAACCGAACGTCTTGAAGCAGACCGCTTACTGAGATTGAGTGAAGAAAAATTGCGAGCCATCACCGATTCAGCAAATGATGCCATTATCATGATCGATCCAAAAGGGAGTGTGTCTTATTGGAATCCGGCTGCGGAACGTATTCTAGGATACAAATCTTCTGAAGCCATGGGCAAGAACCTTCATCAATTAATCTCACCTCAAAAATACCACGAAGATCAAGAAAAAGCATTTCGAAAATTCACAAAAACTGGGCAAGGCGCTGCCATCGGGAGCACCATGGAGTTATCTGCGCTCAGGAAGGACGGGGTTGAGATACCCATTCAGTTGTCGCTTTCGGCCCTCAAAATCAAAGAGGAATGGCACTCTGTTGGGATCATCAGCGATGATACCGAACGAAAGAACGCAGAAAGAAAACTAAAAGAACTCGCGGACCACGATCCGTTGACCGGTATCTTCAACCGCCGGGCAATTCTCGAACAACTTTCGAAAGAACTGGCAAGAACCCGCAGGATTAATCGGGGAGAAGAAAAGAGTGGATTAAGCCTTGCGTTTTTTGATATCGACCACTTCAAACAAATTAACGATCAATATGGGCACCAAGCAGGGGATGAGGTTTTGAAAGGAATTGTCGCCATTTTAACCAAAGAAATTCGAGAGTCCGATTCTCTCGGGCGCCTGGGTGGCGATGAATTTCTGATCCTCGCACCAGATATTGACCTGAAGAATTATGAGAACCTTTTTACCCGATTGAACAGTACAATTTCAAATACTCAAATCCAGACTGAAAAAGGCGCTCTCAACATCACCATCAGCATGGGAGTTTCAATATCCACCGGGCAATCATCGGAAGAAGAAATATTAAATATGGCAGATTCAGCCATGTATGAAGCCAAACGCCACGGTGGGAACCAGGTAGTGTTTACTGATTAAGTGCTTGAGGCTACCTGAGGTATGCGAATTATCAGGTTTGCCTTGACGGACGTTTCAATTGAGATAAAATAGAACCAGCGTTGGGGCGGTGGCGGAATCGGCAGACGCAACGGACTTAAAATCCGTCGATGGTGACATCGTGAGGGTTCGACCCCCTCTCGCCCCACACGACACACTCTGTTTGTTAGAGTGTGTTTTTTTTATCAACCAAGAAAGACACGAAAAACACGAAAAGGAAAATCTTTACAGTGATATCGTG
>CAYYRU010000080.1:0-8458 GCA_964474095.1 uncultured Anaerolinea sp.
GCGATTGACCAGGGTACCACCAGTACCCGCTTTATCGTTTTTGATTCTGGCGGGAATATCGTCGCTGTGGATCAAAAAGAACATAAACAATTCTACCCAGCTCCCGGTTTAGTGGAACACGACGCATTGGAGATATGGGCCAACACAAAAGAAGTAATTGCGAATGCCATGAGAAAATCAGGGTTGTCTTCTGATGATATTGTTGCATTGGGTATTACCAATCAACGAGAGACTACCCTCCTCTGGAACAAGGAGACTGGTCAACCTTATGGACACGCCATCGTCTGGCAGGATACACGCACCAATGAAATATGTAATACCCTGGCTCAAGAGGGTGGGATCAATCGTTTTCGTGAAAAGACCGGCCTTCCTTTGGCGAATTATTTTTCCGGTCCCAAGATCCAATGGATTCTTGAACACCATCCTGATGCCCGCCACGATGCAGATAAAGGAATGGTGTTATTTGGCAACATGGACAGCTGGTTAATATGGAACTTGACTGGCGGGGTTCAAGGCGGCATCCATATCACGGATGTTACGAACGCTTCGCGGACCATGCTGATGGATATCAAATCCCTCAAATGGGACTCAGAAATGTTGGAAGTATTACACATTCCAGCATCTGTATTACCCAGGATTGCTTCAAGCGCTGAGATCTACGGTTACACACTAAATACATTGAATCATGTTCCAATTGCAGGTGATTTAGGAGATCAACAAGCAGCACTTTTTGGACAAGGCTGTTACCGGGCTGGAGACGCGAAGAATACTTATGGAACTGGCTGTTTTATGTTGATGAACACTGGTGAGAAGCCCGTGATCAGTCAGAATGGCTTATTAACCACCGTTGGTTACAAGATTGGCGCGGAGCCCGCAGTTTACTGTTTAGAGGGTTCCATCGCCATTGCAGGCGCCCTTGTACAATGGCTGCGCGATAATTTCCAACTGATCGATAAGTCATCTGATATCGAACCCCTCGCCCGCACCGTTGCAGATAACGGCGATGTCTTTGTCGTCCCGGCTTTCTCCGGTTTGTTCGCCCCCTATTGGAGATCAGATGCCCGCGGAGTGATTGTGGGATTAACCAGATACGTAAATAAAGGCCACTTGGCTCGAGCCGCGCTTGAATCCACGGCGTTTCAAACTCGTGAGGTGATCGACGCCATGGAAATTGATTCAAAAGTAAAACTGGTGTCATTAAAAGTTGATGGCGGCATGGTGGTCAATGAATTATTGATGCAGTTTCAATCGGATATTCTCAATGTGCCGGTAGTGCGTCCCCGCATTACCGAAACCACGGCCTTAGGGGCAGCATATGCCGCCGGTCTGGCGACAGGCTTTTGGAAAAACACCGCAGATTTGCTTATCAACTGGCAAAAAGATAAAGAATGGCTGCCTAATATGGACGAAATCCACCGCTCCGCGGAGTATTCCAAGTGGAAAAAGGCGGTAACCCGCACCTTCGATTGGATCGAGTGACCCGTTTGACTCCTTGACGCTAGTCCTCAGTCAGGCTAAAATAAACTGTTGCCGGTTCAAACGGCTAAAAATCTTAGAGAGGGTGAAGGTAACCAATACATCGGTGAGAGGCGCCCGAAGGAAAAAAAATGGAAAAGGTAGTCATTAACGCAACAAAACGAACTGTCAAAGGCAAGCAGGTCAGCGCTTTGCGCCGCGACGCAAAACTCCCTGGTGTGATCTATGGGCACAAAATTGATCCGGTTGCCATTACCATGGAACTCAAGGAATCTACTCGTGCATTAAATAACACCACTTCCTCCAGTGTGATCTACATCAACCTGGAAGGCACTGAACATGCAGTACTGGTGCGTGAAAAACAACGCGACGTTATGAAAAATCGTTTCATTCATGTTGATTTTCAGGCACTTTCACAAACCGAGAAAATCCGCACTGCTGTCAGCATCGAGATTACCGGAATTGCTCCCGCCGTCAAAGATTTCAATGGTGTAGTTGTGGATGGTGTTACCTCCGTTCAAGTTGAAGCCCTTCCAAAAGACTTGCCCGAGCGTTTTGTTGTCGACATTTCCTCCCTCAAGAATGTTGGTGATTCCATCACCCTGCGTGATATCACCATCCCGGCTGGCGTTGAAGTGCTTGACCCAATGGATGAAATGGTCATTTTAATCACTGCCGCTGCAGCAGAAGAAGTTGAAGAAGTTGTTGCTGGTGAAGGTGGCGCCGAACCTGAAGTGATCGAAAAAGGCAAGAAAGAAGAAGAAACCGAGGAAAAGTAATTTTTCTTTTACGGAGAACAAAAAAACAACAAGCTTTGCAGCTTGTTGTTTTTTTATCTCATTACAAGACGCTTATCACATCCAGGGTGATCCTGGCCGTTAATCCCCAGAGATGTTCGCCATCATTATCAAGATAATGGATCACCTTGCGATTAGGCTTGCCTTCTACCTCATAATCCCTTTCGTGGCAGTTGGCTGGGTCAGCCAACCACTCCACGGGTAAGGTAAATACACGTTCGACTTCCTCAGGGTTGGCTGAAAATTTGGGTTCACGAGTAAGAACTCCGATGATTGGAAAAACATAATAGCCTGAGATAGTACACATCGGTTTAAGACTGCCAATCACTTGAATATAATCAGGATTCAATCCAATTTCTTCGTAGGTTTCACGTAACGCTGTGTCAACCAGTGAACGATCCCCTTCTTCGTAAGCGCCGCCAGGAAAAGAGACCTCTCCCTGATGCGTCCGTACCCCATTGGCTCTGCGAGTATAAACAATATGCCAAGCATGGTCCTTTTCCATGAACAAAATCATGACTGCCGCAGTGTTTTGATCATCGAATTTACAACAAGCTAAATCTTCGATGGGTTCAAGAGAATTTTTTAATTTGGAAATGAGTAAATTCTTCGAGATCATTCTTCTGAGTTTGATTCTTCGATAGTCTCTTCGATAGTCTCTTCGATTTTTTCGTGTGCTTTTAAGTCCTCAACACCTAGCATGCCAATTTCCTTCAAAAGCTTACGATCCGCAATAGAGTGATCGATACTTACAGACCGCGCAAAAACAAGGTAACCGGTATGAGAGATCATTCGATCCGTGGGGCGGAATCTCGTCGGTTCCGGTTTGTAATAACGCTGAGAGATATCACAAACATCAATAAACGCAAAATCATTCTGCCGTAATGCCACCAACAGGTAAGATACCTGGTTTGTAGTGGGAATGATGCTGCCAAAATACCCACCCGGCTTTAAAGCAGCTTTTACCTGGACTAAGTAATCATACGGATTCGGAACGTCCAAAAAAACCGCATCTACATTGGTTTCATCAAATCCTTCGCGAATATCCCTCACCTTAAATTCAATCCGGTCGCTTAGCCCAAGTTTTTCCAGGCTGCGCCTGGCAACTCGTTGATTTTCTTCTTTGGCTTCATAAGAGTAGATGCCACCGCCAGGCCCCATGCAATATGCCAAAGCGGTTGTAAAGGATCCGCTGCCTGTGCCTGCTTCGATCACACGTTTTCCCGGGCGTATTCCCATCTGAACAAGAATATAGCCAATCTCCTTCGGATACATGATCTGGGTAGCCCGTTTGGTACTTTTTAGTAGATCGGGAAGTGAAGGTTGGAGAAGGAAAAAAGGACTTCCGTTGTGACTAAAAATCTGTGTGCCCCATGCTTTTCCAATCAAGTCGTCGTGTTTAACCACTCCTCGATGGGACTGAAATTCTTCTCCTTCACTGAGAGTAAAAATAAAAGACTTATGGCGCAACCCAACTAATTGGACAAGGTCCCCGTTACAAGCAACACTTTGTTCTTGATTGACTGTCAAATCTCACTACCTTTCAAGGTTTATTGCTCGTGCTTGTTTTCAACACTAGCCATACTCAACCAGTAACCACCAAAAAGAAAGACCAAAGTACCAATCAGGCTCATCCCCAGATTAATTGGCCCGAGTCTCCAAAAAAAGATCTTTAATAACTGCCCGGCAAAATGCCCGATCCAAAAACCAGCCATTGCGAAAAGGTTGTAAAAGATCAACCACTTGAAACCACCACCACGCCAAAAATGAAATGCACAGCCTAAAACAGCAGCCATTAATAATCCCAGTAGCACGGAAGGTAAAGTCATTAATTTTCAACCCTTTCTGATGAGAGGATCATGGCACTGCCGGCCACTTCATTCTGATTATAAATCACCGCGATCTGTCCTGGAGTAATGTCTCGCAAAGGTTCAGATAAAATGATGGAAAATGACTCTTGTTCTGCATGGATCACCCTGCACGGCATGGGAGCTGATTTGTATCGAATCTTCACTTGCAATGGATCGTCTGCAGTAATATTGGCCTTATTCATCCAATTGATCCTTTGAACGTGAATAACATTAGCACCTAATTGGTCTTTTGTACCTATTACCAACTCATTTTCTTCGATATCAATATCGATTACATACATGGGCACGCCCATTCCAGAACCAATACCTTTGCGTTGACCAATGGTGTAATTAAACAATCCCTTGTGCTCCCCCATTTTCCGCCCATCAACCGATCGAATAATTCCTGGCGAAGTCGCCACAACACCATAAGTTTGTAGAAAACCGCGATAACCTTCTTTTCCCACAAAACAAAGATCTTGTGAATCTGGTTTTTGCGCGATATCAAAACCAAATTGTTCCGCCAGATTTCTTACTTCTGCTTTTTTCAATTTTCCCAGAGGAAGGAGCGTTCGGGATAATTGTTCTTGAGTGAGTCCTGCGAGAACATAGGACTGATCTTTTTGATCATCATAACCTTTGGCGAGATGATAAATACCAGCAGTATCTTTTGAAATTTGGGCGTAATGGCCGGTGGAGATCAGGTCTGCCCCCATTTGTATTGCCTTTTCAAGCAAAAATCCCCATTTGATGGTTTGATTGCACGCAAAACACGGATTTGGTGTCCATCCTCTTTGATAGGATCGGATAAATTGATCTACGACATTTTCTTTAAAATCTTGTTTTGCGTCAATCACATAAAATGGGATGTGTAATGTCGCAGCGACGGCACGAGCCTGGGCAATGGATTCTGGTGTGCAACAGGCATTTTCATTTTGTTCACAATCACCTGTCCATAATTTGAGCATGATACCGGTGACATCATAACCCTGTTCCAACAGCAAAGCGGCTGCGACAGAACTGTCCACACCACCACTCATAGCAACCACTACTTTTTCAGCCATATTTACTTTACTGTTCCATTTCGAAGTCTGTCGACTAGTGCTGGCAAAATAGCAATCAGTTTATCAATATCAGCCTGGGTCGTGGTCTTTCCAAGGCTGACACGTAGAGAGCCAAGCGCCAAATCAGGGTCTAATCCAAGTGCCAGAAGGACCTCTGAAGGTTTTGGGTTACCCACTTTACATGCGGAACCTGAAGAAACAGCAAAACCTGCCATATCTAAAGCGATCATCAGGTTGTTGCCATTAATTCCTTCGATTACAAAACTGGCGTGATTGGGCAACCTCATTTGAGGGTGACCTGTCAGGCTGGCTCCTCGCACATTAGAAACAACCCCGTTAATGAGCAAGTCCCGCATTTTTGTTAAGCGATCATTCTCAGCATCCAAGTTCTCACGAAGGCATTCCAATGCTTTCACCATTCCAGAGATATAGGGCACATTTTCTGTACCAGCCCTACTATGGTTCTCTTGGGCACCTCCAGTGATCTGAGGTGCCATATTGATCTCTTTCCTCTTGATCAGGGCGCCCACCCCTTTTGGTCCATAAAATTTGTGTGCTCCAACGGTGAACAGGTCAACCTGAATTTCTTGCAAATCCACCCCCCAATGGGCTGCAGCCTGCACGGCATCCGTGTGCAAAGGGATCCCTTTTTGATGGCAGATCATCGCGATAGTTTTCATATCATTGAATGTTCCGATTTCGTTATTTGCAAAAATAATTGAAACCAGGGCAACATCTTTTGATAACGATTCCTCAAGAAAATCAAGATCAACAAAACCATAATTGTCTACACGCAATTCCCGATTTTCAAAACCAAATTGTTGCTGCAATTGACGGCTTGTCTCTGAAACTGCGTGGTGCTCCACCGAACTTACAAGGATTTGACTTGCTCCACGTTTATCTCTTTCAGCGAAAGCCAATCCCCTTACGGCAAGATTATCGCTCTCACTACCGCCGCTGGTAAAAATAACCTCATAACCACTCCCGTTAAAGAGCTTGAGCATTCTATTCCTGGCATTGTGGAGCGCTTCTTCGGCTTGCTGCCCATAAAAGTGGGCTGAAGAAGGGTTGCCAAAATGGTCTGTAAAATACGGCAACATTGCCTCAATTACTTTGGGAGCAACAGGTGTAGTCGCCGCGTAATCCAGATAAATTCTGTCCAATTTTCCTCACTTAGTTGAGCATTATAGCATGATTGAACGGTCGGAAAAACCTCTATCTAATTACTGATATAATATATTCTTGCAAGGGTTATTGTATTGAAAAATTGATAACCCAATCTATTTAAGAAAAATAGTACCTGTAATGGGTATTAGGATATCGGGCTAATAAAACTCGTTCTTTAACAGTCTAACATTTCAGCCGGTGTCTATTATTGCCTGTCATGTTATTAGCCAGATTGGTGTTGCAGTGATATTTGTTGATACTCATTGTCATTTGAACTATGACACTTTCCAATCAACACTTCCAAAGATC
Source organism: uncultured Anaerolinea sp. (assembly GCA_964474095.1). GTDB lineage: Bacteria > Chloroflexota > Anaerolineae > Anaerolineales > Anaerolineaceae > UBA6107. The sequence goes on from CAYYRU010000080.1 coordinate 6,664, forward strand.
ATCGAACGCGCAATCGAGGTCGGTGTGATGCGGATGGTTGTACCAGGAACGGATCTTCAAAGCAGCCTTTACGCCGTCGAGCTGACAAAAAAATATGAACAAGTATATGCAGCCGTTGGAGTTCATCCTACCGACTTCCAACATTTTGAAAGATCTCAAATATCAACTTTTGAGCAGTTGTTAAAAGAACCAAAAGTGGTTGCGGTCGGCGAGATAGGATTGGATTTGTATCATCATCCAGAAACCCTTGCGGAACAAGAGCTCGTATTTGATTCCATGCTTGATCTTGCTAATGACCACAATAAACCTCTGATTCTGCACAGTAGAAACGCCGTAAAGGAAGTGCTCACCGTTTTGCAAAAAAGATCAATTTGCCAGCCATGCGCAAACCAGGATTTTCTAGGAGTATTTCACGGTTTTGAGGGAGATGAAACACAAGCAAAGGAAATTATTGACAGCCATATGCTGATTGGGATTGGCGGTCCGATTACTTTTAGGAACGCAATCGAAAAGCAAAACTTAATTAGGGATATAGGTGTTAATCACGTGGTTCTTGAAACGGATGCTCCCTTTCTTTCTCCCCATCCATTCCGAGGACAGACTAATGAGCCTGCCAGAATTCCGCTCATTGCGAAAAAATTGGCTGAATTGTTGAACTCAACTATCGAGGAAATCGCAATAAAAACAAATAGGAATTCACAATTACTTTTCAGATGGGACGATATTCTTTGAATTCATCAATTCTTACCTTACCTCATATCCAACATGGCATCGAAGTGGTTGAACGCCGTATGCTATCTCAGGCGGATGAATACAACAGCGACCTAAAATCAGCTCTATCACTCTTGCTCTCTTCAGGCGGAAAACGAATCCGCCCAAGAATCATATTGCTCTTAGGGAAAATTCTGAACGGCAATGAGGATGTTTTATATACTCTGGCATCCGCGATTGAACTGCTACATACCGCCACCCTGGTTCATGATGATTTGATCGACGGCGCTTTGTTACGGCGTGGAATTCCAACCCTAAATTCAAAATGGTCATCTGCTGCCACCGTTTTAACAGGTGACTTTATTTTTGCCAGCGCGGCTTTTTTGGCTGCTCAAACTAATTCGCTTGAAGTAATGTCCATTTTTTCAAAAACTTTAATGACCATTGTCAATGGTGAAGTAAATCAACTATTTAACTCCAGGTGCAATTCAAGCAAAGAAGATTACTATAAACGCATCTATGCTAAAACCGCCTCTCTATTTGAAACATCCACACATACTGCTGCCATTGTCAGCAATGTACCACCCGAACATGTGGATCGAATTCGTCGCTTTGGATACGAACTGGGGATGGCTTTTCAAATAGTGGATGACGTGCTCGATTACACTGGTGATCAATCTGTAGTGGGAAAACCCGTTGGTGGAGATTTGCGCCAGGGATTGATCACACTCCCCATGCTCTATTTTATTGAGTCAAATCCTGGCGACGCAGCCGTTCAAGAACTTCTTAGCGGCAATTGCATCGAAAAAGATGAGACAGTGGACAAGATAATTGCATCCATAGCCAACAGTCAAGCCATTGAAAAATCTCTTCAAGAGGCAGAACAGTTTGCCAATCGGGCACTCGATTTGATCTCTGATCTGCCAGAATCAGAAGAAAAAGCTGAATTGGTGGAACTCACCAGGTCAAGTGTAATTCGCAAGAACTAATATTGATCGTACCTTTAAATCAAAAAGCCGTTTACACGGCTTTTGCAGTGCGCTGAGAGGGACTTGAACCCTCACGCCTTGCGGCACATGGCCCT
>CAYYRU010000081.1:0-8269 GCA_964474095.1 uncultured Anaerolinea sp.
CATTCAGAGAGGTGGAGGGACCGGCCCGATGAAACCTCGACAACCACTCGCAAGAGCAGGTGCCAATTCCGGCAAAGCTGACCCCAACGGGAAGTTTTGGAAGATGAGAGAGAATCGCAACCCCCAACCTCTCTCTTTTTAGAGAGGTTTTTGTTAACCACCATCATTCATCAGGGAGACCACCATGAAACGAACCTACACCAACCGCTCTTATCTCGATGCCATGAAGCAAAAGGTCATGGTGTTTGATGGAGCGATGGGCACCAATTTGCAAACCCAAAATCTCACCGCTGAACATTTTGGCGGCGAAAAAACCATGGGCTGCAACGACTTCCTGGTGATCTCTTACCCGCAGGCCGTGGAGAAGGTGCACCGCTCCTTCCTAGAAGCCGGCGTGGACGTGATCGAAACCTGCACCTTTCGCGCCAACCGCCTGACCCTCAAGGAATACGGCCTGGGTGAACGCGCGGCCGAGATCAACCTGGCCGCCGCCAGACTGGCGCGCAAGTGCGCGGACGATTTCAGCACCCCCGACCATCCGCGCTTTGTGGCTGGTTCGATCGGCCCATCCGGCAAGCTGCCCTCCATGAACGACCCTGAACTCTCGGACGTCAGCGTGGATGAACTACGTTCCATTTTCAGCCAACAAGCCGCCGCCCTCATCGAAGGCGGTGTGGATCTGCTGATCGTGGAGACTTCACAGGATATTCTTGAAGTCAAGACCACCATCCTGGGAATCTATGAAGCCTTCGAGAAAACCGGTAAGTCCCTGCCCATCCAGGCGCAGGTGACCCTCGACACCACTGGCCGCATGCTGCTCGGTACGGATATTTCCGCCGTGCTGGCCATCCTTGAGAACATGAACATTGACGTCATTGGTCTCAACTGCTCCACCGGGCCGGATTTCATGCGTGAACCCATCAGCTACCTGGGCGAACATTCCAGGCTGCCGATCTCATGCATCCCCAACGCCGGCCTGCCCCTCAATGTGGACGGCCAGGCCGTCTATCCCCTTGAACCGCAGCCCTTCGCTGACACGCTTTTTGAATTTGCCGCCAAACACGGCGTCAGTGTGGTGGGCGGCTGCTGCGGCACTACCCCCCAGCACCTGAAACTGCTGGTGGAGAAGGTAAACAGCGTCAAACCCTTACCACGCCCCACCACCTCCGCGCCCGTGCTTTCGTCCTCCATCCAAAGCCAGCCCATGCAACAGGAACCGGCTCCATTCTTCATCGCCGAACGCCTCAACACCCAGGGCAGCCGCAATTTCAAGAAAATGATCCTCGAAGAAGATTACGACAGCATCCTCAACCTGGCACAGCAGCAGATGACAGCCGGCGGTCACGCCCTTGACCTGTGCGTGGCACTCACCGAACGCGGTGACGAAGCCGGCACCATGTATAAACTGATCAAAAGCCTGGCGCCCATCATCCGCCTGCCGCTGGTGATCGACACCACCGAATTGGACGTGCTTGAAACCGCCCTTAAGAACAGCCCCGGGCGCTGCCTTATTAACTCCACCCACCTGGAAGGTGGCCGTGAGAAAGCCGACCAGATCTTTGAGCTGGCGCGCAAATATAACGCGGCCGTGATCGTGCTTACCATTGATGAAAAAGGCATGGCCAAGACTGCTGATCGCAAGCTTGAAGTGGCCAAACGTATTTACGAGATCGCAGTTAACGAACACGGCTTGCGCCCTGAAGACCTGGTTTTTGACGACCTGACCTTCACCCTGGCCACCGGCTCGGAAGAATTTGCCAATTCCGCCATCGAGACCCTTTCAGGCATCAAATACATCAAAGCCGCCCTGCCGGGTGTGCTCACCTCATTGGGCGTGAGCAACGTCTCTTTCGGCTTGCAGCCCAACGCGCGCGCCATCATTAACAGCGTCATGCTCTATCATTCCGTGCAGGCCGGCCTGGATATGGCTATTGTCAACCCCGCCACCATCACCCCGTATGCCGAGATCTCGGAGGAAGAGCGCAGCCTGACCGAAGACCTGATCTTCAATCGCACTGACGATGCCTTGCCCAAGTTGATCGAACACTTCCAGTCCAGTGGGCCGGCCGCTGAAAAAGTGGATGCCCAGCAGGCGCAGTTGAATCAAATGGAAGCCGACCAACGCTTACAGTGGAAGATCGTGCACCGCGTCAAGGAAGAGGTTGAAAAAGACGTGGATGAACTGCTGGCGCAAAAATCCGCGGACCAGACACAAAACGAACGCGCGGTTGAGATTCTCAATAAGGTGCTTTTGCCGGCAATGAAAGAAGTCGGTGATAAATTTGGCGCTGGAGAATTGATCCTGCCCTTCGTGCTGCAGTCAGCCGAGGTGATGAAAAAGACAGTTACGTATCTCGAAAATTACCTTGAGCGTCAGGAGGGCTCCAGCAAGGGCACCCTGGTACTGGCCACCGTATACGGCGACGTGCACGACATTGGCAAGAATCTGGTCAAGACCATTCTCTCCAACAACGGCTACACCGTGGTCGACCTGGGCAAACAGGTGCCAGCCGAAACCATCATTTCGAAGGCTGTTGAGATCAACGCGGATGCCATCGGTCTGAGCGCCCTGCTTGTTTCGACCAGTAAACAAATGCCCCTGATCGTCAATGAATTGCAGCGCCGCGGACTGCAGATCCCCGTATTGATCGGCGGAGCGGCCATCAACCAGCGTTTCGGCCGGCGCATTCTGGTGGCTGAAGACAACAAAATCTACGAACCGGGCGTTTTCTATTGTAAAGACGCCTTTGAAGGTCTCTCCACCATGGACGCCCTCAGCCAGCCTGAGAGCCGTGCGACGATTCTCGAAAAGATCAAAAAAGAATCCGCCATGGAATTGGAACGCGCAGCCTCCGAGAGCAAGCCTGAGTCTGCTGCGGTGAAATCATCTGTTAAGCCTGCCGCCAGTATCCCTGCCGCACCGCATTGGGGACCCAAAGTGGTGCGTGACATGCCATTGGAGATCATCTTCAAGCACCTGGCCAAAAACGAACTTTACCGCCTATCGTGGGGGGCCAAGAACACCCACGGTGAGGAATGGACCAAACTGGAGAAAGAATATGAAGCCCGCCTGGATAAAATGACCCGCGAGGCACTCTCTGAAAAATGGCTGAATCCACAGGCAGTCTATGGGTATTGGCCGGCACAGTCAGAAGGTAACGAGTTGATCATTTTCGACCCGGCTTCAGTGCTGGCCGGTGGACGGAAAGAACTGATCCGTTTCAACTTTGCCCGCCAATTGATCGGAGAGAACCTGTGCCTGGCGGATTACTTCGCCGGAGTGGATTCAGGCCGCATGGACGTGGTGGCTTTCCAGGTGGTGACAGTTGGACAAAAAGCCACCGATCGCTTTGACCGGCTGCAAGCCGCTGCCGATTATACTGAAGGGTATTTCACCCACGGCCTGGCCGTGCAAACTGCCGAAGCTACTGCTGATTATTTGCACAATTTCATCCGCGGCGAATTGAAACTTGGCAAGGAACAGGGCAAACGTTACTCGTGGGGCTACCCGGCCATCCCCGACACTGCCGATCATCGCAAGGTGTTTGATCTGCTGCCCGCCGAAAAAGAACTGGGCATGAGCCTGACCGCGGGCTTCCAGATGGTGCCCGAACAATCCACCGCCGCCATCATCGTGCATCACCCCGAGGCTAAATACTACAACATCGGTGAATCGCGCGTGGATCAGTTGATGAGGGCTAGCGGATCATGACAGATAAGAACGTCTTACTCGAACGCATGAAGAGCGGCAAGCCGCTTCTCGCAGACGGTGCCATGGGCACCATGCTGCACGCCAAGGGCATCTCTTTTGAGGGTTGTTTTGAGGCGTTGAACCTGACCCAGCCGGGGGTGGTGGCCACTCTACACCGTGAATATATTGAGGCGGGGTCACAGATCATCCAGACCAACACGTTTGCCGCCAACCATTACAAACTGGCGCAGCACGGATTAGCCGACAAACTGGTTGAGATCAACACCGCCGGCGTGGAGCTTGCCCGCCGCGCGGTACTGGCTTCCTTTAAAGAAGTCTTGATCGCAGGGGATGTGGGACCTTTGGGCGTGCGCCTGGCTCCCTTTGGACGCGTTCAGGCAGAAGAAGCCCAGGCGGCTTTTACCGAACAGATCAGCGCCCTGGTAAAAGCCGGCGTGGACTTGATCATCATCGAGACCATGACCGACCTGCATGAAGTGATCGAAGCCGTCAAGGCTGCCAAAAAGACAGCCCCCGAATTGCCGGTTGTGGCTTCCATGACTTTTACCCGCGACAACCGTACGCTGTTGGGTGACACTCCTGCCAAGGTGGCCAGGCGCATCCACGAAGCCGGAGCGGAGATCATCGGCATCAACTGCTCGGGCGGACCCAACCAGTTACTGAATATTCTGCGGCAGATGAAAGAAGCCCTGCCCGAAGGATTGTTTTCCGTCATGCCCAACGCGGGCTGGCCTGAACAGGTGGAAGGCCGCATCATGTACCCGGCCGCGCCTGAGTATTTTGGCGATTACGCCGAGTCTTTTTGGCAGGCCGGTGCCTGCCTGATGGGCGGCTGCTGCGGCACCACTCCCGCCCACATCCGATCCATGTCTGAGAAACTGGCCGCCACCAACACCGTTACGGTCACCCAGTCGGGCAAATCAAACCTCACCACACTTCTAGGACAAACGGAAGAGATCTTCCCGCCCACGGAACTGGCTAAGAAGTTGTCAGATGGCAAATTCGTGGTGGCCGTAGAGATGGATCCACCGCGCGGGCTTTCGACCGCAAAATTGATCGCGGGCGCCAGCCTGCTCAGTGAAGCCGGCGCGGACGTGATCGACGTGGCTGACAGCCCCATGGCGCGCATGCGTATGAGCCCCTGGGCGGTATGCAGCCTGATCCAGCGTAAGGTGGGCATTGAGACCGTGCTGCATTTCCCCACCCGCGGACGCAACCTGCTGCGCGTACAGGGTGACCTGCTGGCTGCCCACGCCCTCGAAGTGCGCAACATCTTCGTGGTCATGGGCGACCCGACCTCCATCGGTGATTACCCGGGCGCCAACGACAACTACGACCTGGTGCCATCGGGATTGATCAAGCTGGTCAAACAGGAGTTTAATGCAGGCCTCGACCACGCCGGTTCAGACATCGGGCAACCCACGCGCTTTTTTGTGGGCTGCGCCCTCAACCTTAACCCACCCGACATGGCAGCCGAGCTGAAGAACCTGCGCCGCAAGCTCAAGGCCGGCGCGGATTTCATCCTCACCCAACCCATCTACAATCCCGACCTGGTGACTCGTTTTTACGAGGCCTACGAAAAAGAGGGCGACAAGTTGGATATTCCGCTGATCGCGGGCTTGCTGCCCCTGGCCAGCGCCCGGCACGCGGCCTTTTTACAACAGGAAGTGCCCGGCATAGACATCCCGGCCGAGGTGCACCGCCAGATGCAGGAAAGCGGCAGCGAAGGCGCGCGAACGGGCATTAGGCTCACAGTGGAATTGGTGGAACAGATCAAAAGCCAGGTGCAAGGCGTTTACCTGATGCCGGCTTTTGGGCGTTACGACAACGCTGCTGAGATCATTGAAAAGATCAGGGGAAAATAATAGGATTTTTCCTGTTTTGGACTAAAATAAATCTGGACAACCCATTGCCTCCTCCATTGAAAAAGAAAAAAAACGTTGGAGAGCGGCTAATCTTATAAAGATCGATCAGGTTAACTATGCGCATTCTTGTTCTCTCCGACATTCACGCAAACCTTACCGCACTCGAAGCCGTGCTGGCTTCAGCTGGTGCCATTGATGCCACCTGGTGCCTCGGAGACATTGTGGGCTATGGCCCAGACCCCAACGAATGTGTCACGCGGGTTCGCAAGTTACCGCGCCTCTCTTGCGTAATGGGCAACCACGATATTGCCGTGGTCAATGAAAAGAACATCGAAAAATTTAACGAAGAAGCCGCCCTGGCCATCCGCTACACCCGCCAGGTGTTATCAGAAGAAAATCTGTCTTTTTTAAAGAAACTGCGTGAGAAAGTGGTCACACAGACCATGACGCTCACTCACGGCAGTCCACGCAACCCGGTCTGGGAATACCTGGTAGAACCCTTCGTGGCTATGCAGAATTTTGCCTACTTTAACACCCAACTAGCCTTCGTGGGGCATTCGCACCTGCCGGTTTCTTACACCATGATGTCAGATGGAGAACGCATCATGCGTACCATTCATGAGGGCAGCGAAGAGTTGGAGATCACCGGGCGAGCCATTCTCAACCCCGGTTCAGTGGGTCAACCGCGGGATTTTGATCCGCGCGCCTCATACGGGATCTATGATCCAGAAAAGAATTTGTGGCAGCTCTGCCGCGTGGAATACGACATCCCCTCCGTGCAACAGCGCATCAGGGCCGCGGGTTTGCCAGAAAAAGGCGCCTCGCGCCTGGCAGAAGGTCGCTGATCTGCGGAACAAACCTTCGATCCTTAACGTCTTTGAATTACAAAGCCGGAAATATTTTTAAGTGGGAAAAAACTAAGGAGGAAGAAATGAACAAAAAACGCATTTTGATCACCGCCCTGGTCATCATGGTATTTACACTGACTGCCTGTGCCAAGGCAGCCGCCACCGAAGCTTATCCATCCGAGTATGAGAATAAATCCATGGATTACGCCGCAGGCGCCCCCATGGCGGCGGCCACCATGGCCCCCATGATGGATGAAAGAGCGTCGGTCGAAGCCCCATCCCCGCAAAGCGCGGTGCCAGGGTCAAGCGCTGCCATCGAACAAATGGTTATTTACAATGCCAGTCTTTCCATCGCCGTGGAAGACCCCGGCAAGACCATGAACGATATCATCAAGCTGGCCGAAAGCATGGGCGGTCACGTGGTCAACTCCAACATTTACAAGTCACTTACACGTGATGGCGTTGAAGTGCCCGAGGCTTACCTGATGATCCGCGTGCCTGCTGATCAGCTCAATTTCGCCCTTGACCAGATCAAGGCCATGACCGGCGATACCAGCAAATACACTCTCTCAGAGAACATCAGCGGACAAGACGTCACCCAGGAATACACCGATCTTTCCTCCCGACTGAAGAACCTGCAGGAAGCCGACGCCAAGTTAACCGAACTGTATGACAAAGCCGAAAAGACTGAAGACGCCCTGGCCGTTTACAACCAGAAAGTGCAGATCACTGAACAGATCGAGGTCATCAAGGGTCAGATGAACTACTACGAGCAATCCGCCGCCCAATCTGCCATCAATGTGACCATCGTGGATCAGAAAACCATCACCCCGCCCATTACCGTTGCGGGCTGGCAGCCCAAGGGTGTGGCTGAAAAAGCCCTGCGCGCCCTGGTTGAATTTGGTAAAGGTCTGGTGGAATTCTTGATCTGGCTTGTTATCACCGTCATCCCCATCGTGGCCATCATCGGAACGCCCATCTACTTCCTGGTGCGCTGGCTGGTCAAACGCGGCCGTCGCAAATCCGCCGAACGTATGGAAGCCCTGCGCAAGGCCATGGAATCCCAGCAGCCGCCGGTTGTGAAGTAACCTGAAGAGTCGTACATGCAAACGTAGGGGCAATTCGTGAATTGCCCCTACGTTTTTAATCTCGTATGGAACCCATTCTCATTACTTCGGATCTTTCCTCTTCAGCAACCATACGATGATCAGGAACATGCCGGCGTTCAGCCCGAGCAGGATGTACCAGCGGGTAAACACGCTGCCTTGCAGGCTTGGACGGAAGTCATCGATCAGCAGTTTAAGCTGGGTCTCCGCTCCCGAGATGGCCTTCTGCCGATCCTTCTCCCAGGTTGATTTGTCGTCGCTGTAGGCATCCAGGTTGTCGATGAAGTCGGAGTACTGATCGGCCGAGGCGTCTGTCATCTCCTGTCCCTGTTCTTTTTGCAGGTCAGTGTATTCTTCCAACTGTGTTTTCGCTTGATCGGCGTAATCTTGCTCCTGTTGGCTGCGCAGATCAAAGTAATCCTCTAGCTGCGCCTGACTGGCCGCCATGTAACTGGGCACATCGGTATATGGTCCCATGCCCACCGGTGGGATGGGGGTCATGGTCGGCACCGGGGTATAGGTGGGCAGCGGGGTAAAGGTCGGATACGGTGTATACGTCGCCAGTTTCTCAGGCTCGGCCGGTTTTTGCGGTTCATCGCTGGATAAGGCAGTCTTGGATTCTTCATCATAATAGCTGGCAGAATACAAGCCGGGGATGCCCGTGCAGGTGTCAAACAAACCGCTGCCCATGCAGGGGCAACCCGCCTTTTCTTCATCCGTCAGGGCGCTGCGTTCATC
>CAYYRU010000082.1:0-8262 GCA_964474095.1 uncultured Anaerolinea sp.
CCGTGTCAAACCCCGCGGATTCGGGCCCAAGCACGAATGCCGAATCGGGGATGATCTGGAACTGGCTGCCCCACAAGGCTTTGTAGTAGATGGGGATCTTGAGAGCCGTGCCCGCCTGCAGGGTGGAAAACTCGCTGGGTACCAGAGGATTGGCTTCGATGATCTCGTTCAGGCTGGTGTTGAAATGTTTGGCGATCACCGCCAGGCTGTCACCGGCTTGGGTGGAATAATCCACCAGCGTGCCGGGTGCGTAGATGGGGCGTGAGGGCAACGGGGTGGCCTGTGAAAGCGTGGGTGTGGGTTCTGTTGTCGGTTGAAAAAGCGGAATATACGCCGCCGGGGTGGGTTGCACGCAGGAACTCAAAACCCCTGACAGCATCAGGCAGCAGAGCAACCCCTTAATCAAGGAGAAGGGTGTTTTGAGCGAATGTTTCATGGCCTCGTGGATCCGGCAGGATCAGGGTTTGGGAAGGGAAATGTGAGAGTCTTCTCCACTGTTTTCATCGCGGATGACGATTGTATCACCATTCGTCAGCGTTCCTTCATACACCTTTGCGCCGTTTTGGGCGATATAACCGCTCATATTGAAGGGCATCGGTCCGCCAGCCAGGATCCACTCTCCATTATACTTGCGCGCCACGTGAACGTGGGTGCCGGTGGAGACGCCGCCCTCGCACGAAGGGTGCCCGATGGGATCCCCCACTTCCACACGTGTGCCCACGGCCACCCGTTCTTGGGTGGCGATGTGCATGTAAAAGAGGTTCCAACCGGTGTTTTCGGTGCTGTCGTCATCCAGGTCTTGAATGACGGCGCCGTTGCCGGCACGCACGATCACCCCCGCGGCCATGGCCGTGACCCATTCGCGCGATTCCACGCAGCCGGCTTCCGAAGAAGGCGGGGCAAAATCGAGCGCTGCCGTGGCGCCATCCGGTCCCCACGCGGAGTGGGGTCCGCCGGTGAAAGCCCACACCCGGCCGGGCATGAAAGGCAGTTCCAGTTTTGGTTGGGTCAGTTCAGGAGAGTAAAGGGTAAGGTTGAACTCTTCCATAAAGCTTCCGTACATGCGCTCCATCAGGGCGGCCAGGCTCTGGTCGCCATCCAGAGCGGCCAGCCATTCATCCTTGCTGTACCACTGCGCCAGCAGATACTCGATGGACGCAGTGCCGGCGTTCAAACCCGGGCTCATGCGCAAGACACTACCGTCCTTGAAGGGTAAAGTGGTCAAGTTGCCGGCGCGCCAGCCGTAGTATCCGATCGAAAGCTGTGAGACGGCCCACGAGAGCTGGTGATATAAGCCCTTTTGTTCGAGGCGAACGTAGCCCATGGGGTAGTCGGTTTCAGCCAGGTTGCTTGGTTGCCCGTAAACCCAGTGACTCTTGTATTCCAAAAGAGCCAGCAGCAGCTTGGGGTTGATCGAATTTTCAACGCAGACACGCTTGACAATATCCGCGCCCGTGGTGGGGCCGGTGGAAAGTGCTTCCTGATAATTGCTGAGGTATCCGCCTGCGCGATAGACAAAAGCCTCAACGTCAAAATCAAGCACGCTGGGCGAGTAGACCACCTCTGAATCTGGCAGGATTAATTTGGAAGGGAAAACGTCATACAACACATCAGGGATGATCAAAAGGATACCAGGGCTGATCAAACCTGTCTGGGGCACTTCCTGGCTGTAGGTGATCTGGTCGGCTGAGACACCGAAACGCCCTAAAATGGCGGGCAGGGTGTCACCAGATTGGGTGTAATAGAATAATTGCGGTTTGGCCGTGGAACGCGGGTCAGGCGTGGGGGTGGCCGTTAAGGGTACGCTGTTGGTGGGGATGTCGGTGAAGGTGGGCAGCGAAGTGGGTGTGGCGGATGACCCGGGGGTCGGGGGAATGGTGTTGGAGGGGGTGGCACTCACCCCAACGGGGAGCGGGCTGCTGACCACGCCGGCAGCTTTGGCCGTGGCGGTCAACTCCACCGGGCTGACATAGCCCTGTGAACAGGCCAGCATCGAAAGCAATATGCAGGCTGCCACACTGATGGTCTGAAGTTTCTTAACGTTGAATTTGATTTTCATCAATGCGACCATCCCAGGCAGTCCGCGTCAGGCCGTCGTGGGTGAGGAAACCATCATATTCCACACCCTGGCCTGAAGAGATCCAGCCATCCAAATTAAAAGGCAGATTTCCGTCAGCGGAAATCCACTCCCCATTATACCTGCGCGCGAGGTGCAGATGGGTGCCGTTGGAAAAACCTCCCTCACAGGAGGGATGCCCCAGGCGGTCACCGGCCTTGACATAGGTGCCGGCGGCAACCCGGTCGCGGGTCTCGACATGCATGTAGAGGATCGTCCAGCCGGTCTGCTCCAGACCGTCGCCGTCGAGATCCACCACCACCGCGCCGTCTTTGGCGCGCACCACCAGCCCGTCTGAAGCGGCGGTCACCCAGGCATCCGAGCTGACGCAGCCAAACTCCTCACCGGGGGGAGCGAAATCCAATGCGGCCCAGGCGCTGCCGCTGCCCCATCCGCCGTGCGGTCCGCCGGTGTAGGACCAGACCGCGCCGCTCTCAAAAGGCAATTGCAGAACCGGCTGCGAGAGATTGGCAGGCAGCAGCGGTTCCACTGCCATGTCAAAGGGGATGCCGAAGAAATTGGTGAAGGTCTGGTAAATGCCGCCTTCGGAGACAGCGTAGGAGTAACCCTCTAGGTCGGTCAATAGAGCCGCCAGTGAATGGACGGCCGCCGTGCCGGGGTTGATGGAGTCAGAGAGCATCACCAGGTTGCCATCCGAGAGAATGACATAAGGGAAGGCATTGATCTGGTAACGGTAATAAGCCTTGTTAAGCTGGTCGGCCGTCCAGGCGAGCTGCAGGTAAAGCCCCTGGCGCGTGGGTTCCATGCGGCCCATGGGGTAGCTGGAGTAGACCGGGTTGGGGTTCGCCAGGCTGACCCAACCGGATTGATATTCCAGGGCTGCCAACAACAGGCGTGGATTGACTGAGTACTCGTAGCTGATGCGCTGCACGATCTGCGCGCCGGATAATGAAACGCCCTCCACCTCCTCGGTGTAGCGGCTGAGGTATCCGCCCTGCTGGCGGATGAAGGCTTCAATATCCATCGTGGCGCTGTTTGGGCCGTAGACCAGTTCGCTGTCGGGGATGATCTTGAAGCTGGAGACGGCCGGCAGGGGCTGCGGCACTGGGATGTAAAGCACCTGCCCGACCTCCAGTGTTTCGGGGTTGAGATTCGGGTTGTCAGTTATGATGGCACTGAGCGGCAGATTGTACCTGGCCGCGATCAGGGCGAGGTATTCGCCGTATTGAACCGTGTACTGGATTCCTTCGGTGCGCAAAGCCGGCAGCGTGTGCGGCGCGTCAGGGGTGGGGGTGGCGTAGGGATAATCCGCCGGGCGAGGTGTGGGCAGCAGGGTCTGCAGCACGGCCGAACCGGGCCGGGCAGATGCCGCCGTGGCGGTGCCATCCAGCAGCCACGGGCGCGTGTCGGGCGCGGGGACGACGCAGCTTGAAAGCAGCAACATCAGCAGCAGTGAGCAAGCGAGTGGGACGCGAAATTTCATTTGAAACCTGTGGAGAGCAGGCTCTTATCCACGTACTGCCCGCCCAGCAGGTGGATGTGCAGGTGGAAGACGGTTTGCCCGCCCTGGCTGCCGGTGTTGATGGCGGTGCGGTAGCCTTTGTCGGCAATGCCGGCCTTGGCGGCCATCTTGCTGACGGCCAGCAACAGCCTGCCGGCCAGCGGCGCGTCTTCCGCGGTCAGTTCATTTAACGAGACAATGTGCCTGCGTGGAATGATAAGCCAGTGCACCGGGGTGAGCGGCTGGATGTTGTTGATCACGATCAGATCTTCATCTTCGTAGAAGATCTCGGCAGGGGCGGTTTTGGCGATGATGTTGCAAAAAATACAGTTGGTCATAAGAGGATTTGGTTGCAAGTTTCTTGCCTTGATTTTTTCTAAGTTACCATACAGGCAGAAGAAATTCACGAAAAGTGAGAATTTTTTTATCATTACTTACTTCTTTTTCAGTGTTAAAGTCTTTATTTCTCCGCGAACCCTTCGTCTCCGCAAGAGAGTGTGTGAAGCGAATGAGAAGTTCAATCATTTTCTGCGAATTGAAAATCGGATGCCAGAAACCGTATAATTATTACTGGATTCAAACGAGAATAACCGCCTTTTGACAAATTATGGATGAGGAAAAATGATTAAGAAAACCATAATCGGATTATTGCTTGCGTTGATCTTCTTGTCTGCCTGCAGTCTGCTAGCACCCCAAAAAACGGCAGCTCCGATTGCGCTACCACCCATTAGGACCCAGGAACCTGGTGTGCCGCCGGCAACAACTGTTCCCGAGCTGCCGACAACTCCTTCCACAAGAGAAGTGGTCTTTGAACCGGCGGATAAAGCCAATACCTATTGGGTCACCAATCCGGGCAGCCAGGCAAAACTCTTTGTGGAGGTCATCCACGCCCCAGACTGGGACCAGACGCCCCAGCCCGCGCTAGTGCTGATCCCAGGTGGGTTGGGTACAGGCGGCAGCCTGGTGGAAGAGGCCAGGATCTTCGCTGCCAGAGGTTTCAGTGTGGTCGTGTTTGACCCCGACGGCCGCGGACGCAGCCAGGGCGTCGAGAACTGGAACGGCTTCCTACAGCAGGACGGACTGGAGGCTGTGGTGCGTTTCGCGCAGCAACTCCCCGAAGTAAAAAACGGTAATGTCGGCCTGATCTCCTTTTCATACGGCGTGACCATGACCACGGGCATGCTGGCCAGGTACCCTGACTCAGGTGTGCGTTTCTATATCGATTGGGAAGGGCCGGTGGACCGCTACGACACCACCACCACCGCACAGGGCGAATGCCAGGTGGATGCCTCAAAACAGCAGTGGAAACCCTGCGAGGATGAGGCATTCTGGTCTGAGCGGGAGGCGCTCACGTTCATGTCCAATGTGAAGGTTCCCGCCTACCAGCGGGTGCAGTCCGAAACCGATCACGTACAGCCGGATGTGACACATGCCATCCGCATCATCAACGCGGCTGTGAATGCCGGAATCGAGTGGGTGCGGTTGAATGATTATCCGACCAACCAGAAATACGACGAAATGGAACCACCGCAGATGTTCCCCGAATCCATGGACAAGACTCGCAACAAGCGCATAGGCGATTATGCGGTTGAACTAATGGAGCAGTTTGGCAGATAGGATAAAAAGCCGAATTAATAAAGCCATCACGTTCTTGTGATGACTTTATGTGAACTAATCTTGATGGCGGAAGGAACGTGTTTATCGCATGCTGTTGGCGATTTCGAGTAGCGTTTCCACGGGCAACTGATAAGAAAGGTACCCTTCGATCATGAAAAGTGTCCCTCCTTCGAACCAGGCTACTTCATGCAGACATAAGCTGCCTGTCACTGCATCCTCCGAACAATAGATCCGTGTCAGTCCCGGTTGGTCTTTAATGGTTGCGTTTGAATATTCACCCCCCATGGCGATCTGGTCCAGGGTCATTTCAGAATCCGGCTCTTGATTGATCACCAACCGCTCCACACCATTGGCTGGCAGAAGCAGATTGCTGGTAAACAGGGTGACTATTCGGCCATTATAACCCATCAGGTCAGCTCGAGAAATGTGATCAAATTTCAGCCCTTGTAACATGGAACTGGGTTCCTCAACATTCATGCCAATATATTGGTTAGCCGATTTCAACGAGATTATTCGTTCCGGGTCAACCTGTGCGGTCGTATCTGATGATGAGTTATTGATCGCTTCAGCTATGCGGATACTTTCAGCCTTGGTGACAAATGAGAAGCCCTGCCAGGTATCCATGCGGGTGAAAAGGGCGATGGAGAGACCATCTTTTTGCCAGGTTAACAGGCGTTGGCTGTAAGTGGTTTCGCCTCCACAAAGTACATTTGGACGTAGATCTGATTCATAGAATTGAGCTGTGCCCCCTTGAGCACCACTTAGCGGTAAAGTGGATGTGACCAACGGTATTTCAATAAGCATATCGCCGTAGTAAGATTTGCCTTGCAACTTGTTAATTTCTGGTAGGCGAAAATTGCTTTGAGCGATTACGAGGCTCGGAAAATCTGCATAATCATTCGTGCCACGATAATACTGGCATATCGAATTCTGATCAGCCAAGTAGGTCGTTTTATACAAGTACAGTCCATCGGGCAGCCAGGGAGAAGCCTGAAAGGTAAATCCGGCTTTCTCTTCAGCAGTGGTCAGGCTGATTCCATCTTCGATTATTGGATTGGGGGGAGTCGATCCGGACAAAATGGAAGAGGCAATTTCAATTAATTGTTGCATATCATAGCCTATCGGACCATTCACACCACGCAATGGATAATTAATCAAAGATAGGTTCAAGCTTTGTGATTGCCAGCGTAGAATGCGGTTATTGCCGTTCTCATCCCAATCCAAACTATCACTTTCATTGAAAAAGCCTTGCCAAATTCCTTCGACATACTCGGCTGGCAAACCCCTCACGTTAGTAGCTATCACATCTGCATCATTTCCGATCTGCCAGATGTCAGTGGAATTTTGAATCGCAGGAGTCTCAACCAATCGTAATAATCCGAAATCTCCACTATAGTCGAGAATCACGCCACCTTTCAATGCGGATGCACCTGCAAAAACCATACCTTCCGGTAGTGTTGATGGCTGAAGGATTGTAAAAGACAGCACCGGCTGAAGAAGGTCAGGGGTGCAGCTTGACAATGGCCTATCCCCACACGGTTCAAGAGCGGTTTGATTCTCGTTTGGCGGAGCGGAGGTCAGTTCAGTGGGTTGAGCCACCAGAACGCCATCATACACAGTTACATTAGCATTTTGACGGGTGAAAAAGCTTATGATAGATTGAGCCATTGCCCTGCCTGGTGGAGTCAGTGTAAAAAATATCGTCAATGCCACGGCAAGCATCCCGGCACCCAGGCCCCAGGCGAGGTGCATATTACTTCGTTTATTGTGTTCCATTATTTGATCTCCTGTCAATTGAATTTTCTTCACGGCAAGGGATCTTTTCACGGTGGGCCAGAGTTGAATGGTTTGCGGGGGAATATCCGTTTCCACCATTTTTTGCATGAGTTGTTGCATTCTTTCAGTTTTCATTTTTTTCCTCGATTTAAACCTGTTCTTCTTCACTATCAGAGACGAAGGACAAATTGATTCGTTTTCGAGCTGTTCTAAGCCACCACTTCACTGTGCTGATCGGCCGGTTCAGTCGTTTCGACATTTCGATTTCTGGTAATTGCAGGTAGTATTTCATAACTATCACTGCTCTTTGATCGGGGGTTAGGGCGTCCATGGCTTTGCGCAAGGCAGCGATCTCCTCCTTCTCCTCCAACTGTTGTTCTGGAAGGAGTGGAGGCTCAATCAACCATGGATTTGCGCCTGACGGGTCATTTTCGTGCTCTTCAGAGAGGCTATCAATCCGCTTTTGTTGCATCACAGATTTAAGCGCATCATTAATAATGATCCTGAAAAACCAGGGCGCAAATGGACGTTGTTCGTCGAAGTTGCTGATTTTGTCGACCAATTTTACAAATGCATTTTGAGCAATATCTTCTGCTAAAACATATTGCTGAACAATTAGGTAGGCGGTATAAACAGCTTTATGTTGGTGTCTGTTCACCAATTCTTCCAGCCCGGTGAGATCGCCATGCTTTAACCGCGAAATAGCTTCGTTTTCTTCCATTCATGATCCTTAATGAGAATTCTCTATTAACTATATCCTTTTGGCTCGAAATCGAGAGTGTCTAAATTGTTGGAAAATAAAAGCGTCTCAAATGGATAACCCATTTGAGACGCTTGATCAGGCGATTATCTTGTAACTGAGAATCAGTCTCCAGTGTTCTCGCCGCGGATGTAGGCTTCGGTCTTCTCGCGGCAGATATCATCCCGGTATTGTCTGGGAGGAGTCTTCATAAAGTAGGAGGCGGGGGCATATAGCGGACCGGCAATGCCGCGGTCGCGGGCCAGTTTGACGCAGCGCACGGCGTCAATGATCACGCCGGCGGAGTTGGGGCTGTCCCAGACCTCGAGCTTGGCTTCAAGGTTGAGGGGCACGTTGCCAAAGGTGGTGCCTTCCATGCGGATATAGCACCATTTGCGGTCGGTCAGCCAGGGCACGTAGTCGGAGGGGCCGACGTGCACCATGTCGGGATCCAGTTTGTAGGGCAGCATGGAGGTGACGGCGCCGGTCTTGGAGATCTTTTTGGATTCAAGACGGTCGCGTTCGAGCATGTTCATGAAATCGGTGTTGCCG
>CAYYRU010000083.1:0-8250 GCA_964474095.1 uncultured Anaerolinea sp.
TGCACCTGGATGGTCATCACCCCGCCGTGGGCGGCCACAATTTCCGCGACCTTGCGGATATATTGAGTATGTAGATCAAAGTACTTGGGATCGCTGTAATCACCCTTGTTATTGCCTACGATCCCCTGGGCGGTTTCACCAAAAGGTTCCACGTGCATGCCAATGGTGAACAACAAAACCGGCTGTAGGTTAGTTTGCCCATCCGGGGGATTCTCCGGATTTGCAGGTTGCCCATTTTGAGAAGGAGGATTACTTTTTGGTACTTCCGGGTTCTGCGGCTGGTTTTGAACCCCTGCTGGTAAATTGCATGCTGAAAGAAGAACTACCAGAATGATCAATGTGTATAAAATCCGTTTCATACCTGTCTCCAGTTTTATATACGTAACTTGGAAAAACAATATTACAAAGACCATTTAATTGTAAAAAGAGAGCAATTAAGATGCCTTAAAAATTGGATTAAAACCATTGCGAGAAAATTTGCTTGCAATTTGTAACCACACTTCAAAGCAGGATTATAATGGGGCGTATTTAATCGCACGAATGGAGAATTATTGATAAATGAAGAAACTATTGGTAAGTTTGATGATCTTCGCTTTTCTGCTTAGCGCCTGCTCATCCAAATCACCTGCACCTGCCAACGCGGATGAATCCGCCGCGGAAGCCACCGAAGCCTCTGATCCTGAACCCGGGAACAACACCGCATCATCGGATGATCTTAGCGGTGCCCTGAACCTGGTACTGGGCACCACCGAGGAACCTGGTGTCTTTGATTCTTATCACATCGAGATCGTGCTCAACACTCCCCAGGCCAACGAGGATGACAGCGCCGTGATCGTGCCCGAACTCAAGATCTCCGCGGATGTAGCCGGCGAAGACGTGCACATCTTCCAGGTCGACCCCGGCACTACCGAAGCCAAGGAGGGCTACATCCTCACCAGTCAGGATGCCGAATACAAACTGGTGGATGGCGCCTGGCAGCCTATGATGGGTCAGATCGCCCTGGGCTGGGCCATGTGGCCGCTGCAGGTGATCGCTCCTTATGCCACCGTATCCTCATTGTATGCCGGCAAGATCGGCAGTGAAGACGTCAACGGCCGCCCGGCCTTTGTCTATGAGCTGGATACCTCAAAAGCCGACCCCTCCACCCTGGCCGCCATGCAGGCTATCGGTGTCAACACCACTGGCCGTGGCACCCTTTGGATCGACAAAGAAACCGGCGCCATGCTCAAGCTCGATCTTGAATACGTGGATGAGGTCCACAACAGCGACTACAGTAAGGTGATCGGTGAAGGCACAGGCCACATTTATATTGAGCTTTCACAGATCGGTGAAGTGACCGTCACTTCTCCTCTTTGATCCACTTGCACATCCTGGCCTGAACTGCCAGGATGTGTTTTTTGAGGTATATCCTGCCCCAAGCAACCAGGAGTTTCGTGTATGATCACTGATATTCAATAATCAGACACCTTTTTCAGGGCAACCTTTCGCAGGCGGATCTTTCCGCCAGATCATTGTTACCATAATGACCGAGGGCTGATGCCCCCGGTTTTTTGTTTTAAGTCAGGAATATCAGTATGCTTAGTGTTCATCACCTTTCCAAATCCTACGGGATCACTCCCGTGTTATCAGATGTTTCCTTCACCCTCAACGCGGCAAGAAGATCGCCCTGGTCGGCCCCAACGGTTGCGGCAAAACCACCCTGCTGCGCATCGCCGCCAGCGTCAACACCATTGGTGGCTCTCTGTTTGAGAGTTACCAGTTTGTATTACTGAATTTTTCGCAATAGAATAACGAGTTACTTTGCTTTATTTGGTTTAGTCTCTAACCAAGGGTAAAAACTGTCTCACGAGATTATTAACCTCTATGGGGTCTTCCCACCCAGGAAAACCACCTCCATGTTCAATCACTGCACTTTGAACAATGAGGAGTTTATTCTTTAATTCTTCTGCTGCTGCCAGAAAGTCTGGAATATCATTCCTGCCGTTGTAGACAAAAACGGGTTGAGTGATCTCGCCCAGGCGATCAGCTGCCGGCGTGACCGCTCTCGCAGTCAATTCACTCAACCATGGTGCACCCCCAAAGGTTCGGGTGATCGTTCGCAACTCTTCCACCCTGCATTCGAGGGGATGGGTGTTCATGTAATCAAACCAATCCGCGTGAGCCAGCCAATCTTCCACAGCGCTGGCAACCGAGCTGGACTTCGCAATCTTTTTGGCTCGTCCCAACAGTTCACCCACTCTTGGCATCGGAAAACCTGGTAAAAAAGTTCCTTCAAGAATCAAACTTGAAAACCGGACTGGATCTCTCAATGCCAATACTAACCCGATTGCCGATCCGGTATGAGTGCCCCAAAAATGCGCTTTCTGAATTCCGACCTCTTTGATCACTTCCAGAACATCATCCGCGTATTCCTCAACACCAAATGGGCCTTCCATATTTGAAGATCGTCCGTGTCCGCGTAAATCGGTTAATAATATGCGGTAGTCTTCTTGAAACTCGCGAACCTGTGATGAGAAATATCCGCTGTGGTGTGAAAAACCATGTACCATCACAATCCACGGATCATCACGATGATGTTGATCGATTACTTCATAGTGAACTTTCATAATTTTCATTATCGCTTCAAAAGGAAATAGTAACCATTTGAATCATAACTGAAAAAAGAACCACAACACCAGGACAAACGCATCAAAATGAAAATGTCCACAGAATTGCATAGCAGGAGGGGAAAAAAGGGAAGAATGAATTGAAAAACGAAGCAAACGGCACAAATTAATCGATATAGTACTGTTGGCGATCTGCGGAGTGATCTGCGGAGCTAACTGCTGGATAGATATGAAAATGTGATGTATAATCTGCCTCAAGCAACCAGGAGTCTCGTTTATGTCTACTGATATTCAATAATCTGACACCTTTTTCAGGGCAACCTTTCGCAGGCGGATCTTTCCGCCAGATCATTGTTACCATAATGACCGAGGGCTGATGCCCCCGGTTTTTTGTTTTAAGTCAGGAATATCAGTATGCTTAGTGTTCATCACCTTTCCAAATCCTACGGGATCACTCCCGTGTTATCAGATGTATCCTTCTCCCTCAACGCGGGAGAAAAGATCGCCCTGGTCGGCCCCAACGGTTGCGGCAAAACCACCCTGCTGCGCATTCTGGCCGGGGAAGAAAAACCCGACACGGGCTCCTTCCATTTCAACCCTGCCGACCTGCGCTTTGGCTACCTGCCGCAGGCAGTCCGCTTTTCAGCAGACGAGTGCCTGGCCGATTTTTTGTCTCGCGCCCAGGGCAGCCAGGAGGAGTTAGCCGACCGGCTTGAGTTGCTGGCCGCGGAACTCACCCGTCATCCCGAGCGCGAAACGCTGCATAGCGAGTACGACCGCGTTTTGGCACAGATCAGCGACCTCGCGGAAGGTGCGGAAAACGCTCCCGCGGTGCTGGCCTCACTCGGTCTGGGCGATCTGCCCCCCTCTTTGAAGCTTTCTGCCTTGAGCGGCGGGCAGAAAACCCGCCTCGGTCTGGCCGGCCTGCTGCTTTCCAATCCGCGCCTGCTGCTGCTGGATGAGCCTACCAACCACCTCGACTTTGAGATGCTGGAATGGCTTGAAGGCTGGCTAAGGCGCTCGCGCTGCGGGGTGTTGATCGTCTCGCACGACCGGGCTTTTCTGGATAATGTGGCAGATACCATCCTCGAACTGGACGGCACCACTCACCAATTAAAAGCTTACGCGGGTAATTATTCTGATTACCTTGATCAGAAAGAGACTGAAAAAGAACGCCAGTGGCAGGCTTATTCTGATCAGCAAAACCAGATCAAAGAGTTAACGCGAGCCGCCAGGCATGTGCGCGGCCTGGCCACCTTCACCAAAGGCGGCAAAGCCGATACCGGTGACAAATTCGCGCGCGGCTTTTTTGCCAACCGCGGTTTGGCCACCGTCAAACGCGCCAAAAGCATTGAAGCCAGGGTCGACAAACTGCTGAACGAAGACCACATCGACAAACCGCGTTCCTCCTGGCAGATGAAAATGAATTTTACCGAAGTGCCTGAGAGCGGACGCAACGTGCTCATGCTGGAAGATCTTTCCATCGGCTACGGTGAGCAAGTCATCCTGGGTGGTTTGGAGGGTGTGCTGCGTTACGGTGAACGCGCCGCCCTGGTCGGCCCCAACGGCTGCGGCAAGACCACCCTGCTGCGCACCGCCGCCGGCCAGCTTGAGCCATTAAAAGGTCGTTGCCGCCTGGGTGCGGGTGTGCTCCCCGGCTATATCACCCAGGAGCAGGAAGATCTCGTCCCGGGGTGTGATGCGCTTTCCACTTTTCAAAGGTGCGTGGCTCTGAACGAGACCGAAGCGCGGGCTTTCTTGCATAAATATCTTTTCAGCGGTGATGAGGTCTTTACCCCCGTGGAGCGCCTTTCTTTTGGTCAACGGGCGCGGCTTTCGTTGGCCTGCCTGGTGGCTCGAGGCTGCAATTTTCTGCTGCTGGATGAACCCCTCAACCATCTCGACCTGCCCTCCCGCCTCCAATTCGAGAGCGCCCTGAAAGATTTTGAGGGTACCATCCTGACGGTCGTGCACGACCGCTACTTCATCCAGCGTTACGCCACCCGCTTGTGGCAGATCGAAGAAGGTCAATTGAAGATTTCATAACTTCGTGAATATCCATTGGGTATGGATACGAGTAAAGTGATTTCGTCTGGTTTTTAGCTGGATATATATATCCAGATGAGTATACTTAAGGATGTGAGCTTTATTTGACGATCACAATTCAAGGCGGGAACCTGGATGTTCACATTGAGAGCCTGAAGTTAACAATGAGAAGATCAGCCTTGGAAAAAATTGATAGGGAGAGGACAGATTATGACCAGAAATTCATCATCCACCACCATCATTATCATGATTACGGCCTTGTTTTTAACGCTGATACTCATGACCAGTTGCAGTGCCAAACAAGCCATCGTGGGTTCATGGGATTGCGATCTGACCAACATGACCTTTAACAAAGATGGCAGCATGTCGTCTGGCATGCTTGGCCTCGGTATCGAAGGTACTTATGAATTCGTCGACAGTGACACCATTTTCATCAATCAAATGGGAGTCTCTGGAGAAGCCGATGTGAAAATCAGTAAGGGGGTCTTGACCATGAATGACGGCCTGATGACCCTCACCTGCACCAAAGCCAAGTAAACATCTTAGAAGATACTGCTAAAACCTGCGAGGAACACTTCGCAGGTTTTAGTATTGATTTTATTAAGACTATTTTGGTATAATTTGTTTAATTAGGAGAAATATCATGGCCTTACAAAAAGGTTTACCTGCCCCCGATTTTACGCTGCCAACCCAGTTGGGAAAAACCGTCACCCTCAGCGACCTGCGCGGAAAGAACGTGGTGATGGCTTTTTACCCCCTGGCTTGGACGCCGGTTTGCACGCTGCAAATCCCGCTCTACGAAGCTGAAACCGAAAAATTCAACGCGCTCGACACGCAGATCCTCTCGATCAGCGTGGATTCAACTGATTGCCTACGCGCCTGGGCCGAAAGCCTGGGGGGAATCCACTACCCCATGTTAAGCGACTTCTGGCCCCATGGAGAGGTGGCTCATAAATATGGTGTTCTACGTCCAGATGGCAAAGCCGAGCGCGCGCTCTTTGTGATCGACCGCCAGGGCGTCATCCGTTATGTGGACGTGCACGACATCAACCAACAACCCTCCAACGAAGAGCTGCGGCGCGTGATCCGCGAGATCGATCCACTGGTGCGCAACCGGCCCGAACTCCCTGATCCTGAGCCCGCGATCCTGCCCCACGGCGGCATTGTCATGTACTGCACCAAGTGGTGTCCAGATTGTAAACGAGCCCGTGCCTGGTTGGCGGAACACAACCTGCCCTACACCGAGGTGGATATCACCACTGTCGCAGGCGCCGCACAGCAAGTGGAACGTTGGGCCAATGGCAACCGCACCACCCCCACTTTTGACATTAACGGCACCATAGTGGTGGATTTTGATCTTCCAAGACTGAAGGAAGTGTTAAAGAATTAGTTACCCGAGCCAAAAACCCATATGGATGGATCCGGAATAGTATCCAGACGCGGATCTATCCATAAATTACTAATTTCCTTAAGCCTTGTCTCTAGGAGGAAAATCCGTTCACAACTCATCTCAACTAATGTACTCTTCTAAAATGATTAGTCAAAAGAGTGACTGTCATACAGTTGTCAAAGAATCATTTTCGGTGATGGTGTATCCCAAACATAAACACAATTACGTCCGGCGTGTTTGGCATCATACAAAGCTTGGTCTACATGTTCGAGAACTTCCTTAATTTGAATTCCATGGACTGGATAAATGGCAACCCCTACTGACACGGTTACGTTGACCAAATCTCCAGAGGGAGCAGGTACGCGTAAGGCCGCAATCTGATTACAAAAAGTTAGCGCCCGGTCTGAGACTGACTGCAGCGTAATGCCTGGAAGTACGATTAAAAACTCTTCACCCCCATATCGGCAAACCATGTCTCCAAGCCGTATCTGTTTTTGCAAAATATGTCCAACAGCCTCCAATATACGATCACCAATTGCATGACCATAAGTATCGTTGACTTTTTTAAAGTAATCGATATCCAACATGATCAACCCCACCTGGATATCATCGCGATCTGCTCGCGAAGATTCTCGCGCTAAGGTTTCATCCAGATATCTTCTATTAAAACATCCGGTCAAGGGGTCGCGAATAGCCTGATCGCGCAATTGGATTTGCAGATGTTGAATTTCATCAAGCTGGCTTTTTAGTCGTTCATTGGTTTCTTTCTCTTCGGTCATATCATGAAAAATGCTAACCCGACCGACAAACTCTCCCCGATTATCAAACAAAGAAGAAACTGTGACGTCATAGAAATGCTGCTCATGGTTCGTTTCCAGGGTCAGGTGAATTTTAAGATCCACCTCTGCAATCGTTTGATCGCTCAAGTCAGGCCAATTTGACAAGACGCTACGAATATCTTTACCGGTAAGCTTGGAAGAACTCTTATGATTTGAAGCAAGCAAGTTACACGCAGCCGGGTTAACATCAACAATGCGGTTCTGTTCATCCAACACGACGATGCCATCTCCAATAGTCTTAAGCACCTTGTTTCGGGCAATTGGCTTTATGTCCAAAAAATGTTGGCGGAAAAGCCCCCACGCCAATAACAAACCGGTCACTGAAAAACCAATACTCGTGGAGCCATATGCTTTTAAGGGATTAATCTTAAGTACATCCAGGATATTTAGGACAATCGGAACGATCATCGCGCAAATCAATATGAAGGTTTGTTTCTTTGACGAAGACCACTGTAAAAACCGGATCATGACGATAAAAGAAATCGCGATGATGATGTATGCGTACACTGTTTCGACAATATACCAGGGCCCACGAACCGTGGAGAGATACATGACGTTCTCATTCAAAGGACTCAGATTAACACTGAGACGCAATAAATGATGCCAGTCGTTGGTCCACATTAACAGTGTGGTAAGAATCGGTAAGATAAAAACCCCCCAACCCCATTTTCGTTTTAACAGATCGCCGTGACCGCTGTAATCGAGAGCCAGGAGCAACCAAAAAATAGGTGAGAAATCAGGTCCCAGTTGCGCCAGATTAAACCAAAAGACTTTTTGATTTAATGAAACATGCATCAGAGACATCGCATACCCTAATGCCCAGAATATACTGCAAACCATGAATCCAACAAACTGCATAAAGCCGGTGGATTTCCTTCGTCCCAATAAAACATAAATCAACAGGCAGAGCATGATCACTGCTGATAAAAGGGATGGCAATGCATACGGGGTATACAACATGATTGAAAATCCTTACAAGAAAAACGTAGAGAAGAGAATCAGTTAAGTACTACCAAAAAAGCCCACTGATATGCCATAAAGCCCACCTAAAGAATCAACACAAGGATGATTATCAGTTGTATTGAAGCGTTCTATTATTTACCTGGTAAGATCGTGAACCCATAATAACTTTTTCAGAATACCCCAAGAAAGAACCCTGAACCCAGGTCAATTACCAAGGTTCAGGATATTGAATGGATGGCTGTCTTCAAACCCTACCCATTAGCAAGGCAAAGGATAACACTTATGTAGACATGAAAAATGAATGATTACTTGTTCTCCCACTCTCCTGGCTGTTCCCGCCGGGCGGTGTCAATGATCAAACGGCAGTGCTCCGGTTCAAGGGCGCAGTAATCCGTGTTGGACTGAC
>CAYYRU010000084.1:0-8244 GCA_964474095.1 uncultured Anaerolinea sp.
GCCCACAGGGCGTAACGTTTGATGGCCGTTTCAATGCGCGCGATCTGGCGCTGTTGCACATGAAAGAGTTCGTTCTGCCGCGCCAGGCGTTGCTGCTTATCTATAATGAAGGAGGAGTAATCCCCTTCGAAAGTGGTCAGTTTACCGTCCTCGAGTTCGGCGATGTGGGTCACCACCGCGTCCAGCAGGTAGCGGTCGTGCGAGATGATCACCACCGCGCCCGGGTAGGTCTGGATGAATTTCTCAAGGAAGGTCTTGCCGGCCAGGTCGAGGTGATTGTCTGGCTCGTCCAGCAGCAGCACGTCCGGGGCGCTCAAGAGCAGGCGCGCCAGTCCGATCAATTTTTTCTGCCCGCCGCTCAACACGGCCATGGGTTTGTCTTCTTCACCCTCGGCAAGGCCCAACCCGCGCAGCAGCGCGCGCACCCGCACCGGGTATTGCTCACCGCCCAGGGATTGATATTCAGCCAATAGCTCCTGCTGACGCTCCAGCGCGCGGGCCAACTTCTTCTCGTTGCCGTAGACCGCTTCATCCCCCAGGCTGGCCTCCACGGAGTCAAGTTCGGCGCTCACCAGCGCGTAACGCGGATTGCCCGCCAGCGCGGCCGCGAAGCCGGTCTGGGTGGGGTCGAGCGCCGGTTCCTGCGGCAGATAGCCCACGCTGACGCCGCGCGCCCGCGTGACTGCGCCGTCCTTCTCGGCTGTAAATTCACCCGTGATCAGCTTGAATAACGAGGATTTACCTGCCCCGTTCGGCCCGATCAGGCCGATCTTCTGGTCGTGCTGGATCTCGAAGTTAAGCCCGCTGAAAATCGTACGCGCGCCGAGGATGAGTTGAACATTGTTGAGGCTGATGGAGATCATGGGGGTAATTGTACTAGATGAAGTCTGACAGGAGCGAATTAATTTGGATCATAAAACGAACGATGACAAGGCTAGATACCTTGTCATCGTTGTTACATAGAGATTCCGATAAGTTACCTGGCGGATTTGATGCTTCTGATGATCATCTTCACGATCTTTGAGATGGTCACGCTCACCACCACGATCAGCGCGATGCCAAAGGACAGACAGAAGGCTTTCATGCCAAACACCTGGATGTCTGTAGTGATATCCGCGAACATGTCGGTCAGATTGAAGAAGACACCACTCGAACCATGCGCCGTCAACCAGGCAGCGTGTCCCTTGTAGAGCATGGTCAACACCGCGATACTCAAGAAATCCACTCCCAGTTCAAAGCCCCGGGTGATGGTTTCCCAACGTCCACGCCACAGCAGGTAAATATCGAAACCAATGCTCACGGCCAGGGAAAGGTAGATCCACGGCAGCAACTGCTGGATGACAGGATTGGGGTAAAACTGTCCGCCAAAGCCATCGCTCACGCCCACTACGAATTGTCCGCTGAAGCCACTGTAAACGCCGATGCGGTCTGACAAAGCCACCAACAAGGCCAGCAGAATGCTGCCGCCGGCGATGCCAAAGATCAACTCGCCCCGTTTGACCTCATCCTCATTCACAATGACCGGCAGGTTGCGAGGATCCCATTTCTCTTCCAGCTTGGGCTGCACGCCCGCGCGCTGCAAGATCATGAAAACGATCAGGGTTGAACCGATGCTGCTCAAAGCCCCGCTGAACAAACCACCGATCAACTCTGCCGCATTGACCTCACCATTACCTGCCCACAGGGCGATGCCCCAGGCCAGCAATTGAGCTCCGATCGTGGCGGCCAGTACAATGCCGGTCACCATGCGCCACAGTGGATAAAGCGCGGGTCCGATCAAGTATTGCCCATCAGGCGCATAAGAAGCCGCCACCTTTTGAGGGGAACCGTATTCCTGCAACAGTGCCACCACGTCTTCTTCCTTGGCGTTGCCCTGGCTGCGTTCTTCCAACCTGTCTTCCAGGTCTGAACGGATCTCGGCCAGGATGTCTTCACGATTCTTTTTTGGCAGAGATCTGCCCACTTCATGTAAATAACGTTCGATCAATTCCATTTCTTCCTCCATTAGTTGCCGGGCGTTTCAGCCAGGATCTTTTCAATGACTTGATTCAACTCGCGCCAGTCTTTCACCAGCGTGGCAAGCACCGGCTTGCCGCTCTCGCTGATCTGGTAGTAGCGCCGCGGGCGCGACCCCTCCAGGATCCAGGAGCTCTGCAGTAGCCCCTGCTCCTCCAGCCTGCGCAGCATCGGGTAAAGCGTGCCCTGGTCGATCTTGATACCACACTCCTCCAGTTCATTGATCAGCGCGTATCCGTATTTGTTTTCGCTCAACGTACTGAGCACGGCCAGTGGCAATACTCCCCGCCTCAACTCCTGCAAAAGGCTTTCACTTTGTTCAACTTGCGTTTGTGTTTTCATAAGCTCATTATACTGTGTATAACACACTATGTCAATAGTTTTAATATATTGATTTTATTATCATTTATTATTATTTAATGCTAATCAATAATAATCGATCACGGAACTAAAAAAAAAGAGAGTATTCACATGGAACACTCTCTTGATCGTAATCCTGTTTCTTGTTATTCTTGCGTACAGCCTGTTTCGTAGATCTTAACCGACTCGGCCGTGCGGATGGCCAGGTATCTCGAATCCGCCGACCATTTTACTTCTTCCACTACGAGGGTGACCATTAAGAGGGATACCTTATTCTCCCGTTTCGAGGTCAGCCAGGTGTTGTCTTTCTCGTCCAGTGTCACCATCCAGTTGCCGTCTGGTGAAACAAATTCGCTGTCCGTGATGAGACTCAGATCTTCGTTCTGTCTCACCTCTTCTTCGATGATCAGGGCTTCCGAGATCGGGTTGTATTGATACACCCGCACGCAATCCGGGCCGCAATAAGACATGACCTCCAGGTCTGATGCATTCTGCCATGAGCGGATGCCCTTGAGACTGGCAAAATCGTCTGTGCGCGCCTGATCCACATCGCCAAACACATCCACCGAAAGACCGTCCGTCAGGTTCACGATCTTGATGGTATAGATGCCCTCTCGCTGGATCAACTCCACGTAAGCCAGTTGGCTGCCGTCAGGCGACCAGGTCAGATCACCAAAGACCGCCTGATCTTCAGAAGTGAATTCTTCTTTTGCCTCGATGGCATCGAACACCAAAATATCGCCGATGTACCAACCTGAATATTGGTTGACCGGCTGCACCAATGCCAGGTCGTCGTTGTTCGGAGACCAGGCCATCAAATCTCCCTGGGGTTTGTCGGTCTGGATGGTGACTTTTTCAGCCACCAGGCAGGTCTGGCTTTCCACCCTGGTTTGCACACTTAGCGCCGTCGGCATGGCAACGGGGGTCGCCGTCGGCTCGGCCACTTCCGTAGCCTGAAGAGCACGGTTCCGCAAAATGTCGCATCCACTCATGACGGCCAATGCGAGGCACACGCCAATCAATACAAAGTATCTTGTTATTTTCATCTCAACCATGAAGGTATTTTATCATGACCAAAAAGAGGACCTCCTTTTTTTGAGAGTCCTCTTTTCGTCTGGTTTCATACCCTGGTGCTTCTCTGAATTCTATTGAAGCCTGATCAAACCACCTTTATGATTTGATGTCGATCACACTGCCGCTGGAAATAAACCCCAGTTCCTGCAACTTGCTGGTCAGGTCGCTTTGATCGCTCTCAGACAGATTGGTGAGATCGTATTGGCTCAAGAGCTCTTGCAGCGATTTGAGTGCCGAAAGATTGATCCCCTGTGAGGATGTGGAGCGCGGGGGCGGCAGCATGCCCTGGTCTCCCATGCCGCGCGCGCGCAGGTCTTCCGCGTCAAAGCCGGCCGCCTCAATGGCCTCTTTCATCCCTTTGGCGGGGGTGATGCCCGCGTCTTTGAATGCCGCGAAGATGGCCTTGGCGTCTTCATCCGACACATTGTCAGGGTCATACTGGCTGAGGATCTCCGCGATCTGGCTGGTCTGATCAGCGCTTAATTCCTTCATCTTGGGCATCATTCCGCTGCTGAACACAGACCCCATTCCCTGGATTGCACTAACCATTGTTTCCTTCCTTTCTTGGTTGATTGTTGGATGGTTGTATCTTATCCACCGCATTTGCAGATATTATGCAGAAGGCCTAAAGAATGGATAAAACCAGGATAAATACTTGCAAGTTGCCATTTTTACGTGTGGGCATGGAATTTTGCAGAAATCATCAAGATTTTGTGCTTGATGATCAAGAAAACAACAAGTGCGGTCCATTTGACCGCACTTGAATACTTACTTTTCGATAAGTTTAGCGAACATTCCCGCGCTGGCCGTTGCCTCCGCCGTTGCCGTTGATCGTTCCATTCCCGCCCCCGACACCATTACCAGTGCTGATGCTGGCCAGAATGGACTGGTAGTCTTCAACGCTCAAATATTGTGGCGTATAAGTAACCCCGTAACGGCTGGAGAGATTTTTGGTAAAGGCGCTCAGGTGGTTCTCCGATGCTCCTTCTAAGATAGTGAAAACCTGTTGAATATCGGCATGCGTGGTTTCGGTCAGGCGAGCACGCAGATCAAGAATATCGATCTCTTCGATCGCGGCTCCCACCATGAAGGCCTCCGTTTGTGACAGGTTGCCTTGTGCCACCAATTGATCATACAACGCCTGAAGGTCGGGATTATTGAATACACCTTCCTGTGTTGAAGCCGGATCCACCAGCCCATAAGTGTTGAGCAATGTTAAAATGGCATCCATGTGCGTTTGCTCGCTGCTGGCTATGTTGGTAAACACCGGCAGACCCCAGGTTCTACCCAGCGCCAAATACACATCCCGCGCCAGTTTTTCCTCTTCGCGCATATAGTTCAGGGCATCGATCTCAGCCTGGCTTAATGCAGTTGAATTGATCGCCGCCGCTATTTCTACACTGGGCAAGTCAGTTTGAATTTCACCCTCAATGGGGGCTGCAGTGGCGGCATAATCTTCAACTTGCGGTTCCGCGTAATAAGCTAATTCTTGCGCTTCTGATTCAGTGGTGGTCTCAAGGCTTTTGGCCAGGGTGCGATTAACCGCGCCAAACACCAACAAACCAATTACCGCCACCACACTGCCGATTCCAAGTACTTTCATGATTTTTTTCATAATTGTCCTCACATACTATATTTTTTTTCGTTTGACTAGTTCGTGACAACACTCAAGGCGTCACTGGTATTTTTCTTGCTGAAGAGCTTGCGGGTCACCTTGGTCACCCACCCCCAATGAATGATGAAGTGGATCAGCGCAGCGCTGATCATGAGCACTCCCGACCAGGTATGCAGCGCGTCCCAAATGGTGCGGCTGAAAAGGAATATCGTCTCAGAGCTTCCGCCGCCTTTGATCTCTGGGGAGAACAGGAAGTAGAACCCACTCAAAGAGCAAACGATAAAGCACAATCCCAAAACTCCGTTAACCAGGATATTTGTTGCTCCAGCCTGATTGATGCTGTGCGTCCGTTTGAAGAGCGAACTCCATACCCGAACGAAGGTGCTCTTGACCCATTTCCAGTGGAACAACAGGTGAATGCTTGCAACCACGATCATTGCCAGACCGATCCAGGTATGCATCCATTCCCAAACTTCGCGCTCGAAGAGGATCTGAATGCCGTAATACGGATTTCTGCCGCCTTTAAAGCCGCCATCCGGCAGGAACAAAAAATAGATGCCAGAAAGGATGGCAACCACCGCGGTTAATAACAAGCTTGCATCCAAAATCCAATTATTGCGGGTGGTTGAACTGACGGAACGGATTTGCTTCATGACTGACTCCTAAACGTTTGATTGGTTCAAGCATAGCCAAAACTCATGAAGAACCTGTGAAGGACGTTTGAATAAATTGTGAATTATTGTGAGACAGTGATAGAATTTTCAGAATTATGGAAGGGACAGGAACCCCATGCATCCAAAAATCATTGCCTTGATCGATCACTTTAGTTTCACTCCCCTGCCCGCGGAAGGCACTTTGTTTGCCAGCACCTGGCGCTCTACCCAAGAGTTCGCGGATGGCAGCCCGCTTGGCACCGCCATGATCGGCATGTACTGTCACGATCCCCTCAGCCAATCGGTCTTTCACCGCCTGCCCGTGGACGAGACCTGGCATTTCTACGGCGGCGATCCCATCCGCCTGGTGCTGCTCACGCCAGAGGGCAGCAGCCGTGAAATCCTTTTAGGCGGCGATCCGTTGGCCGGGCATTCCATCCAGTTCACCATCCCGGCCGGCACCTGGCAGGCCGGCCATCTTGTGGAGGGTGGGCTCTACGGACTCTTTGGTTGCACCTTGGCGCCCGGCTTTACCGGCAGCATGTACGAAGGCGCTCAACGCCACGAGCTTCTAGCCAAATTCCCCGGCCGCCAGGCGGATATCCTGCGTCTGACCCACGAAAATGCCGAAACTACCATGCCTGAAGGCTTTGCCGCTTGAAACCCCGGTGTCACCTTTACCTAATTCTGGTGTTATAACAATTCAGAATTTATTTCATTCATTGATTAAGGAAAACTCATGGCCGTCGAGATCAAGGAAGTCAAGAACCTGAAGGACCTCAAGACCTTTATCCGCTATCCGCTCAGTCTCTACAAAGGCAGCAAGTACTACGTCCCCAGCCTCTTTTTGGACGAAATGAACACCCTGCGCTCAGACAAGAACCCCGCCTTCAAGGAAGCCAACGCGCGTTACTGGCTGGCCTACAAGGATGGCAAACTGGCTGGCCGCATCGCCGGCATCCACGTGCCCAGGCATGAGCTCAAATGGGGAGAAAAGTTCCTGCGCTTCGGCTGGCTGGATTTCATTGATGATGAGCAGGTATCCTCCGCGTTGATCAAGACCGTGGAAGATTGGGCTGCCGAGCTTGGCATGCAAGGCCTCCACGGCCCGCTTGGCTTTACTGATCTGGATCGTGAAGGCATGCTGATCGATGGCTTCGATGAAGTCGCCACCATGGCCACCCTCTACAACTACCCTTATTATCAGAAACACATTGAAGCCCATGGTTACATGAAAGATGTGGACTGGGTGGAATATGAGATCATCCTCTCGGGCGAATACATGCCCAAGATCGAAAAAACCGCCGCCCTGGTGGCCAAAAAGTACAACCTGCACCTGCTGAATGGCACCAAGAAGGACCTCTTGAAATACGCCCCCCAGCTTTTTGACGTGCTGGATGTGGCCTACCGCCAGCTCTACGGCACCTATCCCCTCAGCCAGGAACAAGTACAGGGTTACATTGACTCTTATTTCGGGTTCGCCATCCCCGAGTACATCCCCATCGTGTTGGATGAGAACGACAAGGTGGTGGCCTTTGGCATCGCCTTCCCCTCCTTCTCAAAAGCCTTGCAAAAGAGCCAGGGCAATCTCTTCCCCTTTGGCTTCATCCATTTCTTGCGCGCGCTCAAGAAGAACGATGTGGCTGACCTCTACCTGGTGGGCGTGCTGGATGAATACCGCGGCAAAGGCGTCAACGCCATGATGATCACCCAGATCTATCACGCCTTCATGCAACACGGCGTCAAGGTCGTGGAGGGCAACCCCAACCTTGAAGAGAACATGAACGTGCAAACCATGTGGAAATTCTTCAACAATCGCATCCGCAAGCGCCGCCGCTGCTTTGTGAAACACATCGGCTAGAATCTGCTTAACAAATACTCGATAGAAAAACCGGCCTGAATGAAACAGGCCGGTTTTGTTAATGGATGATTGATTATTGGTTCTGAAAGTGCTATTCTATTTCCGGCGGGAAACTCATTAAGTCCTTCATCACATGCTGACCACTCTTGTATCAGTCTCATTTCTTCTACCGGGAGGATGAAATGAAAAAAGCCATTTTTTGGATGCTTGGTTTGGCATTCGTGTTCATGTTTACATTGACGGCCTGCGCGGTGATCCCGCAAGCGGCTGAGGTTCCCACCCAGGCGCCACCCACCCCCGAACCTGCTGCCACCCCCACCCTCATCCTCGAAGCAGCCCTGGTGACCTGTGACGACGCCGCCGGCTACATCAAGAACGATGAACTCGAACTGGCGAGAAAAGCCTATGAGGCCATCACCCTTGCCACGCCCGGGGCAAAATGCGCCCTGCAAGGCCTGGTGATGCTGGACCTTCTGGAAAAGGATGCCGCATCCACCCCGGCACCAACCGAAGAACCCACCCCCAATTACGCCACCGTCGTGCCCGCCTTGCTCAATATCGGGGACTTCAGCGGAGCCTGGGGCAAACTTCAGGA
This sequence comes from uncultured Anaerolinea sp., assembly GCA_964474095.1. Lineage (GTDB taxonomy): Bacteria > Chloroflexota > Anaerolineae > Anaerolineales > Anaerolineaceae > UBA6107. The sequence goes on from CAYYRU010000084.1 coordinate 8,175, forward strand.
AGGCGTCGCGAACAAAGTGATTGATGAAAAAGAAAACTTTGGGTATGGGTTGTGGAAAGTCTGGATGTTC
>CAYYRU010000085.1:0-8169 GCA_964474095.1 uncultured Anaerolinea sp.
TTGATCGAAAAAGGCGTCAGTGTTGGTCTGTTGGAGCTGTCGAGCAAGAAGAATTTCGAACCGCAAGACATACAAAGGCTTGAGTTCATTTCATCCGAGTTGGGTTCCATTATCCGGCGCAAACAGGCTGAAGAGGCGCTGATCGAAAGCGAAGAGAAATTCAGGCAAATTGTCGAACGCTCCAATGACATCTTCATGCGACAGAAGTATTCAACCCTCGAATTTGAATACATCAGCCCAACCATAAGCAGCGTCCTCGGTTACACCCAGGAACAAGTCTTGTCCTTCACCCCCGAGATGGTGGATCAATTAATCCATCCAGAAGACCGGATTCAATTCCGTCTTTTTAGAAGAGCCCTGGCGGATGAACATCAAAAAGGCCACTTCAGCTATATGCGTGAATTCCGCGTCAAAAGCCAAAGCGGCAGCTATGTTTGGTTTACCGCCAACTACGCCCTGATCTTTGATGAAAAAGACGAACCGAAACTGGTGATTGCGACACTTACCGATATTACCAATCGGAAGATCAAAGAGAACATTCTTAACTTCCGCGTTAACTTGCAACAGTTTGCCTCAAGCCTGTCAATTGAAGATCTACAGGTCGCCATTTTGGATGAGATCGAGAAATTGACTGAAAACAAGGTCAGTCATTACCATCTGCTTGATGAAGATCAATCGGCCATCATTCAGAACTCCTATTCATCCTCTTATCCATTCCCCGTCGAAGAACCGCTTTCTCCAGACGACCCAATAAAGCTCATTGATCCAGAGATTTGTGATCTCCTGAAGAAAACAGGTCCCATCCTTTTGGATGAGCACTCTATTGTTTCAGATCATCACCGCTTCGAAGTGTTTAAAACCGCCATTGATCATGGTGTTTTGATTCCAACGATTCGAAATAACCGAATACTTTCGGTCTTGTGCGTCGGAAACAAAGAATCTGCCTATTCGAGCCAGGACATCGAGTACATCACCACTTTGGCAGACATTGCCTGGGACACGGTCGAAAACAAGATCACAGAAAACGCTCTACAGCAGAGTGAAACCATCTTTAATGCCTTCCTTGAGAATAGCCCGATCTACGTGTTCTTTAAAGACAAAGAGATCAGGTCCAAAAGACTCAGCCGCAATTTTGAACAAATGCTTGGCAAGCCGCTGAATGAACTGCTTGACAAAAATATGGATGAACTCTTCCCGGGTGAGTTTGCGAAGAAGATGATCGAAGATGACAAACGCACTCTTCAATCTGGCAACAGCATCGTGGTGGATGAAGAGTTTAATGGTAAATATTACACCACCATTAAGTTCCCCATCTTGAAAGAGGGCAAACCTGAATACCTGGCTGGTTTTACTCTCGATATCACAGACAGGGTCATCGCTCAAAAGAAATTGGCTGAAAGCGAAGAACTCTACCGTCTCATTTCTGCCGTAGTATCTGATTACCTCTTTTCTACCCGTCTCGATGAAAACAACGAGTTAAAACTCCAATGGGTGGCCGGCGCTTTTGAAACCATCACCGGTTATACCCTTGCTGAATATGTTGAACAAGGTGGCTGGCGTGCCTGCGTCTACCCCGATGATTTACCCATTGATGATCGTGATATGGCCTTGCTGCAACAGAACAAAAAGGTCATCTCTGAGATTCGAACGATAAAAAAGGATGGCAGAGCCATCTGGGTGCGAGTCTACGCGCAGCCTATATGGGATTCAACCATCCAGAAATTGATCGGTGTCAGTGGCGCCGTGCAGGATATCAGTGAACATAAGATCGCGGAAGAAAAGATCAAGAAAAGTGCCGCTGAATTTGAGACCCTCTACGAGACCTCCAAAGATTTTTCATTGCATCGCGATCCTTTTGTGATCTTAAGAAGTATCTCAGACCGTGCCCGCCAGCTTTTTTCTGCAGAGAACGCCTTTGTTTATCTGTATAATCCTGATTCAGATGATCTCGAACTTAAATTTACTCACCTTCCAGTCTCGCCTTCCCTGAATAGGGTGAAAATGGGCGAGGGCATGTCTGGAAAGGTGGCGCAAACCCAACAACCGATCAACGTGGCAGATTACAGCCAATGGGTTGCACCGCTTTCTGGGATGGCAGAATACAATGTTGCCGCCGTAATGTGTGTTCCACTGCTTTACGGTGGTCAATTAATAGGTGTATTGGGGGTATCCAAAGGTCAACCATCCAGTCAAGCCTTCACCGAGGATGACGTGCACTTCCTTTCCCTCTTTGCTTCTCAAGCAGCCGGTGCCTTGTATAGTGCCGATCTCTTCGAAAAATTGAGACTGAATGCTGTCGAATTGGAAAAACGCGTGGATGAACGTACCCGCGAACTGCAAAACAAGAATAAGGAACTCGAAACCTTCACCTACACTGTGTCGCACGACCTCAAAGCTCCTTTGAGAGGAATTTCAGGGTATTCCACCTTGCTGATGGAAGACTATGCCAGCCAGCTCGATGAAGAAGGCAAACGTTACTTAACCAATCTGGTGAACTCCACCGAACGCATGAATCTTTTGATCGAAGACCTCTTATCTTATTCACGAGTCGAACGCCGTGAGATCAAGAAAACCTCCATCGACATTAACGAAATGATAGACAAGATACTGGTTGAATATCAAACAGAAATGATGGCTGGCAACATCCGTTTTATTAAAGAAATTGAATGTGATACGATTTTTACAGATCGAGAAGCCCTTTCGCAGGCATTACGCAATATAATAGATAATGCAGTGAAATTTACCTCGGGTCGCAAGGAACCCCTGGTCACCATTACGTATCAGAAATTGGATGACCATTACCTGTTTTCAGTGGAAGACAACGGCATTGGTTTTGACATGAAATACTATGATAAGATTTTTGAGATCTTCCAACGTCTGCATTTGCCCGAAGAATATCCAGGTACTGGAGTAGGGTTGGCGGTCGTCCGCAAAGCCATTGAACACCTTGGCGGTAAGATCTGGGCTGTAAGCAAACCGGATGTTGGATCAACCTTCTTTATGGAATTGCCCCTATGAAAAATGAATCAGATGCCACCGCTTCCATCCTTTTGGTAGAAGACAGCCAGATCGATATCGATTTAACCTTGTTAGCCTTCTCGCGCATCCATTTCAACAGATCGGTTAAAGTCACCCGTGATGGGGCAGAGACCTTGGAGTTGATCGATCAATGGAAAACAGGGCATGAACTGCCGCATCTGATTTTGATGGATATCAATATCCCCAAAGTCTCTGGCCTGGAAGTGTTGCGCGTGCTAAAAAGTCAAAAAAGCACCAGCCATATCCCGGTAGTAATGCTGACCTCTTCCACCAACGAGACAGATCTGCGAACCGCCTACTCTTATGGCGCGAATTCCTACATCATCAAACCGGTTGATTTTGAAAAGTTCATCCAGTTGTCAACCATTCTCTGTGAATATTGGCTCACCCTTAATGTTAGGCCGGAGGATAAACGATGAGAATTCTGTATGTGGAAGATAATCCGTTGGATGCCGACCTGGTGCGCATCACCCTCAAAAAGAGTGGAGATGAGTTTGACCTAACCTGGGCTAATAGCATTGAAGAAGGTTTAAAAGTTCTTCTCAGCACCTCTCCTTGTCCATTTGATGTGGTGCTTTCTGACATGCACCTGACCGACGGCAGCGGTTTGACCGTTCTTTCAGAGATCAGAAAAGCAGCGCTGCCGGTCGCCGTGATCATGCTCACCGGTCAGGGTGATGAAGACACAGCCATTGCCTCTTTGAAATCAGGCGCCACCGATTACATTGTAAAAAAACAAAATTATCTTAAGCAACTTCCAGATACTTTGCGCAACGCCGTCAAGACCCATCAGGAATCAGAAGAATCTCGCCGGGTGGATATTCGCATCCTTTATGGTGAACATAACGCCACCGATATTGATCTGACTCGCCGCTTTTTGAAAACCCATGCTCCTCAAATCGAATTGGAAGTGGTTAATAACGCGGATGAAATGCTCGCCTGCATTGATAAATTGGATGATACCAAAACATATGATGCCCTCCTGATCGACTATCACCTGCCTGGCCCTGGCATCATCGAACTCATCAAGAAATTGCGCGCCAAATCAGTGGATTCACCCATCATTGTCATCACCGGTCTCGGCAGCGAAGAGGCTGCCGTGGAGGTGCTTAAACTGAACCGCACCGATTACGTGGTGAAAACCAGCGGTTACCTCATGCGCCTGCCAGTGATACTTGAGAATGCACACCATCTGATGATGCTTCAGCGTGAGCAGGAAGCCTTGCGTAAAAGCGAAGCCCGTTTTCGCTTGTTGGCTGACAATGCCGCGGATGTGATTTTTCGCATCAGCGCTAGATCTCCGATGAGTATTGATTACATCAGCCCATCTGTCACCCAGATCACCAAATATCCCCTAGACGAGTTGTTTGCTGATCCTCATATCCTGACCAATAACCTTAAAGGCATAGATGCACACACTTTCGTGAATTGGGTGGTCAATCAATCTTCCCCAACAATCAATATCGAATTTACTCGCAAGGATGGCAAGAATATCTGGCTCGAATTGCGCTGTAAAGTGATAAATGATGCTTCTGGTAAGCCACAATACATTGAAGGCATTGGTCGTGACATCACCGAACGCATTCGTGCTGATCAACAACTCCGTGAACAAATGGAGCGCATCAATGCCCTTCATCAGATCGACAAAGCCATCACGTCATCCTTTGACTTGCGGGTTACCTATCAGGTCCTTTTAGATCAGTTGCGCCAGGTATTACATGTAGATGCCGCCTCTATTCTGCAATTTGAACCTGAGTTGATCCAATATCAATTTTTAACCGGTCTGGGTTTTAAATCCTCAGAATCCACATTGCGTTCCGCCGTACGCCATTCTCCGCTACCATCAGAAGCGGTTGCCCTTAAGAAAACCATCCAGGTTCACCTCGGAACAGGCCAGATCTTTTCGCCCTCGTTGAGTGAGATTCTAAGTACTGAAAAGTTTATGAAATATATCGCCACCCCCATGGTGATCAAAGGTCAGATCAAAGGCGTTTTGGAGATCTATCATAAAAGCGATCTCGAACCCAGCCGCGAGTGGATCAGTTTCATGGAGGCTCTGGCGCAACAGGCTGCCATCGCCCTCGATAATTCACAAAACTTCATGGAACTGCAGAAATCACAATCCGTTCTGCTGCAGGCTTATGATGACACCCTCATGGGTTGGGCGAATTTCCTTGATCTACGCGATAAAGAAACCGAGGGCCACACCGTTCGTGTGCTTGAACGCACCATGAAAGCCGCTCAACGTCTTGGCATCCGTGATGAAGATATGGAGCATTTGCGACGCGGTGTATTACTGCACGACATTGGCAAAGTGGGTGTTCCTGACCACATCCTCAATAAACCCGGGCCGCTGTCCGATGAAGAATGGGTCATCATGAAAAAGCATCCTGATTACGCCTACCAGATGCTCTCTCCCATTGGCTTCTTGAAACAAGCCCTGGATGTGCCTTACTGTCACCATGAAAAATGGGATGGCACGGGTTATCCTCGTGGTTTAAAGGGCAAAGAGATCCCCTTTACAGCCCGCATCTTTTCCGTGTTTGACGTTTATGACGCCATCACCAGTGATCGCATTTATAACAAAGCCCGCAGCAAGGAAGAAGCGCTCGCTTATCTGCGGGAGAATGTTGGTGTCATTTTTGACCCGGATATCATCGATGTTTGCATCGATGTGATCAAGGAGAAGTAAACCGGTCTACAAGGTTAAGGCAGTTTTTCCTTCAACTTCTTCACTTGTTCTTCTTTAATGGCTTTACGATATTGCAGGTAGCCCTGCCCAAGTTGCAGCACACCAAAAGCCAGCACCGCCACCAGCAAAACGGATGTGTTATCGCTGGTTTGCGGCCTGACCAGAATCACGATCAGAAATGCCAATCCTAGTAAAGTAAAAATTCCGCCGGTGAGCATCATTTTCTTGCTGGCAGCTACGCTGACTTCCTGGTAAACCTTGATGCGCGCGTCGCCACGGATAAAACCAACATTCCCGTCATCATCTTTTACCTTGACCCAGCCCTTGTTGTCGGTGTTTTCAACACCGATCGCGGTAACCACCGCGTTTTTCTCAAAATTCTTGACCAGATTGCCATCATCACTGGCAGAATCGCGCATGACCACCTGGTTGGTTAAGAATTGCACTCTTTTGATCTCAAAGATCCTGGTTTCTCCAGTAATGAATCCGGTCTGCCCTGAAGGCAGCGTGACCTGCACCCAAACTTCCCGCTTCTTTCTAACCACCTTGCCCAGGTCAAACTCATCCCCTTTTTTTAGCATGGTAATGGACAGGTTTTGATTGTCTGGTTCGGCATAAACCCTTACGTTCTCGTCAACAAGAATTCCTCTCATGGTTCCCTCATTTTTCTTGGTTTGTGGGCTCAGGTTCAACAATCTCTGTATTCTTATATATCCAGCCATTCTTCTCGGCAACCGCGATCGCCCATGGCTCATTGTTCAGCACAATTTCCAGGCAGATCTCTGCCTGTGAAGCTCCATTTTCCTGGATGATAGTGATAACTTCAGCGCGCGGCAGTGGGCGATAATTGGGGGCAGTCTGTTCCAGCCGGCGCATGGTAGTGGTTTGGTATTTGTGTTGGCTGAGCCAGGTGAGTAAAAGCACCACCACACCAACTGCCACCGGGATCTGCCACATATCCTTGATGCTTGCGAATATTCCCTTGTCCGGAACGAATGGGGTTAAGGTTATAAATCCCATCGCGGCCAGCAGCGCGCCCAACGTCCACGCGATCGAATGAAAGCGGGCGATCCTTCCCAACCCAGGGGCGCTGCGATCGAGTAGTTCGGGATGTGTCAGGTAATCAGCTTGAAAACAATTCTCACACACGCTGATCTTTACCCAATATCGTTTTGACGTCTGGTATTTCTTTCCAACCAGGTGCTCGCGCTTGAGTTTCTCGTGATAATACACGTGATGCACCTCAAAATAATCAGCCGGTGAAGACCCGCAGCGTGAACAGCGCCCTTCCAAATGCAGGGTAATGTCTCGTTTTTGCGCTTGTAAAACCTCGCTGGCAGGGATCTGAATGAGGGTGGGCATTGGGGTTATCCTGGGAATTTCACACAGGTGGAATTCATATCAGCCAATTGTATCTTATATTTCAGATCCACACGACATCCCCGCTGGACACAAACGCATCCTGCGGTCGCCTTCCGCTCACAGCCAGGCAAAGAGTCGGTAGTAACCGGCGTTGGAAGAACGGCGCATCGAGTAACAAGTGGCGCCATAGCCCGAAAACCCTCCGGTCTGCACATAGATATTGGTCGCATCAAAACCCAGAGGCGAAATAACAAGCTCGCCGTGCTGAATAACAGTCACCAACACCCACTCACTCACACCAGCAGAATCAGAAGAATGATAGAGCGTCACCAGGCGCGGCGTGTTGGCCAATCCGTGCGGGCGGGTGTAGGTCATGTTGTAGGTGGCAGCAAACCAGCCGGAATCATAATCCGCTGTGGGGATTGAGTTATTGGAAAGATAACACACGATCAAACCAAGAGAAGATCCATCCCAGTAGGCCTGTCCGATGAGACGCTGATCAGTGCCCTCTGAGGCTGAGGTATTGGCCGAGAGTGTGAAGGTGGTGGACCCGGCGGTGCGGTTGGCAAAGATGTACCAGGTGGCGGCGGCTCCGCTGATGAGACCGGAAGGCAGATCCACGTTGGCGACAGCCTGCAGCATGAATCCGTTGATCATGAGGGTAGGGGGGTTGGAGGCAGAATAGGGGACGCGCACGCGGTTGGTGGCCAAATATTGCAGGCTCACACCCTGATAGAAGCGTTTGAAGAAGTTGCCCAGGTTTACCACGTCGGCATCCGCCTGGCCAAGGTTGAGGGCGTCTTTGCGGAGATTGTTGTAATGATCAGCAGCGGTGGGCTGCCCGGCGGTCACGGGGGAGGAGAGGGGGTAGGTCATAATTAAACTCCGAGAATCGAGAATAGAGAACCGAGAATCGTAAAGAGAAAGGTGGAATCATCAGCGCCAATAACTGGTAGACCAGGTGAGGGTGCCATCCCAGACCGAGAGCAGCAGGATGGCGGGATCCACGGGTGGCCAATAAATGCCCACGTTGTTGAACTGGCACTTGATGAGGGAAAAACCTGGCAGGTGGCGCT
>CAYYRU010000086.1:0-7972 GCA_964474095.1 uncultured Anaerolinea sp.
GGCTCTCTCCGCCAAATATAAAGACACGGTTTTCCGTGTCTTTTTTTGTGGGTTCTCTCCCGGCAACGCACCCGGCACACGTCCTCACACCCCTGGCGGGGTGCAGGCTCTCTCCGCCAAATATAAAGACACGGTTTTCCGTGTCTTTTTTTTGTGGGTTCTCTTCCGGCAACTCACCCGGCACATGTCCTCACACTCCTGGCGGGGTGCAGGCTGTCATTACTCAACCCAATCACTGTCAAATGGGTAATCTCTATTTTGCATTATAAGTTAAAACGAAAGGCAGGCATGGGGGGGACATGTCTGCCTTTCATCTAGGGAGGGAACTCCACCAAAATTTTGGGGTGGAAGACACTCGTGTTCAATGGATAATCGTGTCTAATGGATAATATACATCTAAATTATCAGAATTACATTAAAAACAATTAAGAGTTTTTGCGATTTTCGAAGATCTGCAGCCATTCATCCACTTCAGAGGTCGATAAAGGTTTCTCTTTTTTCTCTCTGACAGCGCTGTCGCTGCGAAAGGCGCGATCCATGTCTCTCGCGAAATCCTCCGCCGACATGATCTTGAATCCCATGCTCCTGGCCTCATTTTGAACGCGGTGATCAGATGAAACCACTATCAGAAAGGTTTTTTCTTTTGAGTGGCCTTGAAGATAATGCAGGATCGCGTCGTCTGCGGTTCCCCCCAACTTGATGAAATGAGTGTGCACCAATCCGTGTTTGGGATGATTGCCGCGGGGATCTGGCGCACCGTCAAAAAACAATTCCGCGCTGCGCCTTTCTAAACGGCAATATTCCTGAACCCTTTCGATCAAGCGCATTTCATCATCCGGGTCGTCCAGACGGAGGCCGGCAATTTTGGGAATCAGGTTGTGACCATCAATGACGATCTTTTTCATGTTTCTCCATGCCAAAACATTTTACATCCTTATTATGCTATGATTTAATCAACCTACCATGAAGACCAAAAAAATCATTCCATATCTGTTGTTAAATGTCGCGATATCAGCCATTACCATGCTGACGGTGATCCTGATTTGGTCCGCTCTGAACCCGGCATCAAATTGTCAAACACCAACAGATATGATCGCCCCCAACCTTTTGTCTACGGAACCTGCCCGGCTTCCGCCGCAAAATGTTCAACCAATCGAAATCCAATCTGTGTTTCTGCCCGGCGAGGCGGATTACGAAAAAGTCAGTCTGAAAAACACCTGGAGCGACCCTGTCAACATGTCAGGTTGGGTCCTTTCAAATGGTCAGGGAGATGAGTTTGTGTTCCCGGCTTTCACCCTCTACCCGAATGGCGTGATCAACATTTATTCGCATGCCGGTTTTAACAATACGGTTGAACTGTATTGGAATGCTCCAACCGCGGTTTGGCACTCTGGCGGAGAAGCCATTTTGGCCGATGCTGAAGGGCATGAACGTTTTCGATTTTCAATCCCCTGAATTAAGATTTCTTCCAACCCCACTTGAATCAGGTAAAATGGGATGATGATATTTATGGATAACTTTCCTGCAAAGGATGAACGAAAATGACCCAGGCACTCTACCGAAAATGGCGTCCGCGCAAATGGGAACAGGTGATCGCTCAAGATCATGTGGTGAAAACGCTGCGCAACGCCATTACCGCGGACAAGGTTGGTCATGCCTACCTGTTCTCGGGTCCGCGTGGTACGGGCAAAACCACCACCGCAAGGCTGTTGGCCAAAGCGGTCAATTGCCAGTCACCTGATCTGAGCAACCGCCCATGCGACGAATGCAAGAACTGTATGGCAGTCAATGAAGGACGTTATCTCGACCTGATCGAAATTGACGCCGCCTCCAACACCAGCGTGGAAGATGTGCGCGACCTGCGCGACAAGATCAATTTTCAACCTTCCGATGGCAAGTTCAAGGTTTACATTATCGACGAAGTGCACATGCTTTCAACGGCAGCCTTCAATGCCCTGTTAAAGACGCTTGAGGAACCCCCGGCGCATGCCATTTTCATCCTGGCCACCACTGAAGTGCACAAGATCCCGGCCACGGTGCTCTCGCGCTGTCAGCGTCATGAATTCAGGCGCATTCCCGTGATGGATATTGTGGAAACTCTCAAACACCTGTGCGAACAGGAGAAGATCGAGGCAGATGAAGAAGCGCTTATTCTGATTGGGCGCCAATCCACCGGTGCCATGCGCGACGGCATCTCACTGCTCGACCAACTGGCCTCAACCGGCGAGCGCATCACCCTTGACCTGGCCCAACAAGTACTCGGCACAGCCACCAATCAATTGGTGGTCGACCTCATCCAGTCCATTCAGGCACGTGACACCGCCCGCGGCTTGGAAGTGATCCACCGCGCGCTGGATGGCGGCAGCGACCCGCGCCAATACGCACGCCAGGTGGTGGAATACCTGCGCAATCTGCTCTTGATGCGCATGGGTAACGAAAAACAGGTGGATGCCACCAAAGAAACCAAAACCCAAATGCGCCAGATCAGCCAGGCTGTGGAGCCTTCCGTGATGATGGAGTGGATCAGGCTCTTCAACACCGCCATCAACGACCTGCGCACCTCATGGCAGCCCAGCATGGCGCTCGAGATCGCTTTTGCCCAGGCGGCGGGGCTCGGTGAGATTCATCAACCAGTCGCGCCATTGCAACCCGCGACACCCAAGACCACCCCGGCAGCCGCTGAACCCAAGAGTGAAAAAGTTGCCCCCAAGCAGAATGTGGTTGAACCGAAAGCCAACCCCAAGACAACCGCAGCGGCAGAGGATGTCTCAAAACCCGAAGCAAACGCAGGCATCAGCACCCAGGATATTTTGGCCAATTGGAATACTATTCGGGCTGAGGTCAAGAGCAGGCGCTCACAAACTGAAGCTCTCTTGAACTCTCAAAAGCTGGTTCAGATCAAAGAAGGTGTCTTGATCCTGGGCTTTGCCAGTGAAGTGTTAAAATCAAAAATGGAATCCGCCGAAAACATTGAAGTGACCCGCGGCGCCATCGCGCACCTGCTCAAAGTGGATCTACCGATCACTTGCACGGTGGTCAGCAATAAATTGTCCGGTTCAACCGTGGATCTGGATGTGGATTCAGACGGTATCGTGGGTACCGCTCTAAACCTCGGCGGCAAACTCGTTTCACGCGATTAATGGATTAAGGAGTTAACGATATGGCAAAAGGATTCAATCGACCTGCTGGTGGAGGCATGGGTGGCGGCGGTGGCATGATGGCTCAGATCAAACGCCTGCAAGAACAAATGGCTGTGGCCCAGGAACAACTCGCCATCGACACAGTTACCTCATCCGCTGGTGGCGGCGCAGTCAAGGTGACCATGACTGGCGATCAACATTGCAAAGATGTGATCATCGACCCCGAATTGCTCAAGGACGCGGACGCTGAAATGCTGCAGGACCTCATCCTCAGCGCGGTCAACCTGGCGCTGGATGACAGCCGCAAGATGGCCGAAGAAAAACTCGGTCCGCTGGCTGGTGGCATGCCCGGTTTGGGGTTCTAAGAGAATTTCATGTCCATTCTGCCCCAGCCGATCCAAAACCTGATCAACGCGCTGGAACGCCTGCCTGGCATCGGACCCAAATCCGCTTCCAGGCTGGCTTTCCACATCTTGCGTTCACCTGAGGATCTTTCGAACCAGTTGGTGAACGCGCTGACAGGACTGAAGTCGGCCACGGGGCATTGCAAGCTGTGTTACAACATCACTCTTGCCACGCAGGAGACCTGCGACATTTGCGCCAACACCCAGCGCGCGGACGGCACCATTTGCGTGGTGGAGGATCCGCTGGACGTGCTGGCACTGGAACGCACCGGGGGTTTTCACGGCCGTTACCATGTGCTGCAAGGGGTGTTATCGCCAATCGAGGGGGTCGGCCCGGATGATCTGAAGATCAAACCTTTATTGGAACGGGTGCGTAGCGGCGAAGCCAAAGAGATCATACTGGCCACCAACCCCAGCATGGAAGGTGATGCCACCGCGCTTTATCTGCGGCAGCAGCTGCTGCCAATGGGTGTGCGTGTCACGCGTCTGGCGCGCGGATTGCCCATGGGCGGCGACCTGGAATACGCCGATCAAAATACTCTGCTGAGGGCACTGGCCGGCAGGCAGGATATGGGCTAAATTAAATACAAATGATCACTGGGGGAGTGAGGCGTGGTGGATGGCCACCGTGCCGAAATTCAAGAGCTCAAAACGCACGTTTTGAAACCCGGCCGCGCGCATTTTGTCGGCCAGATCTTCCGCGCTGAGAAAGGTTTGCGTGGAGTTGGGCAGGTAGGTGTAGGCTTCCTTCTGACCCGTGATCAACGCGCCCATCAGCGGCACCACACGGTTGAGGAAGAAGTTAATTAGGGGAGAAAGCAGATTCTTGCGCGGACGGGTCATATCGAGTATGCCCACACTGGCACCTGGTTTGAGGGCGCGCGCCATCTCGCGCAGGGCTTGATCCACGTCTTCGACGTTGCGCACCAAAAACCCGGAGACGAGCGCGTCAAAAGCTTGATCCTCAAAAGGCAGCGTCAGCGCGTCTGCGTTGACGCGCGGGATGCCGTGCCAGTCTCGTCCGGTGGTCATCATGCCCAGGGTGAAATCCGCGGCGATGATTCTGAGGGCGGGGCTCTGCCTTTGCAGTTCAGTAGCCAGGTCGCCGGTGCCGGCTCCCAGGTCGAGTACCCTGGCCGAATCGGGCAGGGTGAGTTTTTTGAGCAGCCTGCGCCGCCAGGCCAGGTCGCGTCCGCCGCTCATCAGGCGGTTCATTAAATCATAACGTCCGGCAATGCGAGTAAACATTGCTCTGACTTTGTCAGCACGTTTGCTTTGGGGATCGGAATTCATGAATCCGTATTATACAGGAAGCCGGCGGTTTTGTAGCCTGATTCGCAGGTTGATCAGGGCAGTCTTAATGGGTGGAATGCGCAAGATAAGTAAGAGTAGCACGATCACCCCATAGATCAGCGGTTCCGTAATATTTCCTTGAAGGCTCACGAAATTGTTCTTAAGGGTGAGGATGTAATGCAGCACCACCAACGGGGACAGGATGTAGACCAGGCGATGCAGGCGCTTCCAGTTCCTCTTCAACAGCAGTTTCATCTTTTTGAAGGAAGTGATAGCCAGCGCCGAAAGGATGAGGAAGGCGGCCAGGCCAATCCATAGATAGACCGAGTTTAGAAACCCCATGAAGATGAATTTGAACTGGAAGCCGAAATCCAGACCGAGGTAGATCAAAAGGTGGATGGCTGCAAAAGCGAACCCATACAACCCGAGAGCCTTTTTTCGACCACTCAGCTCCCGCCAGCCCAAGATGGCACCCAGTGGAGAACAAGCCAGTGAAAGCACCAGGAAAATGAGGGCGGTTTTTCCGGTTTGCTGTTCAAGCGTCTGGATGGGATTGACCGAAAGATTGCCTGTGAAATAGCGTATGGCCAGTACCGCAAAGGTGATAATGGCACCGGCGTGAACGACATAACGCAGCCAATTGAACTTTTGTTTTTCCATTAGTAATTGATCCTTAAGTCCATGCCGTCGTAGAGGTGAGCCACCTGTTCCTCGTAGCCGTTAAAAATGAAGCTGCCGCGGCGGAAGTTCTCGCCGATGCGCCTTTCGGTGGATTGCGACCAGCGCGGATGATCCACGTTGGGGTTGACGTTGGAGTAGAAGCCGTATTCCTCGGGGGCGATGGTGTTCCACATGGTTTCGGGCTGCTCAGCCACCAGCTCGATCTTGATGACCGCCTTGATGGACTTGAAGCCGTACTTCCAGGGCACCACCAGGCGGATGCCTCCGCCGTTTTGCGGGGGCAATTCGCCGCCGTACATGCCGGTGGCGAGGATGGTGAGATCGTGCATGGCTTCATCCAGGCGCAGTCCTTCTTGATAAGGCCATGGGAAGACGCCCAGTTTTTGCCCGGGCATCTCGTCAGGCAGGTAGACCGACTCAAAGCGCACGTATTTGGCGTCAGAGGTGGGTTCCACCTCTGAAAGTAATTTGTGCAACGGGAACCCCACCCAAGGGATGACCATGCTCCAGGTTTCCACACAGCGCAGGCGGTAAACCCGTTCTTCAGGCGAGAAACGCTTGATCAGATCGTCCACGCTGTAGGTCTTGGGCTTGTTCACCAGGCCGTACACTTGCACGTCCCAGGGAGAGGTCGGAAAATTCTCGGCCAGTTTGGCCACGCCGCTGGGGTCGGTGGTGAATTCATAGTAATTGTTGTAATGCGTGATCTCGTAAAGCGTGTTGGCCTTGTTGGAGTGTTCATCACGGTACACCGGCAGGGTCTGGGTTGGGTCGGGGGAGGGCTGATCCGTGGGGGTGGGGGTCGCCAATGGGGCGCAGGCGGCCAGAACGCCGCCCGCTGTAACGATACCAGCCGTACGCATGAAATCGCGGCGCGATAAGTAGGTGGCTTTGGGCGTGATCTCGGAAGGGTTAATCTTGGGGGTTAAGGAGTTATTTTTCATAGGTCTCTCTCTTCTATTATGATAAATAATATCATAAATACCTTAATAACTCATTAATTTTCAATCTTGTAGAATGTTTGTTAAGAAAGGTAATTTTTCGATACAACTAGTTCTCTGTAATAAATTGACACCCCCTTGCCTCCATGATAAAATCCTTTCGCTCACTTTGTGTGCACCGCAAAACGCCCCCATTGTCTAGCGGCCTAGGACGTGGCCCTCTCAAGGCCAAAACACGGGTTCGAGTCCCGTTGGGGGCACTTTTTATTTAAATGGTTAGCAGAATGCCCTCTTCAATACCCATCGAGGGTACAGGTGCCAAAACACGGGTTCGAGTCCCGTTGGGGGCACTATTTATTTAATCTCAAGTCCACACCCCTGGGGGGTACACGAAACACGGGTTCGAGTCCCGTTGTACCTGAGGTATGCTGCGCGATCCCCTATGGGGAGGCTTCGCACCCCTTTGCAGGGGGCTTCGCGCGGGGCACTATTTTATTAATCTTAAGAATAAACTCGTAGGGTGCATCCCGTTGGTTGGGATGCACCTTTCATAATTTGTTGTTCTTTTTGGTGCATCCTCAAGAGCAGGATGCACCCTACATATTTCATTTCAATCAAAAGGATATCCCTGAATTCTTCCAATATCTCCACCAGCCCAATCAACCTCATAAAGCCCTTCTTTTACATATTTGTGAAAACTTGACCACGGCCAATCCGCGGCCTGTTCAACAAGGCCGTGTTTGATCGGATTGTAATGGATGTAATCCAAGTGGACCTCGAAATCATCTTCATCCAGAATGGTGTGTTCCCAAAAACGCCTTTGCCAAATGGCAGCCTCGTGTCTTTTGATCCTCGATGGGTTGCGCGGCTCTTCAACCCCGACTTCTTTCAAATATCGCACTGTAAAGAGATTTTTGATCACTCTCCATCGAATGGAATAATTGGAATCATTTTCGGGTAATTTCCAAAGGCAATGCAGATGATCGGGCAGCAAACATATCGCCAGGGTCTCAAATGGAAAACGCGCCTGGGCGGTGAGCCATGCGTGGCGCAGAATATTCCGTGCGGAGGGGGTTACCAAAATTGGGCGCCGATGAACTGTTACAACCGTAAAGAAATAGGTCCCACCTTCCACCCTGAAACGGTGGTATTTCGGCATGACTTGATTGTATACCAATTGATCCTATGGTTGTGATAAAAGAGAGGTGCGTCCCCTAGAACAGGATGCGCCCTACCAATTAAAAGGCGTAATTTGGGATCTCTATCCTCCCGCCATGGCGCCCACGATCATGAACTCCTCCCTGCCCTGGGCCACGCTGTCGGGCAAGGGCGCCTCCGGGGATTGCAGCGAACAATCCTCGCCGCACGCGAAGAAGCGGATGTAATCATTGCGCTGCCCGCTCTGACGATTGCGCAGGGTGCCGCGCAGCATGGGGTAACGCTGCTCAAGTGCGTCCAATATGGAACGCTGGGTCACCGGCGCGGTTACTTCAAGTTCGACCAGGCGCCCAAC
>CAYYRU010000087.1:0-7784 GCA_964474095.1 uncultured Anaerolinea sp.
CGCGTCCAGCCGGGTGGGGATGATCACCCAATCCGCGGCGATCAATCCGTTGATGTGAAGCACATCCAGCGAAGGTGCCATATCCAGCAGCACTGCGTCATAGGGCGCCTCACGCAGCAGGTCGGCCAGAATGTTCTCGCGAAAGTCTGATAGCGTGATCTGGCGTTTGACTTTCTCAGTCTGTTTATCCCCAGGCACCAGATCGAGCATCGGGCGCAGGTTGACCTTCACCTGCTCCAAAGGTTCATCAAGGCAGACCAGACGGTAAAGCCCGGGGGATTTCGATAGCCCAAAGGACAGTGCCAAATGGCCCTGTGGATCGAGATCCACCAGCAGGGTTTTTACCTGCGAGCGAGCCAGTCCGTCGGCCAGGGTGACGGCAGTGGTGGTCTTGCCGACACCACCTTTTTGATTGGCAAAAGCGAATATTTTCATGCTGCGGCTTTCTTTTTCAGTGATGGCTGGGTGGTTTCCAAAAAGGCATGAACTTCTGTCCTCAAGGGTCGCCCCTGAGAATTATAAAGGGTCACCCCTTGAAAATCAAGGGTCGCCCCTGAATCATTATGCTGATTTCTTGTAGGGTCGCCCCTAAGGCGGAAGAGTGGCCTTCAGCGCGGTCGAATCCACTCTAAATGAGTATTTGGTCACCTGTTGTGAGATTCCCTTAGAAAGACGTTATTTTTGATTTCAGGGGCGAAATCGCTATAATCAAAATCACACCCGCCGAAGACCGCAATCCAGGTCAAGCACTCGCGAGTGCTCAGTGATATTCTTCTGATCACAAGGTGAACTATGGACAACTGGCAAAACATCAACGCGGTTCAACGCATGCAGACCTATATCGAAGAACACCTGCATGAGCCTGTCACGCTGTTTCAATTAGCTGAAGCCGCGGGATATTCGCCATGGCACGCGGCCCGCATATTTAAAGCGTTGACTGGTAGGAATCCTTTTGATTACCTGCGCGCCCGCCGACTGACTCGAGCGGCCGTACGACTGGGTGAGCAGGAATCCCGTGTGGTGGATGTGGCTTTCGATTTTGTCTTTGATTCTCATGAAGGGTTCACCCGCGCCTTTTCAAAAGAGTTTGGCGTTACCCCCAGTGAGTACTCACAACTCCGTCCGCCCATCCGCTTGTTCATGCCTTCAAACGTCCGTGATTATTTTATCGCCTTGATAAAAGGAGAGGTCAAAATGTCAGAAAATATGAAAACCAACAGTGTCTTTGTGCAGGTGGTGGATCGTCCCGCTCGCAAGTTAATTCTCAAGCGCGGCATTAAAGCCGAGGATTATTACGCTTACTGCGGTGAAGTGGGTTGCAAAGTATGGGATGAGTTGTGTGCCATCAAGGGTGCCCTTCAGGAACCGATCGGCATGTGGCTGCCCAAGAACCTGCAAAAACCCGGCACCTCCCTCTATGCCCAGGGGGTGGAAATGCCGCAGGATTATGACGGCCCCGTACCCGAGGGGTACGAGTTGATCACCCTGCCGGCTTGCAAAATGATGATCTTCCAGGGTCAGCCATACAAAGAAGAAGACTTTGAAGAAGCCATCGGTAATCTGTGGGAAGTGATGAAAACTTACAACCCTGAGATCTACGGCTTCAAGTGGGCCGATGAAGACGGTCCGCGCTTTCAATTGGCACCGCAGGGTTACCGCGGATATATCGAAGGTCGCCCGGTGCGTCCCATCAATGGGTAAAGTGTAACCGCGGTTACTATAAAGTCAAATCAGTAGGGGTAATCGCGAATTAACTCCAGTAAATCAGATAAAAGGAAACAATAAGTGTAACCGCGGTTACGATTTAATGACTTCGAATCATAGTAGTGGGCGACTCGTGAAACGCCCATACGAATTGAAAAGCGTAACCGTGGTTACAAAATAAAAACCCGCCGATCGATCGGCGGGTTTTGTGATTCTCAATTCTCTGTATTATTTCCGGTCCAGTCTGGCTTTGATCAGTCGGGCAAGTTCTTCCAGCAGGGTGAGGGATTCAAGCGCGCTGCCTTTGACCACCAGGGTATCGGCGATCTCGTCCAGGGCTTCGTCGCGGCTGAGTCGGTCAAGCTCCGAGAGGGTTTGCACGAAGCGTCGCAAAGAGCGCGAGGCCTGCCGGCTGGGTTCTGGCAGAATGGGGGTGACAGGTCTTTGATTGGTTTTAGGTTCGTTTACTGTCGGCAGGGTGGTCAGCTCAGCTACTTCGTCTGAGGTTAGCTGATTTTGGATGCTCAGGCGCACCATGCGTTCCCACTGTTCGCGCGGAGAGGAAAGGATCTCGCGCAGCACGCGCTCAGACAAGCGGTAGCGGTCCGCCAGGTCAAGCTGCGGGGTTGAGAGTTGTAAAATGTTGAGCAGTTGCACCATGCGCGGACGGGTGAGCTGCATCACTGGCATTAATTTCTCCCATAAGCCTGAAGGCATGCGTGAATTGCGTGCCTGCCTGAAGAATTCATAGTCATCTTCAACTTCGGGGTCGGGTTCAATCCCCAGTTCGGCCAGGATCAGTGATGCCACTTCGCAGGCCTGTTCTACGGCCGAAGGTGGTTCGGCGTGGCGGTTCTCGAGTACCTGGCGCTGCCGGGTGGGCCTGTCCACCACCTCAACGCGCAGCTGGGGTTCGTCGGCCGCGCCCGAAGAGGCGTATTGTAAACAGGCCGCCCAAAAACGGCGTTCGCCAGTCTCGATCTGAAAGACATACTCCCCGCTGGATGAGCTGACCCATTTGCCAGTGATGGATTTGATCTGACCGTGTTCTTCAAAAGAGGACCCCATCATCAGCAGTTTTTCAACCTCAGCGGCCGCGCCCTGGTCGGCGCGTGCCAAAGCCAGCCATTCCATGGCGGCCTGATAGCAGTTCATGCGGCCGTTGTAGAAATCCGCTCTCAGGGAAGGCGGCAGCAGGCGGCGCGGTTGAAAACGGTCGGGCATCATCTGGCTGGGTGTCAGCCGCTCAATGCGTTCCACCGCGGGCAGTGTGCCTGTGGATTCTTTGAGGTGGTCAGGTTGCACCTTGTCTTTTTCGGCTGAGGCAGCCGAAAGGTCATCGAAGGCGCTAAATCGTTTTTTGGGTGGCATACGCAACAAGTCCTTCCAGGGGAGCTATGATTTCCCCGTTGTCTGCAAGACCAGGTCCACCAGCTCGGCATACTCATGCGTGGCGCGTGAGCTGGAGGCAATATTCTCGGCGTTTCTCGATCGAGGCGGACGGTAGGTGAAGACGTCCATGTGGCTGGAGTGGGCGTAGGCCAGGTCAGAAGCTTTATGGATGGGCGGCAGGATCTGGTTTTTATAGCGCTGTTGCAGTTCAGAGAGGATCTCCTGGGCTTCAGCGCGTTGTTCTTCACACAGGGTGGGCAGGTAGCCAAAGATTTTGAGGTCAGGCCGGAAATGTGTTTTGACCTGGTCAATGGTGCGCTGAAGCTCGATCAAACCTGAGACCCCCAGGTAGCTGGTCTCCACCGGCACCAACACCCAGGTGGCCGCCACCAGCGCGTTGATCAGCAGGTCGCCGGTGGTGGGCGGGGTGTCGATGATAATGTAGGCGTAATCATTTTGCACGGATTGCAGGGCGTGCTGCAGGCGTGTCTCGTTGGCCATCAGGGTGGGCAGGTCGCGCGCGGCCTTGATCATCTCGGCATGGTCTGAGGGGATGATGAACAGGTTGGGGTGGTGGTCGCTTTTCTGAATCAAGCGCTGCGCGGAAGGCGGAGGGGTTTCTGTCAACAGCGCTGCCAGCGAGGAGGTGTTTTTTTGTTGTTTGTGATCAAAAGCCACGGCCAGCAGGGCATGCCCCTGGGGGTCCATATCCACCAACAGCACACGGCTGGCGGGACCGGTTTTCTCGGAGAGGCGCAGCGCCAGGCCGGCCGCCAGATTGACAGCGGTAGTGGTTTTGCCCACCCCTCCTTTTTCATTTGCGATCGTAATTGTAATGGCCATGCGGTTTTCTGATCCTTCTGCGCTAAAAAACACTATTTTTCGCGATTTTGGTAATAGTTCCGATTTCTGGTTACATATTAGCATAAAACAAAAAAGACTTCAACTAATTGTGCTAATTCGGTTATGATTACTGATAAATAGCGTAATTCTATTGATTTCGTTCTGATTTCGTGCGATAATTATGGTGCAGGAGGAAGAGCACATGTTAGATTCCATGAATGATAACGAGTGGCGTCTGGTGCGGCTGGAGCGGTTGGGGTTGAAGGAAGACCCTTTCAAGCTCTCGGCTGACCCGCGTTACCTTTACCTTGGCCCTGAGCACCTGGCGGTCTACCGGCAGGCGCAGGGTGTCATTTCGCGCCGGCGCGGATTAGCCCTCATCACTGGTGATATGGGCATGGGCAAGAGTTCTCTCGCCCGGCGTCTGTATGACGTGTATGCCTCCGAAGAAAACATTGACATCGCCTATATCCACACTGCCGCTTTTAAATCGGCTATGGATGCCGCCCGGCAGATTTCGCAAACTCTGGGCGTTCCTCCGCAGCGCTCCTTTCAGCGCCAGATGGAAGGTCTTGAAAAATTTATGGCGGATGCCTACGGTGCCAATCACAACGTGATCGTGCTGCTTGATGACGCCCAATTAATGGAGGCCGAGGCACTCGAGGTGCTGCACCGCCTCTACAACTTTGATTATGACGCAAAAGTGGTGCAAGTACTAGCCTTTGGACAATCCGAAATGTCAGGTGTTTTCGAGTTGAACAAATCGGTCAACGCGCGTGTTTTTGTTCGCCTGGCGCTGCCTCCATTAACACTCTCAAGCGCGCTGCAAATGGTGGTATTTAGGCTGCGCGTGGCCGGCCGCTCGGAACCCTTGATCAACGATGATGCTTTCGAAGTACTGTATGAGAAATCGCAAGGTGTGCCGCGTGAGATCATTCGCCTGTGCGCCCTTTCGATGGATTATTTGCTGCAGAGTGACGACACCATGATCAGTGTTGAGATCGCTCGGAAGGTGAAGTGATTATGGCTGCTAACGCGAACTCCAGCCGGAGTGCCTGGGTACAACTTTATGAAGCCCGCAGCGTCCCCAGTGAACCCGAAAGCCGTTCACCTGGGCGCCCGCACGGCATTGTGCCGCGTCACAAGGTGGGCATCACCCTTTCACAAGGTGAGATCACCGAGATCGAGCGCTGGCAGGAACGCTTCTCAAAATTGATGGGACGCAAGGTTTCAGTTGGCGAGACCGTTGGCATTCTGGCGCGCATCTGCTCATCGCGCCTGGCGAACCTGGGTGAAGAACTGGATACCCAGGTGATGTCGATGTTCGTCGACCGCCTGGTTGGCGAGGAATGAGTTTTTTCTACCATAAACCCCCACAGTTATTGGTAGAAAAAATTACCAGGAATTGCTTGGGTGCGCTGGTGAATGAAAATGGTTATTGAATAAATAGAATTATTGTTCTATAATAGAACAATGAGGGAATGTCACCATCTGAAAGTGATCCTTTCTGGTGGCCGCGAGAAAGCGTAGCGCATGGAACAACCGATCCAAAACCAATCGTTGGGTGTGAACCTGCCCGGGCAGCATGAAGCCTGGGAAATGGTGCTCGGGGAACTGCGGCGCGAGATGTCGCGGGCGCTCTTCGAGACCTGGGTGCAACCCCTGCGGGTGGTCGGTTACCAGAACAAGATCTTTTCGGTGGGTGCCTATAACACCTACGGTAAAGCCTGGGTGGAGGAGCGCCTCAGCGCGCGCATCAAACGTATCCTCGACGGTCTGTATCATGAACCGGTGACCTTTAAAGTGATCGTACAAAACGGCTTCTACAAAGGCGGGCAGGTTACTCCACAGGAAAAGGCTGCATCCCAAGTCACTGAACCAGCGTTCAGCAAAACCAGTGTTGTTGAAAGCGAACTCCCGGAAGAGACAAAGACCCCCATTAATGCCAAAGGGGATGAACCACAGGCCGAAACAGCCGATCCGCGCTCGCGCAAGTTCATGCTGCAGCGCGCCTACGGCAGTGAGCGTGCCCGCATTATCCAGCCGGAGCGCGGTATGTTCCTCACCGGCTACCTGTTCAGCAACTGGCTGCCGCTCTTGGGGCATTCCGCTTTTACCGTCATCCTGGCCGCGCGTTCACTGTGCTTTTGGAACCCCATGACCGGCGAGCTGCGCAACGTGGTCGAGACTGAAATGGGCGAGATCGCTGAAAAGGCCGCTGTTTCCGTGCGTACCGTCAAGGACGTGCTCAACAACGAGCTGGTGCAGCGCTACTTCTTGCGCTACCGCGTGCGCCGCGTAATGACCGCCAATGGCGTCCGCACTGCCGGCATCAGCCTGCAGGTACGCATGGATGATCCTCTTACCCCGTTGGACCAGGTCACCTCCGGCCAAATGGAAGAGGAAGAGTGGTACCTGCCCGAGTTCTCGGGCGAACGGGAATAAACACGATTTTTCCCAAAGAAAGAGCAGGTCGATTTGAACAACAGACCATCCTCCAGTCGAAAACTAATTTGGATTATCGTGCCGATCGTGCTTGTTCTTTTCTTGACCATTTGGGCACTGGTATTTATCTATTTCATCAAGCAGGGTGGTTTCACTTCCAAGCAAGAAGTAATTTTCAAGCTGGATGATTCCCGTATAACAACAGTAACCCGGGCAGAATTGGAAGAGACCGCGTTTATCTTAACCCAACGCTTGGAAGCTCTTGGATATTCACAACGCGGAGTTTCATTTACGGCTTCGAAAAATGATCAAATCATTGGCCGGTTACCACAAGATATTGACGACAGCGTAATCGAAAATTTAAAGAAATCTGGCTTGGTGGAATTTGTTGATTTTGGCGATAACTACATTTCTCCAGGAACCATGGTAAACACAGATATTTATTCGGATCTTTTTCAACCGGTGGAAGGCACAACCTGGCATACCATTTTGACCAATACTGACATAAAGACAGCAGAAGTGACAACTGATTCAAACGGATATTATGCAATAATTTTTGGACTCACCCGAGCAGGCACGGCAGTCTTTGAAGAGTTTACGGAGAATAATATTGGCAATTACCTGGGCATCGTGATGGATAAAGAGGTTATTTCGTGTCCATATATTAGCGGAACAATTTCAAATGGGGAGGGAATGATCTCCGGGCAATTCACCCTTGAAACGGCCCAGGATCTGGCTTCCTTGCTGGCGACATCCCCATTACCAATCCCCCTTAAGTAGAATCAGAAAATGGAAGTTTCATTGAGACAAACCAGGCATTGAGCATTCAATAAACTAGTTAGTCTGCTTTTGGATGGGGCAATGGTTATCCTCATGAAGAAGTTTTCACAAAAATGTCCCAGTAAGGAAAGAACAAATGGATGAGTCAAGTCATCCCTAGAGGGGATAAACAAACTTGGCATTACCAATTATTTCCCAGACAAATCAGGAATTGCTGTGTATGAATCCTTCAGGGAAGTAAAAAGGTTGTATTTCACGATATAGAAAAATGCCTGCAAGGCGTCCATGAAACCAATTTTTTTGCCCTCTGAATAAGAGCGGCACGAATAAGATATGGGAATCTCACAAACGCGAAGTTTCAATTTGGATATTTTTGCGGTGACTTCGATCTCGAAACCAAACCGTTTTGAGGTGATGATCATATTTTTGATCACCGCACTGGATAGTGCCTTGTAACAAGTTTCAACATCAGTGAATTTGTACCTGGTAAAGAGGTTCGAAGTAAAGGTCAAAAACAGGTTCGCAAGTTTACTTTTCCTCATGAATACATTTTTCTTATCAGGATCCAAAAATCTGGAGCCATACACTATATCAGCTTGATTCTTAAGAATGGGTTCGAT
>CAYYRU010000088.1:0-7609 GCA_964474095.1 uncultured Anaerolinea sp.
ATCTCAGGATAGGTAATTTCGCGTCCTCTGAAGCGGATGGTGACCTTGACCTTGTTACCTTCCAACAGCCAGCGGCGGGCATCGCGTGTCTTGAACCCGCGGTGGTGTTCGTTGGTTTTTGGGCGCAGCCTGATCTCCTTGACCTCGATCTTGGTCTGGGATTTTCGGGCTTCACGTTCCTTTTTGGTTCGTTCGAAGAGGAACTTGCCAAAATCCATCACACGGCAAACGGGGGGTTCTGAATTGGGGGCAACCTCAACGAGGTCTAGTTCTGCATCGCGGGCGATTTGCAGCGCTCTTTGGATGGGAACGACCCCGATGTTCTCGTTTTCCGGTCCAATCAAACGCACTTCTGCAACCCGGATCAATTCATTCACGCGAAAATTTTGAGTACTGATAGTGTTCTCCTGAGAAAAAATTTTAAATACAGCCCGTCCAGTGAACGGGCTCACCGTGTAAATAATACCACATTGCCTTACAGACAGTCAACCAAAAATAATGACCCGAATTTTAGATTTGGGTATCTTTACCATGCTGATAAAGTGGACGATAAACGTCCTTACGATTCAATTTTCTAACCCTAATAAATGATAACAAAGAGCCGTTCCTTTTCAGAAACAGCTCTGTTTTTCCAGATTTCTCGCTACTAAATTCTACGAAGGAGTGTTTTCAAAACAATGCAACTATCTTGATAATGCAATTTGCTCAGCCGATTTCTCGGTTTTCCAGAAGTGCCTCTTGTTGAGATATTTTCCCAACTGCACCAACCCTAACATGATGGGAACTTCCCAAAACAATCCCATGGTGGTGCCCAGGGCTGCCAGGGAACCCACGCCGTACATCGCAACCGCAGCCGCAATGGCAATCTCAAAATGACTTGAAGAACCGATCAGAACGGTGATGATCCCTTCGCGATATTGCAGGCCAAAAAGCCTGGTAATTAACAAGTTGAAGCCCACGACGATCACAAACCCAAGCAAGAGCGGAATGGAAACCAGCCCCAGCAAATCAAAATTGTTCAATAACACTTGTCCGTTCAATGAGAATAACACTATCAACGTAACAAGCAGCGCCACGATTGAAATCTTGCCCACTATCGGACGGTACACATCATGAAACCAGGCTTCACCTTTTCTTCTGATGATCAGTCGTTTGCTGATAACGCCAGCCAAAAGCGGCACACCGATAAAGACCAATGCCGAGATGAACAACATCCAGCGGTCAATGGTGATTTTCTGGATGCCTGTCAGCAGAGAAACCACCGGTACGTACAAAAACATGATGGTGATGGTGTTCACGCTGGTGGTGATCACATTTTGTTCCTGGTTGCCTTCTGCCAGCTTGCCCCACACCAGCACCATGGCAGTGCATGGGCTGGAACCCAACAGGATGATGGCAACCATCAACTGTTCCTGCCCTTTCAGGAAAAGCCTGGCTAATACAGCAGCCACGATGGGAGCAATAATCCAGTTCGCAAAAAGGGTCAAGAAAATTGGTTTTGGATTTTTCTTAAGTTTCTTTAACTCGGATACCTGCAGGTTCAACAATGCCGGATACATCATCAAGAAGAGACAGATCCCAATGGGAATGGAAATCCCTTTGATCTGCCAGGAATTGATCGTTTCACCAATTCCAGGAATGGTCTGTGAAAGAGCCAAACCGACCCCCATGCACAGGGCAACCCAAACAAAAAGATATTTTTCAAATTTACTCATTATTTACTCCTTTTCTTAGGTGTTTTCTGGCGAGCAATCCGAATATCAACTCCTTTTATAAGTTCATGCAAGATTGCTTGTTGGGATAGGAATAATCCCAGGAGATCTTAAAAATGTGATCGAGATTTAGGAACAGTCTGAATCGTCGGTTGATATGTTCGCGAAAGAAGTACCATTAATCTGATTCTTCATCCATGACAGATTGCAGCGGTGCAGGCAATAACAGGTGGCAGGGCCATCCACTTCACCTTTGATCAAGCCAGACTCACGCAGCACCTTTAAGTGTTGACTGATGGTGGATTGTGCCAGAGGTGTGTTTTTAACCAGATCATTAGTGATGCAGGTATCACGAGCAGCCAAATACTCAACGATCTGAAATCGAATGGGATTGCCAAGCGCCTTCAACATTTTCACCAAACGCAGTTGATCTTCGTTGAGTTTGTCTTTTGAAATAGACTTCATATCGTAATTTTACGATATAAGAGTAAACTGTCAAGGGAAGAGAAGATGGGATGATTGGTGCTGTTGAAGTCTGCTGGAGGGCAAGTGAAAAAGGGAGGTTTTTCAAACCTCCCAGTGGTTTCTAGATAAAGGAAAGGAATTCCTGTTTGGTCTTATCCATTTCGGAATACACCCCGCGGTTGTGTTCTGGCATCAACCGCGCGATCTCATACATGATCTCATCCGTGATCTGATTACGAATTTCTTTGGAAAGCGCCTGACCCTTGGTGTCGATCATAAAGGGCTTGCCGACCTTGATCGACATGGGGGTGCGTTTGGCGAGTTTGATCTTGACATTCTCGTTGCCATAGAACGCCACTGGCAGAATAGGCACTCCGGTGCGGATGGCCAGCAACACGATGCCAGGGTAACCCTTGTTAAGTCGTCCGTGTTTGGAGCGGGTGCCTTCAGGTGCCACGATGATCAGTTTCTTTTGTTTGAGGGCTTCTTCAGCCTTGCGAAATGCTTCGAAATCGACTTCGCCGCGTTTGATGGGAATCGCCTGCCAGGCATCAAACAAAAATTTTAGCAGGGGGTTATCCCAGGTTTCCACCTTGGCGAAAGCGGTCATGGGGCGCGGGTGTAGTTGAGTGAAGCCCACGGGGGCATCCAGAAAGTTGATGTGATTGGTGGCCAGGATCATGGGACCTTGCATGGGGATGCGGGCTACTTCGCTGGCATCCACATTCAAGAAAGTGCTCAATATGGCCTTGAGCGGAGGATTGATGATAGAAGAGGCTAAAGTCATTCGGCTAGCCTGGTAATGATTTCAAGTTCTTTGGGCAGAATTTCGACGGCAATTTCCTGGCCTTCTTCACAGATGGTCACTCCATCCGCGTGCACTGGCAAGGTACCTTGCACGGCCTTTACCGTCACTTTGGTGGTCTGGATGGTGGACACGGCCGGATCGGCTGCCTGGGTGCCCTTCATCACCTTCATGATCAGCCCGACCATGTCTTTTTGCGGCACGTTGCGCACAATGCACAGGTCGAAAATACCGTCATTGGGCTTGCCATCCGGGGCGAACATGAAAGACCCGCCCATGCGCCGGCCGTTCATAATCGAGACCAGCAGAGAGGAGATCTGGAAAGTCTTAGTATCGGTGACGATATCTACCAGGGGAGCCTTGTAATAAATAAAGATGGTCTTGATGGCAGCCACAAGGTATGAAAGCATACCGCTTAAGCGGCTTTTGGCAGCCACAAAACCTACTACCGCGTCAAAGCCACAGCCCACGCCGTTGCCAAAGAAGAGGCCTTGCGGGTAAGCACCGCCGGTTACTTTTCCGATGTCAATTTTTGTTTTCCTGCCAGACGCCAGCAGGTGAATACTCTCTTCTGCTCCGGTTGGAATATCCACCCCGCAGGCAAAATCGTTTCCCCGGCCAACCGGGATGACCGCCATCAAAGGGCATTTTTTGTGGGCTTGTCGGTACTGCATCAAACCGTTAATAACCTCATTGACAGTGCCGTCGCCACCGGCTGCCACCACCACATCAAAACCATCCGCGGCGGCTTTCTTGGAGAGTTCGATGGCGTGTTCCGGAAATCCGGTCAGATCAATGTCATAATCCAGATTGTACTTTTTTAGGTTCTCTTCGATTTCAGGCCTCACCTTCAGGCCGTTGCCTTTGCCTGCGGTGGGGTTGAGAATGATCTTATATCGGGTCATTGAAAAATCCTTTTAAGAATGGGATAAGTGCTTAAAAATGATACCTGATTGTAAGGGAACGACTTTGATTCGGTCAAGTGACTTTCGAGAGAGAACTTTATAATGGTTAAACCCCCATGAGACGATTCTGTTACGAAGTCCGGCCGGAGTGACTCTCCGGCCGGACCTTTGGTATTTTGTTAACTCTTTGCGGCAACCTCTTCAAGAGCTTGTTGTATGAATTGTTCTAATGCGATGGCGCCCGGGTTCTCTCCATTGCGCAGTCGCAGGGCTACCTGGTTGTTTTCCATCTCTTTGTCGCCCACCACCAACATGTAGGGAATCTTCTGATTCTGGGCGTCGCGGATCTTGGCGTTCATGCGCTCTCCGCGCGTATCCACATAGGCGCGAATGCCCTTGGCTTTCAACTGGCTTAGCACCGATTTGGCGTAGTCATTGTGCCTATCCGCGATGGGGATTAGCACGGCCTGGATGGGACTTAACCACACCGGGAAGGCACCGGCGTAATGTTCGATCAGTACGCCATAAAAGCGCTCGAGGCTGCCCAAAAGGGCGCGGTGAACCATGTAAGGCCGATGCGGCTGACCGTCTTCACCGATGTAGGTTAGGTCAAAACGTTCGGGCTCATTGAAATCGAACTGGATGGTGGAAAGCTGCCATTCACGTCCGATGGCATCGCTGACCTTGAGGTCGATCTTGGGGCCGTAGAACGCACCACCGCCCGGATCCACC
Source organism: uncultured Anaerolinea sp. (assembly GCA_964474095.1). Lineage (GTDB taxonomy): Bacteria > Chloroflexota > Anaerolineae > Anaerolineales > Anaerolineaceae > UBA6107. The sequence continues at coordinate 4,620 of CAYYRU010000088.1, forward strand.
CGGTAAGGCAACCCAGCGCGTTTCAGTGAGGCTTCCAAGGCGGCTTCGGCTGCCTGCCATTGCTCCGGATCACCCACGGAATGAGAATCATCCGGTTTGGTGCTCAGGTAGGCATTGATCTCTTTGAACCCAAAGCTGCGCAGAATATGCAGGCTGAATCCTAAAACGAAATCGATCTCGTCGGGCATCTGATCAGGACGGCAGAAGTGATGGGCATCATCCTGGGTAAAGCCGCGCACGCGCATCAATCCGTGCATCACACCGCTGCGTTCATAACGGTAGACGGTGCCTTCTTCAGCATAGCGAATGGGCAGGTCGCGATAAGAGCGGGTGTTGGTCTTGTAGATATTCAAATGGAAGGGGCAGTTCATGGGTTTCAAGAAGTACTGCTGTCCATCGATATCGATTGGTGAATACATGTTCTCTTTATAAAAGCCGAGGTGACCGCTGGTCTCCCACAATTGGGCCTTGCCGATATGCGGTGTATAGACGAACTCGTAATCGTTCTTTTCGTGTTCTTCAGACCAGAAATTCTCGATGATCTTGCGCATTTTGGCGCCTTTGGGGTGCCAGAGGATCAGACCGGCACCGATCTCGTCATTGCTGCTGAAGAGGTCCAGTTCCTGGCCGATTTTGCGGTGGTCGCGTTTTTTAGCTTCTTCCATGCGCCACAGGTAATCCTTGAGATCAGCTTCGTTCTCCCAGGCGGTGCCATAGATGCGCTGGAGCATGGGTCGTTTTTCATCGCCGCGCCAATAAGCGCCGGCTGAATTCAGCAGTTTGATGGCAGCCGGGTTGATTTTATTGGAAGATTCCACATGCGGGCCACGGCATAGATCGGTGAAGATCCCTTGCGTATAGGTGGAGATGACTGGTTTCTCGTTGAGCGGATTTCCATCTTCATCCACTTCGCCTTTTTCGAGACCTTCGATCAACTCGATCTTGTAGGGTTGATCTTTGAAAAGCTTTTTGGCTTCATCGGCACTGACTTCTTTGCGTTCGAAACTAACGCCCGATTTGATGATTTCCTGCATGCGTTTTTCAATACTCTCAAGATCTTCAGGGGTCAGCGAACGGGGCAGATCAAAATCATAGTAAAAGCCGTCGTCAATGGCGGGGCCAATGGCGATCTTGGCAGTCGGGAACTTCTCAAGGACTGCCTCGGCCATGATATGGGCTGTGGAGTGTCTGATCTTGTAAAGCTCGCTTTTTTCGTAGCCTTCATTCTTGCTGTTTGCCATTTTTTCCTCCGATCATAGGCGCTGCTGATAATCAGCAGCAGTGGGTTGAGTTTGGGGGAGGGTTAAAACAAAAACCCGCCCCGGCACTGGGGCGGGAGGTTATCTCTCGCGGTTCCACCCAGATTCACAACGTTTTAAGGCGCTGCGATCTCGTTTGACCGATATCGGGGTCTACCGTTTTCCTTATTGGAGAGTTCTCGTTCAGGAAAAAGCTCGCGGGTGGTTTTCTCTGGATGGGGTGAGAGACTTTCAACCGGTGATCTCTCTTTCTGTGTTCAGACCAGATACTCGTCCCGGTCATTGCCTAAGTGGGCGGTAGAGCGCTCGGACCTGAAACCCTGGTTGTTCTTGCCAGGGTACAACCTTTGCGATACCTTTGTCTTGCAGTGGGCGGTATAGGACTCGAACCTACGACCTTTGCGATGTCAACGCAACGCTCTAACCAACTGAGCTAACCGCCCAACGAGGCCTATTATAATGGCGATTTTTCAAGATGGCAATGGTATGCAATCTTCTTCAAGCAATATTCACCACTCCCGCCCACAAAACGGTGAATTTCGGCTGGGGCTGGTCAGGGGTTGGTGGGGATAGGTGACCAATTGCCACGATTAGTTTGGAATCCTTAATAAACCCTCCAAATGGTTTTGAACCGTACATTGGCACCAGGTTGGCTTTGTCGATGGTAAACAAGGTGCTGCCTTTTTCATAAGCGGTGGCGTAGAGCTGTTCTTTGCCCAATACGATCTGGATGATATTGGGACCTTTAAAATCAGCTCCCTCAGGAATTAAAAAATCAAAATTGGCAGTGGAGAGTTGAAATCCATCACGGGTGGAGATGGAATACTCCAGAGCGCCGGCGCTGTCGGCATGGACTTTTTGCCAGTGGGCATCATCCACCACCAGGATGGGCATCTCGAGGTCGGGTACGATGGAGCTCATCTTATTCAGCAGCCGTTTTCTTTAAGAATGAGCGGAGCAACAAGATCAACCCAGTAAGCAAGAGGATGCCCGCGCCAATGGATTTGATCAAGACGTCGCTGAATAAAGCCGCGAAAACGGCAAAAGTGGCCAGGCTGATGCCTAACATCCACAGCCCCACGTGCTTGACAGAGACATCCCATTTGCCGGTGATCGCTGCCATGAACAAGCCGAGTCCAACACTTGCAGGGATGAGCATCCAGGCGATGGCCCAGATCACCCAACGATTCGTGAGGGTGCAGAACAGGAAAATCCCGCCCAACACCATCAGGATGAAGCCTGGAATGAACAACCCGGCCAGGTTCTCACGTGATTTAGGCCAGATGAAAGCCGGCAGGCAAAAGCCCACTCCCAAAACCACCAGGATCAGCGGCCATGTTTTGCGCGCGTCGATCCCGGGGATCAAATTCAAGGCAAAGAACAAAGCTCCCAGGGCGATCAACACGATGCCCGCAACCAGGTTACCACGTTTAGATTCGTTCATTACAACACCTCCTTCGTTCGATCACCTAAATTATAGAAGGATTTTGGAAAAAGGCATAGCAAAAAGAAAGTGTAGAATTGTCACGAAAACCCTAAAAAATATGGACGATTTTAAGTCTCAAATGGTATAATACCAGCGCCTGAACGCAGAGGCACATGGAGAGGTAGCGCAGTTGGCCTAACGCGCCCGCTTGGAAAGCGGGTATACCGCAAGGTATCGTGGGTTCGAATCCCACTCTCTCCGCCAAATATAAAGACACGGTTTTCCGTGTCTTTTTTTGTGGGTTC
>CAYYRU010000089.1:0-7552 GCA_964474095.1 uncultured Anaerolinea sp.
CCATTGGCGGCAAGCTGGTGGTGGAAAGCCAGCCTGGTAGTGGAACTCTCATTCGTTTTGTCTGGGAGCGGTTCAATGATTAAAGTGTTGATCTGCGACGACCAGGAGATTGTCTGCGAGGGATTGCAACGCATCCTCGGATCGGATGAAGAGATCAGCGTTTTGGGAACGGCACATAACGGCATTGAAGCCCTTGAGTTCGTTGAAAAAAACAAACCTGACCTGGTATTGATGGACTTGAAAATGCCGGAAATGAACGGGGTCATTGCCACTCGCAAGATCCGTGAAAAACACCCCGGCATAAAGATCTTGATCTTGACCACATTTGACGATGACGATTGGTTGTTTGATGCGATCCGCAGTGGTGCATCAGGCTACTTACTAAAAGACCGGCCGCGCAGCGAGTTGATTAACGCGATCAAGGGAACGGTCAACGGCAGATCATACGTAGATCCGACCGTTGCAGGAAAACTATTGAGTAATGTTGCCCAGAGCATTCCCCAACGCGTGCCCAACGTAGAGGCTTCGCTCAGCGAACGCGAACTGGAAGTGCTTCGTTTGTTGGCCATGGGGCTTTCCAACGCAGATATCGCCAAACGGCTCTTTCTGTCTGAGGGTACAGTAAGAAATTACACCAGCGCGATTTTCACTAAATTAAATGTGTCTGACCGCACGCAGGCAGTGGTAGCAGCCCTACGGGCAGGTTTGGTGGATCTTAAGGGGTAAAGAACCATAAATCAAGCAATAATTTTTTGAGATAAGAGACTTGTCCGAATCGCCAAAACCTATTCAATTGGTTAGGTTATTTGGTTTGAAACCCACTGATAATAAAATATGACCATCGGAATAATGCCCTTGATCAATCTCTAGAAGAGAATTTCATCGCATTCAACATGTAAGTCTCCTCTCAATCAAACAGTTCAAGGATTTGGTGCACGTATAAACCAAAACGACCATTGCTGGTCGCCTTGTGCAAGGTAGCGGGGGTGCGACACTAGCCCCCCTGTGGGGTATCGCTGCCCTGCCGGGAAGCCAGGGAACGCACCAACTCCGGGTTATGAGCTGCGCTCGTAAAAGGATAACCTTAGACCCGCACTCTTCCGAAATCGACTGACCCGAGGGTTTCTGATGATTCTGAGCCAGAAGGATTTCGATTACGGATTGTGTTATCCAATTAATACATACAAGCAGGTAAAAAAAAGGTCTTTGTCGATTTCGGTGCGATATCTTCACAAATTCACCTACTTCAAAATCAGGTGTCAGCCAGATTGATAGAATAAATTCTAAATATGTCTGGTACGCCCTGATTCTGCAATGAGATTAATTTGCAAATGGATTTATTCGGAACATCTCTTTTCCAATGTTCATCACGTTTTCTCAAAATCCCTGCTTACTAACCATTTTTATCAATCTGCATAAAAGGGGTATCTTCCGGCAGATTGTGTTAAGTAAAATCGAATTCAACCGCCCAAATATCGATCATACCTTTTCTGAAAATAAATAAGTGCAATGCAAATGCCCAGTTAATGAAACTGAATTCAGCCTCTCTTCTATCCTTGATTTCAGCTGGCAAGTTCCTCAACTACAGGAGACCTAAGTATCTTCCACCCAAATGAATCGGGGAGGTAACAAAACCTCCCCGACCATTTTTGTCATTTTTCCTGGGCTAACCAGGGACACAACGATTACAGTTAACTACATTTTTCAAGAACCATGGCTGCCCACTGATTAGAGTTTGCGGCCAACATCATTCCCGGCACGAATTGCCAGAGCAATGTTATAAGGCTGTTCGCAATCACCGATGGCATAGGTCTCTTTGACAGTAACGCCGTTAAGCAGAGACTTGTTGGGCAGCAAGTCGGCAGCATTGATGATCGAATCCGCAGCGATGATAGTATCCCAACCACCATCAGAGCTGATAGTCACCTTTCCGTCGCCAATCTCTTTTATGTGAGAGCTTGGATAGGCTTTTACACCAAGTGAGTAGAGCGAGGTGGTCATAAATCGATGAGCATGTTGTGACTGCTGTTTGTCGAGATCTTCATTGAGGTTCGGGGTCACAATCGTGACCTTCTTTTTGTGAACTGTTAACCAAAGTGCGCAGTCGAAAGCCTGGGCGTTTGAACCGTAAACAATGACATTATTACCGGTGTCATTACCCATGAAGTTAATGAAATCCAAAACTGGCACACTTCCGCCGGTTGCACCAATCTCACCTGGCAAAGCACCGACCGCAAGCACAACTGCATCAGGGTTTTCGCTGTTGATAAACGCAGAATCAACTTCCTTATTCAAAACAACAGTGACGCCATTAAGTTCCAGTTGTTTAATCAAATAAGCTTTTAGATCGTCCAGATTTTCGTGTGGTCCTTTGACCAGGCTGGCAAAAGTTAAGTCGCCGCCAAGCTCTGCATTCTTTTCATAAAGAGTGACACTATGTCCACGAGCAGCTGCGATGCGGGCGGCTTCCATGCCGGCAGGGCCACCACCGATCACCATGACTTTCTTCGCGGTGGCAGCAGGTTCGAGTTCATAAGTTGCTGGTCCGTTTTCAGTCATTACACGTTGGGTTAGAGCGTTGACCCGGCAATAACCCATGGCCCGGTTCATCTGATTTGAACCAATGTGACAATGGAGACAGCGTGTGCAGGGGGCAATTTCATCGATTCGCCCTTCCTTAAGCTTGTTAATGTATTCATTGTCAACAGTAAGTGGGCGATTCATGAGATAGAAGTCAACTTTGCCATCCGCGAGTGCTTTTTCAAATAGATCCGGCGCATGGGCTGGGTCCATATAAGTGACAGTACCGCATGGTATGGTGAGGGCTTCTTTATAACGGCTGACTATGTCGATCAACATACCAGCGCCGCTGTGATTGCCGATCAGTTGACCTTGCCAATGCCTAGAAAAATCAAACTGTGTACCATAACCGGTTGCTCCTTCTATACCATTTAATAGGAAGTAGAGATCGCTGCCGAATTGGCAGGGGTGATTGCCCAAAGGACCAAGCCGCAAATGCATTGAATCGCATCCGGCGGCTTCGAACAACTTGGCCATACCAATTCCTTCTTCAATGGTCGTTACTTTATTGTGAGGTGCGGTAACTGCATTATCCATCCACATAAGAGTTGCGTTATTGTCAAGATTGTCATTTTCCTCGATGCAGTCAATAAGCAATTGGACAACAAAGTCATCACCACAAGCTGCCTTTATTTGTTCGATACTTTCGGTCACAAAGCGGGCGCGGTTCTCAAGACTGTCGGGACCATACTCATCTGTGCGGACATTATGGTAACGAGAGAGGAACTGCTCGCCGAGATTGAATCCGGCAGCGTTGATCTCCAATGCAACAAAACCCATTTCTTGCATTTGCTTGGCAATAGCTACTCCACGTGCTTGTGCGACGGCAATGTCATCAAGGGTCATTTCTCCGACAGGTGTCATGGCGAAGGCTGCCCACTGATAACCAAGCTTGGTGCCATATTTTGCGCACTCAGCAACAAGTTTTTTTCCGAAATCAATGGTAGCGGTAGGAGTGGCGCTACCATCATAAGGGGGCTCTAATTCGCCAATACCTTCAACCCAGATCAGTTCGAGGCCGCCTTTGGCCAATTGAACATAATATTCAAGCAGTTCATCGGTAAGACCGGCGAGGTAGGCAGCTGATCCAGCGGCGGATTTTATCATTCGGTGGTTGAGGGTCAGTGGGCCGATCTGAAGAGGCGAAAACAAAGTTTTTAGGTCAGTTGTGTTTTGACGATAGTCATAATCCTGCGGATTTAGATAGGCCTGTGGGATCAGTTCACTTGCAGCCAAAGGAGCCGCAGTTGTGGTTTCAGCAACTTCACCAACAACAGCGGTTGAAGCAGGATCAGCAACCTTAGGGGCGCATCCGGTTAGTCCAAGGGCGAGCCCAGAACCACCAACCACCAGTGTGCTTTTTAGAAAATTTCGACGACTGATATCGACTTTCTTTTTCATTTTTTCTCCTTATTTGGAATTTGGATTGCTCGAGTGAATGGTGAGACAACTTCAATTAACATGTCATCCTGGAAAAATAGTATTAATGACTACTCTCACTAAGAAGTTGCTCACATAGGGGTTCCCTCATTAATCAGTATAATGAATTAGAAGTACTAGTCCATCACCCAAGAGAATGATTGCAGGATTACCAAAAGGATGACTCCATTCCATAAATAGAAATATGGAAAAATCAATCGATGGAAAAGAAAACCAGAGACATCCTTCAAGACAATACTGTTCTGCAAACAAAGATTGAAGTGCCTAAACTGGCGCCCAAGATATTGCGGCGCGCCAGATTGACATCGCTCATTGGAAACCCCGGAGATCGAACACTCACACTTATTACGGCTCCAGCCGGTTATGGAAAAACAACTCTTCTTGGCGAATGGCTATCTACTTCGATGTCACACAACCAGAGAACTGCCTGGCTGACATTAGATCTTTTTGATGATGCCCCCTTCAGATTTTGGTTCTATTTGATAGCGGCAATTCGGAATATTTTCCCAACATTAAAATACCGTGTTGACACCATGTTGTCTCACCAAGGGTTTCAGAACTTTTCGTGGCTGAATCCGCTGATTAATGAAATAAACACTCTGCCATTTTATGTAAATATTATTCTTGATGATTTTCATGTGATTAAAGACCAGGTTATTATGGATGGCCTTTCTTACCTGATTGAGTATCAGCCAAAAAACCTTCATATCATCATTGCCACCCGGGTTCGACCTGATATTCATCTAGCCCGATTGCGTACCCTGGGTCGATTGATTGAAATATCTACAGAAGATCTGGTGTTTTCGTTTGACGAAACCTGTAATTATTTAACTGATTCAATCAGTCGAAAACTAACCTCCAATGAAGTTGTTAATATATATGAAAATACCGAGGGGTGGATTGCTGGCTTAAAAATGACGGCCATAACTTACCAATCCAGAGAAATAGAAGATCATAATTTTTTCACAATCGCTCAAAACACTCAAACATTCAGAGAGTATTTTTCAGAAGAAGTTCTTGGCACTTTCAGCCCTGAGTTGCAGGATTTTGTGCTAAAAACATCCTTATTGACCGAATTTTCTAGCGAATTATGCGATTTTCTATTTGAAAAAAATAACAGCCAATCATTAATCAGTCAGATTTATGAAAACAACCTTTTTATAGAGACGATCGACAACCAAAACCTCTGGTTCCGATATCACCCTCTGTTTATATTTTCATTGCACCATCAACTACAAAAACGTGATCCTTCATCAATTTTTGAGATTCATCAAAAAGCTCTGAACTGGTTCATCGAAAAAGGCTATCCTGAAAAAGCGGTCATCCATGCTTTGCAATCAGGACATGAAGAAAAAGCTGCGGAAATCATCGATTCTTTGGCACTGCAGGCTGCCATTGATTTCGATCTAATCAAACTAGTTCACTGGATCAATGCCATTCCTGAGAATCTCACAAGGTTCAAACCACGACTTGGTGTTTTTAATGCCCTGGCTTGTTTCCTGCTTGGGCAATATGACATCACCCTGGTCAAGCTTCAACAAACTGAACATCTATTGCACAATTCAACGTTGAAACAAGATGATCCGACCGAATACGAATTGTTGACATGGGAAATTTCTGTCATTCAAACTGGTATAGAAATTATGGCCGGCGATATTGAAAAAGGCTATCATGAGATTTCTTTGTTGCTCAACGACAAAACCAAAGACAACAATTATGTCTATGCCATGTTCACCCATTTCAAGGCTAGAAGTCTTGAAAAATTAGGCCGGTTGTCTGAAGCATTGGAGGTTTATGAAACGGCATGCAATTACGGGTTGGCAAGAAACTATAATATCGGGTACTTTCATTCGCGAATTGGAATAATTTTAGTTCTTTTACGGCAAGGAAAAATTGTTAGAGCAAAACAAGAATGTGAACGGATCGTAGATTTTTTGGTTGAAAGAAAATTAGAGAGTGCCACCTATAATATGGCATTGTCTTTGCAGCTTGAAATTGAGATGCAGTTAAACAATAATACTAAGGCCGACAAACTGGCTGAAATCGTGCTGGCTAATTTTGAGAATACTATTTCAAGTGAATCAGTACTTTACAATCATATAGAACGATGCGTGTATCTGGCAAACTACCTGATTCGCAAACTTGACTTGAAAAATGCAAGATTGTATTTTGAACGGGCTTTAAGTTGTTATCACGATTATTCCTTGCCGGGCGCACCATTGCCAGGAGTCATCATCGATACCTTTATCCGTTTGACCCAGGCAGAAGCTTGTGAAAAAGAATCACCAGAATGGTTTGAGGCAGTAATTGATTTTTTAGATGAATCAAGTCTTTCGACTCCGATGGGCAAGGTTGCTTTAGCAGCCGCCAGGTTCAACCAAAAAGCTTATCTTCAGGCGAATGAGATTCTTTCTGATTTAGTGGTTGAGCTGAGAAAATCCGAGAATCGAGCTTACCTGTTGCAAGCATTAATTCTGAACGCTCTCGTTCTATTCCAGTCTGAAGAGAAGAAAATCGCGTTTTCAATACTTGAGGAAACACTCGAGATTGGTGCTGAAACGGGCGCCATGCGTGTCTTTCTAGAACAAGGCGAACCTTTACAGAACATGATTCAAGCATATAAGAACACAACCAAAGGCGTTGCTTTTATGTTGAAGCGACCAGGGTATATTGACAGACTACTCCGAATGCTTGATTTGGAATGCAAAAAAAGAGTCGATCATCTTCAACGAGAAGAATCCATGATGACAGCTCTTCATTTGGTAAAAGAGCCCTTAAGTGATCGTGAATTTGAGATTGTAAATATGTTAATCGCTGGCAAAACAGCCAAAGAGATTTCAGACCTGCTGATGATATCGATTAATACAACAAAAACGCACATACAAAGTATCTATCGAAAGTTTGGAATTCATTCACAGCGAATGTTGATTGCCAAGGCCAAAGAATTGGGGGTTTTGAAATAAAGTTGGTTTGAGACGCTATTGCATGAAAGCCAAAATGGATTAATTTTTGATGAATCGGTCACTTTTCTTACTTCAATTCATGTCAACTTGACTTATCAACATGTTTTTCCGGGAAGTATGCGTATAACTAATATCATCTGAGTGCACCCAATATTTTCAACGGTTCTTTGGGAGAGTATTCCGATCCTTGTTCCTCAGAATTTTTCTGAAACATAGTTTTTGTTCAAAAAAATGGCAGACACTTCTGAATAATCAACGCCGTGATTTTTCAAATTCAACCTAAGTTTGAATACGAGCCAATCGTTCTTGGGTTTATTCCTTCAGCTAACATGGATTGGATCAAGCTAGTGATGGCTTTTGAGAGTATAACGCCCTGCGGTCTACGATTGGCAATTAGTAGCGGGGGTGCAATACTACCTCTCGATGAAGTTCAAACGCACATAAAAAAAACGCCAGTTCCAATTCAGGAACTGACGATTGATGAACCTTGTGTCCTTTCGGACAAAACAGTTCAAGGTAGCGGGGAGTGGATTCGAACCACTGACCTCCGGGTTATGAGTTCCAATCTT
>CAYYRU010000090.1:0-7390 GCA_964474095.1 uncultured Anaerolinea sp.
GAGCGAGAACCTAACAAAAAAACCACTCAACAAGTGGTTTTTAGTGGGCGCGATACGACCACCGGGAGCGCAAAGCGGAGCGAGAACCTAACAAAAAAACCACTCAACAAGTGGTTTTTAGTGGGCGCGATAGGGCTCGAACCTACGGACCTCACGGATGTGAACCGTGCGCTCTAACCAACTGAGCTACGCGCCCTGATTTGTGAGCGGAATTATACTATCGCTTGTGTTGAAACGCAAGCATTACCGGTTTTGTTTTTAATCGATCACATACTCTTGCATCGAAATAACCTCAACTTTTAATGAAAATTCGATTCATCCTGCATGATCTATAATTATGTAATAACGATCAATTGTTTTTTTTATTTTCCTTCTGGAAGGGAATGTCCGGCATGCAAAAAGTATCCATGAGCTGCCCATCTTGCGGCGCGCCACTATCTGATGAAGTCGGCAAGACTCGTATTGCCTGTCATTATTGCGGCATGGTGACGCTTCTCCAATCGGATAACATTCCGCCTGTTCCAAACAAGTTGTCTTCAGCCCTTTCAGATGCCGTTTCGGGTTCGATCAGAGAAACGAAAGAACTCAAGTTGAACCAGGAGTTATCTCTACTGCAGATGAATTTGAGTGAGTTACGTGAGCAGAAGAATCGAATTGAACAAGAGTATTCGATCGACCGACAAACAAAACTGAATGGGATCGCACTCGAAGAGATAACTGTCAACAATCGAATCGCAGCGATCCAGGATCAATTGGGGGCTATAGCGACCAAACCACCAGCCATCCCGCTTCCGATAGTCTCGCAAGAATCTATATCGAACAAATCGTGGGGAACGACGCTTTTCCTCGCCTGCACACTGGGCGGCTGGGGAGTACATCGATTTTACAGCGGCAACATCCCCATAGGCGTATTACAACTCTTCACGTTTGGGGGGTTCGGCGTGTGGGTATTGTTCGATATCATCATGATCCTGACAGATAATTTTAAAGATGGGCAAGGCAGACCATTAAACAAGTCCATCAAAGCGAATCCGCTAATGATGAAACTCATCGGCGGATTCATGATCTGGTTTCTCATATTTGGCTTCTCCATGCCACAGGATGGGGCACAACCCTCGAGCGGGTTCATGTCTTTTCTGATATTCGGAGTGCCACTTCTTCTTTTGATCTTGTTTAACGTTAAAACGATCATTGGGTGGTTCAAAAAGAAAAAAATATAAGGTCATAATGAATCAAAACGGCAGAAAACACTCTGCCGTTTTGTTATTCGCTTCTATTCAAAAAGAGTTTTGGAGGTTTACCCGAAACGTCCCATGATGTAATCCTGGGTACGTTTGTCTTTCGGTTTGAGGAACATGTCTTTTCCGCCTGAATATTCCACCAATTCGCCCATTAGAAAGAAAGCCGCGTAGTCGGCCATGCGTGCAGCCTGTTGCACATTATGCGGAGCGAGAATGATGGTGTATTTCTCTTTCAGTTCGGTCAGCAAGGTTTCGATCTTGGAGGTCGAAACCGGGTCCAGCGCGGAGGTGGGTTCGTCCAGCATGATAACCTCGGGTTCTAAGGCAAGCACGCGTGCCAGGCACAGACGTTGCTGCTGCCCTCCTGAGATGGCGAATCCAGAATCGTTTAGGCGATCATACACTTCGTCCCACAAGACGGCTTGACGCAATGCGTTTTCGACGGCCTGGTCCAGCTTTTTTTTGTTGCGTTCGCCGGCCATCATTAACCCGTAAGCCACATTCTCATAAATTGAGAGGGGCAGGGGAACCGGACGTGAGAAAACCATGCCTACTTTTCGTCTCAGATTGATGACATCCAGTTTTTGATCGAGGATGTCGATCCCGTTGAGCAGCACTTCACCCGACATGTTTTTAACGTCGGCCAGGTCGTTGAGGCGGTTAAGAACCCGTAATAAGGTTGATTTGCCCCCGCCTGCTGGCCCAAAGAGCACGGTGATGGCGTTTTCTTCGATCTCCATGTTGATATTTTTCAGGCTTTCATTATCATCCGAATATCGAACACTTAAATTGTGAATGGAAAATTTGCTCATATCGTCACCATTGTCTCTTGGCGCGAGCCCGGCTGCGAATCAGGGTGGCAATCAGGTTCATACCCAGCACAAAAATCAACAACACCAATACGGTTCCATATTGGATTTTGATCGGCATGCCTGGCACCTGGGTGGAGATCACGAAAATATGATAAGGCAGCGCCATGGTGGAATCCATGATCGACTGGGGTAGTTCAGGTAAAAAGAATGTAGCACCAGTAAAAAGGATGGGTGCGGTTTCGCCGGCAGCTCTTTCCAACCCGAGGATAATGCCAGTGATGATCCCCGGCAGTCCTTGCGGCAGGATCACCTTCCACACCGTTTGCCAGCGTGATGCCCCCAATGAGGTGGAGACCACCCTGAACGAATTAGGAACGGAGCGCAAGGCTTCTTCTGTTGTGCTGATGATCACCGGCAGAGTCATGATCGAAAGTGTCAGTGAGGCGGATAGAATGCTGGTGCCGAATTTGAGGAAAAGCACGAACAATCCCAGCCCAAAAAGGCCATAAACCACGGAGGGGATGCCAGCCAGGTTAATGATGGCAATCCGGATCAATCTGGTCCATCGGTTGTCTTCAGCGTATTCCGCGATGTAAATACCCGCGGCCACCCCGAGTGGGACTGAAAAGAGGGCAGTGCCCAGGGTCAGATAAAGCGTGCCAACGATGGCTGGCATGATGCCGCCTTCGCGCATGCCATTGGTGGGCACCTCTGAAAGAAACGGCCACGAAAACGCGGGAGCGCCTTTAACGATAATGTAACCGACCAAGCCAAGGATCGGCAAAACCGTTAACACCGTGATCAACCGCAGTAAATTGAACCCCAATTTTTCGATGAGTTTATCTTTTCGTTTGGGATCATCGTGGTCATGATCGTGGTCGTGATCGTGATCGTCATCATGATCGTCATCATGATCATCATGGTCATGTTCATAATGGTGCTTGATGTCGTCATCATCCTCGTGATCGAAATCGCGGTCGTGTTTGCTCATGACAGGATCCGTTCTGCGCGTTTACGCTGGCGGGTGCTGACGGCACTGGCGATGATATTAATCACCAGTGAAAAAAGAAATAAGAGAATGCCGATGAGAAAAAGCACCTGGTAATGCTGACTGCCAGTGGCAACTTCACCCATTTCTGATGCAATGGTGGCGGTCATGGTGCGAATGGGTTGAAAAAGCGAATTCCACCGGGTAGGCATCACGGGGGCGTTGCCCGTGATCATCATCACAGCCATGGTCTCACCGAGAGCGCGGCCTATGCCGAGCATTACCGCGGTCAAAACACCCGTTTTGGCGGCCGGCAAGGTGATTCCCCAAATGGTTTGCCATCGGGTCGCGCCCAATGCCAGCCCGGCTTGCCGGTAACCCGGGGGAACCGTGTTAAGAGCGTCTTCCGCTACTGAGACGATGGTGGGGATGGCGATCAAACCAAGCAGCACCGATCCGGTAAAGGCTGTCAATCCGGTGGGCAGATTGAGAAACTTGCGGAAGAAGGGCACCACTACCAGGATCCCAATAAATCCGAGAACTACCGAAGGAATGCCAGCCAGGATCTCCACGATCGGTTTCAAAAGTTCCTTGATCCAGCGCGGTGCGATCTCAGAAATGTAAATGGCTGTGCCCACTCCAAAGGGTAAGGCGATCAAAGTGGCACTGATCGTAACCAACAAGGTGCCTAAAATGAGAGGTAGGATGCCAAAGTACCCTTCGATCGGATACCATCTCGTGCCAAACAGGGTTTTAAACGGCACGTCTTTAAGGGCGGGTAGACCTTCTTTGAGTAGAAAGAGAAGGATTAACCCCACAAACAGAATACTGGAATAGCCGCAAATCTTGATGACACTGGTGATCAGGATATCTTTCTTTTGTTTTTCAGGTCTCATCTTCACTCGCTAAGGGTTGACCACCGGTACAAAACCAAGTTCGGTCACGATTTTTTGAGCTTCAGGAGAAAGGATCCAGTCAAGATAGTCTTTTACTGCTCCGACTGGCACGTCCTGAGTGTACATATACAAATTCCTCGAGATCATATAGCTGCCATCCGCCACGCTTTCAACCGAGGGAAGAACGAATACCTCCGGGTTATCAGGTGAAGAAAGGGCCACTTTCTTTACTTGGGGTGTGAGATAACCCAAACCATCGTAACCAATGGCGTTTGGGTTTTCACTGACTTCGGCAATGATGCCTTCTGAGGAGGGTAGTAAAAGAGTGTCCGCTGAAAAAATAGATTTATCGTTCTTATCACCCAGGCGTACAACAGCCTCAAGAAAGAAAACATGGGTGCCAGAATTGGTTTCACGTGAGAGCCTGACAATCGGGCGGTTTTCTCCGCCTACTTCGCTCCAGTTGTTGATCTCTCCGCGGTAGATGGCTGAAAGCTGGCTGAGGGTCAGGTGATCCACCGGGTTCTCCGGGTTGACGATCACACCGATCGCATCACGCGCAATTACAATTTCCTGGGGGTTCATGCCGGCTTCCTTCGCGGCATCCAACTCTTCGGGTTTAATTTGTCGTGAAGCATTGGCAATGTCCACGGATTTGTTGATCAGAGCGGTCAGTCCGGTGCCTGAGCCGCCGCCTGTTACTGAGATCCTGATCCCTGTGTGAAATTCTTGATAAGCTTCAGCCCACGCCAGAGCGAGGTTGACGATCGTGTCAGAACCCTTGTTATCAATGTAAACCGATTGAGAAGCTGCTGAGGCCGCAGAAACGTTTTGTGGATTGGTGCCTGAACAAGCAGACAGACCCACCATCAAAATTAGGAAGATATAAAAGCAATTTTGCCTCATGATATCTATTATATTCGAAAAAATCCAACAAGACGGGGATTGTGGATTAATTAATCCTCATCCTGCCTTAACATTAAGAAAAACCATGCAACCATGGGCTTGCGGTATAATTAACAGGTTATTCTCAATGTGAAGGAAGAGATCTATGGATATCGGAACAGTTCACCAGGTTGATATCGACGAGCAAATGCGGACAGCCTACCTCGATTACGCCATGAGCGTGATCGTGGCTCGCGCCCTGCCAGACGCACGCGACGGGTTGAAACCCGTCCACCGGCGCATCTTGTACGCCATGTATGACATGGGAATTCGTTCTAATTCCGCTTTCAAGAAGTCAGCCCGTATCGTTGGTGAAGTGCTTGGTAAGTATCATCCTCACGGCGATGTTTCGATCTATGATTCAATGGCAAGGATGGCGCAGGATTTCTCAATGCGCTACATGCTTGTGGATGGCCAGGGTAATTTTGGCTCCATTGACGGTGATCCACCGGCTGCCATGCGTTATACCGAAGCCCGGTTGCATAACGCCGCCGAAGAGATGCTGCTCGATATTGACAAGAACACCGTTGATTTTGTCGATAACTTCGACGGTTCCCTGCAGGAACCCACCGTTTTACCCTCCAAACTCCCCAATTTATTGTTGAACGGTTCTTCCGGCATTGCCGTGGGCATGGCTACCAGTATCCCCCCCCACAATCTCAAAGAACTATCGGGCGCAGTCAGTTACTTGATCGATCATTATGATGAGATTGATGATGTTTCTGTTGATGATTTAATGCAGTTTGTACATGGACCGGACTTCCCGACTGGTGGGGTGATCGTTGGGCGCGAAAGCATCTTGCAGGCCTACAGCACCGGTCGCGGCCGCCTGGTGGTACGCGGAATGGCCCACATAGAAGAGATGAAGGGTAACCGGCATCAGATCGTGATCACTGAAATCCCGTATCAAATAAACAAAACCAGCCTCATTGAACGTATTGCCGAGCTCGCGCGGGGTGGCAAAATGGACGCCATCTCTGATTTACGCGATGAATCAGATAAGCGTGGAATGAGCATTGTGCTTGAACTAAGACGCGGTGCTCAACCCAAACAGGTCTTAAACCAACTTTATAAATATACCGCCTTGCAATCCACTTTTAGTGTGCACTTGCTCGCGTTGGTAGATGCCCAACCGCGGTTATTAAGCCTAAAACGGGCGTTGCAACTTTACATTGATCACCGCCAGGTGATCATCACCCGCAGGTCTGAATTTGAACTTGAAAAGGCGCGCAATCGCGCTCACATCCTTGAGGGCTTGCTGATCGCTTTGGCCAATCTGGATGATGTGATTAAGACCATTCGTGAATCCAAAGACCCTGAAGTAGCCAAGGAACGCCTGATGACGCGCTTCAAATTGACCGATGTGCAGGCACAGGCTATTTTGGATATGCAGTTACGCCGCTTGTCAGCCCTCGAACGGCAGAAGATCGAGGATGAGCACAAGGAAGTTTTAACCCGCATTGATTACCTGATGGATTTACTGTCTCATCCCAAGAAAATCCTGGGAGTGATCAGAGAGGATCTCAACGGGCTGGCGGAAAAATTTGGCGACGAACGCCGCACTCGGATTACGGCCGAAGCACACGAGGAACTAAAAGAAGAAGACCTGGTTGCTGATGAATCGGTCTTGATTACCATCACACAGCGTGGATACATCAAACGGGTGGCGTCGAGCGTCTACCGCACTCAGGGACGCGGAGGCCGCGGTGTTTCAGGCCAGACCGTCCGTGACGAAGACGAGGTGGTGCTGCTCATCCCGGCCAGAACCTTGCATACCCTTTTGTTCTTCTCTGACAAGGGCAAGGTTTACTCAGAAAAGGTTTACCAGATCCCTGACGCCAACCGCACGGATAAGGGTATCCCTATCGTCAACATCCTCGCCATGGACCCTGCGGAAAGGATCACAGCGGCGGTATCAGTGCCCAATTTTGAGAACGGCTCCTGCTTTACCATGGCCACAGAACTTGGCCGGGTTAAACGCGTGGAACTGGCGGAATTTGCCAACGTGCGACCTTCCGGTTTGATCGCCATTAACCTGGATGATAAAGATAAGTTGGGATGGGTCAAGCTAACCACCGGCAAAGACGAGATCATCATGGTGACGCGGCGTGGACAAGCCCTGCGAATCAAAGAATCGCTCATCCGCACCATGGGGCGGCAGGCAGCCGGCGTGGCAGGCATTAACTTAAAGCAAGGGGATCGTCTGGCATCCATGGACGTGATCGAAGCTGGCGGCAAATTGCTGGTTGTCACTGAAAACGGCTTCGGCAAATGCTCGAAACTTGAGGAATACCCATCCAAGGGACGGGCAACCGGCGGTGTGGCAACCATTGACCAAAAGAGTTTACCCAAGATCGGTGAGATCGCTGACGCCCGTGTGGTTCAAGACGATGACGATGTCACCATGATCTCTTCCGCCGGTATTATGTTGCGTCTGAAGGTGAAGGTGATCTCAGTGAGCGGCCGTTCCACCCGTGGGTTCAAGGTGATGGACCTGGCAAAGGACGC
>CAYYRU010000091.1:0-7269 GCA_964474095.1 uncultured Anaerolinea sp.
TCACCTGCCTGATCTGGTCCCCGATGAAGGTGCCGCCTGGTTCGCGGGTGGTTAGAACTTCATAACCCAATCCACGGATATATTCCGCCAGTGCCGGGATCTGCATCGATTTACCGCTGCCTTCTGGTCCTTCGAGTGTAATGAACATAACCCCTGCTTATTCTCTAAAGATGCGGACCCGCCGATTGGGATCCTTGCCGTACGAGTGTGAAACCAATTCTGCCTGGCGCGCCATTTCATGTTGAATACGTCTGACAGTCGCTGAGGCCGGGGGCAGATCCACCCAACGTTGGCCGTTGATGACGGCTTTGATGGCGGATTCTGTTTGCCGGGTGACCTCTTCAAAATTTGCGGTCATGTTATCACCGGGCAGACTGAAAACTTCTGCCAGCGATTGTTCGATCTGATTGATCGTGTTGGCGCGCAACACGTAGATGGGCACGCCTCTACCTTCAGCTTCGATGATGGGCTGCTGCCGCGAGCGATAATAAGCCCGCAAGGTCATCACCATATCGGCCTCCTCCACTTCGCGCGCGATTTGGGCCGGCACCCCCAATCTGGCGGCTGCCTGTTGCAGACGGTTGCGCGCCACGCCGTAGGGGTAGATGTGCAGCACCTTGTTACCACGCCCCGGTCGCGGCGCAGGTTCGCTTTCGTAGGGTTCGGGTTCCAATGAAACCTCGGGCCGCTGCCGGTTGGTGACGTAGGGTTGAGGCTGTTCTGAGCGTTTACCATCCCCAATGCCTTGTGAACGCCGCGTGCCCTGCACCATTCCCCTGGTACCGGCTGGCCGAGAGGGCTTTTCAATATGGATGGTGTCTTTCTCGTCACGCCAGCGGATCTCGGGTGTGACCGGGTACCCGCGCACCAGTGTATCTACCACTTCTGCCACATCCGGGTGCACCGCCACCTTGTCGCGGTCTTGCAGTTCCACCAGCACATCGAAGGTGGGGGGTGAACGCCGTTCGAGCACCGTTTTTTGGGTACCGCGGCGCCGGGCTTCTTCATCTGAAAGCGTCACGGATTCAATGCCGCCGATCAGGTCAGAGAGTGTGGGGTTTAACAGTAAGTTTTCAAGTGTGCGCCCGTGGGCGGTGGCAACCAACTGCACCCCGCGCTCGGCGATGGTGCGCGCGGCCATGGCTTCCAGCTCGCGGCCGATCTCGTCAATGATGATCACCTCGGGATTGTGATTTTCAACCGCCTCGATCATCACCTCGTGTTGCAAGGAGGGTGTGGCCACCTGCATGCGGCGTGCTCTGCCCACAGCCGGGTGCGGCACATCTCCATCTCCACCGATCTCATTGGAGGTATCCACGATGATGACACGCTTTTTCTCGGCCAGGATGCGTGCCGACTCTCGCAGCATCGTGGTTTTGCCAATGCCCGGTTTGCCAAGCAGCAGAATGCTCTTGTCTGATTCCACCAGGTCTTGGATGATGTCAATCGTGCCATACACAGCCCGCCCCACGCGGCAGGTCAGCCCCACAATGGTATTATGCCGGTTGCGGATGGCAGAAATGCGGTGCAGGGTGCGTTCAAGGCCGGCGCGGTTGTCGGCGTCAAATTCACCGATGCGTGAAACCACGTAGTCAATATCAGCGCGCGTGATCTCTTCTTGACAGAGTTCCAACTCTTGGTTGACGAAGCGAGCCATTGGCCGGCGCCCCAGGTCGAGAATGATCTCGAGCAGGGCATCGCTGTTGTTGGCTTCTTTCACGGCGGTTACTATCCGGGAGGGCAGCACCGTCATTAACACTTGTAGATCGTCGGTTATTCTTTTTTGTGTCATAAAAACCTTTAATCTCTATTTTAACGTTAATCCGGATTTTGAATGTAAGTCACTTTTCCATCGCGATTTGTGGATGAAATCACCGCTGTCGTTGATCTGTCTGACAATCGTTTTGAGATCCAGTTAGCCACCTGATAAAGCAAAGCTCCAATGAACACGCCCATAGTGTTGAGGATCACATCATTGATATCCACTACATGGTAATTATTGAAGATCAACTTTAGCACCAATTGCAGCGTTTCCAACGACAAACCCGCGCCAACTGCCCACAAACACAATCTGAAGAAATTTGGCTTTTTGAAATAGCTGATCCCAAATCCAAAGGGGATGGTCAGCAAGAGATTGAGGCCAAAATCAACAAGTACCCATTGCAATGAAAAGGGTCTATCAGAGAAAGAGAGAAAGTACAGGGGGGATAGGTTGACATCGCCCAAAGTCCGGAGGACTTCGTTCTTTGTGATATTGTCTGGCCAGTTTGATTGAACGTAAAATGGAAAGAACAATACGTTGATCACTTCAAATAGATATAAACCAAAGAGGACCATGTTGATCAAATAGCGAACACCTTTGTTTCGATTGAGGAAAACTTTCAAGGCAAGATAGGAGCAACAGACCAACAATGGAATGGGGAAGAAATTGATAAATAGAAGATCGCTCATTTATTTTGGGGTTGGCGTCTCATCAGTCGCCAGGTTGGTTACAATGGGTGTGGTAGGTTCGGCGTGGCGGTTATCCACCCGTTTGTGATTGCTGACGATCACGCCGTTGCGCTGCATCAAGGCCAGGTGTTTGACCAGCAGTGAGAACTGGGCTGTGGATTCAGCACCCAATGCCTGCAGCGGTTCGAGCAGCCAGGCTTGATAGGAGCGCACCTGCACATAGACGGTTTGACCGATGCCGGTGAACTGGGCAGTCAGGTCAGCCAGTAATGCCGGCAGATCTTTAACCGCCGGATGGATCAGGGGTTTCAAATAAAGTCCGGCGGGGCCATCCAGGCTTTCTACATACGCAATGATCTCGCCGTTCTCACGGTAGAGCAAACGGCGGGTGTTGCCGTTGGCATAGTTCTCGGCAGCCTGTACGATGGGGGGAACCAGGGATTGGAATAATGAGCGCAGCAGAGGTTCGTCAGATGCTTTTGGGATCAACCAATGACTCTCTGATACTGCTTCAGTGGGCGTTTTCTCAGGCAGTTTCCAGGAAGACTCCCAGCCGTAAACGTTGAACCCGGCTTTACGTAAGCTCTCGAACAGTGGATCGTATTCTTCCAACTGGGCCAGCACATTGAGAGCCCCCATCTCACCGGCTTTGCCGCACAGATATTCCAATGCTTCCACCGCGTTGGGCACTTCCACGGGGTCAATGCTGATCACAAAGTTCAACCGGGCGGCTCGCTCTCCGCTGCCGTGCAAGACCTGGCTGAATAATACCGGAGAGGATTGCGCAGATTCCACCACGGCGGTGAAACTTTCAGCCGAGGGTTTCAAACGCGATACGAGTGCCGCAAATCCTAAGGGGTTTCCGTGAGTGAGTAATTGGTTCTTGTTGAGGCAGACCAACCGGCTGCGATTTTTGATTAACGCCGGCAGATCAAACCAGGCGAACGGGCGAACGCTTATTTTGCCAACTCCATAAAATACTGATGGAAGCGGTCATCTTTGGTCAGTTCCGGGTGGAAAGAGGTTGCCAGCAGCTTGCCTTGCCGGGCTGCCACGATCCTCCCATCATTCAGTGAGGCCAGAATCTCGACACCCTCTCCAACCGATTCGATCAAGGGAGCCCGAATAAACACGGTGTGGTATGGAATGGTCTCTTTGCCATCCTTTGAAAGGCAAGGCACATTCAAATCCACTTCAAAACTGTCCACCTGGCGGCCAAAGGCGTTGCGTTGGATGGTAATATCCATCAAACCCAGCAGCGGCTGCGGACGCTGAGCGTCTTTCGAGAGGAAGATCGCCCCGGCGCAGGTGCCCCAAATGGTTTTATGGGCACCAAATTGTTTCAAGGGTTCCATCAACCCATAGGCCACGGCCAGCTTGCCAATAGTGGTGGATTCTCCACCCGGGATGATCAGGCCGTTCAGACCTTCCAGGTGGGAGGGCAGGCGCACCTGCACCACCTCCGCGCCCAATGACTCTAGCACGACCTGGTGTTCCGCGAAATCGCCTTGTAATGCCAGGACGCCAATCTTCATATCGAGCTTACCATCCCCGGGTGGCGATCTTCTCTTCATCCTGCATGGTCGAGATCTGTCTGCCAACCATGGCTTCACCTAAATTGCGGCTGACATCCGCCAGGATGTTCGCGTCTTTGTAATGGGTGGTGGCTTTGACAATGGCGGTGGCGCGCTTTGAAGGGTCACCCGATTTGAAAATACCCGAACCCACAAAAACGCCGTCCACACCCAATTGCATCATCAATGCGGCATCCGCGGGGGTGGCAATGCCGCCGGCTGCGAAATTGACCACCGGCAGGCGGCCCAATTTGCGCGTTTCGACGAGCAATTCATAAGGCGCACCAAGTTCTTTGGCTAAAGCCATCAGCTCTTCTTCGGGCATGTTTTGCAGCTTGCGGATCTCACCCAAAACCGAACGCGCATGGCGCACAGCTTCAACCACATCACCCGTGCCAGCTTCACCCTTGGTGCGGATCATGGCGGCACCTTCACCGATGCGGCGCAGGGCTTCACCCAGATTGCGGCAGCCACACACAAAGGGCACTTTGAAATCGTGCTTGTAGATGTGATGTGATTCGTCGGCAGGGGTGAGCACCTCGGATTCATCAATATAGTCCACGCCAATGGCCTCAAGGATCTGGGCTTCAACGAAGTGACCGATGCGGCATTTGGCCATCACCGGGATGCTGACAGCTTCCATGATCTTTTGGATCATGTCGGGGTCGCTCATGCGGGCTACTCCGCCGTCCGCGCGGATGTCGGCGGGTACGCGTTCAAGCGCCATCACGGCACAGGCGCCGGCGTCTTCAGCGATCTTGGCGTGATCGGCATTCACCACGTCCATGATGACGCCGCCTTTTAACATTTGTGCCAAACCCTTTTTCACTTCAAATGAACCAGTTTTTTGTTCCATGATTATTCTCCTGAGGGATAACTCTTCTTTTATTAAGAAGAGAATGTTTTCGTGTATCGTGATTCTACCACGCCCTTACTAGGCAGGCAACAAAGGTTCAACGGTTACCCCCATTTTTTATTAGGATTGTATAGACAACTAATCGATCGGAGTTTGCGATAAATCCGTTCACCCATGCCGGTGGGTATGTTCACTGTTTTTCATTTTGTGTCGCAGCTCGCGCTTTTTTGTACCCATCGCTTTTGCGTTTGTTCTTACAGCGTATTCGTGTCGAAGAATTCGATCACGTCATGGGTGAATAGCAGAACGCCTTTTTCGATCGTTTGTGTCAGCCCTTCCAGATCGTTGAAATCAGGCTCTTCCGCCAACACGCACTCCAGCGCGGAATCCATGCCCTCCAGTGAGGGCACCAGGTGATACATGTTCCAGCCGCTTTGTTGGATCAGGTTCCAATACTCGGCCAGAACCTGTTTGTTCACCGCTGACAGCCACACCTCGAAGCGGAAGGAGCTGAAATTGAACACCACCGCGATCTTCAGTTTGCGTTCTTTCAAAGCTTTTGGAAAACACGCGAAGTAACACATATCGAGATAGCCTTCGTAAAAGCCGCCTGAGACTTCCAGTTCGGGGTGCCTTTTCTGTAGGCCGGCTTTAAGCGCCAGCATGTATTCCAACAACCCTTTATAGGCTTGCTGGATCACGCCCTTGTCAAGCTGTTTTCGCAGTTCAAGCATGGATTCTCCAAAGCCGCTCATTTGTCCTCCGCTTTTTGTTTCCATAATTCTAATATACCCTGATCGATAGAATATGCGACGGAAAATACTATTTCTTCTATAATTATTCCAACCCGCTTGTGAAGGACTGTTTCATGAATCCCTACGCCATCTGCATCCTGCTTTCCGCTTTTTTATTATTTCAGATCCAACCGCTCATTTCCAAAACTTTTTTACCCTGGTTTGGAGGCACCCCCGCGGTTTGGTCCACGGCCATGCTCTTCTTTCAGGTTTTGCTGACCGGCGGCTACGCCTGGTCCAACTGGCTGGCCGAAAAAAAGAACATCAAAAGGCAGGTTGTGATCCATTTGGCATTAATGCTGCTTTCGGTGGCGCTGGTGGCCTGGTTGTGGAGTGTTTGGCCGTCTCCGATCACCCCCTCCCAAAGCTGGCGCCCCGCGGATTTGGCCCATCCTCTACGCTCGATCTTCTTGTTGTTGACGGTCAGCGTTGGGCTGCCTTTTTTTGTGCTTTCCACCAACAGTCCGCTCATGCAGGCCTGGTTTTCACGCAAACACGCGCAGAAATCCCCCTACTGGCTCTACGCGCTCTCTAACATCGGCTCGCTGGCCGGGCTGATCGCCTACCCGGTGTTGGTGGAACCCAATCTGACCACCTCTCAGCAGGGCCGCATGTGGACGGTTGGCTACTTCATTTTTGTGCTATTGGCGGCCATCAACGCTATTTTGACCCTCAGATCCCCCAAACCCGTGAAGGATGTTTCACTCGAAGCGCAAACGCCGACCACGCCATCCCCCACCCGCTGGATGCAGGTGAAATGGCTGCTGTTGAGCGCCTGCCCGTCTCTGCTGCTGCTGGCGGTTACCAGCCAGATCACCCAGGAAGTGGCAGTCATCCCCTTTTTATGGGTGCTGCCCATGGCGCTTTACCTGCTTTCGTTTGTGGTCACTTTCTCGAACCGTTCCTTGTATCGCAGGGGGCTCTTCACCATTTTGCTGTTGTTGGGCACAGCCGGCAGTCTCTTGATGCTGGTGCTGCCGCAAACCCATTTTGTGGCACAGATCGTGATCTACTGCTTCTTCCTCTTTACTGCCTGCGTGGTGTGCAACGGTGAGTTGTATACCTTGCGTCCACCTGCCGCCCACCTCACCCGTTTTTACCTGTGGAGTTCCGTTGGTGGCGCGCTCGGCGGACTTTTCGTCAGTCTGCTGGCTCCCCTGCTTTTCAAAGGCTATTGGGAGTTGTATATCGGCCTGGCGCTGGTGTGGCTGCTTTTGTGGATCTGCCACCCGCCTGATTCCGCCAGGGACCAACTAGGATCACTGGCAGGGGCTATGACGGTGGTGGTTTCGATGTTGACGATCTTTATGATCTATCAAATGAGTGGCGGCCAGGCTTTTACTAGCAGAAATTTTTTTGGGGTTGTGAGTGTGCGTGAAAGCCAGGTGGAACCCTCTGGTGAACCGATCACTGTTCTGGCGCACGGCATCACCATGCACGGGTATCAATTCATGGAACCTGAGCTGCGTGAAATCCCCACCAGTTATTACGCCAAAGAAGGCGGAGGCGGCCTCGCCATTCTCAACAACCCGCATTATGGATCGGGCATGCGCGTGGGAGTGCTGGGGCTGGGCATCGGCACCCTGGCTGCCTA
>CAYYRU010000092.1:0-2306 GCA_964474095.1 uncultured Anaerolinea sp.
TGTGGGTGCTGAGCGAAGCACCGGTGATTGGCAGGTTTACCGAGCTTGACCCTTTGGTCAAGAGAAGCACCCCACCGGTAACGAGAATCAGCAGCCCGATGGCGCCCAAAACGAAGGGCAGCGCCGAACGACGTTTGACCGGTTGGGACGTAATGGGTGCAATATAGTGTGGGCCAATCTGAGAAGGAGCCGTCATTGTAACGGCCTCGGCCTCCACGCGGCAGGTGGTCTCTCCGAGGGTAAAGCTGGCGCCGGGTGCCAGGGGGATCCACTGGTTTGGAGGGAGCAACTGTCCATTCAGTAGAACACCGTTATGTGAGTTTTGATCCAGGATGAAGAACCCTTGCGGGTCAAGCATGAGCTGCGCGTGCATTGATGAAACACTGGGATCATTGATCACCAATGTGTTCCCTGGTGCACGTCCGATGCTGAGTGTTAATCCGGGTTGTGGTGTTGGTAGTAGGAATTGCTGCCATGTACCTGCGACGGGAGAAAAGAAGACCAGTTTATAACCTGGCATATACCCTCCCTTACGAATTTACCTATTCATTATAGCAAAGGAGGCAAGCGTGAGTGATGCTGGATTTATTTCTTTCTTGCTGCCAGATAGTAATTGGGTGGATCTGGATAAAGGTTCTCGCCGTGAATGATCTCAAAACCGGCTTTCTCAATGCTGGCCTTGATATCTTCAACACTCATAAAGTGTATGAAAGGGAACACCCCAATCTTCACCAGCAAAAAGATGACCCAGGTCTTGAAGTCTTTTGGCCTGCCTACACAATCGGTAACGGAGAGAAAGAAGCCGCCTGGTTTGAGCATGGCGTGAAACCTGGCCAACAAAGCATCCAGGTCGTGGATGAAGTAAAGCACGTTGAACGCGCAAACCACGTCAAAAGGCCTGGCGCTGGCTGGCAATTCATCAGACTGCGTGGTTTGGAAAGTAACATTTTCAATGCCCCTATCGACGGCTTTGTGTTTGGCAATCTCGAGCATCTTCTCAGAAAGGTCCACTGCCAAAATGGAATGGACCGACCCGGCAATCTCGTTCGTGACCAACCCTGTGCCGCAGCCAAAGTCAAACACGCGGTCTTCAGGGTTGAGGTTGGTTTTGGCGAGTTCAATGACGCGGCGATAAGCCCCGGCATAACGCTTCATGACACCGGTGTCATATTGAGCTGCGTGATCATTCCAGAATTTCTTCATCTTCATAAATCGTCTACCCCTGCCTTTGCCCACGAACTTAAGTGGACCGAGTTAAATTCCCATCAAGGCTGCAACCACGAACAGCGCGATCAATGCCAGGATCATGCCCCCCAGCACCAGCGAGTACCCCTTGGGTTTCACCTGCCCGGCTCCATCCATTTTGCGGGCCAGCGGGAACATGCGCCAGAAAAAGGAAAGGGTTGCCAAAGCCAGTGCTGCCAGGGTCAAGCGCTGCATGGTCAAGTCAGCGAAGGCAACGATCAAGCCTAGAAGCAAGAGAAAGATCAGTTTCGCGCCAGCCACCCAATAAACCAGGTAGCGCACAAGATCATGCACCTCAGGATCCTGTTTGGATTTTTCCCAGGCCGAAAAGACCCCTACCGAGTTGGCCAGTTTGGATGCGGGGAAGAAGTATAAAGCCACCACGTTGGAGAATTCGAGCCCAATAAAAACCAGCAGAACTATTTTGATCATTATTTTCGTTTTCTTTTTGCCTGTTTGATGATCTTTTGATAAGCGTGCCAGGCCGTCAGCATGGCAATCGGCACACCGGCCGGAGCGTAAGCCCATTGACCGGCTTTGTAGATATTGGGCAGCGCGGTGAAAACGGATTTGCCCACATCGGTCAATTTATAGATCACGGGAGGCTCGGTCTCAAAAGACCAGCCGGTAATTGCTCCTTCTGAACTGCCTGAAAATTTATTGATCGTGATCGGGGTGGACGAAAACCTGAACAAAATATCCTTGGTTAAGTCTTTGTAGATACTTGATGAGAGAAGATGCACCACCCGGTTCTCGAGACGTTCCTTAAACTCTTCATACCATCCGGCGGTTTCAACCTTCTTCATCACTTCGTAATCAAAAAGGCAACTGACCATGACGCCGGTCTGCCCTTGAGGTGCCATGGACGGATCACGCAATACTGGAATCGAGATCTCGTAGGTATTCAGATCCAAATAACGGTCCAGCCATTCGAATACCTCCGCTTTTGAGAATTGGTCAAAATGATCGATCAAACGCAGCCGCTGTGAGTGGTTCACCTCGCCGAGCCCTGCACGTGAAGGAGTATAAAAGAAATGCTCTCCCCCCAATTCTTTAAAATA
>CAYYRU010000092.1:2406-7104 GCA_964474095.1 uncultured Anaerolinea sp.
TCCACTTTCTTTACCATGAGATCCTTTAAGGCGCTGGTTCCACCTTTTGGGTAGAAATAATCCAGGTACACATAAAAATAGCCAAGCGCAAAGTAAGTGGGCGTCTTCTTAAAGAAATGTTGTGTGAGTATGTCGATAATGGACTGGTTTGTAGTCAACGTGGCAAGATATTCTTCCATCGGCATCTTATACTGGTCGAACTTGCGCAATGATTTTAAGAATTTGAAAGTCCAGGGAAGCAGCTTTTTGAGAACGTATTCCTTATCGCTAAATTGGTCACCGAAATAAGGATTGTCAAACTCATAGACGACCTTGGTATATTCCGATAATTCCCGGATGGAGGCCATGACGCGATCGATCGCCTGTCGATCCTCAGGGTACAGTTCGGATAAAATGCGGTGATATTCCTTCAAGTCATTGATGGAAGTTATCTTGAAGAATTGGTCCTCGATGCCAATTGAAATTTGATTGGGTAGGAACTGTCCTTCAATGCCCAATTCTCTGAGTATCGGTTTGACGATGCCGGAGTTGACCAAAGCTCTGGGACCTGAGTCGAAAGAAAAGCCGTCTTTCTCGAAGGTTCCCAACAATCCACCACTGCGTTTATTCTTCTCGAGGATAAGTACTTCATATCCAGACTTCGCCAGGTAGGCGGCCGCTGTTAGGCCTGCCATTCCAGCACCAACGATGATCACTTTTTGTGTGTTATTCATTGAATCCACCTAAGCGTAAACTGATCTCCCATAGTTTATCCGCGGCTTCCATGTCTTGGGCTGGAGGAGCGGTCTCTTCTTCAGTGGTTAGATTAAAAAACAACCCTGAACGACCCTTTATCTCGTCAGATACCCCCAAATAATAAATGGCTTCCGCCGCAGAACTTAGCGGCTGCATTTTTCGGTCAAGCAGCCATTTCTTGAAGAATTTGTACAATCTGCCGTTGTTCTGTCCACTGTTGGTTTTGACATTGCCCGGATGCATGGCATTGATCGTGACTCCACTTGCCCCAAAGTAGTCTTTGAACTTTAACATGGATAGCAACTGTGCCAATTTGGCAGATCCATAACCCTGAATCCCTGAATAACGGTGCCTTTCGAAAGAAAGATCGTCTAGGTTAAGCCCAAAAGCGGCAAATCGATAGGCCTCTGAATTGACAAAAAGGATGCGTCCGCTGGCTTGGTGTTTGAATTTCTCTTTAAGAGTGTAATTGAGGATAAAAGTGCTCAGGTAATTGGTTTGAAAAACCGCTTCGAGACCGTCTTGGGTGAGCATTCTGGAGGTGTTGTAGATGCCCGCATTGTGGATCAGAACGTCGATCTTTTTATCGATCTGGGACAGTTTTTGCGCCGCCTGGTGAATGTCAGCCAGTTTCGCGAAATCAGCCAAAATGAAGCTGCAATCCACGTGATGCTCCCGCATTAATGACTCACACAACTCAACTGATTTTTGCTCATTGCGGTTGATGAACAAAAGATCAGCCCCACAGGATGCATATTTATTGGCGGCTGCAAGGCCAATCCCGGAGGTCGCTCCCGTGATGACCACCAGGCGATTCTTGAAAGTTACGGGGCAAAGCTGTGGCGCTGATCTGAGATTGCGCATCATCGCGAAGATGTTTGCCCATTTGTATTCCTTGAGATACCGGTTCAAGTTGTCTCCATTTTTCGATACCAATAAACGCAATCACGTTGTTATCTGACTAATTATATCGATTTCCATCCCTAGGCTTGCAGCTTTGTCCAACCTTATTCTTTCTGCACGGTCTACAGAAATCAATCCCTTAAGATTGTGGAGCATTATGGTTGAGAAAGAATTAAATGGTAATTCCCGCTAGCCAGATCAATCAATTAGGGGACCAATAATTAGTTCATTTGAGTCCCATTTTAAAACGCATCACTTTTTCAAACTCGACCAATATCCCCGGCTCGCGAATTTCGAAGATGCAGCAACTCGAGCTGCCCATCTTCTTGGTTTCACGGATACGTTGTTTGCGCTCCTCACTCAAATCCAGATCGAAAAGCGCGGCGGCGTGCTTTTCAGGCACATAGATGGCGGCCTGCATGTAACCCTTCCAGGCGGACATCCAAACCACGGTCTTTTTCTTGTATTGCACCTTGCATAACCAGGCTTTGCCGTCGTGGTAGTAGCGCCATTCCACCGTAAAATCGTTGGCTTCATAAAGTTTTAGCAATTCCTGGTAAGCCGCGAAGGACTCCCCCAGGATCCCCCGCAGCACCTCGTCTGACGGATAAACATCTTCGTCTTTTAACTCAATATTGTTCACGGTTTCCATTATCAACACCTGATCCTGATTAATAATTATTGATTACTGATTACCGACTGATTGTACCCCGGCATCGTCCAGCACTTGAACTGCGGATTGTACTCAAAGAAGGTCACCGAGGCCAGTTCAATATGGAAGAGGTGGCGCTTCCAGGTGGGCAGCCCCAGCACACGGCAGATGAGTGCACGGATCAAACCGTCATGCGCCACCAGGATGTGATTCTGTTTGGGGTCAAGTGCACAAAACAACTCATAGACACGGTCCCCGGCGACATCTCCGCTCTCTCCATTCGGGAAGGTGAAATCACGGTCGCGAGCCAAAAAAGCCTGCCAAAACTCAGGGTAATCGCGAGCCACATCCGCCTCCTCCAGCATCTCAAGAGCGCCGATGTTGATCTCGTTCAGGCGGGCATCCACATTGATCGGCAGTTGTTTGCTGACGGCCACACCCGCGATGGTTTGTGTAGTGCGTACATATTCGCTGACGGTGATGCTGTCAATGGGGATGTCTCTGAAATAATCAACCAGTGCCAGCACCTGCTCACGCCCTTTTTGACTGATGGGTTGGTCGTTCAAAGGCAGCCGCGGATTGCGGAATTCACCGGCTTCTTTATCTGCGTGTCGTAAGACATAAATGGTCATTGTGTCACCATACCCAGGGAACAAGACGTTTGGTGTGTTCTTGATAACTCAGGTAACGTTGGCCGAACACCGAGACCAACACCTTTTCTTCAATAGAGATGCGGTACAACAAGGCTGCCAGGGGCAGCAAGACCGCAACGGCCAAAGACAGCCAGTTTTGAACTGCTACGCCATATCCGATACAGATCAGCAACCAACCGGCGTAAGATGGGTGCCTGATCAGATGATAAGGACCGCTGTTGATGACCTGCTGTTCTGCGTCTGTCTCGATGGTGGTGCGAAAGGCCTTGCCCAGGGTGGCCACTGCCCAATAACGCAATCCCATACCTAGAAGCAAAATGCCCATACCGATGAAGAAGATCAACGGGGTTTTTCCGCCCTTGAAAACGCCGAACGGGATGAAACTCAAAGCTGCCGCCAGCACCAACCCCAAGGTGATGGCCAAAAAGTTGAACAGGCGCGTGTTTTTGTCTGCGGTGGTGGTACCTTTGCCCTGTTTCTTGTCACGAGCCACCAGACCCAGTTCATAAAAGATCCAAATCGCGGGAATTACAATGAGAAGAATTATATAAATTGTCATGGGTCACCTTTTATTACCCCACCAGAAGATCAATCCGTTACCATGACATAATTATAGTCTCAGCGAATAAAAGCTGAGACTATATACTACTTTCAATAACACTCTACTGACTATTGTCTGCTTAAGAGATAGTTGATGATCAACTCTTTTTCCACTGCATTGATCTGGGCGCCGTAACCGATCATGCGGTCGAGGGTGACATTCCACTCTTCGCGGGTTTTCTGAGCATTGAAAACGCGATCCGCGCTGTGATTACCATCCAATTTTTCGAGGATCAAGGCTTCCACGTCCACGGTTGGAGTGGGGGCTGCAGACGGCTGTTCAGTTGCGCCGGCAGGTTCTGCGGTCATCGCCTCTGGCGCGTCACTGGTTGTGGCAGTGGGCATGGGCAGCGGCTCAACAGGTGCCGCTGGGCTGGAGGCCGGTTCGGTTGGCACGACGCCTGTTGAACAAGCAGCAAGTGAAACAACAAACACAGCCAAGATGAGCGTTAATAAGGGGTTTTTTGGTTTCATATGCAATTCCTTTACTCAAACATCAGATCAGCCAGCAGCTTTTCTAATCAACTCGATCAGCCTGGATTCTTCGCTGGCGCCAAGTTTGGTCAAAGCAAAGGCGGTTGGCCAGAGATTACCTTCGTCCAGCCTGGCGGCATCATTAAAACCAAAGGTGCAGTACCTGGCGTTAAATTTGCCGGCACTTTGAAAGAAACACACTACTGCGCCATCCCTGGCGTAGGCGGGCATGCCGTACCAGGTCTTCGGCCAAAGGTTTGGAGCGTGTGCCGTGATCAGTTCATGCAAACGCGAAGCCATACTCCGATCAGGTTCGGGCATTTCAGCGATCTTGGCCAACAGGGCGCTTTCACCTTCAGCCCTGTTCTTGTTGGCGCGCGCCTCTGCTTTGAGTTCTTTGGCGCGTTCCTGCATGGCTGCACGTTCTTCCGCGGAAAATTTGTCTGTTTGGTTTTGTGTACCCATAAGGTTCATCCTTTTTAGTAAACACATCAGATAATTATTATAAAATTTATCTTATTTATAACATATAAGGAACCGAAAACGCAACCGGGAATCCTTACCTGGCTGCGTTTTAGATTGGTTGATATCTAAGTTTTGAGTAGGAAATTTATTTTGAATAACCCGGTGTTTCGCAGGAATTCATATCACCCGACTGCAGTCCATCCAGGAAGGCGGCCT
>CAYYRU010000093.1:0-7073 GCA_964474095.1 uncultured Anaerolinea sp.
TCCCCGTCGAGGTGCACCGATTTGGTGAAGCGCTGGTGGATGGCGTCCGCGACGCTGGTCTTGCCCACCCCCAGCGAGCCGTTAATGATCACGATCATGGTTCATACTCCAATTCAATGAAATGTAAAAAATCATCCGAAATAATGGGGTTCATCCTGAAAACGATTCGGCCAGAAATCCAGCTGCTCCAGTGGGATGTTGAGTGTACGGCCGTATTGCATGATCTCCTGCCAGCTTGAGCGATGCGGGGTGACCCAAAATACCTTGTACTTGAAGATCACGATCACTTCCTCATCATTATAAAGGTGGGCATAGAAAGGCTGGTCATCGCGCATGGCTTTTTGGATGTTTTGAATTTCAGCCTTCAAGTTGGCGCGTGGGATCTCCACCCCGCAGAGCAGCCAGTCGCCCGCTTTTTTTTGCGCAAAGGAGGCGTACCTGAGTGGGAATCCGCGCTCCTCAAAGGAGGCGTCCACCAAAATGCCGTGATATACCTCATTCCGCATGGTTGAGGTGGATTCCTCGACTCCTTTTTTACGTATTGCATACTCGTAAGCGTCTCTCCAGAGCGGATTTCCGTTCTCGTCCCGATTGAAGAAATGATTCTGCTTGAAATGGCCCTCACGGATGAAACCTACTTTCTCAAGCAGGCGCCATGAGGCCACGTTCTCAGGGTCGCACCTGGCCAGGATGCGGTGCACCCCCAGTTGGGTAAAAGCATGATCCACCAAGGCGGCCGCCGCCTCTGTGGCATAACCTTTCCCTTGAAAACTGGGATTGAAGATGTACCCCAATTCATAGGTCTGCCACTCCGTCGGTTCTACCCTGGCGAAATAGAGGTGCCCGATCATTTTGTGGTTTTCTTTAAGCTCTACCGCGAAAAATTCATTCCCCTGGGCGCGCTGCGCGAGCAACTCGCGCGTTTGCTCGAGCATGAGGGGTTCGCCCGGCTCGAAACGGTAGATCTCAGACAGACTCAGATAGTCATAGAAATCTTGAAGATCATCGGTGATAAATTTTCGGATCAACAGGCGTTGTGTCTCTATCATGATGAAAATCCTGTTGGTATGTATGCCTTGCCTGCATCGCGGTTCAAAGTGCGTTTGACCGAATGGATCGCAGGCGTGAAATAATTGAGCCAAAACTGATTGGCGTGAAAGTTGGCAGATTCAAAATCCACGTGCATTTGCTTTAAGCCCTGCCCTCTGGCCCAGTCCACGGCCGCGGCCAGCAGACGCGAACCGGCTCCCAATCCGCGGCTTTCGGGTTTGAGATAAGCACCTAAAGGCTCGATGACAGCCGTGAGTGGATCCGTGAGTACCACGCAATCCGGTTCGCCGCAGGCGCGGCAGTTGATAAAGCCGAGGACGTTCTGGCCTTGAAATGCCAGAAAGATCGCGGATTGATCTGTCAGAAGCAACTCTTTGATTTGTTCGGCTGGGATGGCATCACGGTGCAAAAAGAGAGGAGCTTCACCGTAGTAACGGCCGGCTTGATCGTTTAACGAGACGAGCAGATCCAGGTCGGGCAGACCGGCCCTTCTGACCGTGATGGGAGTCTCCTTTTGGGTCAACGTTATTGGCTCAAGCTTGCGGTAGGCATCCACCAGGTACATGCCAAAACCAAGTTCGTACCAGAATTGCCCTTGTTTGATATCCGGGGCGGCATAAGAGATCAAGTGATTTAAGATACCCTGCGAGACCAGTTGATCTGAAACAGTTTTGTAGAGCAGGCTGTAACCTGTCAGCTGCATCTCTGGTTCAACCGCGTGGGCCATGATCGGGAAAAACGCGCTTGCTTCTCCATGGAAGTCAAAGGCATCGTAGAGCAGATAGCCAGCCAGTTGTCCGCGTCTCAATAGCACATAGCCACGACCGCCAATTGCAAATGGAGTCAAGAAAGCCCTGATTTCATCATCCGCGTTGCTCCAAAATTCAGGCAATTCGGCAAGCCCTTGAAGCTGTCTGCTGAACTGAGACTTGCAGAGCTTGAGCATGCCGTCAAGATAATGTGCCTGCACGGGAACGATACTCAATTCAGTTGGATTAATATGCTTTTCAAGTTTTAACATCAAATTCACCTTTTTATACACAATAATGCAAGTGAACCAGGAAAGGCAACGAATAGCCGGTTTTTCGCTATAAGTCACGGCAGAAAAGTTCCAGATCATTCAGCTTATAGCATGAGATCAAATTCCAAGACCAGTACACGCTGCATTTTCTTACCAAACGGCCGCGGATCGGTGGTTCGCACCAAGTTGAACCCCTGCCCTCGCCAGAATTCCAGGCCTTTGCGGTTCTCCTCGACCACGCCCAGCATCAGTCTTCGCGATCCGCAGTCGCGGGCAAAATTGACCAACTCCCTCATTACCCGTGCACCGAGACCCTTTCCGCGCTGATGCGGATGAACCAGCAACAGACCGATCCACCACACGCCCTCTTCGGGGTAATCCGGCAGCAGGTCGAGCACTCCTACCAGTTTAGTGTGCTCATCAAAAAATCCAAGCAGGTATTTGTCTTCTGGCTTTCGGCCGGGCGGCACATCTTGCAGGGCTTGTTCAGCCGCGTCCGCCTGAACGGGTTCGCCTTCTACCAGCAAGTTAAAGTCCTCGCAGTCCTGCAGAAAACGCTGCAGAGGATGTTCATCCGCCTGTCTGAGCAGACGCGCCGATAACCCTGAGATCTTCAGATCAAGTTTGATCACGCAGCCCTCCATGGCTGATACGCTATGCGCGTTAGAGACTACAACTTAATGCCCGTGTAAATGCCAAAATTATCCCGCTTGAACACCACGTCCACTATTTCAAAGCCAGCCTGTTTCATCAGGGATAAGTGAGCCGGCAGCGAAATGGGCGAATCTTCCACGTGGTAGTTGGATAAAATGCGCTCCACTTCGGCCGCCTCCATCCCCTGCGCGGAAAGAAATTCACGCCAGCCGGTCTCGTTGAGCTCACTCAGAGCCTGACTGGCGCCGGCAACCACATCACAGCACACGAAAATGCCGTTATGATGCAGGGCTTGAAAGGCTTTTTGATAGATCCGCCCATACTCCTGTTCGCCGCGGCAGTGATGTATGGCGAAACTGGAAATGACCGCTTCGTATTGCTCATTGCCAAAGTCCGCGTCAATGAAATCCGCGGCGATGGTCTTGAAGTGATCAGGGAAAGCCGCCAACACCCTGGGCACCGCTGAAAGCATGTTGGCCGAAAAATCCATCAAGACCGCGTGAGCATGTGGAAAGACTTCCAACACCGAACGGGAGAGGTTGCCGGTGCCGGCACCGATATCCAGAAAAGTGCCGCTCTGTTCGAGGAATGGCCGCAGCAATTGTGGGATCAGACTGAACATACGGCGAAACTCGGGCAGCCAGACCGGATCGCGTTGGCTGTAAAGTTCCGCCACTTCTCGATCAAACCTGCCCTGGATCTCCGCGCGGGTCATTTGATCTGTGCGGCCGGAGGTATCCGGTCCGAGGTAACGCGGGGTTGTTCTTTCGGGATCAGTCATTTTGAGCCACGCTTTTCATTAGAAGATTTAAAACAATTGCTTTTGTAAGAACGCAATGGTTCGCTGCCAGGCCAGCTCCGCGGATGCAGGC
Organism: uncultured Anaerolinea sp.; assembly: GCA_964474095.1. GTDB lineage: Bacteria > Chloroflexota > Anaerolineae > Anaerolineales > Anaerolineaceae > UBA6107. The sequence continues at coordinate 3,598 of CAYYRU010000093.1, forward strand.
GAAAAGACTTCCGGGCGATCCGCTTCAAAGAACCAGTGGCCTGTGCCCGGGTAGGTGTGGAACTCAAGCGGTCTCCCTGCGGAACGCAGGGCTTTTTGCAACCGTTTCACACCTGAAGCCGCCAGCCAGGGGTCCGTTTCGGCGAAGTGGCAGAGATAGGCTGCGGTGGAGGAGGTGTAATCCACGATGCTCGCGCCATAGAAAGTCACCACCGCGGCCACCGCCGGCTTTTGCGCGGAGAGTTCCAGCGCGAAACGCGCACCCATCGAAAAACCGATCAAGCCGACCCGCTCACCTGTTACGCCTTTCATGCTTTTCAACTCATCGATCCCCTTCAGCAGTTCGGCAAAAGCCGCCTGCTGATTCAATTTGGAACGCAAGGCTTTGGCTTCTTCAACCGTTGCCACGACCCTGCCCTGATAGAGATCAGGCGCAAAGGCGAAGAAACCCTCGCCTGCCAGCCGGTCGCAACACTCTCGAAAGAAGGCGTTCAGTCCCCACCAGGCTGGTAAAACCATTATTGCCGGTCCATGGCCGGATTTGGGTTTGGCGCAGTAACCTAACATGACAGAGTCTTCACGAAAACCACCCCCAGCGACAGATCAACCGTTGGCGTCTTTGGGTAAATAGACCAGGTAATCCTCACGCAGCGGCGAGAATACTTCAACCGCCACACAAGCTGCCAACATGTCTGCCTTATGTGGAACGCCGCCGGGGATGCACCAACTGCCGCCGGGGAGGACGTCATGCGCCACGCCGTCAATGGTCAGGAGCATCCTGCCCGAGACCAGGTAACCGGTCTGCTCCTGCGGATGCTGGTGCAGGGGCAGTTCACTGCCCTTATCCAGATGGACTTCCACCATCAGGGTCTTTTCGCCGTAGGCAATCGTTTTAATAGTAATGCCGGGTCGGGCATAACCAAAATTATTAGGAGATGGTTGGGAATACATTGGTCTATCTTCCTTCCATAAAATGAGCACAACAAAATCCGCTCATCCATAATCATCCTCCAGACCTTGAATAACGGTTATTCATTATTGATTGATGCTGGAGATCAATAATCTGGAATCAATTATCGAATTGACTCCTAAAGACCGGCTTTTTTTTTCCAAAAATCATCTAATCAATCTCGAAGGAGATGGTTCGATAACAAACCCTAGCCCCCAATGGGAGGTGGAATCTGCATTGGTGGAATCATTGATTGTTGAGCTGGCGGTAGAGTTTTGGCAGCTCTTTTTCCTTCGCGTGATACAAGCAAAAACTCAATAAGCCCCAAGAGTAGATCAAGCACAAAACCTACACCCATGATCACCAAAAAAGCTGTCCAGAGACTATCCATCTTCATTGTCGCTGCCATTTTCATGTAGGCGAACCCTAAAACGCCCAAGCGATTGAAAATAGCATAACTACCGACAGCTATAAAAATTCCACAGGTGACAGCCAAAGTGCGGGCTAAACCTGCAAGTCGAGCAACCAAACCCACAGGGAACTTTTGTGAAATAACTGCATCCGCTACGAAAAATTCTACAAAGAGCATAAAAAACAGGGCAGGAAAAATGAATATCGGTGAATATTCTATGCGGGAACCACGAAAATTGCGCAATATGGTAATAGCCACGGGAGAATAGCAAAACATGATCAGTGAAAACAAAAATGTTCGCCAGGGAATCAGAATGAACGCTCTTCGTAGACCCGGAGCTTTTTTATAGATCTGGCTCAACAACCAGCCAAAGAAATATCCTGCTCCTCCCCCAAATAAAAACCCGATAACCAAAGAAATTAATGTAAGGATAATTTGTTGGGCAATAGGCATTTGAACTTGCATGATCTTTTCCTTTCTACTTGTTGGTGTAATGATTTCTCTTGTGTGTTTTTTTGATCCTTCTTTGATCAAGCAACAATAACCTGTACAAATATCTTTACAGCATGAACGATCAAATGAGAATCTTCAATAATTACAAATCAGCACAATAATCCTTTACCGGGCTATCGCAATGGCTGCAGGTCTGGTCATACCAGGTGAAGGATTGCCCGCAGTTCTGGCAGCGCCAGCGCGTCTGCTGGTCGCTCAGCCACTGCTTGACCCCGACCGCCTGAATGTCCTTGAAGTTTTTGGGCACGTTCAATCCATTGGGGTACTGCGGGTCGTTGATGAAATGGATCATCTTCTCGCAGGTCTCCAGCTCGGCGCACTCAAAGCAAAATTCGAACCCCTTAGAGCGCGCGCAGGTCTTGATAGCGCAAGTGGCGCAGTGCCCGGCTGGGGCTTCGCTCTTGCAGCCGTAACAAGGCATTTCAGCCTTACCGCTAAGGGTCTCCTGCAGCATGCTACAGGCGCCGCAATACAATCCGCAATAACCGTCCAACACGAATTCCATGGTCGTAATTCCCTCCGCAAATGAATAGGGGAATTGTACATGATTTCACTTTCGATGGGTTAAAAAAATATTGAATATTTCTAAGAGAAAAGAAATAAAACTCAATCCTTCGGGAAGGAAAAGTGCATTTGCACAATCACCCACGTGTCCGTGCGTTTTTCAAGTGTCCCCGTCCAACGGATGTCATCCCAGCCGCCGGGTTTACCATTCCACTCGGCGTGATCATCCAGCAGGCAAGACCACCAGGCGCAATTCTCAAGCATTGAGAAATTAAGCTGCAGTTCCTTGACCGCGTAATCCGTGGCTTTGAACGAGTCGTTGCGAAACTGACGTTCCGCCATGGCTTTGAAGGCCTCAAATCCGCGGATGGTGCTGCCTGAATCGGGATGGAAGATGAAGAAATCAGGGTCGTTTGCCATGATGGCATACAAACGCTCAAAATCCTTCTCGAGCGCCCACCCGATGGCGTCGTGAATGACCTGAGTCACAAGAAGCCGTTCCTGTTCACTGACCATGCTGCCCTCCTTTTCATTATTATGGCACAAAAACACTCCCTTGATCAGGGAGTGTTCGTGATTTAATCCTCTATCGAAATTTTTGTGCTTTTAGTGGACAAACACCGTCTAATCCGCGGGCGGTGTCCAGGTGGTGCGTTCGCGCCAGCGGATGATGAGCTCCACCGCGATCACGCCCACCGCGATGAAAGCCCCCAGCGCGAAATTGAGGGCGCGCCCAAATTGCAACCACAGCAGTACGTCCGCGTAGATGCCAAACCATAAAGCTTCGCGCACCAGCACCGCTCCAGTGGCCGCTGGTCTGGAGGGGAAACGCCGGTGCAGGTAATGCACCACGGGCAAGGCCGGACCTGAAATGGCCAGGGTCAGTAAAAAGAACATCAACCAACGCGGGCCAAGCGTGGGCACGGTCAGGAAAAAGATCAGGATCAGTCCGATCCAGCCAATGCCGCCGATCAACAATCCAAACACCCATACCGGGTGAAAAGATGGAAGCTCTTTCCTGATCTGATTGGTCTGGTCGTTGTCCATAAATCCTCGAAAATAATCTTTTAGTGATGAGTGATGAGTGATGAGTGATGAG
>CAYYRU010000094.1:0-7036 GCA_964474095.1 uncultured Anaerolinea sp.
CGTCTTGATGAACACCCGGCGGCGCTTGTGCTGGCGCTTTTCAAAGTACTTCCATTGCGTCTGCACCAGGTTGTTGTTCTCCAACTCGGGGTTGGATTCCACCTTGGTAATGCCGCGTTTCTGGAACTCCTTGATGATGTGATCCATCATGATGGCGTTCACGCCCTTGCCCTTGTATTCCTCCTTGACCCCGATCAGGTACAGGTCGGCGCGGTCGTTCTTTTTCATGGCCTTCAACAGCGGGATGAACCCGAAGGGCAGGATCTCGCCGCCTGATTGCTGCAGCGCGCGTGAAAGCGAGGGCATGGTCACGCTGAACCCGACCAGTTCGTCCTTCTCGTTGATCACAAAGGGCAGCAGTTCCGGGATGCACAACCCAAAATACTGCTGGATGGCCAGCTCGATCTGTTTCTCTGAAAGCGGTACCACGCCGTAGAGGTGTTCATAGGCCTGGTTGAAGACCTCGAACATCTGCGGAGCGTACTTCAAAATGTCCTTTTTCTTCTTGACCTTCAGAATGTGCAGTCCAAAGCGTTTCTTGGCGGATTCAGCCACCCTGGCCACCACCTCCACCGGCCCTGTGGGGACGGTGAGTTCGTACTCCACCCAGTCGATGGCCTTGATGTATCCCAGCTTTTCGATGTGTTCGCGATAATAGGGATGGTTGTACCAGCCCACCATGGTGCCGAGTTCATCAAAGCCTTCGATCAGCCAGGCTTCGCGGTCCATGTCGGTAAATCCCAGCGGTCCGTGAATGGCTTCCACGTTGAACCCTTTCAACCAGTTCTCCGCGGTTTCCAAGAGTGTGGAGGAGACATCCGGGTCGTCAATGAAATCGAACCAGTTGAAGCGCCCGTAATTATTGCCCCAATGCTGTTGATACAGCTTGTTGTAGATGGCGGCAATGCGCCCCACCAGTTTACCATCCTGGTAGGCCAGCCAGTATTTGGCCTCACAGTGTTCGAAGGCTGGGTTGCGGTCCCAGCGCAGGGTGCTGTAATCATCCTCAAATAGGGTGGGCACCCAATAGGGGTTACCCTTGTAAAGTTGTTTCGGGAAGCGGATGAAGGTGCGCAGGTCTTTGAGAGTGGTCACTTCCTTGATCAGGGGTTTCATGGTTACGATCCTTGGAATGATGGGATGAATTCGAATAAAAGATAAGGGCAAAAAAACCTTTATAAAGAAGTGCTAATTTTACCTGTTAATGGAGATCCGCGCCGCATCAGCAGCGCGTCAATACCCGGGCTTGCCCCGCCTCTGGTTTGAGATTTGGTTGCGGCATGATAAAATCCATTTGCCAATTACGCAGAAAAATCCGAACAGGGTCAGAGCATGAGCAAACGATTGAAGCTTTTCATCAGCATCGGGCTTGGGTTGATCGCCCTCTCTGGGGGTATCTTTGTTTCCCTGACTCCTGCCAACAGTCTTATGCGCTGGTACAACATCGACGATGCCTTTTACTACTATCAAGTGGCTCAAAATGTAGTTACCGGGTACGGATTCACTTTTGATCAGATCAATTTGTCGAATGGCTTTCATCCCTTGTGGATGGGGGTGTGCATTGTTGTTTTCTGGCTCACCAATGTGAACCTGACCCTTCCCTTGCGGGCACTGGTGGTTGTCAGCGCTTTGTTCAACGCGGCTGCCAGCATCCTGCTCTTTCGCCTGTTGGTCAAGAAGCTTCACCCGGCGGCGGCCGTGTTGGGTGCCGCTTTTTGGGCGCTTCATCCTTCTGTCTACGGTTTGATCATCGTGCGTGGTCTCGAATCAGCCAGCAGCGCGTTCTTCATCATATTACTTTTGTACCTGGCAGTGGATTACCTGGATTCAAAGGATCCCCGCCATCAGTCCCCCAAACGGCTGATCTGGATCGGCCTGGTGGGCGCGTTCACCATTCTGGCCCGCCTCGACAACCTGTTCCTGGTGGGGATTGTTGGGTTTTCCCTGCTGGCAAAATTCAAAAAGCTGCCTCGCCGGGTGATCGTGGATATCCTCATATTGGCGGCGTCGGTCTTTCTGGCCTGGATTCTCAGGCTCGGTTCGAACGACAAGTTCATGAACACCTACTCGCTCTATCCCATGTTGGTGGTCGCTGTATTGGTTAAGCCACTTATCTTCTATTTCACCGGGTTGTACGCAAGAGAGAGGAAACTCACCCGGGTCATGACTGCACTCCGGGTGATTATTGCGGCGGTGGTTTGTTTTCTGTTCGAATACGGCGTGTTGTACCTGGCATACAAATTCAAGATCACGGGAATGTTCTCCGCTTCCATCGTGGTGGCCGATTGCGCGTTCAGCACGTTGGGCATCCTCATTGTCCACATTCTCTTCAACCGCGCCAAAGCGGATGACCAAAAAACGCAACTTAAAGGCTTTTTCCACTGGATCAAAGAGAACTGGAAGAAATTCCTTCTTGGCGGCGTCGCCTACGGCTCCCCCATCGCCATCTTGGTGGGCGGCTACATGTTGTGGAGCAAGATCGTGTTTGGCACCTCTTCACCAGTGAGCGGACAAGTTAAGAGCTGGTGGGGAACCTTGATCAACACCCCTTATTCCGGTACCAAAGATATCTGGGCTGTCTTGGGTCTCAGCCCATCGGCCAGCGAAGGTCCCTGGTCGCTGGCAACCTCAAAACTGTATGCGCTGGCTGCCAGGCTGCAAACGCTGACGCAAATTGAGAGTATGGACTGGTTGTTTGGGATGGTGCTGGTGATCGCCGCCGCGATTACCCTGCTCATCCTGTTGGCGCGTGATGGAAGATTAGCCCGCAAAGGTTTTGGATTTATGCTCCCCTCCGTGGTGGCCGCCAGTCTGATCCACATTACCAAATATACCGCCACCTATTACGCGGGTGTCCGCAATTGGTACTGGATCCTCGAGACCCTTGTATTGGTCGTTCTGGGCAGCCTGCTGCTTGACGCTTTATTCACCTGGATGGATGGATGGAAGATCAAGTTCAAGCTGGCGCCGGTTTTTGCCGGCATTGGTGTGATCGCCATCTTGTATACACATGGAGTATTCGTTTATCACCTCGCGCCGCCCGTTGTGCCGGACGAGCTAAAGGCTGATTTCCTCTCCGAGATACATGAATTGGAAAAGTATACCGATCCAAATTCCAGGATTGGCATGACCGGCAGCGGACAGATCGGATATTTCATCAAGGACCGCACCATAGTTAATCTGGACGGTTTGATCAACAGTTATCAATACTTTACTGCCATGAAAAATGGAACCGCGGCGCAATTTTTGAATGACCTGGGGCTGGATTATGTGTACGGCAAGCCTTATTCCCTGCTGGAAGTTGACCCGTACCAATCGATTTTTCAAGGTCGTTTGGAAGAGATTGGCTATATCCGCGGATTTGGCAGTTACACCCTGTTTCGCTATCTGCCCAAGCCATAACGGATAAAGACCTCTTATAATTATTTCTCGAAACAATTCTCTGAAGCCAAAAGCGCCCCATCCGTAATGGGAACGAGCTCAACCCATTCATCCGTGAGTGTATTAAACTCTTGATCTCCGAGCGGACCGGGGCGGTTTTCATACCAACGCGCGATCTCGGGTTTGAGCAGGACCAATACCCCGCATTCTTCATCCAGCAGATGGTTCAGTCTTTCTTTGTCGCTCCAGTCGATGTAGCTGCCGCTGGAAGGGATCTTGTTGCCCAGATAGTAACTGCTGCGGTTGCTGTAAAAAAGGAGGATGTCGGGCACATTCGAGAGGATCGGGGTTCCCTCAGGCAGTTGATCAACTTCATTGAAGATCGGATTAGTTCTCAAGACGCTGGCCGTATAGCTGCCTGGATTTTTTGTTTGTGCCAGGTATTGTTCCAGCAAAGGCAGATTAAACATCACGAAGAAGAGTGTGATGATCACCGCCATGGCGGGTATGTTGAATCTGGATTTCAGCATGCGCTGCGTCCCTAACGCGGCGGAGAGCAATACCAAAAAGATTCCTGGAAAGAGCGGCGAGAGCAGCCTTTCATTGATGGGAATCTGTTCAGGGGTGAAGACGTACGAGGCAAAGAAGACCAACAAGTACGAGGCGAGATACACCAGGGCGGCTGTAAAGGGAAGAGTCACCCCCACGCGATCTTCAAGCGGAATTTTTCGGCGGAAAAAGGACAAGAGCATCAGCAAGATCAACCCCCCAAAGACTGCCAAAAGGAGAAGTGCTCCCACTTTGTAACTTAGCCCGGGGATCATGCTGGAGCTGTAAGGAAACCAGTGTTTTACAATTTCATAAATCCCCTTGATCAGGCTCACACTGCGCTCGCTGATGTCAAATGAGGCGGCAAAGCTGCGCGCGCCAAAGGACTGCCGACGGATCATCTCGGTTGCCAGCCAAACCAGCATCGGCCCAAAACTGACAACAGCGAACAATCCGCTTTTCAGTAGGCGCTTCTTCCACGACCACTTTGAGAAAAACAGCAGCAGGAACAGCCCTGTCAATGGCACGGCTGCGAAGGCGTAGCGTGATAATAGCGACAATCCGCTGCAAACCGCGGCCAGGAGCAGGGTCTTCCATGAGTCTTCTTTGATGGCCAGCAGCACGAGCAGCAACCCTGGAACTCCCAGGGTAAAGGCCAGTGGATCTGACATTATGCCGCAAAAAACGTAGATCAGCACCTGGCAGGTTCCGAGCAGGATCGCGAAACACAACCCGATCAGGCGTGATCTGGTCACCCTGCTAAGCAGCCCGCCAGACACAAAAAGCAGGATAAAGAAGAGGGCAATATTTAAGATGCGGCTGGCTTCGATCAGGTCGATCCCCGGTCGGGCAAAGAAGCTTAAAACGATGGGGTAAAGCGGAGCAAAGACTGCCAGGCGTGAAAAAGTACCGTCGGCACCCACCTCACCCAGACCGATACCGTTCGCGAGGTTGCGGGCAGAAGCGAAGTAAATTGCCGAGTCGCTGTATCCCCAGGGTGCCGCGGAGGTGCAGGCAGCCAAAAACAGGCTGGCAGCCAGCGCCACGATCACCAGACCGGTAATGAATAGGGCATTCGCAAGTGTGCGGGTTACAAACTTTTTCATGAAGGTTCCATAAAGAAGGTGCGAAAGTGACTTGATAAGGCAGACGTAATTATATCCTGTCCGCTTTTTCACTGTGGCAAGGATAATGTTTATTCCAGCATTAATTAGTTTGGTGCCCTGTTGATTTGTTATTCAGATTAGTGCAATCCGCGTACTGAATATGCTTGCGAAACGGATTCGCGCAACACATAAAGGAGTTAATAAGTGAACATCCACGGGGCCTGCTGCGCCGCCCAGGCGTTCAGACCTCCCTTTAAAAATAATGCCTTGCTGTAACCGTTCTCAAGCAGCAGCTTGACTGCCCGTTTCGAGCGGGACCCGGTGCGGCAGAAAATCACCATCTCACGAGTCTTTTCAAGTTCACCCAGTCGTTCCGCGAGATGCTCCAATGGGATGGTGAGCGCTCCTTCCAGGCCGGATACCTGCCGTTCCACCGCGTCGCGTACGTCCAACAACAGCGGCGGGCGCGCGCCTGCCAGCTTGTCGGCAAGTTCACGCGGTGTGATCCAGGCCTCGTCTTCGATGGAAGGGCCCAGCTCCAGTTTGCAGTAAGGGTCATTGTTGGCCAGGTTCCTGATCCATGGCTTTTCACCGCACAGGGCGCAAGCCGGGTTCTTATGCAGTTTTACTTCCTTGAAGCTCATGGCCAACCCATCAAAGAGCAGCAGCCTACCGATAAGGGGTTCGCCGATGCCGAGCAGCAGCTTGAGTGCTTCCACCGCTTGCAGCGTGCCGATCACCCCGGGTGTGGTGTTAAAAACGCCTGCCTCACCGCAGGCCGGCGCGGCGCCTTCTTCTGGCGGGGTCGGAAACAGACAGCGGTAGCAGGGTCCGTGTTTTGCATCAAAGACGCTTACCTGGCCTTCAAAGCGGTAGATGGCGCCGTAAACCACCGCGCGTCCGGTAAGAGCGCACAGGTCGTTGATCAGGTAGCGCGTCTCGAAATTATCGGAGCAGTCCAGGATCAGGTCATAACCAGCGGAGATCTTCTCGGCAGTCTTGAAGTTGAAAGAGTCGAAAATGGCGTCCACCTGGATGTGAGGGTTAAGGTCTGTCAACCGCTCCCTGGCCGAATCCACCTTGGCGCGGGCGATCTGTGACGTTCCGTGCAGCACCTGGCGCTGCAGGTTTGAACGGTCCACCAGGTCGTCATCCACCAGTCCCAGGCGGCCCACCCCGGCCGCGGCCAGGTAGAGCGCCGCCGGCGAACCCAGCCCACCCGCGCCTACGATCAGTACCGACGCAGATTTGAGCCGCTGCTGGCCTTGCATTCCGATCTCGGGCACCATCAGATGGCGCGAATAGCGCAATATCTCATCTTGTGAAAATGGTGTGGTTGTCATAAACCTCATTATAGCTTGTCAGATCCTATTTCAAACGGGCAGGATCGCAGTTTTCTTCTATAATAATCAAAGCCATGTTGAAAAACAAATCCACTCTACTCTTGATTGCCTTGCTGGTGCTTGCTTTTGGTGTGCGTCTGGCCGCCGCCATCACCGCGCCGCTCACCTATGATGAGGCCTTTTCGATCCTCATCTCGGGTACGGGCTCACAGGGGATCCTCAAGGCCACCCTCAGCATGGATGAACCCGCGGTTTCCGCTGACATCCACCCGCCGGCTTATTACCTGCTGCTCAACGGCTGGATGCGCCTTTTTGGCGATGGTGTGCTGGCTGCCAGGCTGCTGTCAGTCGTGCTGGGGCTGGGAATGCTGGGTTGTGTTTACTTCCTGATCAAGAAACTGCTGGATGAGAAATGCGCGCTGCTGGCAGGGCTCTTGTTGGCTCTCCTGCCTTTTCAGGTGCAGTATGCCGTCGACATCCGCATGTACGCGCTTCTGGCTTGCCTGCTGTCGCTGGTTAGCCTGGCATACGTCAAGGCGCTCAAAGGACGCTCGCGCTGGTGGTGGGTGGTCTTTGCCGTTAGCGCAGCAGCGGCCCAATATACTCACAACCTGGCCGCTTTTTACCTGCTGCCTTTGGCGGCCACCGCGCTTTTCA
>CAYYRU010000095.1:0-6812 GCA_964474095.1 uncultured Anaerolinea sp.
CGCAAAGCCATGCTGCAGGATATTGCCATCCTCACCGGCGCCCAGGTCATCTCTGAAGAGACCGGCCGCAAACTCGAGACCGTGGTCATTTCTGACCTTGGCCGTGCCGAAAAAATCACCGCTGACAAAGACAACACCACTGTCATCGGCGGCAAAGGCGACGAAGCCCAGATCAAAGCCCGCATCGAACAGATCCGCATTGAGATCGACAAGACCACCAGCGATTATGATCGCGAGAAACTGCAAGAACGTCTTGCCAAGCTTTCTGGTGGTGTGGCCATCATCCGCGTGGGCGCCGCCACTGAGACCGAACTGAAAGAAAAGAAACACCGCGTGGAAGACGCCCTGTCTGCCACCCGTGCCGCCGTTGAAGAAGGTATCGTCCCTGGTGGTGGTGTTGCCCTGATCAACGCCATGACCGTTTTGGATGACTTGAAACTCGACAGCGAAGACGAGCAGATCGGTGTCAAGATCGTCCGCAAGGCGCTTGAAATGCCGATGAAGAAGATCGTTGAGAATGCCGGCAAAGATGGCGCTGTGATCGTTGAAGGCGTCCGCGCTGCACAGGCTGCCAAGAAGAACGACAAGATCGGTTATGACGTCATCAAAGATGACTACATTGACATGATCAAGGGTGGCCTGGGCGATCCCGCCAAGGTGACCCGTGGTGCCCTCGAGAACGCAGCATCCATCGCTGCCATGATCTTGACCACCGAAGCTTTGATCACCGATATGCCTGACAAGAATCCCCCCGCCATGCCCGCCGGCGGCCCCCCGATGGATTACTAGAACTTGCCGAACAAAAATCCCGGAATCAGATAGATTCCGGGATTTTTTAAAACCCCCGTTTTTCAGGTCAAAGGTATAATTTATCGAATGAAACGACTAACTTACTCATTCCTTCTTCTCGCTTTGGTGCTGCTTGCCGCGTGTGGCAAACCCACCCCCGCGGCCACCGTGACCCCCACTATCACCGTCACGCCGATGCCGCCCACACCCACCTCTCTGCCCATGGCTTTGCGGGTCAACGGTGAAGGCATTTTACTCAGCGATTATCAAGCCTCGCTGGCACGGCTGGTTCAGGCACAGGCTGAACAAAACGTCACCGCCACCCCTGAAGAACAAAAAAACCTGGTTCTGCAAAACTATATCGACCAATTATTGCTGGCACAAGCGGCCGTCCAGGCCGGCTATTCTGTGGATGATGCCGCCGTGCAGGCTCGTATTGATAAATTGATCAGCGACCTGGGCGGAGTTGAAAAGCTGACTGCCTGGCAAACCACCTACGGTTACACAGACGCTTCCTTCAGGGCGGCCGAACGTCTTGAGTTACTGGCCATCTGGCAGCGTGATCAGATCATCAATGCCGTCCCTACCACGGCGGAGCAGATTCACGCCCAGCAGCTTCTTTTTCAGGATGAAGCCAATGCCAATGATGCCTATCAAAAACTGCAAGATGGCATAGAATTTGCAAACCTAGCCATACTGAATGATCCGGTTCTGGGTGGAGACATCGGCTGGTTTGCCCGGGGAGGGTTAACCCAACCCGACGTGGAGGCCGCCGCCTTCTCCCTGCAACCAGGTCAGTATTCTCAGGTGATCAAGAGCAGTTTTGGTTACCACATCATTTACGTGATCGACCGTGATCCGCAGCATCCGCTGTCAGTGGAAGCCCGCAAGACCCTGCAACTGCAGGCGTTGACAAAGTGGCTTGAAGAGGCACGGGCAGCCAGCACGGTCGAAATCCTGGTTTAGCAATCACGGCAATACTTTTGGAGTAAGCAATGGATTTTCCTGATCATGATGAGATGGACAGGCGCGTGCAAAGCCGCAAACGCCGTCAACGCAGTGATATTTTTTGGAATTTTATGACGGTCTGCACCGTTTTGGCAACCATCGCCCTGGCGGTTTTTCTGCTGATGGTTTTCTCAAATCCATACATCTCGATTAATCCTTTTCCACCACCGACCATGCCCGCGCTGGTGGTTTACCCGACCAGCACAGCCACCCCGGTGATGCTTCCGCCTACCTGGACTCCGGCGGTTCCAACCCCCACGGTGTCAGTCACTCCGCAGCCGACCGTAATCACCTCCACCCCTGAACCGAGCGCCACGGCAACGGTAAAAGTGCTATCAAATACGGCTGGGAGCGATGAAGATTACACCTTCGCGCTTCAGGGAGCGCCAGTCGCTCTCAGCGCTGAAGATCTCAAACCCGGCACCGGTTGCAAATGGCAGGGTGTGGCGGGGCAGGTGGTTGACCTGCAAGGGCAGCCTTTGGTCAATTATTCCATCCTGCTCAAGGGAACCTACGACGGCAAGCTCTTCAACGCCACCATGCTTTCTGGCACCCATACCGAGTATGGAGAGTCAGGTTATGAATACCAATTGGGAACTTCCCCGGTGGATTCCAACGGCTTGTTATCCGTACAAATGGTGGATCAGGCTGGTCTGCCCATGTCAGAACGGGTCATCTTTAACACCTTTGCCACTTGTGACAAGAACCTGGTGTTGATCAACTTCAAACAAATTCGCTAGAGCGTCTACAGAAACATCGAAAGCTGCGTGGCATCTTGCAGACTGATGGGATCAGAATCAATGAACAGATCCCACAAGTCTTTTGAGAGGTCGTTCCGCCTGTCCACTTCACGCAGGGTACGGAACTTGAGCAGGTGCCAGCGCTGGGCGGTTTTTTCACGCAGGTAAGGGTCTCGATCCAATTTATACCGCAACAATCCCGACCGGCTGCCCGGGAAGAGAAATACGTTTTCAACCCCTTCATCAGCTTCTTCATTAATGAAACGTCCCAAGAGCGCGGAAGGTGAGACAAACAGGCGATAAGCCAGCCGATCTGCCTGGCGTGGATCGCTCCACAGGATCGGGCATTCTCCTTCGGCATGCATGCCGATCTTGCCGGCCAACCTGTCCAGCGTGTTTTGAATTTCATCCAAATCACGCTTGCGATCTATTGCCTGTTCATTTTCTTTAAGCGTCCAAGAGTGGCTTGATGAATCATAACGCGCGTAAGAGTTCAAGCATTGTGCCAATAACTCTTGCGGGGGAGTCAGGAAACCGGTGAAGCGCGCGTTAATGAGATCGTGCAGTTCTCGCGCGCCGATCTGCCCGTTCTTTTGCAGGCATTGCACCACCTCGATCTCGACCCTGTCGGCCAGTGAGGCCTGGCTGCCCTCCGGTTGAACCAGCCACCACAACCCGCTTTCCAAATCTTGTGAGGTGGCGTCCAGGCGGCGCAAAAAATGGCGGTCTGAAAAGACTTTCGCGATTTCATTGTGTATCTGGTTGGCGGTTTCATAGGTGAGCTGCTGAATGGTCGGCGGAAAAGCCAGGTTGGCTGACAAGGCGGCGTTGACTGCCGCGTAAAGCTTCAAATAGCGGATGGGTTCTCCAGATTGGGTCAATACCTCATGCAGCGCTTCACGGATGATGCGATGAAGATTGAGCTTTTTATTGTCCCGGCTGCCAGGTTGAACTTTCCACTCGGTCTGAAGCAGTAAGGTCTCATCTTTATAAGCGGTGCCTGAAAAGGCCAGGTTGCTGGCGCTGCAGGCTTCAAAGGCTGCCGAAATGAATCCGGGCACAGCCTCGGGCATTAACGCGAAAACGGTGCTGCCCGCTTCAACGATTTGGGCCGCCGGTGCCAGTGCGGATTGCAGTGCATTGGTGTGCCAATACCAGTCGAACCGCTGGCGCTCCAGCACATTTTTAATGGTGGCGGCGTTTTCTTTTCCCCAGAGCCACGAAGACCACAGGGTTGAAAGCGTCCAAAAGGTTTGACTAGGGCGGGGCAACACACAAGCCACATGCCTGATTTGAAACGGCGATTTCTGCCTGGCCAGGTCGCGCATCCGGCCTTGATAGAGGCAAATGCCGTCTTTTTGCGGAAATTCAGGCCAAACGGCGAGCGCAATCGGAGCGGCTAAAGTGCACCATTCCTCAACGCTGGTTTCAAGCACCCGCCACAGGTTGCGTTCCACATATTCAGCCGGGGTGTTCAACATACGCGGTGGATTACGTTCTTCATCCATTGACCACAGGTTGTGGCCGGCATCCAGCGCGGAGAGCAGCAAGGCGTCGATCAGCCCCCGGCGCTGCGGAGACAAATCCATGCCTTCCACCTTGTTGATCAGCGTGAACAGGGCATAGAGCTGTCTCTCAGAATAAATGTTTAGAATATCCTCGAGGTTCTGGCGTGCCTCACGCGTGCCGCCGGGCACCCGTTCCAGCGCCCTGGCGCGGTGCAGCGGATCTGAGCGCTTAAAGGGGACCAACCGTTCGAGATCGTTGGGGGTGATCGCGTGTTCACCTTCATCGCCACAGGACTGGCAGCGGTAACTGCGAATGACCGGAAGCCCTTCGGCTTTGCGCCAGATGAGGTAATCCGCCGGTACTTCCGTTCCACACGAGGCGCAGCGGGTCAGGTAGAGATTATTGATGTGGGTACTAAGGCGCTCGGATCCTTTTTTCTGCGAGCCGAGCTCATGCAGCACCGATTGAAACTCCTTCTGTTTGGGGGCTTGAGCCAGAAGCTTGATCTCAAACGCGATCACGGGATTGTTAACGCAAGCCAGGACTGGAAAGCCCGAAGAAGCGGCTTCAAGGATGGCAGCAGGCGCGGCAGAAATTGGCTCAAGCATCCACTCTTTTGCCGGGTTATGTCTTTCGAGCCAGGATTGAATTAGACCGGCAGGCAGTTCGGGCAAATAGCGTTCAAAGGGGATTGATTTTGGTTTTCCCCTGCCTTCAATGTACGGGAGCGAGGCATACTCGTTCATGCCTATTATCATATACGAAAAAGCATGATTTTGAACCATGAAAAAGCGCCTGCCCGCAAGGGAGGCGCTTTTCACGATAAAGGAAGAGAAGGAGAAGAAAATGAGTGTTGTTGCCTTACACCAGTGCGTTCTCTTTGATTGCCGGGATATGCTGGCGGATGTTCTTGATCGACTCTTCGGGCAGGACAAAATCTTCCAGTTGGCCGGTAAGATATTTATTATAGGAGCTCAGATCGAAATGTCCGTGGCCTGAAAGATTGAAGAGGATGACCTTCTTTTCACCAGTCTCTTTTGCTTTCTTGGCCTCGTCAATGGCGGTCAAGATGGCATGAGCGGATTCAGGGGCGGGTAAAATACCTTCTGTCCGAGCGAAGAGTACTGCCGCTTCAAACACATTGGTCTGGGCAACGGCCACAGCCTCAATCAATCCCTGATTGTAAAGGGCGGAAAGGGTGGGGGCCATGCCGTGGTAACGCAGACCGCCAGCGTGGATGGCAGCCGGCATGAAATCGGCGCCCAGGGTGTACATCTTGCAGATGGGGGCGGTGCAGGCGGAATCACCGTAATCAAAGGCGTAGATACCGCGGGTGAGTGAGGGTGCGGCGTCTGGTTCCACGGCCAGCAGGCGTGTGCGTTGGCCGTTTTTGAGGTTTTCGCGCAGGAAGGGTGCGGCGATGCCGGCGAAGTTCGATCCGCCGCCCACGCAGCCGATCACCACATCGGGATACTCGTTGGCCATGTCCATCTGCTTGAGGGCTTCTTCACCGATGATGGATTGATGCAGCAGCACGTGATGCAGCACTGAGCCCAGGCCGTATTTCTTGGTTCCGGCTGAGGAGGCGGCCACTTCAACAGCTTCAGAGATGGCAATGCCCAAAGAGCCCGGGTTGGTGGGGTCTTCAGCCAGTAGTTTGCGGCCGTAATTGGTTTTCTCCGAAGGGCTGGCATACACTTCGGAGCCGTAGGTCTCGATCAGGAAGCGGCGATAGGGTTTCTGATCGTAGGAACAGCGCACCATGTACACTTCAAGCGGCATGTTGTAGAACTGGCAGGCCATCGACAGCGCGGATCCCCACTGACCGGCGCCGGTTTCGGTGGTCATGGCCTTGGTGCCGGCGATCTTGTTGTAATAGGCCTGGGCGATGGCGGTGTTGGTCTTGTGGCTGCCGGAAGGAGAGACACCTTCATACTTGAAGTAGATGTGAGCCGGGGTGCCGAGGGCTTTTTCAAGCCGGCGCGCGCGGATGAGTGGGGTCGGACGGTAGAGCTTGTAGGCTTCTCGCACTTCTTCGGGGATGTCGATGTAGCGATCCATGCTGATCTCCTGTTCGATCAGCCCCATCGGGAAGAGCACCGAGAGGAAATCAGGAGTGACAGGCTCATTGGTCATCGGGTTGAACACGGGTTCAGGTTTGACCGGGCTATCGGCGTTGATGTTGTACCAGGTGTGCGGGATGTCACTTTCGTTGAGCAGGTATTTCGTTTGTTCTTCCATGGTTTTCTCCTTTTGAATCAAATAAGTTTGGTTTGACTCGGGGACGGAGAATTAAAAAGCCCGTCCCCCTGCGGCGGTGAGAATTCACCACCTGGAAGGGGACGGACGATTGACATCCGCGGTGCCACCCCGGTTAAGCGGCTTTGATCCTAACAAAAAATCCCCGGAGGATTGCGCCCGGAGATTGGAAAAGCCAGCTTCACTCGATTTGAGTACGGCAAGAGGTCTTGCTTATACTCGCAGCCCTGGTAACGGCGGCACTCCCGGCGGGGGTTACTGGCTTTCGCGTTCACCCTGCGGCTCAAAGGTCCATTCGTCTTTACGGTACGTGCAGTCTCACACCACTTGCGCTGCTCTCTGAAACGTCCTGTGAAAGAGTACTCGTCCTCGTCACAGCCTTTATTATTTAATTAGGCTGAATTATATGCACAATTAGAATCCTGTCAAGGGTATTCGTGGTTGTCTGGAGGAGTTGGTGTTTTCCTGATGAATAGTTGCCCTGATTACAAGTAAGGGCGATTCATG
>CAYYRU010000096.1:0-6429 GCA_964474095.1 uncultured Anaerolinea sp.
GCCAACGACGTGGATTACGGTCTGACAGGCGGATTCTACGGTTCGGAGGCTGAAACTGACTGGTTCTTTGACCACATCGAATGCGGCGTGGCCTATGCCAACCGTCCACAGGGTGCCACTACGGGTGCCTGGCCTGGCTTCCAACCCTTTGGCGGCTGGAAGGGCTCAGGTTCAACTGGCAAAAACGCCGGTGGCGTACACTACTTGCAGCTATACATGCGCGAGCAGATCCGTACTCGCGTCAAGAAGAATTAGTCTCATTCAAACCAGGGGAACCTTATGTCTAAACTATGTTCACTTAAAGAAGCGGTTGCCAACTACGTACACGATGGCGATACCGTCTTCTGCGCCGGGTTTACTCACCTGATCCCATTCTCCGCAGGGCATGAGATCATCCGCCAGGGCAGGCGTGACCTGACTCTGGCGCGCGCCACCCCCGATCTGATTTACGACCAGATGGTGGCCGCAGGCTGTGCCAAAAAACTGATCTTCTCCTACATCGGCAACCCCGGTGTGGGTTCACTGCGTATCGTGCGCAACGAATTGGAAGCAGGCCGGCTTGAGTGGGAAGAATACTCCCACTTCGGCATGATCGCCCGCTTGCAGGCCGGGGCCGCCGGGCTGCCCTTCGCGCCCATGAACCAGACCGCCGCCACCGACCTCGAGAAAAACAACCCCAATATCAAACGGGTTAAAGACCCTTATACCGGGCGCGAGGTCATCACCGTGCCACCGTTGACCCCTGACGTAGGCATCATCCACGTACAGCGCGCAGATGTGAACGGCAACGCCCACATTTGGGGCATCATCGGCGAACAAAAAGAAGTAGCTTTTGCCTCGAAGAACGTCATCATCACCGCCGAAGAGATCGTGGATGAAGACGTCATCCGCTCTGACCCCAACCGCACCCTCATCCCAGGCTTGATCGTCAAGGCGGTCTGCCACGTGCCGCACTGCGCCCATCCCTCCTATACCCAGGGCTATTACGACCGCGACAACGTTTTCTATCTTAATTGGGATAAGATCAGTGAAGACCCCGCCTCGGTCAAGGCCTGGCTGGATGAATGGGTTTACAGTGTGAAAGACACCCAGGAATACTGGCAGAAATTGGGCGAAGAAACCCACAAACGCCTGGCGGTGAAACCAAAATATGCCGCCCCGGTCAATTATGGAGATTACTAAGCCATGGACCAGAAAACTTCCCTTCAATACACTGCCTCTGAACTGATGTGTGTCAACGCGGCTCGTCTGTTGCGCGATGGTGACGTGGTTTTTGTGGGGGTAGGCTTGCCCAACCTGGCCTGCAACCTGGCCAGACGCACCCATGCCCCCAACCTGCAAATGATCTATGAGGCCGGTGTCATTGGCGCCCGCCCTTCGCGCCTGCCGCTTTCCATCGGCGACCCCACCCTGGTCAGCGGTGCCGCATCAGTCTGCGGCATGTATGACATCTTCACCCTTTACCTGCAACGCGGCAACGTGGATGTGGGTTTCTTGGGCGGCGCCCAGATTGACCGTTTTGGCAACATTAACGCCACCGTCATTGGCGATTACGCCAAACCCAAAGTGCGCCTGCCGGGCTCCGGCGGTTCACAAGAGATGGGCGGCTGGGCCAATCGCAACTACATCATCACCCCGCATCAAAAGCGCCGCTTCCCTGAGAAAGTGGATTTCGCCACTTCGGCCGGCTTCTTGGGCGGTCGCAAGGAACGCGAGGCCACAGGCGTCCGCGGAGGAGGTCCGCTGGTGGTGGTGACCAACCTCTGCCTGATGGAACCCGATGAGAACGGTGAATTAACCCTAACCGCGCTGCATCCGGGCTGTACGGTGGAGCAAGTCAAAGAAAATACTGGCTGGCAGATCAAAGTGGCAGACCAATTAAGAGTCACCGCTCCTCTGGTACAATCTGATCTAAATTTACTGAGAAATGAACTTGACCCCGAGGGCATCTACCTTAAAGGTTCTTAAGCGAGTAAAGTATGAGTGTGCCAAAAAACATTGAGGTGCTGACCACCATCCCCTTCCCTGAAGCGGTCATGCAAAAGCTGAAGGGTATGGCGCCCCGCATCAAGATCACCCACACCCCAGCCCAGCAGGTGGAAGACATCCCGCTTGAGGTGTGGAACAAGATCGAGGTGCTCTACACGGATGTGCTGCTTCCACCGCCCGAACTGGTGCCGAACCTGAAGTGGATCCAGTTCCACTACGCCGGCATTGATTACATCCAGGATTCACCATTATTGCAGAAGCCAGATCTTATCTTTTCCTCCATGAGCGGCGCTTCCGCCATCCAGGAAGCTGAGTATATTTTAGGTATGCTGTTGGCACTCAGCCGCCGTATGCCCGACCTGGTAGCCAACCAGCAGAAAAAAGAATGGCCCAAAGACCGCTGGGAGAGATTCACTCCGGTTGAATTGACCAATTCCACCGTGGGTCTGGTGGGCTACGGCAGCATCAGTCGCGAGGTGGCTCGCTTGCTGCAGCCCTTTAACGTCAAGGTGCTTGCTACCAAAAAAGACGTCATGTATCCCGCGGATAAAGGATATTCCATCGAAGGACATGGCGACCCTGAAGGGAACTACTTCCACCGTCTTTATCCGATCGAAGCCCTCAAACAAATGCTCAAACTTTGTGATTTCGTGGTGGTCACCCTGCCGATCACGCCAGAAACACGCGGGTTGATCGGTGAAGCTGAATTGCAATCCATGAAACCCGGGGCCTTTCTGGTGCACGTGTCACGCGGTGGCATCGTGGATGAAAGTGCCCTGATCACCGCCCTCAACGAACACAAGCTGGCGGGTGCCGCCCTGGATGTTTTCTCCCAAGAGCCTCTGCCCTCCGATTCGATTTTGTGGAAGACCCCCAATCTGGTGATTACCCCCCATATTTCTGGTTTCAGCTCCAGGTATAAAGAACGGGCTGGTGAGATGTTTGCCGAAAACCTCCAGAGATACCTGCATGGCGAGCCAGTATTAAACCAATACAACCCCGAACGCTACTATTGATCAAGTTCTGGGTTAAAATGAGAGAGACAATTTGAAACAGGGGTTTTTGTGGCGTTGGAAAGCAAAGAACGAAAAATATCGGTAATTCTGTTTGATCTCGGATTCACTTTGATCAATTTCGAGGGCGACTTCCACCAGGTGATGCGCGAATCACACCTGGCATTGGCGGATTCCTTAATTAATGCCGGTTACCCACTTGATCGCGGCGAATTTGCACAAAGATTTAACGAGATCATCTCGGAGTACTACCGCGTCAGAGCCATCGATATGATCGAAAAACCGGTCGAAGGCAACCTGCAGCAAACGCTGTCACACTTTGGTCTCGAAAACCTTCCAGAGCGCGATCTGCAAACAGCCGTCGAAGCTATGTACACCTTTACCGAAGCCTGGTGGAAGATCGAGCCCGACACCCATGAGACCTTATCTAAACTAAAGCAGATGGGTTACCGATTGGCATTGATCTCGAATGCGTCGAACGCTCCTGATCTGAACCGTTTGATCGACAACCACCGCTTGCGGGGTTATTTTGAAGTGGTGGTCATCTCCGCGGATGAGGGCATTCGCAAACCTGATCCGCGCATCTTCGCGAACACCCTGTCCAGGTTGGGCGTTAGTGCCGAGAATGCGGTCATGGTAGGTGATACCCTGCCGGCGGATATTTTGGGGGCCAGGATGTCAAACATCAGATCCGTGTGGGTGACCCGCAGGGCTAACCGGGCAGAGAACAATGAATTGATCGAGTTGATCAAACCTGATTACTCCATCCCGGACCTGACCTCGCTGATCCTACTGATGAAACAACTCAACCCCGCTTCTTGATTTATTCTAGTTCTTGTCTACACAGCGAGTGTCAGCTATACTGAGTATTCAACACAGTTCATCAAGTTTTGGAGGGAATGATGAAGAAAAAAGCTTTGGTATTCGTGATCTTAATTGAAATCTTGTTAATGAGTTGTTCGGTTCTGCCCACCAAGAAAAACCTTTATCTTGTTTGCGATGATGATGGCTATGGGTATATTAACCAAAAAGGCGACGTGGTCATTGAGACTCAATTTGACAATGCCGTTCATTTTCAAGAAGGTTATGCGGCTGTTAGAGTGGGGGATGAATGGGGCTTCATTGACTCAAAAGGTGAGTATTTACTTAATCCCCAATTTGAGTCCAGCAATGAGTATTTTTACACCGTGTTTTCTGAAGGCCTGGCTGGTGTTGAAGAAAATGGCGAGATAGGTTACATCAACACCAAGGGTGATTTTGTCATCGAGCCCAACTATGATGTCGATCAGTATGGGTACATTCCCGCGTTTTCTGAGGGTCTGGTCGTAATTGTCGAGGATGGCGAATACGGCTTTATGAACAAAAAGGGTGAAGTGGTGATTGATCCTCAATTTGAGTATGCCGGTGATTTTTCTGATGGGCTGGCGGTAATTCAGCGCAATGGAAAATACGGCTTTATTGATAAAAAAGGTGAGATCGTCATCCGCCCCAAATTTAGTTACGCCGGCGCCTTCAGAGAGGGTTTGGCTGTTTTTGAGGATGATGGTGAATATGGTTACATAGACACCAAGGGTGAGGTGGTGATCGATGCCCAATTTGAAGACAGCTGGTATTTCCAAGACGGTCTGGCAGCCGTGCGAATGGATGAAGAATGGGGTTATATCAATAAAAAAGGTGATTTTGTGATCGAGCCAAAATTTGATTTTGCCGGTCCGTTTAATGAAGGACTTGCCTACATCGAGAAAAATGGCAAGTATGGTTACATCGACAAAAAAGGAGAAACCGTTATCCGCGCGAGATATTATGGATCATACGGTTTTGAAAACGGTCTGGCATCCTTTTACGACGAAGATTACAACCAGGGCTACATCAACAAAGATGGAGACGTCATTTGGGAGCCCACTTATTGTAATTCCTACTAATTCAAATACCATCAAAAAGAAGTCCGGTTCGCCGGACTTCTTTTTATATCATTTACGTAACATTCTCAGATCAATTTCGGTGAGCTTCTTTATGAGTCAGATCAACGGGGTCATCGGTGGAAGAAGAATAATCCACATTCATGTTGGATGAATGACTTTCAAACAAATCTAGAAATAAGTTGTGAACCCGTTGCCCAAAAGTGAACGGAATTTTTCAACGATTTGGGGATCAAACTTCTTACCTGACTGTTTTTCGATGAACTCCCAGGCATTGCTATCCGTCCAGGCCTTGCGCCACGGCCTGTCTGAGCGCAGAGCCACCCAGCAATCCACCACAGCAAACACCCTGGCCGCGAACGGAATTTCAAGACCAGCCAATCCGTTTGGATATCCTGAACCATCCCAATTCTCATGATGGTGGCATGGAATATCCATGGCAGATTGAAGGAAATCAATTGAGCCCAACACCTGTTTTGCGATCAACGGATAAGTTCGCATGATCTTCCACTCCTCTGTTGAGAGTGGTCCGGGTTTTGAAAGAATTGCGTCTGGAATTCCTAGTTTTCCAATGTCGTGCAACAAGGCTCCACGGCGCAAATTGAGCAATCCTTCTCCTTGAAAACCCGTAACCTGAGCCAACTCAATGGCAAGGTCAGCTAATGTTTTTGAATGATTCTCACTGTCGGAGGTGCCCAAGTCAATGGAACGTGCCCAACCTTCGATGGTGGCATCGTAGGCTGTGCGAAGATTCAGATTGATCTTCTGCACCTCATCCATCAAGGTGGCATTCTCAATGGCAATGGCTGCCTGGCCTGCCATGGCCTCGAGCAGACTCATCCAGGCGGCATCCTGGTTGAAGGGTCCATAATTGAACAATTCAAGCACACCCTTGACCGTCCCCTTTGACACCAAGGGGATACCGATATAATGTGTAAAGGCTTCTTTGTTAAAGTTTTTTGTGAAGATTTTTGAATTCGATGCAGTCAAATCATCCGCCATAATTATTCGGCGTTCAAGAGCCGCCTGCCCGGCATAACTTTGACCAAGTCGCAGATTGGTGTTCTCGACAGTATTTGATTCAAAACCTATCCCAGCCGCGTATTTGAGAGTTTGTGTGTGTTGATCAAGGGTAAGAATGGATACAGCGTTTACCAATAATTGCTGTTGCACCTGGTTGATCAATACTCTTAATGTGATCGGCAGGTCCATGCTGGCGGAAATAGCCATGTCTACCGCACGCAGTGCTCCCAGGTATCTCACTTGCATCCGCACTTGTTCTTCCGCTTCTTTACGTTGGGTTATATCCATGGCAGTGACCAGAATGCGGGAATAATCATTCTCGTCAGTTGGAATGACGATCGAGACCCACATGAAGATTTTTTCTCCCGATACTGTTTGGCTTACGGTCTCCATTTCAAATAAGGGTTGTCGATTCCAAAACGCCAGCAGCTCTTTCTCAAAAACCTTATACGTCTCTTGTGCAAAAATCTTCGTCAATGGACCAC
>CAYYRU010000097.1:0-6161 GCA_964474095.1 uncultured Anaerolinea sp.
TGGTGGCGTTTGTGGATTTGCTGCTGCGCTTCACCAGCAACCTTCCGCTGCCACCGCGTTGGCTGCTGCCCGCCTTGTTGATCGGTTTTGCAGTTGTTGCGTTGGCGATATTCCAAACCATCAAAGCCGCCAGGCAAAAACTGCCGGGGGTTCGGGCAGGTCTGTGGCTGGCCTGGATGAGCTTCATGCCACCACTCTTGTTGTGGCTCTTTTCGCAGTGGACGCCGGTCTACGTGGAACGCGGCCTGCTGGCCTCGCACGCCCTGTTTTGCGCCTGGCTTGCCTGGGTTTTAACCAGATCAGGCATGCCGCGCCCTGTCCGCTTTATCACGGTTGGATTCCTGGCAGTTGCTGTCGTGTTGGGGGCAATCCAGTTGCTGACCAACAACGGTTACGGGGGTGATCCACTTAAAGACATCACCGCCGCGGTTCAGGCAAAACTTCTCCCTGGTGATCGGGTGGTGCATTCCAACAAGCTGTCATACCTGCCCATGTTTTATTTTGAACCAACCCTGCCCATGAACTACGTGACCGATGTGCCCGGCGGTTCCACTGACACGCTGTCGCTTTCCACGCGGCAGGTGCTGGCGTTGAACGCTGCTGTTGACATTCGATCCGCTGTGCAGGGAGCCAAACGGGTCTGGTTCGTGATCTACCAAAAATCCATTGATGAATATGTTGAGGCGGGCTATGAAACCCACGCCGACCTTGCCTACCTCGCGGAGAATTATCAAATTGTGGAGCAAAAAGATTTTGGCGGCATTTTCCTCATCGCGTTTGAAGGAGCGGCACCGTGAGAAAGGGTTGGGTCGAATGGTTGGTGGCCCTGGCGGTTTGCGGTTTGATCATGACCGCTTCATCGCTGCCCAATTGGTTGGGGCATTCCCTCACTGACGAGCAAGTTACATTCAAGGGACAATACTTTGATACCCAGGATTACGCCGTGGATGTGGCCATGATCCGCGCGGGCATGCAAGGCGATTGGGTTTATCAAATGCGCTTCACCACTGAAGAACATGACCCGGCCTTCACGCGTTTGTTCTACCTCGCGCTCGGGCATGCCGCCAAGACTTTTAGCCTCGAGGCAGAGACCGCCTACGAAGCGGCGCGCTGGTTGTTTGGGCTGCTGGCGCTTTGGTCACTTTATGCCCTGGCAGATCATTATTTCAAGAAAAAACTCCTGAAATGGAGCGCTTTTCTATTGGCCGTGTTTGGCTCCGGGTTGGGCTGGCTTCAGTTGCTGGCCGGCATCCACTTTGGACCGATCACGCCCATTGATTTTTGGTTGATCGACGCATACGTTTTCTTTAGCCTCTCGCTTTTTCCACATTTCGCTTGCACGCTCGCATTGATGGCCGGCGGCTTGCTGGCCTGGTTGAAATTCTTGCAGCGGCAGCGCTGGGGATATGTGGCTGCTTTCATTTTGGCTGCCTTGCTCACACAGATGGTCAACCCGATCGCTTTCGTGTTGGTGGATATTGCCGTCGTTTTCACCACCCTTTTCAGCTTATGGCGGGAGCGTAATAGAATATGGTTTACCCTGGCCGCCCTGGGGTTGGCTGCCCTGGCGCAGCTTCCGCTGCTGATTTACAACGTGCGCCTGTTGAGTGCTGATCCGATCTGGAGTATTTACACGGCACAAAACGTGACCCTTTCGCCGCCGCTGATGGACACCCTGTTTGGCTTTGGCTTGCTGCTGCCGTTGGCAGTGATGGGCGCTGTGATCGCGATCAAAAAGAAAGACCCCGCCCTGACCGGATTGGCGGCCTGGGCGTTGGCGGGCTTTATTCTGGCTTACCTGCCCACCCTCATTCAGCGCCGCTTTCTGCTGGGTGTCACCATTCCGCTGGGATATTTATGTATTGGCGGCTTGGATGCGCTCTTCAATCGCCTCTCGCAAAGAAGGCCGATCAATCAAACCTTTGCTTATGCTTTCTTCATTTTGATGGCTGGCCTGTCTTCGCTCTACCTGGTGTATGGCAACCTGCTGGTGATCAAGGGACGTCCGGAATCATTGTATTATCCATCCGCACTCAACCCGGCTTTGGATTGGTTAAAAGTCAACGCTGAATCACAAGATTTTGTGTTGGGGGCTGAATCCAGTGGACAATTGGTGGCTCAAAAAACCGGGCTGCGAGTTTATTTGGGTCACGAGATGGAAACCATCCATTACGCAGAGAAAATGCGGCGTGTGTCAGAGTGGTATCAAGCGGACCTGCCGATTGAAGTGCTGTCACAATTGCCAGTGCAGTGGGTGATCTATGGCCCTTATGAGCAGGCCTTGGCACCGGAGTTCTCAGCCGGAGGGGATCTGCTCGAAATTTATAATGCGCAGGGGGTGTCTATTTACAAGGTAATGGAAAATTTAGTGCAATCTGCAAGCCCTTCGCTGTTACAATAAGCCCCATGAATCGCATCCTCGGCATCATTCTCATCGGAATCTCTGCCGCCACATTCGGCACCCTGGCCGTCATCGGGCGTTTTGCCTACGCCGATGGTCTGGACGTCACCACCCTGCTCTTTTTGCGCTTTTCGGTGGCTGCCGTGCTCATGTTCGCATGGTTGAAGATCCGACGTGAGCCGCTGCCGCGCGGACGCACCCTGTTGCAATTGGCAGCCATGGGCGGATTGGGTTATGTCGGTCAATCCTTTTGTTTCATGAGCGCCATCAATTATGCCTCCACTGGATTGGTAGCCTTGCTGCTCTATCTTTACCCGGTCTTTGTGGCTGTTCTAACGGTTTTCGTGCACAAATCGAAACTTACCGCGCGCACCATGTTGGCGTTGCTGCTGGCCACGCTGGGCGCTGCATTGACTGCCAATCCCAAGGGTGGGCAGTGGCTGGGAATCGTGTTGGCAGTTTCTGCCGCCCTCATTTATGCCGTCTATATCATTGTGGGCACCGGTGTGATGCAGAAAGTGACCTCTGTGCAGTCCTCGTTTGTGATCTTCACCTCAGCAGCCTTGGTTTTTGGCGTTTTGACCGCCATCCGCGGAGCGCACTGGCCTGCCACCCAAAACGGATGGTTGGCAGCGGGTGGAATTGCTGTCATCGCCACCATGATCCCGGTGGCCACTTTTCTGGGCGGATTAAAGATCATTGGCGCCACAGACGCCTCCCTGCTGTCCACTCTTGAGCCGGTGGTGACCGTCATTCTGGCCAGCTTGATCTGGGGGGAGACTATCGATCAAAAAATGCTCATCGGTGGTGCTTTGATCTTGGGTGCCGTGGTTCTGATCGTAAGCGGACAAAAAGCCAAAAAAGTTGTACATTTAGAGTAATTGGAGGAAAGATGATAACTGTCTTTTACCGTTTGTATCAGTGGATCATGAAACAGGCTTCAGGCTTACTTTATTGGCCCAAACCCGAATTACTGGAAGGTGAGAATAGCACCCTCAAGATTCCTGCCATTCTTCGTGACAAAGGAATCGACAGCGTATTGCTGGTCACAGACAAGACCATCACCTCTCTCGGGCTGACAGTTCCCTTATTGAAGGAATTGGAGAAGGCAAAGATACAATGCGTAGTATTTGACGAAACCGTTCCCAACCCGACCATTGGCAACATTGAAGACGCGTTGCAGGTGTACCACGCCCATCAGGCCAAAGCCATCATCGCTTTTGGAGGTGGATCCTCAATGGATTGCGCCAAAGGGGTTGGCGCCCGGGTTTCCAACCCAAACAAGGATATTCCACAAATGCGTGGCCTGTTGAAAGTTACCCGCCGCATTCCACTGTTGATCGCTGTTCCCACCACTGCCGGTACAGGCAGCGAAACCACCATCGCTGCCGTGATCTCTAACCCGGCCACGCATGAGAAATATGCCGTCAACGACCAAAAGTTGACCCCGCATGTGGCTGTGCTTGACCCGCTTTTGACGATCGGCTTGCCCTCGCACATTACCTCCACCACCGGCTTGGACGCGTTGACCCACGCCGTCGAGGCTTACATCGGCCGCAGCAACACCAACGAGACCCGCCAGTCTGCCCGCGAGGCAGTCAAACTGATCCACGAGAACCTATACCAGGCTTATACCAATGGCAAAGACCTGACAGCAAGGCAGAATATGCTCAAGGCATCCTTTCTGGCAGGCGTCGCTTTCACTCGTGCTTACGTGGGTTATGTGCATGCCCTGGCGCATACTCTGGGCGGTTACTACGGTGTGCCTCACGGATTGGCGAACGCCATTCTGCTGCCCGTGGTGCTGGATTACTTCGGTTCCTCAGTGGATCAACCTCTCTCTGAACTGGCAGACCTGATCGCGATCGCTCAGCCTTCTGACAGCCCTTCGCAGAAATCAGCCAAATTCATTCAGTGGATCAAGGATCTGGAAACCTCCATGAACATTCCCACCCGGGTGGATAGTATCAAGGAGGAAGATCTTGATGGTATGATCCGCAACGCGCTGCGTGAGGCCAATCCTCTTTACCCGGTGCCCAGAATTTTATTCGCTGAAGATCTGCGCAAGTTGTATAAACAAATCAGCTAACCGCCCAATACGAACGGTAATTTGTGCTAAAATCCATCCAATTCATTTTTAAGGGATGATCCAATGACAGCCAGGCAGCGTATTGTTGTAAAGGTAGGCACTTCCACCTTAACGGCAGGCAGTAAGAAATTGAATGCCGCCCAGATGGTGGATTTGGCACGCCAATGCGCCGCCTTGCATGCCCAGAAGGTGCAGGTCATTTTAGTTTCCTCTGGGGCCATGGCTGCCGGGCGTGAAGAGTTGGGATATCCCACCCTGCCCAAAGGGGTGCCCGCCAAACAGATGTTGGCTGCCGTCGGGCAACCTCGCCTGATGGCCATGTATGAGCAATTCTTTGCCATTTACAAGCTGCACGTGGCACAAGTGCTGCTTACCCGCGCCGACCTCACAGACCGGCACGGTTACCTCAACGCGCGCTCCACCTTTGAGGCGCTGCTAGACCAGGGCATCATCCCCATCGTGAATGAAAATGACACCATCGCCACGGATGAGATCCGTTTTGGCGATAATGATAACCTTTCGGCGCAGGTGGCCAACCTGACGGAAGCCGACCTGTTGATCTTGCTCACCGACCAGGAAGGTCTTTACACTGCCGATCCACGCGCTGATAAAAGCGCGCAGTTGATCCGTGAAGTGAGCCCCGCCCCCTTCTCTGACGCGCTCTGGCAGGCTGCCGGCGGCACCGAGGACGGATTGGGCACCGGCGGCATGGTCACCAAGCTGCAGGCGGCAGACCTGGCGCGCCACGGCGGCACAGCGGTGCTGATCGCGCGCGGATCCACTGAAAACGTGCTGCAAAGGTTGATCAATGGAGAAGCTCTCGGCACCAAACTGCTGCCTGTGGTTAACAAGCTTGAAGGCCGCAAACGCCGCATCCTCTCTGGCAGCCACACCAAGTCAGAGATCAGCGTGGACGCTGGTGCTGTCAATGCCCTCCAACACGGCGGATCGCTGCTACCGGCGGGCATGTTAAAGACCCTGGGCAATTTTGAGCGCGGAGACGCCGTCAAGGTGGTTTCTGAAGAGAAGAAACCCATTGCCGTGGGGCTCACGAATTACGCTTCTTCTGATCTGCAGCACTTGTGTGGAAAGCAATCCACTGAGATCGAATTGCTTTTAGGTTATACCTTTGGTGAAGAAGTCATTCATCGTGATCATATGGTGCTCTTATGACCGAACCCACTACCTCTTTCATGCAAACGCTTGGGGAACAAGCCAAAAAGGCTTCACGCGTGCTGGCACACGTCAGCACTGCGGATAAAAACCAGGCGCTAGAAAAGATCGCCCGCCAGATCGAGTTGGAACAA
Organism: uncultured Anaerolinea sp.; assembly: GCA_964474095.1. Taxonomy (GTDB): domain Bacteria; phylum Chloroflexota; class Anaerolineae; order Anaerolineales; family Anaerolineaceae; genus UBA6107. The sequence goes on from CAYYRU010000097.1 coordinate 5,798, forward strand.
GATGATATCCTGGCTGCCAACGCGCAAGACCTGGCCGAAGCCAAATCCTCGGGAATGAGCGAAGCTTTGCAAGATCGATTGTTGCTAAACGAAAAGCGCATGCAGGGCATCCTGGCAGACTTGCGCAGTGTCGTCCAACTGCCTGACCCGGTGGGCGAGATCATCGAGTCCATCGAAATGCCAAACGGATTAAAGATGCGCAAGCAGCGTGTGCCCATGGGCGTGCTGGGAGTGATCTACGAATCCCGCCCCAATGTGACCGTGGATGTGGCTGGCCTGGCGCTCAAATCGGGCAACTGCGTCATCCTGCGCGGCGGCAAAGAGACGCTGCGCTCCAACAAGGCTTTCGTGGCCGCCATCCAGC
>CAYYRU010000098.1:0-6123 GCA_964474095.1 uncultured Anaerolinea sp.
GATATTCCATGCATTTCTTTGCCATACTAGTCCTTCCTGAAAGGCATGCCAAGCATCTGTAACAGAGCTAAAGCCTGTTCATCTGTCGTGGCGCTGGTAACGATTGTGATTTCCAAACCACGGACTTTGTCAACTTTGTCGTACTCGATCTCGGGGAAGATGATCTGTTCCTTCAACCCGAGGGTGTAGTTACCACGTCCGTCAAATGAATTGGGTGAAACCCCGCGGAAGTCACGCACGCGTGGCAACACGATATTCATTAAACGATCGAGGAAAGACCACATGCGGTCGCCGCGTAAGGTGACTGCGGTTCCAATGGCGCGACCTTCGCGCAATTTGAAGTTCGCGATACTCTTGCGGGCTTTGGTCACGACCGGCTTTTGACCGGTGATGGTGGTCAGATCGATCACCGCGGCATCGAGTGCCTTGGGATTATCCATGGCCTCACCGAGGCCAATATTAACCACTACCTTCATGACGCGAGGAATCTGCATTACGTTTTCCAGACCCAACGCTTTCATCAAAGCCGGTGAGATTTCTTTTTGATAACGTTCTTTCAAGATATTCATTAACACACTCTCCCAAACGGCTTAATCATCGATCATCGCATTGCATTCCTTGCAAATGCGTTTTGTTTTGCCACCATCACGCGAAAGCTCTACACGGGTGGGCTTATTGCATTTCTTGCAAACAAGCATCACGTTGGAGACGCTGATGGGGGCTTCAAAACGAACCTTGCCAGGATTGATGGTGCGACCCTGTGATTGAACCTGCCGTTGGTGTTTGGTGCGCATGTTAATGCCTTGAACCACTACACGTTCAACAACAGGTAAAACTTTGATCACCTCACCGCGTTTGCCTTTGTCGTCTTGCTGGCCGCTGATGACTTCAACCTGATCACCTTTGCGAATCTTGATTCTCATTTACTCGTTCCTCTCTTCCTGGCCTAGAGTACTTCAGGGGCAAGTGAAACGATCTTCATGAAACCCTTTTCGCGCAGTTCACGTGCGACGGGTCCAAAGATACGCGTACCCTTGGGATTTTGTCCATCGACATCCAGGATCACGGCAGCATTATCGTCAAAACGGATGGAAGATCCATCTTCACGGCGCCATTCTTTGGCGGTTCGAACGATAACAGCTTTCACTACTTCGCTTTTCTTGATCGAACCCTGGGGGGCGGCCGACTTGACAGTGGCCACCACGATGTCGCCAACGCCGCCAAACTTGCGCGTTGATCCACCGGTAATGTGCATCACCAGCAATTCGCGGGCGCCTGTATTATCAGCAACTTTTAATCGAGACTCATGCTGGATCATTCAACTGCCTCCTCGGCGACATCCAAGGTCTTGCCTTCGCGCTTGACAATGGATTCAACCACCCAGGCTTTTTCGCGTGAAATGGGGGCGCTTTCAACAACCACGACCACATCACCAACATGGCAACCTAAAAGGTCATGAGCCTTCACTTTTGAAGAAGCATGCACCACTTTTCGGTAAAGAGGATGGCGATAGGAGCGCTCCACTTTCACCACAACGGTTTTCATCATTTTTGTGCTGGTAACGGTACCAGTCATACGCCGTCGTTCGTTCATTTTCCACCTTCCACAGCAACACCCAGTTCTTTTTCTCGCAGCAGGGTCTTGAAAACCGCGATCTCTCTGCGAACAATTTTGAGACGACTGGTGTCAGTAAGTTGGCCGGTCACGACCTGGAACCGAAGGTTCATCAATTCGTGTTGGGCATCTTCGAGTTTCGTCTTAATCTCGCCTGAAGACAAGAGTCTTAATTCTTTGATTTTCATATACTCTCTCCTGCAGGTTGATTGCGGGCGATGATCTTGGTCTTGATGGAGAATTTGTAAGAGGCCTGTTTCAAGGCTTCAACAGCTTCTTCGTGGTCAAGACCACTGATTTCGAACATAATTCTACCCGGTCGAACCACTGCAACATAATATTCGACTCCACCCTTGCCTTTACCCATACGGGTTTCGGGCGGGCGATGGGTGTAGGGTTTATCAGGGAAGATCCTGATCCACACCTTACCATGGCGTTTCATTGCGCGGACGATGGTACGCCGACTGGCTTCGATCTGACGGGCGGTCACCCAACCTGGTTCAACAGCCTGCAGGGCATATTCACCAGAGGTCATTTCAGAGCCACGCAGCGAGATACCGGTCATGCGACCTCGCATTGTCTTTCGCCACTTTACACGTTTTGGCATCAACATAGCTACTACCTCTTTCGTATCACCTGAGCGTCTTGCCCAGTATTGAGTTTATTCGCTGACGTATACACCCTCGGTGGATTCGACTTTCTCTTCCACCACAGGTAATACTTCGCCTTTATAAATCCAAACTTTGACACCGATGCGACCATAGGTCGTCAGTGCTTCAGCACGTGAAAAATCAATGTTGGCACGCAAGGTCTGCAGAGGAACGCGTCCTTCACGCAGCCAAACGATACGAGCCATTTCAGCACCACTCAGGCGGCCAGACACTGAAACTTTGATACCTTCAGCCCCCTGGCGCATCGCCTGTTGCAAGGCACGCTTCATGGCGCGGCGGTAGCTGACACGTCTTTCGATCTGCCCGGCGATGTTCTTGGCAACCAAAAGGGCGTCGCAATCAGGGGCCTTGATCTCTTTGATCTCAAGGTCGATCTTTTTGCCTGTCAAAGCTTCGAGATCGGTGCGGATCTTTTTGACTGAATCACCTTTGCGTCCGATCAGAATGCCGGGTTTGGCAGTGTGAATGGATACCTTCACCTTGCCAGGATAGCGTTCGATCTCGACGGTGGAGATGCCGGCTTTTTCAGCCTCTTTGGTAACCATTTGACGGATGATGATGTCTTGATGAAGTTGGGTGCGATAATCGGCCCCTTCAGCAAACCATCTACCTTCCCAAGGCTGGTTGATGCCCAGACGAAAACCAATTGGATGTACTTTTCGACCCATAATTTCTCCTGGTGTCTAATTCATGGGAGCCAAGGAGACCTCAGCTCCACTCAGATTTACTCTTTTTCTCGCAACACAACCGTGATGTGAGAGGAACGTCTCAGCAATGGCTTGAAACGGCCACGGGCACCAAAACGACGCCACTTGCGAGTGGGGGCTTCATCGGCAGTGATCTTATAGATCATAAGATCATCGCGGCTGACACCGAAGTTCTCTTCAGCATTGGCCACAGCGGATGAGATCAGCTTTCCAACATGCATGGCAGCGATTTTATTGGCAAATTTCAAAGTCGCGAGGGCTTCAATAGCCGGTTTGCCGCGAACCATGTCAATAACCAGGCGGGTCTTCTGAGCAGAAACACCGCAATTTTTCAATTCGGCACGAATATCAATAGCCATGGTTATTTCGCTCCAGTAGATTTCTCGGAAGCATGTCCGCGGAAGTGACGGGTGGGGGCAAACTCACCCAATCGATGTCCGACCATGTTCTCAGTGATGTAAATGGGAACATGACGGCGGCCATCATGAACAGCAATGGTATGCCCAACCATCTGCGGGAAGATTGTGCTGGCCCTGCTCCAGGTGCGCAGAACTTTCTTCTCGTTCTTGACATTCATTGCTTCAATTTTTTTCAAAAGCTTAGGGGCTACAAACGGCCCTTTTTTAAGCGATCTAGACATATTCTCGTCCTTCTTTCTCGATAATGATCAGTCTCGGATCTTATCGATTACCGGAATTCCGGCGTCTCACAATATACTGATTGCTGCCCTTGTAACGGCGAGTGCGATAACCACGGGTGGGTTTACCCCACGGTGACTTCGGACCAGGCATACCGGCAGGCTGTCTGCCTTCACCACCACCATGCGGATGGTCGCGCGGGCTCATTGCAGTGCCACGGACGGTTGGTTTGATGCCCATATGGCGTTTGCGGCCAGCTTTACCGAGTTTGATGTTGCTGTGATCGGTATTGCCAACTTGCCCGACGGTTGCATAGCATTTCTGGCGGATCAAGCGAACTTCACCTGAGGGCATACGCACCTGGGCGTAGTCACCTTCTTTGGCGAGCAATTGAGCAGAAGTTCCGGCTGAACGGACGAGTTGTCCGCCTTTGCCTTCTTTCATTTCAATATTGTGGATCATGGTACCCACCGGAATATTCGAGATGGGCAGGCTGTTACCAGGTCGGATCTCAGCGGTAGGACCCGACATGATGGCGTCATCTACTTTCATGCCCACAGGAGCGATGATGTAGCGTTTCTCGCCGTCAGCGTAGACCAATAAGGCCAGGCGGGCGGTACGGTTGGGATCATACTCGATGGCAGAAACTCTAGCCGGAATGCCGACCTTGTCGCGTTTGAAATCGACCATACGAATGTACTGGCGCTGTCCGCCGCCTTGATGGCGAACGGAGATGCGGCCTTTGTTATCACGTCCGGCGCGAGCCTTGCGCAACACGATCAAAGATCGCTCGGGGGTGTCTTTGGTGATCTCATCAAAGCTGTACCCGGTCATGTTGCGTCGGCTGGGGGTTGTTGGTTTATAGATCTTGATAGCCATTACTCCACCCCTTCAAAAATCGAAATTCGGTCTTCGGGGACGAGGGTAATCAATGCTTTTTTATATTGAGGGCTGGTAACCGACATTCTGCGGCTGCGGCCTTTACGACTGCGTTTGGCAGGAACATTGATGATGTTCACCCGTGTGACTTTTACACTAAAAATCTTCTCAACCGCATCTTTTACCAGGGTTCGATTGGCGTCATTTGAAACCTCGAACACATACTGGTGCAGTTTATTGACCATGAAATTGGATTTTTCGGTCACGATGGGGCGGCGGAGTACTTCATAAATGGAGCTCATTGTATTCTCCTCCTATCCCAGGTTCGCCTTGATCAAATCAAGAGCGGCAACCGGCAAGATTACTTTATCGAAAACCATCAAATCACGGATGTTCAGGTAATTGGCGTTCAACACCTTGGCATCGGGGATATTGTTAGTTGATCGAACAATACCTTCGTAAGATTCAATCGCAGGGATTAAAACCAAAGCGGATGCAGCGCCAGCCAATTTATCCAAAGCACCGGCCATTAGGCGGGTCTTGGGTTCAGCTACCTTTAATTCATCCACAATCACCAACTGCGATTCAGCAGCCTTGACCGAGAGAGCAGAACGCAAAGCGGCAATGCGCATCTTGCGGGGCATGCTTTGCACGTAGGAACGCATATGCGGGGTATGAATCTTTCCGCCGCCTTTCCATTGTGCTGAACGGGTTGAACCCTGGCGTGCCCGACCTGTGCCCTTTTGCTTCCAGGGCTTTTTGCCGCCACCGGCGACAAAACTCTTGGTCTTGGTTTCATGCGTTCCCAGGTGGGCATTCGCCATTTGGCGAACAAATGCCTGGTGCATGAGGTCAACATTAATAGGGGCTTCAAAGATCTCGGCAGGTAATTCAACCTTGCTGACCTTCTTGCCTTCCATGTTTAAGACTTCAACTTCCATTGTCATAAGCTCCTTTGTCCAGGTTAGCGGTCCCAGAAGATGGTTACATCTTCCGCGATGCGTTAATAACGACGAGGCCACCGCGTGCACCAGGCACGGAGCCGTTGACGCCGATCACGTTGCGTTCGGCATCTACCAGGACAACCTTAAGGTTTTGCGCAGTCACGGAAACATCGCCCATATGACCGGGTCTGCGAGAACCTTTGTAGACTCTACCAGGGGTGGTGGTTGGACCATTGGAACCAGGTCCACGCCATCGATCTGACTGACCGTGTGTTTTCGGTCCACCAGCAAAATGATAGCGTTTCACACCGCCAGCGAAGCCTTTACCTTTGCTGACACCAACCACGTCAACTTTTTCACCAACGGTAAAAAGGTTAACATCAACCTTGTCACCTTCTTTTACCTGAATTTCTTTGGATCGAAACTCTCGCAGGTATTTAAGAGGAGGCAGGTTGTTTCGCTTGAGGTGACCGATTTCACCACCGGCCAAGCGCTTCGGTTTTACTTCTTCGAAACCCAACTGAACCGCAGAGTAGCCTTCGCTCTCAACAGTTCTGATCTGGGTAACGAAGCATGGCCCAGCTTCGATCAGCGTGACAGGTTGCGCCGCGCCGTTTTCATCGAAAATCTGGGTCATGCCGATTTTCTTTCCGATCAGCCCTTTAAACAT
>CAYYRU010000099.1:0-5883 GCA_964474095.1 uncultured Anaerolinea sp.
CCATGCCCAACTTCGTCTCGTGGGGGCCGGTCAGGCAGGGCGATCCGCAGACCGCACATGTGGAAGATGAACGCCTGTCGATTGAGTCGATGATGCTGGCGGCCAAGGCGTACGCGCGCTTCATCGAAAGAATCGTAGCGGAGTAGGGGCATCCCAGGCGGGTGTCCGCCTATGTATAGGTTCGTAAGAAAATAAATGTCTTGTCGTAGGGGTGGGTTCCAAACCCACCCCGTTTTTGTTTTATAGGCACAGATCAGCGCAGCTCATCCATGCCCAGTAATGTAATTCACAAGCTTCTACAAAGTTGTTGTGAAAAAACGCATCTTATTGGATAATAATTGTGTGTATACATATTGGGAATATCTTTGAGTGCTGAGTTTATGACTTCAACGACACGGTTTTCATCATTAACTAGCCAAGATGAAAATAACCACTCATTGCTCAACTCATAATTGGAGGATTTCATGAATACTGTCGGAAAATTGCTAAAAAATAAAGGTTCAAAGGTGTGGACCGTTGCCAAGGAGTGTACCGTTTTTGATGCACATGAATTAATGCTGGAACACAAGATCAGCTCGGTGGTCGTGACGGAGAATGACAAGGTGATTGGCATCTTCACTGAAAACGATTTTGTGCAAAAAGTGGGCCTTGATTGCAAGGATACAGACACGATGCTGATCGAGAGCGTGATGACAAAAGATCCCTTGACGATCTCGCCTGATAAAACCATCAGTGATTGCATGAGTCAGATGATCGATAATCACATTCGGCATTTGCCAGTGGTTGAAAATGGGCGTTTGGTGGGCATCGTCTCGGTCAGCGACGTGGTCAAAGACCTGATCGAAGAGTTGGAATTTCATGTCGAACAACTCACCAATTACATCCAGGGGTTCAGATAAACTACGCTTGGAAAGAACAAGATACTACTCAATAATTAGCGGATGAGATCGATCACAATCTCATCCGCTTTGTAATCTGATAGTACTCCAGTCAGGCAGGCGTCATGCCTGATCGCACAGGCGTCACTCTTCCTTTTTTCTTGACTCGAAAACGCCAGGTCTGGGATCCCGCGGTTGGCAATCACGGATGCGTTTTTGAAGGAAATATGCGCCTGCCAAAGACAACACAATGGCGGCAATGGCAAAAAGGGAGCCCGCAGCGTATTCCTTGACGTCAATGATGACCACTTTGCGGGCCACCGCGATCAAAGCCACCTCGAGCACGATCTCCACGTGCACTTCGTGCCTATCCAGGTAAGCCTTGATGGTTTCGAGCAATTCAACACCAATTAAGATGAGCATGAAGAAGCCGAACACGTCCAAAAGTTCATTGATGTCCAGCAAAAGGCTGGGCGGCGAAATGATATCCAGTACCAGGATGCGCCCCAACTCTATGGTGGAAAGCAAGATCACCACGATCATCATCAAGATCAGGCTGCCCACGATCACTTGCTCAAAAATTTTCAAAAGTTTTTCGATTATTTTCATGGCAACTTCCTCTGCCTACTTTGATAAATTGAGTATGTTCTATTATTTCATTTTACATTTAATTGAAACCAGGCAAAGATCAAGGCCATTAAGGCAGCCGCGATTCCGGTGAATATGGCCAGCCAGGTGGCAGCTTTTCTGCGCATTTCGCCTCCTTATACCAGGTCAAACCGCTCTGAATGGAAATCGCCAATGGGCACGCCGATCTGCTCCAAAGCCTTTTCGACCGCGTTCATCATAGGGCCGGGGCCGCAGATGAAGATCTCAACCCGATCTCGTGTGCGATTCTTGGGCAGATATTTATCCAGTATTTGGGCATTGACGAAGCCTGATTCACCCTGCCAGCCCTCCGGTGGAATTTCAGGTACGTGCACCAGCGTGAGATTCAACTTTGTGGTAAGCGTTTCGATCTCTTCTAGAAATGTGGCCGCTTCCATTGTTTTGTTGGCATAGATCAATGTGAGTGGCCGTTGATCTCCGCGGTCGGCCAGCGTACTCAGCATGGACATCATGGGCGTGATGCCGATGCCTCCGGCGATCAGCACGATCTCTTGGGCATGCGGGTGCCTGTCGATGCTGAACCCGCCGAAAGGTCCATCCACGTAAACGTGTTGTCCTGCGTTGATGGTCTTGATCCTGCTGGTGAAATCTCCCAACTCCTTGATGGTAAAAGTCAAACGATCCGTCTCTTCCGCGCTGCTCGAGATCGAAAACGGATGTTCATGGTCTTTTAATGGAGAATCCCAAATGGTGAGCCAGGCGAACTGCCCCGGTTGAAAATGAAAACGGGCATTCTTCGGTGCTTTTAAGACCAGGCTGAAGGCATTGCCTCTTTCAGCTACCACCTTCTCGACCGTAAAAGCTTTTTTCATCAAAATCAGCGGCTTGATCACGCGCACCCAGGCCATTAACCCGACCCAGAAGAGGCCGTATGCGCCCCAAAAGAGCTGTTTCCACAGTGTGTTGAGATAGTAACCGCGCAGCTCGATATGGATCATGGCCAGGGCGATGCCGGCCGTTGCCAAAATGCCGTGCCAGATGCGCCATTTATCGTACTCAATCTTCAACTTCTTTCTCCAGATGGAGAGGATGATCAAGAGCGCCATGGCCACCACGGCCGTCACGCCGAATCTGGCCGCCCAGGGTGCCTTGATCAGGTTGAGCAGGTTCAGAGTTTGAGGGTTAAACACGAACAAGATCAGCGGATGCAGGGCAACCAACACGAATAACACGATCGAAGCTTTGTGGTGGAAGTAATAAACGATATCACTTCCAAATGGGGCTTTGATCAGTTTGACCCGCGCGGTCAGCACGAACTGAAGACCGATCATGGCAAACCCGGTGTACCCAAGCCCCACGGAAAGATCGCGCCAAAACTCCCTGCCGGTCGGTCTTGGCCCCACCAGCAAGATTAACAGTGGAAACAGGATAATTAAGAGATAGATACTGATCCAGAATGCCTGAAATAGTTTTCGTTTGATCATCCTTTTCGTCCTTATACGGTCAATTATTTCTTGTAATGCCTCCACGGAGCTGCTTGTAAGCCGGCTTGTGCATGATTTAGGATCAATCCAATTTGACAGGCGTGATAAACTTTGCTGGTTTGACCGTGATAATCGAGCTGTTGATCTTAGGAAGTACTTTTTCGGCCGTGTTGCCGATCAGCAACCCGGCAACTCCGCCGCGGCTGACCGTGCCCATCACCAGCAGGTCAATATCCTTGCTCCTGGTCAGTTGCGGGATCAAGTCACCGGCCTCACCTTTCAACAGGAACACCTGGATCTTGGTGCCTTCGATCTGAACCTTGCTTAATACCTCTTTTAGCAGATGCCGGTGCGCAGACTGGGTTTCAGCCAATAGCTTGTCGACTTCATGCTCAGAGATGCCTGCCCGGCCCCTCAAAACGGATTCGCCAAACAGGCTCCAACTATGCAAGATCACAAGTTCCGCGTTGTGCTGCTGCGCCAGTGAGACAGAAAGCTCAAGGATATGTTTCGCCAGTTCCGCGCGTTCGGCATCCTCTTCGGTCAGGTCCACGGCTGCCAATATGCGTTGCATGGGCATCTGCTGGCCGGGTTTGATCACCCACACCGGGCACGGACATTTGCGTACCAGGTGCATGGTGGTGTTGCCAAAAAGCGGATCCGTTGACCCCTCGCCGCCTTCCGCCGATAACATCACCAGGTCATGCTGGTTCTTGAGGACTTCGCGAATGATCTCGATGAATGGAATTCCTGATACTCGCTTGCTCTTAACTTCAACACCCGCTTTGCGCAAGGTACTGACAAAGCGTTCAAAATGATCCAGCTCTTCCTTCAGGAAAAACTCATGAATGTCAAATAGATCTTTTCCAGGCAGGGTTTCTGATCTTTCACCTATTATGGTCTTAACAAATTTCGCTCCATTTTCAGCGTCCGGCAGCTCTTCGATGAACTCGATCCCGGCTAACTGCAAATCGAGATTTTTATCCTCATCTACGAGAACAGGGTTTTTTTCTGCACGGGTTTCGATGACATCCATTACTGTGATTAAGGCGTGGTTAGCTTTGGCCAATGCCGTGGCCTGGTCAATCAGCGCCTGGTTGTCGGACTGGTCATCAAAGACCACCAAAATGTTCTTAATCGCCTTCATCATTTCCTCCTTTGCTTCCCCTCGTGGGTCTTGCTGCGTCGTTTTGTAATACTTCAGCCTATTGCATACATCAGCCTGGCTGTAAGACAGCCTGGCTCAAGGGCAGGACATTGAAGGCTAAAAAAGCAAACTTTAAAAATAATTATATAAGAAATAAGTGTGGATTCATAGAAACCTTGTACGGGCCGAGAGCCAGCCGTGTTGTATGTCGTATATGTGGGGTGTTTATTCCCGTAGGGGTGGGTTCCAAACCCACCCCTGATTTGTTTTTTTCAATCAATGCGGAATTATAGATAATCCGGTACCCCACTCATGTTGATAAAAGACCCTTATAATTATGCGGTTTCATTACAACAACGTTGAGGACGATCAATGACCACACTTGGTAAATACGATCTACCTGAACAACTTGGGCGTAGTAAATTTGGCACTGTCCACCGTGTCACACATACCACTCCTGGTAGGGAAGTGGCGAAGCAACCCGTACCTAAAGGGAAAAAAGAAAATCCAATCTCCTCAGTGATCCCGACTGAACCAAAAAACCAGTCTTTATCGATAAAAAAGACCGCCCCGATTTCGAGAGAAATCGAAAAACCCAAGATAATGCGCAACGGCATCGGGTTATATTTGGCTGGGGTGGCTCTGTTATTTCTGGTCTTAGGCGCTTCCTGTGATCAACTTAAGACGAAATCCAACACTACGGTAGCTCCCCTTGAAGCAACAGGGATCCTGACTGAAGAGCCTCCGGCGTCAGAAGCGCCGGTTTCCGCCACTACCGTACCGGCTTTGACGGATACGGTTGAACCTGCGGCAGGAGCCGTTAAAACCTCTGAGAAAGACGGTATGAACATGGTTTATGTGCCGTCTGGAAATTTTCTGATGGGATCATCGGCAGGCGCAGGCGGTGTTGACGAATACCCTGAGCACACGGTGTATTTGAGCGGTTATTGGATAGACCAAACCGAAGTAACCAATGCCATGTTCTCGGAATTTGTTCGCGAAACGGGTTATCTGACCGAAGCAGATCAAAATGGGACATCGAATCTCTTCCTTTCCGGATCCTGGGTCAATATTTCTGGAGCGGATTGGCAGCATCCAAAAGGACCGGATTCAAGCCTTACAGGAGTAGAGGATCACCCGGTGGTGCATGTGAGCTGGAATGACGCGGCTGCCTATTGCCAGTGGGCCGGAAGAAGCCTGCCAACCGAAGCGCAGTGGGAGAAAGCTGCCCGTGGAACGGATGGACTGACCTATCCATGGGGAAATGAGCCACCTTCAAGTGATCTGGCAAATTACACACAAAATGTATGGGATACCACAGTAGTCGGAAGTTATAACTCTGGCGCCAGTCCATATGGAGCCTTGGACATGGCGGGTAATGTTTGGGAATGGGTTTCTGATAATTATGGACAAGATTACTATTCTAGTCAGGATAGTTGGAGTGATCCGCAGGGACCAACGAGTGGAGACTACTGCGTATTGCGTGGCGCGTCGTGGGTCAACTACGGGAACGGCCTTCGTACTTCCAACCGGAGCTGGGCCAGTCCATCCCATACATCCATCAGTGTCGGTTTTCGCTGTTCCCTCTCGTCACAAAAATACTGACCTGCTGAATCCTGAGTTTTTGATTCTGAAATTGGCGTGACGGATTCTCCCATTTATGTCTGATCAGCGTCCATAATCCCCCCTATGTCCTGATCCCCTCATGTTGCAAGGGGCAAGATTGCGATTAATTCGCACTGTAAATGCGCGGTGCGCCTGATGT
>CAYYRU010000100.1:0-5849 GCA_964474095.1 uncultured Anaerolinea sp.
GCACCCTGCCGCCATCCTTGTGCACCAGTCCGAGGGCGGATTTAAGCGTGGTGGTCTTGCCCGCGCCGTTGGCGCCAATGAAGCCCATGATGTAGCCGCTTTCCAGTGTGAAAGACACCTTCTTGAGGCTGAATTTTGGGTAGTTTTTTACGAGATCTTCAATGTAGATTGATTCCATATTTCACCTTTCTGTACCAAACACCAAACTGTGTATACTGTATATACACAATATATCACCATCTGAAAGATTGTCAAGGGGGATTACTAATTTTGTGAACATCCAAATTCCCCTTGACAAAATAGAACAAAAGTGCTATTTTAACCCTGGTTCACTCACAGAAAGGGGTTAAATTATGTCTGAAAACGCCGTTCCACCCAAACGCTCGCCTGGCGGTCAGCCGGGCAATCTCAACGGGCTCAAACACGGGCTTTACATCGAGGGCAAGTCCATCCGCAATACCACACCCATAGAGCGCGCCCACCTGAACGACCTCGGCACCATCATCGCCAACACCAAAGACTACGTGGAAAAACTTTACCAAAAAGGTTTGCAATGTAAAACCATCGAGGAATACAACCTGACCATGCACAACATTGCCGCCGCCGGCATGGCCTTGAGCCGTCTCATCAGCATCCATAACCAGTTCGTTAATTCCCCACTGCCATCCGAACTCGTCATCACCAAAGCCACCACCCTCAACAGCCTTGTGAAACATTTCCATAACCGGGTGTCCACCATGCAGGAACTTGCAGATGACTATCTCCCCGAAGATCCGGCACGCTGAGCTGGCCAGTCTGGCTATGCCTGTGTTTGGAGTCGAATCACAAAATTTTAGGTGCGAATATCGAATGAAACGAATATGCACTCCTCACTATCTTTCTTTCATTGAACCCTTTGGAAGTTGCCCATTCAAAGGGGGGAGCAATCCCGTTTACAATCCAATTTACGGTTGATTTCTAATGAGATTTCCTACATAATTACAATGTTACTGGTGGGGTAAATTTTCATACCGGGGAATTGCTTGATCATGAGGCTGAATAATTTCGTAATCGATCTGGACGATCCTATATACGACCCGGGTCTCCCTATTTGACAAGGAGTCTCTCTTGAAGAATAAAATCTGGTTATGGATTATTGTGTCAATCATCATCATTGGGTTGGTTGTTGGCGGCGTCTATCTCAGTGTCCAAGTAAATGACGCTCAAGCCGCGAAGAATATCACCCCCACACCTGCTGAAATATCTTTAAGCCTTGATTTATCTTTTGATCAGGTGGAAGACCAGAATTGGTTTGATCTTTTACCAGGCGGCAGTGATGATCCCGCGATAACTTCTTCAACAAATTTCATTCGAGACAATGCCCTGGTTTTCGAACCCGCGACTGGTTTGGGTGGAGTGAACGCCAAAATGCAGCTTGAACCGGGCAGTTTCTTTCACATCCGCATGAAAGCAAATACAGATAAGATCTGTGTGAATACTGGCATTTTCACTCCGGTGGAAGGCGGTGAGAAAAGGTTAAGTTTGGGCGCTTGCCCGTATGACGTTTTTAGTGTACAAGCCATTTTAAACTCTCCAACCACCCCCAGGTTTGATCCAATCCAAGGCAACGGATTGGTTTTGTTGGAACCAGGTCAGTGGATCGACCTCATTTTTTGGCAGAACAACACAGGAGATAAAATCTATTATTTTGCTGCCAATCCGCAAGATTCCAACAAATTCCTTTACGGAGGGATTGAGTTACCAAAAGATTGGCAGACAGATTTTTGGGTAGTTTACTTTGGTGCAGGTTCAGATCTTGAAAACCAAAGTATGAGCGTGGATTTTTTGCGTTATGGGTATGGGCAGGTAATCGATTATCTCTATTATCAATCGCCAGCTTATCTCACACACAAGGTTGAAGTGGATGATTATTTTCAAAGTGCCACACTTCCGTTGATTACGTTTGATGAAGAACAGGTCAGCCTTCCTGATGAAGTGGATGAAACCACCGAACCCACCGACTCACAAGCCGTTGTTCCTGCTGAGACCCAATCTGAATATTCCACCCTGGCGCAGCTTTTCAAGCAATTTACTGATAAACGGCCTGTCATTAATGGCCGGTATCAGTTCGGAAATATTGGCACCTCGGGTGGAACGCTCTTTAACCAATATGGTTTCTCTTTGCCACTTATCAATACGGAGGCACAGTTCAACGGACAGTTTGGTGAAGTCAATTTCTTTTATTTTGAAAACCCCGACCTTACCCAACAGGAAAGGTTGGATGAATTCGAACGGTCGCAGTTTGAATCTTGGATACCGGATGCTCCGATGATTGGGGATGCTTCACGTATGGCCCATGCTGGCGGGGAGCCGCCGCATTTTCATGGCATCATAGTAAAAAATAATTGGGTGGTGCTCTATTACTTTGATAAAAGAACCCAAACAGACCCCCCCTCGGCATTGATTGAAACTCCTCAACAAGTACAGGCATTTTTCGATGAACTTTTTAAACTCTTACCGGCTGAATTGCTTGACCCGAGCCTGTTGCAGCCCATGCCCGAGTTTGTCACAACGATGGCTCAGTTTCAGGGTACCCCCGGGTTCTTGCCAGCGGATTTGTTGATCAGCGCTGCCAGCGTGGAAGACACCTGGAGCACGGCTGAAAAAGCCGGCTGTTTGCTGCTTTCACAAAATGGTGCTGATCAGGGCAAGATCTGTCTATTTAGAGATTTCCGTCCCGACCTGGATGCCGCTCATCGGGTTTCGTTGATGGATGACCTGACTTCTTTTCACTCGCGTGGGGTCGATCAAACTGGCCTACAATTGGGAGATTTCGCGAAATTTAAAACCACCCGCGTAAATGGGAATCAACTTGTCTATTTTGGGCAATTTGTCAGTGGCGAGTGGAGCGGCTATTTTGAACTGCCTGAACTGCCAGAACAAGACATGCTGGTTTTCATACCGGCTTTGGTTCAGCCGATCCTCGCTCAACTGCCACAAGTCGCAGCTTCTCAAGACCAAACCTTCGTTCTGGAGGACTCTGACCAACAACTATTTGCCATGGCTGACTTGCTGCCTGAAAGCTATTATCTGGGCAAGTTGATCCGCTATACAAAATACAATGCCCTGGTTCATGAGATAGAGTTAATGGGGCAAGGGGATTTCTTGAAGAAAGGCAGTATTAAACTTTGGCATTACAGCGGCAGGATGCTTGACCAAAGCCGCACTGATTTTGATCTGCCTGATTTCACCCCTAAAACCAAACCAATTATCACTGGCGTTGATACTATTGCCGATCGGTCGGTTATGTTCAAATGGGATGAAGACTCTGCCGGTCAATTAACCGTACAACGTTTTCAAAAGTCAGATACCTTTGTGGATGTAGCGCTCTTCTCTGATATCCCAGAAGCACAAACCATTGTTCAGACCATCGCTCAAACCCTGGCTGATCAGATTGGCGCGCCTTCTTTAGAGCCATTTGCCCTGGTCGGCAATGAAAATGAGCTTCAATACCTGCAATGTTTCCCGGCCCAGGGTGACTTGGGTTTTGACAAACCCATGGCGCAGTACACCATTAATACTTCGTTAACCCATAAGGGATTCATCTATTCTACTCGCTACACTGATTTCACTCTGGTCGATCACTATGCCCCGGTTGGCACCCTTGGGGTAAGCATACAGGTTTTTAACGTGCCCATGGCTGGGTTGGATATCCCCGATTATGAGAACGATGAAAAAGATATCATTACCGGCCTGGCGGATTATGCCCAACTCTCGCAAGTCGTTAACACCAACAATTTCCCCAACACTTACGAATCAACTCTTGCATTCGTCAAGGGGCAATCCCTGGTAACCTTGACCCTGGTGGAATTGGAGTCGAATCCCATTACTCGCGAACGTTTGATCAACGTGGCCAGATCGATGGCAAGCTGCCTGCCGCAGCATGCGCTGGCGTCTGCGGTGATCAGTGTACCCTCTGATATCAACAAAACTCCGTTGCAGGAAGGTTATATAACTTTGGAGGGTTATGGACAGGGGGATGAACAAAACAGCAGCAAACTCGAGTTGTTTGGCATACTGCATCTCTATATTGCCGAACCAATCGCCGCTCCGCTCACTATCGCTTTATTTGACCCGCGAACGCAGTTGATCTATTACAAGAAGCAGGAGAAATCCATACCGCCGCCGGGAGAGTATGAAGTAATTTTGCGCCCTGAAGACCAACTGGTGATTCCTTCCATAGGCTGCCAATTATACATTTGGTCTGGTGATCAATTGTTCTTGCATACATTCCCGATGGTTGAGCAAGGTGGAGGTTTCTAATGGCGACAAACAGACGATTGTTTGGCTTATTGATCCTGTTGATATTCACGTTGGTTTCCTGTTCCACACCGGTCACTCAAACCGCAACTCCCTCTACCAGGGTTACCGCGACCACGCTGTTTACGACCACCCCCGCGGTGACACCTACATTTGAAGCCACTCTCCCGCCCACTGCAATTGCTCTTCCACGAAAAACCGATCTGGCGTCCGTGATGCCTTCTCCCTATGAATCCTTGAGCTGGCCAATGGCTACAGGGGTTTACTTCTTCATTGAAACGATGTATTCGGAAGGAGAGGTATATTCACGCCTGAACTCAAGTACGGAAGACGGCAGAATCACCACTGGTATTCAGATCTGGTGTGCAGACAAACCATATCCTGTTTCATTAACCGAACGTGATGGCAGTGGGGGAATGGCACCGGTTAAAGACACTCCCAGCTTTGGCGATGTCTCTGGTGTTTACTTTTGGTATGGAGCGATCGGGAAGTATTTTGTGCGTTTCATTCAAGGCAACTGTTTTGTTGAATTAACCAGTCAGAATTACAATGGTCCCGAACCGCTTTACGAGATGGCGTCGGTGATCTCAGAGAGATTGACCCAATTTGAGGATGCTGGTGATCTGGTTTTCCCGACGGACGTGGAACCGATGGAAGAATTGAGGGGCGAGCGATACCGCGAATTGTTTTTACATATCACGCCCTTTATCCAGTTGAACGAGAATTCGTTCATGGCTGCCATGGATGCCCAGGTGCCTTTCCTGAACCATGTCACACTTGGGGTCTACGACCAGACTAGTCAGAAATTCACAACAAAAATGGACCTGTTGGGGTATCCATTTCTTTCCCCTTCGGCCATCTCTGTATCCACCCGAGTGAAGGCTGTTGAAGGCAATACCTACCAGCTTTGGGTCTGGGTCGAAGACGAATTGATCTTTGTGGATGAACTTTTGTGGGGGGGCTGGCAAGGGCCAAAGCCTTAATCCAAATTCATAATTAGGACGTGCATTTCGAGCCGATCGTAGCTGATATACCCGATTCGCATCACAGAATTTTCGGTGCGAATATCGAATGAAACGAATAAGGCCCGTGGATGGAAATTGGTTACTTGAAGGCACCCCTTTACATCCATGGAAGATTGGTTCAGCGCAACACGATGGGAATGGTGGATTGCTAAGAGCGCGACGACACCCTACAAGAAAGCATTATGGTCTTCAAAATTGGATCAGCACGTTGGTGGGCATACAAGACATAAGCAACCCGCGCGCCCATACGAACCAATGGGGGGTTTTCGAAAAAGCAATTTCTTTGCGATCTTTGCGGCTTGGCGAGAAAATGAATTTACTGAGCTCTTTTTACCCCCAGGGTTTTGTAAGGAGGTGTAGGAGAGAATATTTATCTCAATCCGCTTTCCTTGATCAGCCTGGGTACAATGGATTCCCAGCCCACGGCCATGAAATGGATGCCGCGCACACCGGGGAGGGCTTTGATCTGGTCGATCAATTCCAGCGTGATCTGCACGGATTCTTCCTTGGGGTCGGGCGAAGCTT
>CAYYRU010000101.1:0-5821 GCA_964474095.1 uncultured Anaerolinea sp.
AATCTCTGGATCACTAATCAATAAATAGTCCGGAATAACCTCTAGCGGACCGTAAATTCCACATCTGCGGGCATGCCCGGTTTGAGCTTGTGATCGGGGTTCAACACCTGGATTTTTACCGCGTAGACTGTGGATTTTCTGCCAGACTCGGTCTGCACATTTTTGGGTGTGAACTCGGCTTCGTCTGAAATATACACGATGGTGCCTTCGAAGGTTTCACCAGCAAACGAGTCGACTGTGATATAGACCTCATCGTCAAGGTTGACCTGTCCGTATTGATCTTCGGGAAGGTAAACCACCAGGTCGAGGGTATCCAGGTTCGCCACGCGCATTACGGTGCCGCCGGCTACCGCCAGGTCGCCGACTTCTACATTGCGGGTAAGCACCACACCATCCACCGGGGAGGTGATCGTGGTACGGTCAAGTTGCAATTGCGCCATATTGAGCGCTTGTTTGGCTTGTTCCAACCCAGCTTCGGCTTGTTTCACCATACTGGCTGCTGCTTCAGCAGCTTTCTGGGCGGCCACTACCTGCAGGGATTGGTCACCAGTTTGCAGTGCAAGCAGGGACTCCCGGGCGTTATCCAATGTGGCTTGAGCCACCGCCACGCGAGAACGCACCAGGATGATGGAATCTGCGGCGGAGGTGGTGAGCATACGCTGGTAATCTGAAAGGGCAGAGTCAAATTCGGCCTGGGCAGCATCCTTCGATTCGATGGCGGCATCTTCAAGGTCAGTATTGCCCGCGGTTTGCGCCTGGGTCAAGGTTGCATCAGCGACCGTCAAGGTCACCTGTGCGAGTGCCAACCTTTTTTCAGCCGCGATGAAATCTTTACTGCTGGCTTTCTTCTGTTCATCCTCAAGCTCGACACGCGCCGTTTCCAGTGCGTTTTCAGCGCTGTATACCTGGGTCTGGGCGGCTTCGATCAATTCAGACTCATTGAAATACCAGGCTTCCTGATAATCTTCAGGGAGGTTCTGGGTCCAGGCAACTTGACGGTTGGGCATATCCTGCACGAGCGCGCCCTGCAGAGCCAGTTGATACTGCGCCTCCGCGCTGGCTGCCTGTGAACGGCTGGCCTCAACCGCGGCTTCGGCGGCGTTCACTGCTGCGGCAGCCTGGTCAAATTGCGCCTGGCTGACTTCCGCGTCGATCTTGAAGAGGGTCTGTCCGGCGGTGATACTTTCGCCTTCGACCACATTCACTTCGCTGACCTTGCCACTGAGTTCGGGCGCAATCGAAGTGTCAATAGCAGAAAAAGAGCCGGAAGCCGTAAATGATCCTGTATCGGCGGTCACACAAGCACTTAATGAAAAAGTGAGCACGATTGCCAGGCTGACTACCTTAAGTAAATTTAGTTTCATAGGGTTCTCCTTGATTGGTAAGTTAGATGCGTTTTCTGAACACCAGGATGCTGGCGACGAAATAGACGACACTCAGGATGATCAACGGCAATGTGGACGAGAAGAATAGTGAACTCGCCTCCACGCCGCGCACCATGATGCCGCGTGTGATCTCAAGATACTGGGTGACTGGCAGCATTTCACTGAACCAATAGGTGAAAGCTGGCATGTTTTCGCGAGAGAACATCAGCCCTGAGAGGATGATGGCTGGCATGAGCACCACAAACAATAAGATGTACATGGCCTGCATTTGAGATTGTGAGATGGTAGAGATCAGCACACCCATCCCCAGCGAACCAAGGATGAAAATGATGCTCAATCCGATCAACACACCCAGGCTGCCAGCCACGGTTATCCCAAAGAAGAGCTTGCTTAGCCATAACAGAGCCAACAGGTTGAAGATGCACACCACAAGGTACGGGATGATCTTGCCGAGCATCAACTCCCATGAACGCACCGGCGTGACGATCAACTGCTCCATGGTGCCTTGTTCGCGTTCTCGCACAATGGCCAATGCAGACAGGATCAAGGTCTGCACTTGCAATAAAATCGCGATCAACCCCGGGATCATATAGATCTTGGAGTCGCCGTTGGGGTTATATAACGTTTTTAAGATCCCGGTTACAGGTAGGTTCAAGCTGCTCGAAAGACCCGATTTCACCACTTTCTCGATAAGCATATCCTGGGCGACCATGGAGGTAATCGAATTGAGTTTAAGCTGAAGCGTCAACGAATCCGTCGGCTGCATCGAACCGTCGATGTAGATCGGAATTTTGGCCTGTGTTCCACCTAACAAGTCACGGTCATAGTTTTCGGGGATGAGAATGCCAACATCCACCAGGTCACGATTGATCAGATCGATCAGGGCGTCTTCATTTAAAACATCATAGGCATATAAAAAATCTTTACTGGCGGTGAATTGTTCGATGAAATTCCGACTTGAATCGGTCTTTGAAAAATCGGCGACCGCCATCTTGACGGACTGCTGTTCAAATGAAATGCCGAATCCCAGCAAGATCAGCAGTAGCGCCGGAAGCACCACGATCATCGCCAGGGTGCGCGGATCACGCCATATATGAAAAATTTCTTTACGCATGATTGTCCACAATCGGTTCATGCTTTTCTCCTTTTTTCTTGCTTCAGTGGTGTTTCGGAGGATGAGAGCTGATCAGAAACCATGGTTAGAAAGACATCCTCTAGTGAAGGTTGAATGATCTCCCAAGACTTGATCTTGATTTTGGCATGAGCAAGCATATCTTTTACCTGCGGCTCAACACTGGCATCTATTAAAGTGAGGTGGGCCAAAGCGCCGTGGATGGTGGCATTAATCACCCCATTCATACCGGAAACGAGCTTTAAAACTTCTCCAGGGCGGTCGCACTCCACCTGCACCAAAATGCCGGGCAAGTTGTTCTTAAGCGTTTCAGGGCTGGCCAACGCCACCAGTTTGCCCTGATACATCATGCCGATGGTATTGCAATACTCAGCTTCATCCATGTAGTGGGTGGTGGCCAGCACGCTGACGCCTTCGCTGGCGAGGTCGTAGATCAAGTCCCAGAATTCGCGGCGAGAGACGGGGTCGACTCCCGCGGTGGCCTCATCCAGAAAGATCATAGAGGGGCGATGGACGATGGCACAAGCTAACGCCAGGCGCTGCCGCCACGCGCCAGAAAGGTTGCGGGTGAGCTGCTTTTCGTGACCTCGCAGATCGGCCATCTCGATCAATTCTTTGACGCGGTCTGCCCGCTCTTTCTTGGGCACACCGTAGATGGAGGCATAAAATAAGATATTTTCCACCGGGGTGAGGTCGTTGTAGAGTGAAAACTTTTGAGACATGTAGCCTATGCGGCTTTTTACCTCGTTGGGGTTGCGCGTGACGTCATAACCCAACACGTTGACCAAACCGGAAGAGGGCAGCATGATACCGCACAAGACCCGGATGGTGGTGGTTTTACCCGCCCCGTTCGGTCCCAACAAGCCAAAGATCTCACCTTGTGGAATGTAAAAACTGAGGTCGTTGACTGCGTAAAAATCATTGAAGTTACGCGTCAGATGGTTTACTTCGACTGAGTTCATGCCAGGCCTCGCTGCGTGTTAACCAGATGGACGAACACATCTTCCATGCTGGGGCGAGTTGGTCGCAAGAGAGTTACTTTCAACTTATCTTGATCCAATCGTTCTCTAAGAGAGACTAATATCTTTTGCGATTCGCCGTTATTGGGCACATTCAACCGCAAAGAGTCACCGACCGGCCGCCAATCGAGAATACCCTGGGTCTCACCAACAACCTGACGCATTTTTTTGCGCGGACTGGCTTTCAACTCCAGGATCTCAAAGGGTAGTTTCTTGATCAATTCGTTGGGTGTGCCAGTAGCCAGCACCTTTCCGTGAGATAAAAAACTCACCTGGTGGCAGCGTTCCGCTTCATCCATATAGGGAGTGCTGACCACCACGGTAACGCCGTGCTGCACCACTTCGGCCAGGATGACCCACAGTTCGCGCCTCGAAACCGGATCCACACCAGTGGAGGGTTCATCGAGGATCAGAAGCTGCGGTTCGTGAACGAGCGCGCAAGCCAAAGCCAGTTTCTTTTTCATCCCTCCTGAGAGGGTGCCTGCCTTGCGATACTTGAACTCTTCCAAACGGGTGAAACGCAGCATTTCGGTAATACGGGCTGGTTTGCGTTCCTTTTTTACCTGTTGGATATCGGCAAAGAAGTTTAAATTTTCCAGCACGCTCAAATCTGGATACAAGCTGAAGTTTTGCGGCATGTAACCGATCTGCTGCCGCAGAGGATCGGGATTTTTGCGGGTATCGCACCCCATCACGGTTGCAGTTCCGTTGGAGGGCAGCATAACCGAAGAAAGAATGCGCAAGGCGGTTGTTTTTCCAGCGCCGTCAGGTCCAACAAGACCAAATAAAATTCCGCGCTGAATGCTCATTGAGAAGTCATCGAGCGCGGGCTGTGTGTTGCGTTTGCTGAATTGTTTCGATAAATGTTCTGCTTTAATCACAAAATCCATATTGGTTCTCCCAAAGGATCGATCTATTTGATAAATGAAGGTCAGAATTCAATATAATCATCTGCAGATGGATTCACCAGATGTTGAGCGACATTCATGGGGGTGACATGAAACACGACCCTGCATGACTGGCGTCATCTCTCTTACGCCTCGAGAATGTGATTATGTTATGATAAAAAAGATGAAAAGGCCGATCGAATCGGGGTTATTACGAATTTTCCGCTACTTTGCCGGAGTGGCAGTAGTTTATTTCGCCATCTTGTGGGGATATACCTTGTTTGCCGCAGGCTGGGAAAAATCCGTTCAGTTTCAATTTTTGGGGAACTTCGTGGTTTATTTTTGCCTGTATGGCTATTTAAGCCTGCCTATTTTGGAAAACCGGCTTAAAAAACTCTTCTTGCCTTTGGGATTGTTGGTTGCAGCGCTTTTTCCAGTCATCGGCAATTTTGTTTACTTGATCCACCCGCAGCAGGCTAATATTTTCACGATCATTAACCGCAGTTGGCTGTGGCTGCCTGTCCTCTTTGTACCCCTGGTGTTAATTGCCTGGCAGTATAACTTTAAGGCGGTATTAGCCTATATTGTTTTCACCAATGGCCTGGAATTGATCGTCTTGTTTTTAGTAATGGATAAACTCACCTACGAAACATTTCCGTTGGTAAGTTTACCGTTGATCCGTGCCTTCGCGTTTGGCACGGTGGGGTATATCGTCAATAACCTGATCGAAACGCAGCGCATGCAAAACCAAAAATTGATTCAGACCAATTTACGGCTAAACCAATATATAAACACCTTGGAACAGCTTGCCACCAATCGCGAACGTAACCGCCTGGCAGTTGAACTGCATGATACCCTTGCGCACACGCTCAGCGGATTATCGATCAACCTTGAAGCAATCAAAACAGTGGTGCAACCCTCACAACTTGAAGCACAAAAAATGCTGGATCATTCCTTGAACATCACGAGATCCGGGCTGGATGAAACCCGCAGGGTATTAAAAGCACTACGCGCCGGACCTTTGGAAGATTTGGGTTTGATTATGGCTTTACGGAATCTCGTCCAGGCAGCCTCAGCGCGCTGTTCGATCCCTGTTACGCTGGTTTGCCCCGATCAACTGCCTGTGCTCCCCTTGGATGTGGAGCAAAGCCTTTACCGCGTCACGCAGGAAGGGCTTGAAAATATTGTGCGCCATGCCAATGCCAGCCGGGCAGAGGTATATGTTGAAGTAATGGCAGACAGGTTGGAGCTCACCATTCACGATGATGGGGTTGGATTTGATCCCAACCGGGCATCCACCGAAGAGAAATTTGGCCTGCGTGGACTGCAGGAACGCGCTGCTTCCATTGGCGGCAAGCTGGTGGTGGAAAGCCAGCCTGGTAGTGGAACTCTCATTCG
>CAYYRU010000102.1:0-4999 GCA_964474095.1 uncultured Anaerolinea sp.
TTTTCCCATTTCGATCCACTCAGGCCATTGTTCATGACCTGTCGCGTTGTTGCGGGCGATCACTTTAGCCAGATACTTGTCAGACCATTTCCACCACTGTGACTCAAGGGTTTCAAGAGCTGCTTTGTCAGAGATACCTGCATCTCTGAAGAAAGTAATGGATAATTTGGTTTGCACCCGGGTGACCGTGGTGCTCATGTTGGATCCCCAGCCGTGATTGGACTGGTAACCATAAAAGGCAGCAGAATTGTTGTGAGGATGATAGTATGACCGCCCGGACATGCTGCCGCTGTTGGTGCTGTGTGAGAACCCCATGGATTCATTGACCACCTTGTCCACCAGTTCTTGCATGCTCTGAACCTGCCAGCCAAACGCGTCTAACCAACTGGTGTAATACTTTTGATCCACCAACCGGCATTTAACGACCTTGTATTCATATGTTGTCATGGCAGCAACCCCTTCCGTAGGATGGAATAATTATAGGCATTTTGTGTGGATCTGTGTGGTACGATTCACGGGAGGTCTTTATTCTTTCTGTGATCTATGGGCACCGAAAGAGGCGCGCTTCTCAAAAACCAAGCTTGGATCGAATAAAGGATCAGGTTCGATTCATCTTGAAAGTCAATGTTCAAATCGGATTGATCAGATTCGGGGATTGTTTTTGAGAAACCAAAATGATGATATAATCTAGACTGTCTAGACAGTCTATTAGTGAGGACAAAATGAACGAGTGGCAATTACAAGAAGCTAAGAACCGTTTTAGTGAGGTGGTCAACCTGGCCATATCGTCTGGGCCGCAACTGGTGACCCGCCGTGGAGAACGCACCGCCGTGGTGCTTTCTTACGCGGATTATGAAAAACTGTGCAAGGCGCATGGCCGCCTTTCTGATTTTCTGCGTGATTCTCCAATGGGTGAGGTGGAGGTCAGTCGTGATCACACCCCCCGACAAGGTTCTTCAAGCGCATGAAGTATCTTCTGGATACACCCCTGTTGGTGGAATTGGTGCGCGGTCGGGCTGAAGATTGGGTCAACCGCTGGATCGATGTTTTTGACGAAGAGCAGATCTGCATCAGCAGCCTGACCATTGGAGAGATCGCCCGCGGCATTGAAAGCGAGACCGACCCCGAAAAGCACCTGCGTTTGCGCACCTGGCTGACGGATGAACTGATGGTACGTTTCCACGGTCGCATTGTTCCACTCGATCTCGAGATCATGCTGGAGTGGGGCAGGGTGGCCGCGGAGACAGAAGCCGCCGGCAAACCGCTATCAGTTGTGGATGGCATGATCGCGGCCACCGCCCGCGCCAGGGGATTGGTATTGATCACCTTCAACCGGGATGTCTTCGCGGCAGCAGGGATTGAGGTCTCTGATCCGTGGCAGGGGTAAACCGAGGTTGTTAATCGAGTGTAATGTGAAAAATTTAGTGAAATACAGACACTTTAGTGTAAAAGAATATTAGAAATTCGGACAATTTATTCTATTATTTAGGACAATAAACGTGCCTAATGAATTCTTACAGGCCTATCCTGGCTCCAACATGCAAACCATTCATCAGGTCAATTTCGAAGATTTCATTTCCTGATTTCTTGCAGGGGAACGATTGGATTGAGATTTCCATCTTGATCCGGGCAACCACCAAGCTATTTGGCGGCTTCCTCGTTGATCTCGATTACCTCATGATCCTGAGTGGGCAGGGCAGAGACCTCGCTTTGAGGCTCAAGCTTGCTCTTTTTCCCGTTCCTCTTTAACAGCACCCGAAACGAGATGAACCCCACCAGCAGCGGGAACCATAGAATGATGGCGCGGTAGGTCAGGGTGATAAAGAGACCCTTGCCAATGGGTACACCCAGAGATTTCAAGATCAGGGGAAAGAGGCTTTCAACCACTCCAATACCGCCCGGGGTGGGTGAGATGTAGTTAAATAATTGGCCAAGGCTGACTGCGCCGATGATCGTCCCAGTCGAGAAAGGGATGCCCAGGGCCAGGAACACGAAAGACATGATGCAGATCAGAATGGCCTTGTTGTTCAGGTCGAACAGAAACGGCCAGATGATCTTTTTGGGGTTGGAGGTGATGGTCTTGATGCCTTCTGCGATCTCCACTGACAGGTTGTAGGCGCTATCTGTGTTGATGGCGTCCTTGTGGATGAAACGCTGCAGCAGGCGGTTGACCAGCCTGGCTGCTCCCGTCAGCAGCTTGCCCAGGCGGTGTTGTGATTTGTAACCCAAATAGAGAACGATGGCATCTGCAACAGCGATGGCCAGCATGAACAGGGCGGCTGAGATCTCACCCATATCGAGGTGACCGCGGCGTACCAGTACCACGAAACCCAGCATCACCATGCATAACAGCGAAGCGTATTCGTATAGCAAATAGAGAATCCCCACCACCAGCACCCGGCCGGAGGAGAGGTTACGTTTCTTGGCCGAGTCAATAAAAATCGCCATGCCGCCCACGCCGCCGCTGGGGGCGATCACGCTGATAAAGGTGGCCGCTGTGGACATCAGGAACAGGTTCCAACGGGTCTCATGCAGACCCACCAATTGATAGAGTGAACTATACACCGAGGCGGAATTGACCAGGCATAAGATCATGAATAAAAACGCGGCCAGCAGAAAGATCGGGTTGCCAAGCTTAAGGGTTTCGATGATGGATTGGATCTGTGTAAAGCTGACCACCAGGTAGGCGACCAGCAGCGCAATCACGATCCATTGGATGATTCTTCTCATTGACGACCTTTACGATTTGTGAAAAATTCGTTTTCCGTCATTTTTGCTGACGGAATTCTAACTATATCTGGTTTTTAACCTCTTGGGAAGGCAGTCAAATGACACACTGCCCCTTGAATGATTACGGTTTTACCCTCGAAGAAGTTGCAATGTTTCTTCTTGGGCACTGCTGAGGTGGTAAAATTATCTCCGCGGCGATGGAGTCCGCCCTTAACCGCCTCGTTGCTGATGACTCCTGGATCAATGTTTTGGGAGTTCATCGTTATGAAAAACATCCTGCTCATCGGGGCCGGCGGATTTATTGGGGCGGTACTGCGCTACCTTACCGTGCTCCTCATGCAAGTGTTCAAAGGTAAAACCAACATCCCCTTGGGCACTTTGCTGGTGAACGTGATCGGTTGTCTCTTGATCGGCTTTCTGGCAGTGCTGGCCGAAAACGGGCGCTGGATCTCAACGGAAGGACGCAACTTCTTGATCGTGGGCGTGCTGGGGGCTTTTACTACTTTCTCTACTTTTGGTTATGAATCGGTTACGCTTCTGAAAAGCGGTTTCAACCTGCATTTTTTGGTCAACATCCTGCTGCAGGTGATACTGGGTTTTTCCGCGGTGTGGATAGGGATGCACCTGTCACAACTGGTAACCAGCCGCGCCCGCTAGATCAGATCCTGTTTCGCTTTACGATTCGATCCCGGCCATCCGGTTGCTGACCGTGCGTAGTTTTTTCCAGGTTTCGACGCGATACGAATTCCCATTGGTTTTTACTGCTTTCAGGTGATGATCCCAGACCTTGCCGGTGGTTTCGCCATAGGCCGCATTAATGGCCAGGGTGGTGTAAGTCTCGGCCATTTGTTCAGGTGTGATCGCCATCTTCCTTTTTAGTTGATAGATCTTCTTTTGCCAGTCTGGCAATCCGCTCAGGCGTTCATCGGGCAGGGCCACGCTGGGTACCCAGATGCAATTCACGCTGATCCCACTCCCGTTTAGTTCTTCCGCCAGGTCGTAGGTATACATCACCTGCGCCAGTTTGGATTGGTAATATGCCAGTTGTGGACTGAACTTTCGTTCACCGTTTAAGTTGTCAAACTGGACATCCAAAAAGGGGTAAGCTTCCAATCCTTTTGAGGCGACCGTAAGAATGCGGCTGGGCGAGCTTTTTTGTAATAGAGGCAACAGCAGATGGGTGAGCAAGACCGGCCCCACATGATTGGTGGCGAAGATGGTTTCAATGCCATCCTGGTTGAGCTCTGGTTTCTTCAGTGCCAGATCGAAATTGGCCGCGTTGTGGATCAAGACATCCAGGCGGTCATGGGTTTTGAAGAAGTCTTCACTGAACTGGCGAATGCTGGCCTGCGAATTGAGATCCAGCAGCCCAAGTTCAGTTTTCTCATTCCCGGTGGCCTTAATGATTTCCTGTAGGGCCTGTTCGCCGCGTTCCGTTGATCTGCAGGCCATGATCACTTTAGCGCCCAGTCTTGCCAGTTGCAAGGCGGTGGCTTTGCCAATGCCTGAATTGGCGCCCGTGATCAGGATGGTTTTCGTGTTTACGGATGTGTTCATAGTTGTTCCTTTCGTGAGGCATCTGAAGAGATGCCCTCTTTGTAAATATCCAATACTGCATGAAAGGCAGCTTTAAAGCGGGCGTTCTCATGCGCGCCCGATGCCTCCGCTCCAACACTCTCGGCCGCGATGCCTGAAAAGTTGCCCAGGTCGGCCAGGAAGGTGGCCAGCAGATAGGCAGCCATTTCCACATTGAGATCGCCGCGGATCTCTCCGCGGGCCATGCCTTGTTTGAGCAGATCCGCGAAAAACTGGCGTGTGGCTTGCTTGGATTGTGCCATCAAGGCTTCGGGCAGCGGGGATTTTCCGGTCGCGGCCCGGTAGCCGATGCGCGCCAGCTTGGGGTGGCGGCTCTCAAATTGACCAAGCGCTTCAAACAGACTCTGTAAAGTCTCAAAGAAGGGCTTGTCCGAGAAATCACGCATGCTGGAGGTCATGAGCTCTTTTTTGGCTTGCGTGCCGGTTTCGAGCAGAAACATGTACAGATCGCTTTTATCTTTGAAATATTGATACAGGCTGCCCTTGGCAATACCGGCACGCTTCACGATCTTTGAGACTGACGCGCTGGTGTAATCATTCTCGGCAAATTCATCCAGGGCGCAGTTGATCAGCTTGTCCCGTTTCTCGAAAGGCAGGTTATAAAAAGTTGGATAAGGCATGATCCTCCACTATATGACCAGTCGGTCATATGACCGATCAGTCACATTATAAC
>CAYYRU010000103.1:0-4985 GCA_964474095.1 uncultured Anaerolinea sp.
CCGCCCGCGTGGCTTTCTCCAAGGTTGCCAGTATGCGGTGATTTGAACATGGCAATCGCCTTGGATCCAAGCGGGAACAAGCCCACCAAAGGGCCTACAGCGAAGATAATGGGGTTTCCTGGCGCGAGCGGATCGATATTGACAGGGCACTCTTCTTCTAATAAACGAATCGCAACACCGCTTCCTCCAATACCGGCATCAAATAATTCCGGTCGGTTTTGAATTGAGAAGCTGCGGCGGGAAAGATCGATATACAAGACTCTGGATAATGGGTCGTTACTGAGCATGGCTTGTCTCGCTTTCCGTTTTGGTTTCATCAGCGTGAGGTGCTTCCACTCGATTAATCTCTTCCAATGCGAGAACATCACACGGGCAATAGGAGGCACAATATCCGCAGTAGACACACACTTCTGGTTTGTTCAGTTTATCCTCCCAAAAAATGGCTCCGAACGGACAGGCTTCAACACAGTTGTGGCACCCAATGCATAATTCTGGATGAAATCTCACACCACCACCTTCGTGGTTTACCAGTGCTTTGGTGGGGCAGACCCGGGTGCACGGAGGGTCAGAACAGGCACGGCATACAACCACGGCGAATCCTTTGCGAATGCCCCCGGCTGATTTTACCCAAATAGCTGAAGAAGCCAGGCCACCAACCGCTGAACGGCGGGCGCACGCAAACATACATGATTGGCAACCAACACAACGTTCCGCATCGAGCACTGATAATCGTTTTACCATGATAGCTCCTGTGGGCTGACTAGATTTCATCATTGGCTATTTTGGAGATCGGCTTTTTTTATAGCCGTATGATTTTCTGACATTATTTTTAACAGCATACTCGACAATTCCTTATTGGAAGGAGAGGTGATCAGGATCCGGAATTTGATTATTGTACTTGTATTATACAAATGTCTTATTATTTTTTATCTGAGATTTTGTGTAGGACTGGTAATCCCCAGTATAAAGAAAATCCCTCCCAATGTGGTTTCCGGAACAATACCTTCACAACGCGAAATGGAAAAGTATTCCTATGATCGTTGGCTCGTTGGTTTGACCGCCAGGAAAGTCGAATCCAGCTCCCGCTGTCTTTTGATCCTGAACAGTTTTCATGGAAATGGATAATGGAATCTTCGATGAAGATATTTTGTTCTGCGATCAATTTATTTGATGATGTTGTAATTGATTTGCGAACAATTTAATCATGAATGAATCCAATACTATAATTATGTATTGCCACTGACTTTACAGCATGAGTGTTCCTTTGTTACCCTTGACAGTCTCCCGAGACGACTTATAATCACATTCATGGAATTGAATATGATAGATTCGCGAACAAAAGAAAATGATGCCTTCGATTTGCAATCCCAGGTGTTCAAAATGCTTACCCACCCGGCTAGGATCGCGATCCTTAATATTCTCAGGGATGGCGAGCACTGTGTCTGCCATATGGAAGCCCATTTGGGTTTCCGACAATCCTACATCTCTCAACAACTAGCGGTAATGCGCGAAGCCGGGCTTATTCAGGATCGCCGTGATGGGTGGAACATTTTTTACCGCGTCAAAACCCCGGATATCTATACTGTGCTGGACGCAGTTCAGAAATTGACCGGACAAATGGTTGATTCCTCTGATGAGCGTGTGGTGAAGTGCAATTGCCCTCATTGTATCGACAAGTAAGACAGCGGAAAGACCGCTCTTTTTAAACGATTCCTAATAATAAAAGGAGTATGCATGAGAAACATAAAAATTCTGGGTTCGGGTTGTGCCAATTGCAAACGACTGGAAGCAATGGCTCGTAAGGTGGCAAGTGAGTTGGGAGTGGAAGCGGAATTTGAAAAAGTGACCGATATGAATGAGATCATGAAGTGGCCGATTCTCTCAACCCCCGGGCTGGTTGTTGATGGTAACGTGGTTTCTTCCGGCCGTATCCCTACTGAAACAGAAATTGCTGGCTGGTTGAAGGATTAATCTTATTGAATGGGCAGTGCTGACTGCCCATTTCTTTGTTTAAAAGATATTCAGTGTACTGCATATGATTTTTGAACGATAGAAGGTGTTATGGAATCTGCATTGAATTACATTGGCACGCTACTTTGGTCTGGCTGGACAGGTTTACTGGATTACCTGGCCGCGCATGTCCTTTTATGTCTCGTACCGGCATTTGTGATTGCCGGTTTCATGAGTTCAATGATCCCCAAAGAGGTTATAACGCGTTTTCTTGGGCCAAAGGCATCCAAATGGATCAGCTACCCTGCTTCGGCTTTCGGAGGATTTATTCTGGCGGTGTGTTCCTGCACCATCCTACCTCTCTTTGCAGGCATCTGGAAGCGCGGCGCCGGCCTAGGCCCGGCAATTACTTTTTTATTTGTCGGTCCGGCTATTAATATTTTGGCAATCACTTATACTGGCGCAACCATTGGGATGGATATCGCTATATCTCGCCTGGTGCTTTCTATTTTATTTGGCATCCTCATCGGCCTGATCATGGCTTGGATTTTTCGTAAAGAGGAAAGTGCCCGTGAAACTGAGATAACTACCAACAGCGTATTTGATCAAACTGCCAAAGTAAAACCTGCTGTCTGGGTTCTCTTCCTTTTGCTTGTTGCAGTGTTGATCATGGGCACTTTGCAGGTTGGCCTTTTGACCAATGTGTACGCCAGCATCAACTTGCCTTTTAACTGGGCGAATGAATTGAGTTCTTTCCTATCCACCGTGAACCTGACCATTCAAGGCGCCGTCTTGATAATGATGCTGGTAGTGATTGGGATCACCGCCTGGAAAGGCTTTGATAAGATCTTCGAACGTGGTTTTACTGGCTGGACTTATGCGGCCTTTCTCTTTATTGCCCTCACCATCTTGATCGCAGCCCCCAAAGAAGAAGTGGGCTCGCTGGTCATCGGGATTAACGGTCGCCTGATCGGGGAAATCATTCTTCTCATCAGTATCGCGGTGGTATCCAGCCGTTCGTTTTCCAAAGACGAACTCAGCGGTTGGATTTGGGAAACCTGGAAATTCGTCAAACAGATCTTCCCTCTCCTCATTGTAGGCGTCTTTGCTGCAGGCATTATAAAGGTGATCATCCCGGAAGCCTGGGTACGCACCATTGCGGGTCAGAACACCATCTGGGCAAACGCCGTAGGCGTGATTTTCGGGGTGTTCATGTACTTTCCAACCCTGGTGGAGGTTCCCATTGCGAAAATGTTCCTGGACTTGGGGATGGCCCGTGGTCCGCTGCTGGCTTATCTGCTTTCTGATCCGGAACTTTCACTTCAATCCATTTTGGTATTAAATGGGGTGATGGGCAAGAAAAAGACAGCCATCTATGTCTCTTTGGTGGCGATTTTCAGTACGTTCGCCGGGTACTTGTTTGGGTTGATCATTGCTGCTATTTGATAATGAACTCTTGTCTTTAGTATGGAAACACAATATATCCGTTCGGGGCAAGAGCTATTGAGTTTGCAGATGTTTAGGTCAGTTCGTGGGCAATAGAATTACAAGACGAATTATCCTATATATCAAACAGACAACAAAAGTTGATTTTGCAAAACTTTTTTCAACGTTATTTTGGTCGTCAAAAGGGATTTTCGCTTTTCGAAAATCCGGTATATTAGTAAATCATTTTCCTTTTTATACTGCTGTTTTTAGATCTTTCTCAAGAAAATAAAAATGATCACTGCTTGGGCCGCATAGCTAAATCCAACGCCTACAGCTGCGCCCAGGGTGCCCCAAAGTAAGGTTGAGCCGAGGACCGAAATAATCAGAACAAGAGTGATGCATAACAACACCAGACTTTGGGTACCCGGTCTACCAGCTTGATTGAAAGTCATCAAGAGAGGCAGGAAGCCAGAAGCTGCCAACATTCCGGCGAGCATGACGACGAAATACAACCAGGCAATTTGGATGTTGACGTCAGTTTTTACAAGTCCCACAATGGGGAATACCAGCATGCCGATCAAGCCCAGTGGAATGAAGAGCATGTAAGAATATTTGATCACGGTCTTGATGAAGGATTTAAACGCATCTTTGTTACTTTGATGGTAGCGGGTTGCCAAAATGGGATTGATATTGTTGCGGATAATGGTGGGAAGTTGCAAAAAGCCTTCGATGAATAAGGCCGCGAAACTGTATATACCCACCTGGCTATCAGAAACGAAGAGTCCTAAAATCAGGATATCAACCTTGGTATTCAACTCCAGCAGGATGTTGCCGCCAGTAGCCTTCAAACCGAACTTGAAATGTTGAAGCATTGATTTGAGAAAATCAAAGTCAATATGAAACGAAGAATTCCGGATGAGGGTTGGTAGAAGACAGATGAATAGCAATCCTTCAGAAAGGGAAAAAATCATAGATATCGTGTTGCCATCTTTGATCAACCAGGCATGAAATAGTAGAAAGCCCAGCAAAAAGAAGGAGCGCAGCGCTTGAAAAACCGCGAAGCGCTTCATCTTGCGTTGCCCGTTTACAAACGCGAGGATTACCTTATTCAGGGAGAAAAAGATGAGCCCAGGCAAGACCAGCTTTACCCCGGGTGTCATGAATGGACTGTCGAAAAGCAAGCTGGCCTGGTTGACCAGAGGATAGGTGATGCCAATCACAGCGGCAGAGACCAGTGCGGTTAATAACAAAGCGCTGGTGAAGGATCGCGCCAGCTCAGTCTGGCTGCCCCCCAGTGATACGGATTTCAATACCGAGAAATGGATGCCGTTCACGGCCAACTGTGAGAAGACGATAAAAACGGCGTAGATCTGGTTGAACAATCCAAGTGAAGCTGATCCGTAAATTGATAGGATCAAGATGTTTAAGATGATCCCATTTACGGCGATGAACCCAAAACTTAAAAAATTCCATAGAATGTCACCAGTCAATTTATCCGATAGGTTGACATTGAGGTTGAATTTTGCCAGTAATTTTTGGAGGAGTGTGATCATTTTTTGTAAACACCATCATCGACCGCAGGCACTTCATAAATCACGAAGGGCAAG
>CAYYRU010000104.1:0-4772 GCA_964474095.1 uncultured Anaerolinea sp.
AAGCCGGGATGATCGGTCCACAGCAGCACGGTTCGCAGGTGCGCGAAGTGCTGGATTTCGGCGAAGTGGAAGAACCTCAGGATATTGAGGAAGAAGAGACCGAAGAAGAAGCTGTTTAATCACTTTTTGCCCGAACTCAACCCTGCCTGGA
This sequence comes from uncultured Anaerolinea sp., assembly GCA_964474095.1. Taxonomy (GTDB): domain Bacteria; phylum Chloroflexota; class Anaerolineae; order Anaerolineales; family Anaerolineaceae; genus UBA6107. The sequence goes on from CAYYRU010000104.1 coordinate 152, forward strand.
TTCACAAGGCAGGGTTTTGGTTTTTACAGGCCGCGCGCGACTTGAATAATCCATTGTTTTGCATTAAATTTATCCTATCCTGTTTTGACACATCTGGCTGAAGGGGAGGTGGCAGCATGAAGCATCGCATTCTAGTTAAGGGTTGTGTACTGTTGTGTTTTCTGTGCGGTGTTTCGGGTTGCGCCGGTCAATCAGACCTGGCTTCTACAACGCAGGCATTGCCTGACCCCTCCGCTTTTACATCAACCTCAACCCCAACCGCTACTGCCACACAGGTACTTACTGCCACCCCGTTGCCTGGCGTGGAATTATCACCTTGTGTGGCCGTGGCAAGCTGCCCTGAAGCCGTCTCGATCGAAAAGCTAATTGCAGATCCACTGGTCTCAGGCAACGTGGCACAGGTGAGTTTTACCGCGGATACAGCCGTGCAGTTTCGCATCGGATGGCCTGCCATGGATGAGGCCACCCTCGCGCAGAATTTGGAACACCTGGAGTGGATCTTTTCGATCAATGGGCAGCCCTATTTTGATGAGACCTGGCTTAAGGACGGGAAGTCACCCAATCAGTATGATGACAGCGCAAGTTTTCCGGGCCGCTGGCTGGGGGTGAAGATCACCGGCTGGCAGGCGGGGCAGACCTATTTCATCCGCATGGGCATCAAACTGGATGAGCCGATCCATAACGGCTGGCAAAGTTTTGAAGCTGGTGATATTCTCTTGTATTCCTGGTTTGTCACACCGCTTGAAGCTCCCACTCCCACACCCACGCGGCCGGTTGTTCAAACGAATACACCGGGCGTTTATGTTGGGCCGACGAGCACCCCACGAGCCAACCTGCCCCTGGATATCACCATTAAAGTGACGAATCCATGCACCTTCAAGCGCACTATTATTTTTTCAGGTCCCATGACCGTGAAATTTGTGATGGAGCCAGGCCAGACCACCGAGTACATGGCTGCTCAGGGCACTTATACCTGGCTGGTGGATAACTCACTGATGGGCGGCCCGCAGGAGCTAAGTGCCAAAATCTGGAACTACACTCTGCCCTGTCAATAAACCCAGCATATGCACGTTATTGTTTTTCAAGTTGATGGATCTGGCTTGATTTTTTTACCAGATTGAAATAAAGTTAATCAGTCAATCATTATCACAGAACGGAGAATCATCATGGCACATCGTCCCAAGATCGCGCTTGGCATCTTTGTTATTGTTTTGTTATTTATAACGATGGGCTGCAACCTGCTTTCAGGTGGGCTTGCAAACCTGGGCGCCACCGAAACACCCACCCGTACCAGACGGCCCACCAAAACTGCCACCCCTGAAGCCACCGCCACGCTTCAGCCCACCGCGAAAGCCACCAGCACCGTCCGCCCAGCCATCTCTTTTACATCCTGCGCATTTCGTTCAGAAGAGTGCCCTGATGCCGTGAGCGTTCATGAATTCCTGGCTGAAGACCAATCTACTGCGGACGGTTTGGATGTGGTCATTCCTTTTGATCAAAAGATCCATGTGGTTGAGGGTTGGTATGCTATCGACCAGGCTACCCTGGATGAGAATATGTCTCACATCCAATTCTTCTTTACCATCGACGGCAAAGATTACTTTCAAGAGTTCATGGCGGAATCGGGCATCTTTACCGACGATAACGGGGTGGAGTACCCCGGCGTGTGGGTCGGTGTCGTATTGGAAGACTGGATGGTTGGAGAATCACACCGCGTTGAACTGGGATTCATCACCGATGCCGCCATTAATGATGGTTGGGGTGATTATGAAGCTGGGTTGATCGGTATGAGCAGTTTCAATTTCATCCCTTCAGCGCAGCCCACGGCCACCCCGAAACCGGCTGCCACCAACACGCCCAAACCGTATCCCACCAACACCAAGGCCGCTTTTGTGCCCACCAACACCACCGGTTCGCTGCCGCCAGCCGAGATCGTGCTTAGGGTCATCAACCATTGCCCAGATCAGCATACCGTCATTTTCAGTGGTCCCTGGCCGCGCATCAAATACGTGGTTGATCCCGGCCAAACCGTCGAGAACATGGTTCCCAAGGGTGAATATACCTGGATCATCGATAATTTATACCAGGGCGGCCCTCAGACTCTTGATACTGATGTGTGGTATTTGCCGCTTTGTGAATAATCAATATTGACCATTACCTTTCGACCGGTTGGATTTCTGATCCAACCGGTTTTTTGTGCCATTCCTATTAATTTTTGCTATACTCTTAGCATCTCCATCACAACGAACATTGGCATATCATTTTTTTGCGAGGGGCCATGAAAATGCAGGTGAAATTTTCGCTCGTTGTTGGTTTCATTTTGGTCTTTGTTTTGCTGGTGGGGTGTTCTGGGTCTTCGTTTTTCGCCAACAAAACGCCCACTGCCAGTGCCACCGCCACGATCACGCCCACCCCAACCATCACCCTCACTCCCACCCGAACCCCGCTGCCGCCGCTGGCATTAATCCCGTGCGCGTATCTTGAAAACTGCCCCACCACCCTGCCCGTGGATACCCTGTTGGGATACGTCCCTGATTCTTACGATACACAGACCGTGTATGTGCCTGAGAATCAGAGCCTGAATTTCAGCGTGGATTGGACCGTGATCGATCAGGCCACCCTGGACCAGACCCTGCCTCACGTGACCTGGGTTTTTACCATCGACGGCATGGATTATTATCGCAAAGATTGGCTGACCTTGAGACCCACCTTCTATGAGAATGATCCGCTGCCGTACCCGGCGGCCTGGTATTCGGTGAATGTCAGCGGCTGGCAGGTGGGTGAATCGCACATTATTTCGGTGGGCTTGATCCTGGAAAAAGAGATGAGCGACGGTTGGGTGGACCTCCCGCAGGGGCATACCTACGTGAAAGTCTATCATGTGATACCGGTTCAACCTCCCACTTCCACTTTCACGGTCACGCCCACCCGCAGACCCACCAACACTTCCACTGCCAAACCGGTGGTTCCGTTGTTCACAAAGACTCCCTCAAAAACGCCGGCTCCGGCGTGTGTGGCCAGCTTTACCGTCCAAATTGAGAATACCACCGGCGGCACGGTGACCTTGTATATGAACGGCCCGGCCACCTATAAGTTCAGCCTGGCGGCGGGGAATAGCAGCATCAATGTCTGCCCAGGCAGCTACAGCACCACGGCTTACGGTTGCGGCGGCGCCTCCAAGAGCGATCCTTTCGATTCCAACGAGGAGAACATCCTCAAGTATTGGTGCGAATAAGGTATCCCAGAAAATGGAGCAAGGGGTCCCAAAGGCATCGATGCTTTCGTCGATGTTTGTGAGTTCATTTTATTGAAAGGTACCGCAAGAACGACAACTTGAGAAAAGGTATCGTGTTTGTTCGGGTAATTGAGATGCACTTTTTTGCGTTTTCACTATAATTATCTGAAATAATCACAGAAACCCATTGTCCTACATCATTCACTCACAGGAGAACATCATGAAACCTACATTGATCAAAAAATCAACCCGGCGTTGGCTGATGGTTGGAGCACTCCTCTTGGTACTTTCCTTGCTTCAGGGGTGTTTGTTATTGCCTGAAGGCGTGCAAAACCTTTTTGCCACCAAAACCCCAACTCCCACCCAAACACCGACTGCCACAGCCACTTCCACCAGCACCCCCACTGCCACGGCCACCCCCCTGCCGCCGGTTTCTCTTTATCCTTGTTCTTACAATGAAGATTGCCCTGAAGCGGCTTTGATCTACGATCTAATCGGCGACCAAAGGCCTGATAACTTTATAGTCACTTTGGAGTTTGTCTACAACCAACCGCTCCTTTTCAAAGTGGGATGGAATGCCACGGATAAAAACATCCTGGAAGAGAATATGAATCGTATGCACTGGGTTTTTACGATCGACGGCCGGGATTATTTCAACCCGAGTTTCCTGACCTATCGTGAATATACCGATACGATTGGTGACCCGATCGACTATTCTGCATACTTTTTAAGCGTCGTCATATCTGATTGGAAGATCGGCGAACCGCATGATGTTCAGATCGGGTATGTGATCGATGAAGAACTCAATAACGGGATTAGTGATTTCACACCCGATGACTCATTCATCCAAAAATACTCGTTGATTCCGCAAAAAGAACCCACCGCCACTCCTACTGCCACCATTACCAATACACCCAAGCCAACCATCCCGCCCGTAACCAAAGTGCCGACCAATACCCCGCTACCTGCCTGTGACGCCAGTTTCGTCGTCTACATCGAGAATAACACCGGCGGCACGGTGACCTTGTATATGAAAGGTCCCGCTTCTTATACCTTCAATCTGGCGGCAGGCAATTCAACGGTCAATGTATGTTATGGCCAGTACAGTACCACGGCTTACGGTTGTGGCGGTGCGTCGGTTAATGACAGTTTTAACACAGGTGAAGAAGACACCATCACCTATTCTTGTTACTAAGCCAGGTAATGAAATTTTAAGTGTCTGATCATTTTTTGAGTGACAAATTGGACTTGGTTTTGTATATAATGATATGCAATCGAGGCATTGACCTCATTTATTCTTGTCTCTAAGGAGTTTTTTCATGCAAAACAAAAGTTTTACCACCGCGTTGATCCTTTCCATTTTCCTGGGCGCTCTGGGTGTAGATC
>CAYYRU010000105.1:0-4762 GCA_964474095.1 uncultured Anaerolinea sp.
CATGCCGCAGAGTTGAGCGTCAAAGCGGAAATCGTTCCAGTCAAAGCCACTTTCCACCTGGCGTGAGAGCATGGTGACCGGGTAACCATAGTAGTACCAGGTGCCCCATACGTTCGTGGCATGCCACCAGGGATGTTCCACTCCACTAAAAATGAAGTACCATTCGGTATCATAGGTGATGTAGCCAGTGGGATCAACCCCCCACCAGTTGCCGCGCATGTTGCCGGAGGTGTAATCTTTGAAGTCAATATTGCAGTCTTCATTATCAGAGATATTGTTGTTCGAACCGTTAATCACTGTACGATCATTGTGTGAACCCATACCAATGACGCCGTTCTCATTATCGGTGATGACATTGTCGGTCAGGGTGACGGTGTTGGAATTGTCGTTGTTGTAGACCAGTACACCGGCACCTGTGTCTGAATCGAAGTAAGGATCAAAGCCGGTGATGGTATTGCCGGTCAAATTTACCGATGCGTTGTGGATGAGAATACCGGCCACGTAGCTGATATCGCCCGGAACAAAAATACTACCTCCGCCATTCAAAGTCAGGTTTTGAATGACCACATTATCTGCATCGTGAACGTAGATCAAACCAAAAAAGTCGCGTCCGCCAGTTGAGAAGGCCAGACCTGTATCAAACGCTGCGTATTCATTCCCGAAATTGGAAGGAGCGTTGATGGTGGTCACGCCGCCGCCATCCAGGGTCACGGGTTTGCTGATCACTATGGTCTCGTTGTTGAAGGTTCCGCTCAGGTGGATCACCGCGCCGGTGGAGAAGGGGCTGTTGATTGCCGCCTGGATCGGGTTGGGATTCACATTGCATTGATAGGTGACGAACCCTGCCGGCCGGTTGGCGGGCAGCAGCCAGTTATTACATTCAGCGTTACTGCCAAAATAAGCGATGGCCAAGGTCGGGTTAGAATTGCTGATAAACCAGGGATCGGCATTTCCCAGGGCATCCACCACTTCAGCGGAGCCGAGAGGCAGCGGGTTGCCGTCCTCATCAAAGATGGCCAGTTCAGCTTCATCCACGGCTTCGACGATCTCGGCGATCTCTTCGGCGGGAGCCTCAAGCGCGGGAGCTTCGGTGGGTGCGGTCGTCTCTTCCGCCACCGGCTCTTCGGTCGGAGCAACAGGTTCCTCAGTCGGGGCTGCGGTTTCTTCCGCGGCCGGTTCCTCGGTCGGAACATCCGTCACCACCTCGGTGGCGGCGGGTTCCTGGGTGGGTTCGGCGTCTTGCGCCAAAACAGGCCTCGGTACGGCCAAGGCAGTGATGATGACTAAAATGAAGGCAGTTTTTAGGATCTTCTCAATTACGGATTTCATGTTCTTCCTCCTTATAAATAAACCAACAGACAAACCAACTATCAAATTGATGTGGAAGTGTGGAAAACCAGTAAAAAATTACCCACCATTAAGAGAGAACCGACTACAAATAAAAAAAACCGACCTGCTCGTTAGAGGCCGGTTTCGCAATTGACTCCCCACATCCTTATCCCTGTTCAGGGATCTGCGACCAAATTCAGGATGCGGATCTTCGCCGCCATACATCGATGATATTACCACTGATGTTACTTTATTATAACGACTTTTTTACAGAAGTCCAGCGTCTCTTTACGCAATTTTTACGTAAACATCAAAGGCATTTAATTATACATCACTATTCCTGTGAACGTACTGATGAGTTTTTGTCGTTTCGGAAGAGTTATTTCCTTATTAGGAATCATTTTACGCTGGCGGGCTGTTTTTATTAGCCAACAGACATCTGCTGAGCGGATTTCAAATCCGTTAATTTTGGACGGCTCAACTGCAAGTTGCCAAAAGGGACTGTTGTCCTTACAATTAGAGCATGACTGATAAAAGTGTCGACAAAAGCAAACCAAATCCTACCCGATCCAGGCAGCAGATTCTATCCGCGGCGCACCGCCTCTTTCTGGAACAGGGCTTTCACGGCAGCACCATGCGCCAGATCTCTCGCGAGGCCGGTCTGGCCCTGGGGTCACTCTATAACCATTTCACCGATAAAGAAGCTCTCTTCAAAGCCGTCTTTGAAGCCTACAACCCCTATCCCCTGCTCTTGATCGCCCTCGAAAATTCACAAGGCCGCGATGCTGAAGAATTGGTGCGCACCGCCGCGCGGCGCCTGGTCACGCAGCTGAACGCCCGTCCGGACCTGATCAAGCTGGTTTTCATCGACGTGGTTGAATTTCAAGGCAGTCACCTGAGAGCGTCTTATCCGCAGGTAGCCCCCGGCATGCAGAACTTCGCCCGCCGCCTTGGGCGCGATCCAGAACGCATCCGTCCCCTCTCCGCGGATGGGCTGCTGCGCGCCTTCTTTGGTCTGTTCTACACCTTTCACATGACCGAGATGTTGCTGGGCAAACCTCCCGATCCGGAGTCACAAAGCGCCGCCCTGCAGGAGTTGATCGAAGTCTACCTGTTCGGTGTCATGGCCAGGTAACCCCCTTTCCATACCCATGAACAACTGTTCATAATATATCTATGCGCATTAATACCCGCCTTTGTTGTTGATTACGCATTTCTTTTCAGATTGGTATTCGATGCGGCTAAGTTGCCCATTTGCATGATCATGTCCCATTCTTTGTCTCAAAGAGCAGCGTTATGCGTTTCACATTATGGAGGTAAAAATGAACACAAATCTGGCTGGTTCCCCTCGTCCCGTCTTGATCCTTCCTTATAATACGGGTTGGCCGGGAGAATTCACGAAAGAAGCCGCCCGCATCCAGGCAGCCGCTGGTCAATTCTTTCACGCTATCCATCATATTGGCAGCACCTCCGTGCCCGGCCTGGCCGCCAAGCCCATTATCGACATGTTGATCGGTCTCAAAAGCCTGGATGACACCCCGCGCTTTGTGCCGTTGCTGGTGGATTTGGGTTATCGCTACTTTCCAGAGCACGAGATGGATCTTCCCGAGCGCCGCTATTTCAGCCGGGTGGTGGATGACTCGCATGGTTTTCACCTGCACATGGTGGAACCGGATTCCGCCTTTTACCGCCGCCACCTGGCCTTTCGCGATTATCTGCGCACCCATCCCGACGCCCGCGACGAATACGCCGCGCTAAAAATTGGGTTGGCCGCACAATACGGATCTGACCGCGAAGGCTATACCGACGCGAAAACGGAGTTCATTCAACGCATCGAAAAACTGGCTCTGGCTGGAGACTCCACGAATTTTGCTTGTTCGTAAATGATCACACACCATTGGTAGTGTTCCAATCCTTCAGGAGGAAAAATGCCGTCTACTGCATTGTTTCAAAACCGTCAGTATCTAAACCTCGAGACCTTTCGCAAGAATGGTGAAGGCGTTAAAACACCGGTCTGGTTTGTGGAATATCAAGGCCGGCTGGTGGTCATTACCGAAGCCCATTCTGGCAAAATGAAACGCGTGCGCAACAACCCAAACGTGCGCGTGGCTCCGTGCACAGTGAACGGCACCTTACTCGGGGATTGGATCCCCGCCACCGCCGCCTTGTTGCCAGAGAACGAGAGGGTTGAAACAAACCGCTTGTTTAATCGCAAATACGGTTTGATGAAATTTCTATTTGAACTGCCCAACCTGTTTACCAAAAAAACGGACCGCTCGGTCTTTGCCATTTCACTTTCAAAATAAACTCTCCAAAGCGTTACCACGGTTTCACTTACACCCTTGATATCAAGACCAGGAACACTTCTGATTGGATGGGAGCATTCCCATCTAAGTGCAATTACTGCCTTCTGGCCTGCGGGCAATTTCTGCTTATTGGCCTGAGTGAATTTATTTCATTCTCGCCTGCAGGCAAAAACCTCCTCCCCGCCAGAAGAAAAAGGATGCACCCCGGCCAGACGGAACGATTTGCCTTAAGGCGGCCGGAGTGCAGGAATTGTCTTTCTATTGGATGCAGAACTTGCACCTCATAAGGATGCAGATTTTGCACCTGTTTCTATGACTACTTAAAGCTACTTAACTACTGTGACTTAACGATCAGTTTCTTTTTTTACTTTTGCGAATCATCTCATCTGGAAATATCAGGTTCCAATCATAACGCGGACTGCGGGAAGGCTGTTTATATTTTCCCAGATCGATCTCATTTGCGCGGTAATCACTCATAAATCTTGCCAGCGCCAGGGTCACCAATTGACTGGCCGGAATACGCAGGTCTTCAGACAATACTCGTATCTCCTCCCGCAAATCAGGCGGCAGGTCATAAGTGGCACGCTGCTCACGCCTGGATTGGATCTTGGCTCTTTCACGTCCCAGGCGTTCCCGCTCTTTACGCGGCATCTGGCTTTCAGCCTGGCGCTGTTGCATGCCGCTCAAGAGATCAGCCACCGCCGGGTCTAGCGTGACCTTTCTTTCGAATTTACGCTCAGCCATGCAGTACCTCCAGCATTTTATTTAACACCTGGCGATAACCGCCTAATTTTTGCCTTCCCTCGCGGTAACCCTCCATGGCCGAGCTGCGCGGGGCGTACTCCCACAGGCTGGTGCCGTAAGCGGCCGTTTCACGTACGCGCGTATCCTGGGGGATGGGCGGCCACAAATGTTCGCCAAAGGTCATGGCCAGTTGCTGGAATTGCAGCAAGGTCTCTTTGGTGGTGCGGTCAAAGAAGGTGGGCAAAATACTGTAACCCTGGTAACCATGTCCGCTGCGACTGACCTCAGCCATGGTAGTCAAGATCTCTTTGACGCCGTCCACCGCCAGCGCGTCCAGCCGGGTGGGGATGATCACCCAATCCGCGGCGATCAATCCGTTGATG
>CAYYRU010000106.1:0-4676 GCA_964474095.1 uncultured Anaerolinea sp.
TTCATGCCGTTGATGGAATGCGGCAGTTTACCCACCATGACAGGAAGATCAGAACCCCAGATCACCTCATCCAGAACGCTGCCTAGAATATTTTGCTGCAAGGTACGCTTGCCCCTCCAGCCCATCAGGATCAAGGAGGCTTCGCGCTCCATGGAGGTCTGCAAGATACCTTCGGCATAATTCTTGGCCAGTCGGGGGATCAATTCGATCCTGGATTCAGGGTCTTCCACCAGCTGCGACACCTTGCCCAGCAATTCTTTTTGGATGCCCATTTCAACATCTGAACCCTGCCCCATGCGTGCCACATTTACGGCCAATACCGCGCCTTCAGAGGAGGCTGCCAGCAAATTGCCCAATGTGACCAGATTCTTCTGTGAGTCCGGATTGGAAATGGGCACAAGGATGCGTTTAAACAAGGGCAATTGGTCAACAGGATCGGTCTGCACCTGAAGTTTGGGAGCGAATTTCTGCACCAGTAGAGGTGAAGTAATTGAGGTGAACAGGATCATGATGATGGCGCCATTGAATAGATCCGTCGAAAACAAGCCCACCTGAAGACCGATCACCAGAGTGGGGATGGTAACCGCTGCCTGGGCGTGTGAAAGGCCGAAAACTGTGAACAACTCAGCTTTGGTGTATTTATAGATCTTGCCGGTGATCCAGGCCGCGATGAACTTGGAAACATAAGCCACAACCAACACGCCGGCCGCGATCAGCAATGTTTCGGGGTGCTTGATCACCGCTAATGGATCTGTGATCATGCCGCTGTAAAGTAAAAAGAGAGGGATGAAAAAAGACTCACCCATGAACAGCACATGGCTACTGACCGGGCTATGCCTGGGCACGGAGGCATTGATAGCCAAGCCTGCCAAAAAGGCACCCACAACTTCATGCACACCCACCAGCTTGGCGCCCAAAGCGCAAACGAACAAGATCACGATCACAAATTGAAATTCGACCGCCCGGCTATTGAAACGCTGAAAAAACCATTTTCCAAGCTTGGGCAGCAAGAAGATGACTGCCAACGCGAACAGGATCAACAAGACAAATAGCTTGATGAAGTAACTAACGGCGAGATTACCCTCATTAGCTCCCAAAACGATCGCCAGAATTACGAAGGCTCCGATATCTGTCAAAATGGTAGCCCCCGCCGTCACGGCCACGGCCTCGTTGCGGGTGACCCCCAGTTTCGCCAGGATCGGGAAAGCGATCAGGGTATGAGAAGCAAAGGCCGAGCCGAGCAGCACCATCCCCAACCAAGGCATACCGAGAGCCAATCCCAACAACATACCCATGGCTTGCGGCAGCAAAAAGGTCAGCAGCCCAAAAACGGCAGCCCGGCCTTTAACACGTACGAATTGGTGAAAATCCAACTCAAGGCCGGCGCTGAACATCAGATAAACCAAACCGATGGTGGAGAGGAACTCCATGCGGTCATTGGCCAGTAAAAGCTTAAAACCATATGGACCGATCAACATACCACCGAGGATTATGCCCACGATCCCAGGTAAACGTATGCGCTCAGACAAAATAGGCGCGACTAAAATGATGGTCATCACGACTAAAAAAAAGACAATCGGTTCTTGAAACTGTTCCATTTAATCCTAAGAATTTGAAAGATATGATGATTATATAAGGGTTATGCGCAATTAACCACATAATTAGGAATTCTTTTTCAAATGAAAAACCGCGTCTGAAATCAGACGCGGTTTAATTGATGACAACGATCAGGCTATTTGCCGAGGATCTTGTACATCCCTGTACCACAGACGGTGCATTTTCCTTTTAAGGCTTTGCGACCGTTCTTCATGGTCACTTCCTGGGTTTCTTTCATTTCGACTTTTTTCTTGCACTTCATGCAATATGCAACTTCAGCCATTTTTCCTCCATTCATTTTTTAACAACTGGATATATATATATTTCCCAATCAATAAAGTGAGTATAGCATAGAAAAATCAAGTAAGAAGGGTGAATTTCCATATGATTTGGAATCCATTTTTGCGCCCAAATACTTGCTTTAACCTCCAATATCGTCTTTAATTAGTGAGCTAGACAAATTCGCAGGAGGTAAAAAATGTCCCCGCAAGAAAAAAACATCAGTCACAAAACCTTCACCCCCACCCCCTTGAAGAGAAGGATGCCGGTTCCCAGTGATATCGAAATCGCCCAGGAAGCCACCTTGAAACCGATCACGCTGGTGGCTGAAGAATTGGGATTGTTGCACTCTGAGATCGAACAATACGGTGACACCAAGGCCAAGGTTAAACTGGATGTGCTGCAAAGGCTGCATCACATCGCGGATGGAAAATATATCGATGTCACTGCCATCACGCCCACGCCGTTGGGCGAAGGCAAGACCACCACCACTGTTGGAGTCAGCCAGGCGCTCGGTGCCCACCTGGGCAAGCGGGTGATCACCTGCATCCGCCAGCCGTCACAAGGACCCACCTTTGGCATTAAAGGCGGCGCCGCCGGAGGCGGTTACTCTCAGGTGGTTCCCATGGAAGAATTCAACCTGCATCTCACCGGAGACATTCACGCCATCACGGCCGCCAACAACCTGATGGCCGCCGCCATTGACGCGCGCATGTTCCACGAAGCGGATGCCACGGATGAACAACTCTTCAACCGCCTGCTGCCACCCGATAAAAAAGGACAGCGCCATTTCACCAAAGGCATGGTGGCAAGGCTGGAAAAACTAAAGATCACCGCTTCTGATCCTGACGAATTATCCCAGGAAGAACGACGAAAGCTGTGCCGGTTGGATATCGACCCCGACACGATCACCTGGCGGCGAGTGATGGATACCTCGGATCGATTTTTAAGAGGCATCACCATCGGTATGGGACCGGATGAAAAAGGCAAAACGCGCGAGACCGGTTTTGATATCACGGTAGCCTCAGAGATCATGGCCATATTGGCCTTGACCACCAGCCTGAAAGACATGCGTGAACGCCTCGGCAAGATTGTGATCGGCATCAGCCGCTCAGGTGAGGCCGTGACCGCCGAAGACCTGGGCGTGGCCGGTGCCATGACCGTTTTGATGCGAGACGCCATCAAGCCAACCCTGATGCAAACTGTGGAAGGCACTCCGGTCTTCGTCCACGCCGGACCTTTCGCCAATATCGCCCATGGCAACTCTTCGATCATCGCGGATAAGATCGCCCTGAAACTGGCTGATTATGTGATCACTGAATCAGGCTTCGGTGCCGACATGGGCATGGAAAAATTCATGGACATCAAATGCCGCTATTCGGGGTTGAAACCCTCAGTGGTGGTTTTGGTAGCCACGGTGCGCGCGCTTAAGATGCACGGCGGCGGACCCAAAGTGGTGGCAGGCAAACCACTTGACCCCGCTTACACTTCTGAGAACCTGGAGCTGCTGCGCGCCGGATTGGGCAATATGCTGCATCACATTCAAACCGCCAAGAAGTACGGCATCCCGGTAGTGGTGGCGGTCAACCGCTTCAGCAATGACACCCCCGCGGAGCTGGAAATGGTGCGCAAGGCCGCGATTGAAGAAGGCGGCGCCCTGGACGCGGTGGTATGCGATCATTGGGAAAAAGGCGGAGAAGGCGCCATCGACCTGGCCCATGCCATCATCAAGGCTGCCGAACACCCCTCCGACTTCAAGTTCATCTATCCGCTGGAGAAATCCATCAAGGAGAAGATCGAGATCATCGCCCGTGAGGTTTACGGCGCCGACGGGGTGGATTACCTGCCCGAGGCAGAAGAACGCATCGCGGAATACACCCGCCTGGGCTTTGACAAGCTGCCCATCTGCATGGCCAAAACCCACCTCAGCCTGTCACATGACGCCACCCTTAAGGGTGTCCCCAAAGGCTTTCGCATCCCCATCCGCGACATCCGCGCGTCAGTTGGAGCGGGCTTCCTGTATCCGCTGCTGGGCACCATGTCCACCATGCCGGGGCTGCCCACCCGCCCGGTGTTCATGGAGATTGACATTGAGCCTGAAACCGGCAGGATCATCGGGTTGAGTTAGAAGATCAGTAATCAGTCATAGATGATACGAGTAGGGACAAGGCGCGCTGTCCCTACTCTTTTTATGCATTTTCATTTAAGAAATTCAGTAAATGCTCGTGGAAAATTTCCGGCGCGTCAAAGTTGGGGGCGTGTTTCACGTTGGGGACGATCACCAGTTCGCATTGTGGTTCCACATGCGCCCAGGCCGGCATGGCCTTGCGGATATTGCCAGTCTGGTCCTTGTCACCCAGCATGAGCAGCAGAGGCTTGTCGATGGTATAACCTGGCTCGTAATGCAGGCAGAGGCTGGCAGCCGCCATGATCCTGGCGAACTCCCGCTTGTCATGCAGCATGACCGCCGGACGCATGATCTCCTCACCCATTTTTGAATCGGTGGTGGCCTTGATGGAAAGATCCACCAGGGTCTTGTAGGGATACATCATAAGCATGGGCTCCGCCCAGTTCAACAGGGTTTGTTCCAGCCTGGTCAGCTTTTGAAAGTTCCAGGTGCAATCCAGGCAGAACAAGGCTTTCACCCGCTCCGGATGGTAAAAAGCCATCTCCTGCTGCAGGTTGCCCCCCAACGAGTGGCCCACGAAGACGGCTTGCGGAATCTTCAACTCATCCAGGATGGCCGTCAACGCCTCGACCGCGCCCGCCATCGAAAAAACGCCAGGCCGCGATTGTCCGTG
>CAYYRU010000107.1:0-4094 GCA_964474095.1 uncultured Anaerolinea sp.
GTCGTTGGTTCAATATCCTAGCTGGTTGCGCCACCAGGGGGCCTGAATTTCCGGGTATCCCGCAAAACCGGCCGCACGCCTCATGAAAGGAAAGGTGCCGCTAAAAACTTCAGCAACACCCCACGACGTGCGCCGCATACATGACCGAGCTGGGCGTTCCACGCCTTGTGATCTTCAAGATCCTCAAACATGCGGATGCAACTGTTGACGCTGTTTATAAGCCATCTATCAGGAGATTCTTGATAATCGGGATGCCTGGGCCATCTTCATAAAAAAATATCTGCTGGGCAGGAAAGCCTATCCATAAATTCATGACAAAGCATTCAACCATAGTAATGGCTATTGAATTTTGCTTGAGATTTACCCAGTCTGTCATAGACCTGACTCCCCAACCATTTTGTGACAACGTCATGCAGATCCGGCTTGCTCATGTAGTTGGTAAAGAGTTCCTCGTTGAGTTCCATGCGTTCGATAAAGAGAGACTCCAGCACCTGTCGAAAGACCAGTTGAAATTTGTCGAGAGAATTTACTTCAGCAGCCTTGCGCAAAGCTTCGTTCTGACTGGCTGCTTCAGCAATCTGATCGAAGAATAGTTGATCCGCTTCAGTCAACTCGCTGCCGAAGCGCTCGTTGATGAGGTCGATCAGTCTGGACAGGGCGATGGGATCTTCGCGCAACATGCTTGAGCCGACCTCTCGCGGCCCATCGAGAGGCTTGGCATACCCATTAGCGAGGTTTATTGAGCCTTCGCTGATCTTCTGCAGTCGATAGTAATCGAGCTCCACTTCTTCATCAAACTGGTAACCTGGCCCGCTCTTGCGTTTGGGCAATTTCAGAGCCAAGTGGCGCAGGTAGGTGAAAAGTTTTTCCAGATCGCTGTCCTGGTAGGGAATGACCTGGCTCAGAAAACTGTAGAGGTTGCGAAACGCCTGGGTTTTGCCGCGCCACAATTCAGCCTCTTCTTCCGACTCGTTTTGCAGTTGGGCAAACCGGGCCACCGCCTGATCGAGCACGGCATTCATATTTTTATGATCTGCCGGGCTCTGGCGGCGTTTCGGCGCAAAGAAAATACGTGAGAAAGCGTCAACCTCGGATTGCAGGTAGATGCCCGATTCGTCCAGTTCACCTTTCACCTCATACAATCGATCCGGGTCGACTTCTTCGCCCATGACAGAGCCGTCGTAATACTGGTGAAACGCCTCTTGAATCTCGTCCGGGTCGTTGACGAAATCGAGCACGAACGTGTCGTCTTTCAACGGATGGGTGCGGTTCAAGCGCGAAAGGGTCTGGACAGCCTGAATCCCGGCCAGACGTTTGTCCACGTACATCGTGTGCAAGAGCGGCTGATCGAATCCGGTCTGGTACTTCTCCGCGACCAGCAGTACCCGATAGTCGGGTTTGGCAAAGGTTTCAGGCAGTTCCTTTTCCCTCAAGCCCTCGTTCATTTCAACTTCGGTGTAGTTTTTTTCAGGTATTTTATCGTCTTCCACTGTCCCGGAAAAAGCCACCAAGCTTTTGATAGGATAACCCTTCTCGCGGATGTAACGGTCAAACTCCTGCTTGTAACGCACAGCCTCAAGACGCGAACCGGTCACCACCATCGCCTTGGCCTGGCCACCGATCTTGTGGCGGGTATGCAGGTGGAAGTGTTCAACCATCACCTCGGTCTTCTGGCCGATGTTGTGCGGGTGCAGACGCATGAAACGCGCGAGTGCCCTGGCCGCTTTCTTTCGCTCGACATTTGGATCGTCCTCGGCCTTCTTGGTCAAGCGATAGTAGGTCTTATAGGTGACGTAGTTTTTCAGCACGTCCTCGATGAAACCTTCCTCGATGGCCTGGCGCATGGTGTAGCGGTGAAAAGAATCCCCGTTCCTCCCGAAAATCTTCAGCGTCTTGTGTTTGGGCGTGGCGGTGAAGGCAAAAAAACTCATATTGGGCTGCTGGCCGCGCTTGGCCATGGAGCGAAACAGACGTTCCAACTCCTCTTCACCTTCCTCCTGCGCCGCCTCCTGCGCCTTGCGGATCAGCTCCGCGCCACCCAGTACGCCTTTGAGTTCGGTGGCCGTCTCCCCCGACTGGGAGCTGTGCGCCTCGTCAATAATCACCGCATAGTTGCGTGTCGGCAGATAGCTGCTGCCTTCTCCGCGCTCCTCGGCCAACTTCATCAGCTGTCCGGAAACAAAGGGGAATTTTTGCAAGGTGGTGATGATGATCGGAACGCCCGATTCCAGCGCTTCGGCCAGTTGGCGGGAATCCTCGTCGATCTTCTGTACCACGCCCTGACGGTGGTCAAACTGATAGATGGTATTCTGCAACTGGCGGTCGAGCACAACCCGATCCGTGATGACCACCACGCTGTCGAAAATACGCTCATCTTTATCGTTGTGCAGGCTTGAAAGCCGATGGGCCAGCCAACCGATGGAATTGCTCTTTCCGCTGCCCGCCGAATGCTCCACCAGATAGTTGTGTCCGACTCCTTCGCTGCCGGCCGCCGCCACCATCTGTCGCACCGCCTGCAATTGGTGGTAGCGAGGAAAAATCATCGTCTCCTTGATGACCTTCTTGCCTTCGCTTGAGACCTTCTCTTCGATGTTCAAATGGAGAAACCGCGCCAGCAGGTCCAGCAGGCTGTCCCGCTGCAACACCTCTTCCCACAGGTAGGCGGTCTTGTAGTTGCGCCCGTGACTGTCCGGTGGATTCCCCGCGCCGCCGTCCCAGCCTTTGTTGAAGGGCAGAAAATGGGTACTGGTTCCGGCCAGGCGCGTGGTCATGTGCGCCTCTTCGGTATCCACGGCGAAATGCACCAGGGTGCGTTTTGTAAAGAGGAAGATCGGCTCGCGCGGATCACGGTGGTGGCGGTATTGGTGTATGGCGTTTGCTACAGTTTGGCCGGAAAGCGGGTTCTTAAGTTCCAACGTCGCCACAGGGATGCCGTTGACTGACAGCGCCACATCCAACGATTTATTGTTCTTGCTGCTGAAAAAGAGCTGCCGGGTGATGCCCAGACGGTTGGCGTGGTAACGCGCTTCCAACTCGGGGTTGAGCCCGTGGGCCGGGCGGAAAAAGGCGATGCGCAAGGTTTTGCCGAAGCACTTGAAGCCGTGGCGCAGGGTGGTCAGAGCGCCGTGGGTGTCCAGCCATTTGCAGAGCGCCTGCAACACTCGTTCGCCGGTCTCCGCCCCGTGCAGCGTCTCCAGCTTTTCCCAGGTCTTGGGCTGGGTCTCGCGGATGAATGACAACGCCTCGTCGGGGAAGATAGCCCTCGCGGTGTCGAAGGCACCAGATGTCAGCTTGCTGTATCCATCACTCAGCAGCACCGCCTCGATGGCGGTTTCAAAGGCGGCTTCGGAGGTGTGTTTCATCGTTGGGTTCTCCGTTTGGCGGTGCGCACCCGGTAGAGGCGCTCGGTAAAGCCGCCTTCGGTTTCAAAATCGGCGGCCAGCCGCGAAACCTGGCGATCAAGCAGGGCGCAGGCCACCGCCAGCAGGGTCAGGGCGGCGTTGGCCGAGAGTTCGGGATAGGTTTTGGTGGACAAAGTGGACGCTGTGGACATTTCTGAATCCTGTCCACGCTGTCTACCCTGTCCACCACCCCGGCTCACCCCAACCACCCAGGCCGCCACCTCATCGGCGCTCTGGCAGCGCCGGTCGATGAGCGCCTGGCGCAAGGGGTATTCCTTGGGCCACTGCGCCAGCCCCCGCTGACGCAGAAAATCTTCATAGTCGAGCTTCAGTTCTTCCAGGCTGGCGCGGGCCACCTGGGTTAATTTCAGTTCCATCTTTTTCGAAGTGGCCGAGGCCTGTGAACCTTCGGCAATGTTCTGCACCCCGCTGCGGGCCGCCTGCACCATCTGGTCATAGGTGCGGCTACGCTTGCTGATGTACTTATCGCAAAAACGCACCGTCACATCATAGACCAGTTGCGCCAACTGAAAGCTCTTCAGCTTGCGGTAGCCGCCATGCTTGGGAATCAGAGTTTCCTGTTCAGCCATCTCCCCCTCCGCCCGGTCCACTCAGTCCACAACGTCCACTGCATGAAAAAAAAACAACTTACGCCGTCATTTCCTCCACTGGTATCTGGCCGGTCACGGCGGC
>CAYYRU010000108.1:0-4074 GCA_964474095.1 uncultured Anaerolinea sp.
ACATCGAAGGGCGTTCCATCCGCAACACCACCCCCATTGAGCGTGCCCAACTCTGCGACCTCAACGACATCATCGCCCACGTCAAAAACTACATCAATCTCACCTACGAACAGGGTCTCAAAAATCGTACCATTGACGAATTCAACCAGACCTTGCGCTCCCTGGCTATTGCCTCTTCAGGGCTCTCCCACCTCATCAGCGTCCACAACCAGTTCCACATCTCCAGCCTTCCCTCCGACCTGCCCATCACCAAGAAAACCACCGTCTCATCCCTCTTGGATTTCTACAACCACAAGACCACCACCATTCTTGACCTCACCGCGCTGCCAACCCAGCCCTCACCTTCCTCATTTGATCCTGATTCCGACCCGCTGTGAATCGTTTTCATCGTTTCCAATTTTTCGAATTGTATTGAAAACCAATCTGCCAGTACCTTAACAACTGAAAATCCATCTTGATTCTGCTCCCAAAAACACGGCGGGCCATCATTGGCGCCGCATTCGAATCCTTACGAATCAAAAACTGCTTCCTGCGATTTCCTTTCTCCACCCGAATCCGCCTTCATCCGGTAGTAAATTTTCGTGTCTTTCGTGTCTTTCGTGGTTTTTCCACCTCCACAATAAAATGAAAATTTCTTCATTTTTTCCTCCCTTGACACATCCCCATCATCGGGTAAACTAGACAACTAATATGCATAACCTAAACCTGTTCGCTAAGCAGAGCAAGAAGCAGTTTCCCACCCACCTTCAGGTGCGCGGGCTTGCCTCCGTTTAGACAGGTTTGAAACCAGTCATTCGAAAGCAGAAAGCTCCCCGGCCTGGGGAGCTTTTTTTTATTCTTGTGTTCGGAGGAAAGCACTTATGGCAGAAATTTTGGATAGCACCTTGCGCGAAGGGGAACAGACCCCCCTGGTCAACCTCATGATCGATGAAAAGATCGAGATCGCGCGCCGCCTCGACCAGGTCGGGGTCGAGATGATCGAGGCCGGGGATCCCAGCGTCTCACCCAGCGTTTTTCAGGCCGTCAAACGCATCGCCGCGCTTGGTCTCAAGGCCGAGATCGTGGCCCACTCCCTCGCCACCCGTGGCGGTATCGCCAAAGCCAGGGAGTGCAGCGCCGACCGCGTCGTCGTCTTCTACCCCACCTCCCAGATCCACCTGGACGCCAAGATGCACAAAACCCAGGACGAAGCCGTGGAATGGATCTGCGACCACATCCGCTACGCCCGCGAGCTCGGCCTCAAAGTGCGTTACACCCCCGAAGACGCCACCCGCACCGATTTCGAGTTCCTCGTCAGGGTCTGCAACGCCGCCATTGAAGCCGGCGCGGATCGCATCAGCTTCGCCGACACCCTCGGCATCATGACCCCCGGACAGATGTTTGAGCGTGTCAAGGAATTGCGCGCCCGCCTCGCCCCCTGCAAGATCGACCTGCACTGTCACGACGACTACGGCCTGGCCCTGGCCAATGCCCTCGAGGGCATCCGGGCCGGCGCGGATTGCATCCACACCACCGTCAACGGCATGGGCGAACGCACCGGCATCCCCGACCTGGCCGAGACCATTTTGGCCATGCGCAACCTCATGGGCATTGACCAATACAACCTGCTGCCCCTCACGGACCTGTCCGGCTATGTCGAAAGTGTCACCGGTTTCTTTGTCGCCCCCAACAAACCCGTCACCGGCATTAATGCCTTCTCCCACAAAAGCGGAGTGCATACCAACGGCGTCCTCAAGGATCCGCGCACCTACGAGAACTTTGACCCTTCCCTGCTCGGACGCGAACGCCGCATTGTCATCGACAAGTACACAGGCAAACTGGCCGTTCAGGCCCGCCTGGCCGAGTTTGAGGTCAGCGTCACCCCAGAGGAATTATCCCAGATCGTGGATGAGATCAAGCACGTCGGCGACCAGCGCAAATTCCTGCACGACGCGGATATCATCGACGTCGCCGAAAAGATCACCGGCAAACGCATTGACGTCTTCCCCAAAGACATCAACGCCATCATCATGGTGGCCGTCGAATCCCACGTCTACACCACCTCGGTCGTGCGCCGCCTTAAAAATCTGCCCCAGGTCAGCAGCGTTTACGAACTGACCGGCGATTACGACATCAGCGCCTACGTCAAAGTGCCCACCACCACCGAGTTGAACAACTTCATCGAAGAATTGCGCGCCATCCCCGGCGTGAAAAACACCGACACCCGCGTGGTCTTGAAGAAATACTCTGAGAACGGCAACCCCGAGATCAAACCGCGCGAAACCAGCAAAATGATGGAATAAGGAGCAATCATGGGAACCCTCGTAGAAGAAATCTTCTCCCGCCGCCTGGGGCGGCAAGTGCAAGCCGGTGAGATCGTCATGGTCGACGTGGATGCCATCATGTCGCACGACAACACCACCCCCCTGGCCATCAAGGCCTTCACGGAGATCGGCAAACCCGTCCGCGACCCCTCGAAGATCATCATCCATTTCGACCACGCCTACCCCGCCCCCAACCAGTTGGCCGCTGAAAATCAGCAGAAGATCGTGCGCTTCGTGCAGCAGCAGGGCATCCAGCACTTTTATCACCAGGGCGTCTGTCACCAGGTCACCATCGAGGAGGGTTTCATCCGCCCCGGTGGCATCGTCATCGGCGGGGATTCCCACACCGTTACCTACGGTGCCCTCGGCTGTTTTTCCACCGGATTGGGCTCCAGCGAGATCGGCGCTGCCTGGATCACAGGCAAATGCTGGTTCAAGATACCCGAAACCATCTTGGTGCGGCTGGAAGGCGAAACCCAACCCGGTGTCTACTCCAAGGATGTCATGCTGGCTCTGGCCGGCCAATTGGGCATGGATGGCGCCACCTACCGTTCACTGGAATTTGCAGGCAGCTACATTGATCAACTGCCCGCCCACGCCCGTATTGT
The DNA here is from genome assembly GCA_964474095.1 of uncultured Anaerolinea sp. Lineage (GTDB taxonomy): Bacteria > Chloroflexota > Anaerolineae > Anaerolineales > Anaerolineaceae > UBA6107. The sequence continues at coordinate 2,912 of CAYYRU010000108.1, forward strand.
CTTTTCCAACATGTCGGTCGAATTAGGCGCCAAATGCGGCCTCATCGCCCCGGACGGGATCACCGAGGCCTACCTGCTCAGCGAGACCAAGGCCCGTGGACCCTTCGAACGCATCACCCCCGTCGCGCCGCGTTACGAAAAAGAGATCGTCCTGGATGTCTCCACCCTTCAGCCCATGGTGGCCTGCCATCCCGATGTGGATCAGGTCAAACCGCTGGTCGATGTGGCCGGCCTGCCCATCGATCAGGTCTACATCGGCACCTGCACCAACGCCCGTTACGAAGACCTGGTCATCGCCGCGGAGATCCTTAAAGGCCGCCGCGTCAACCGCTTCACTCGCACACTGGTCACCCCCGCCAGCCAGGTCATCTACGAGAAAGCCCTCGCCAGCGGCTTGATCAACATCTTTCTGGATGCCGGCTGCACCATCAACGCCCCCGGCTGCGGAGCCTGCATCGGGCGCCATGGCGGCATTCTCGCCCCCGCGGAACGCGCCTTCACCACCATGAACCGCAACTTCATCGGTCGCATGGGCAGCCCCGAGGCCGAGATCTACCTGGGCAGCCCGGCTGCCGCGGCCGCCACCGCCATCGAAGGCAAGATCGCCGACCCCCGCAATTATCTGGCTTAAGGAGAGAACATGTCACGCGCCTGGAAATTTGGAGAAAACCTCAACACGGACGAGATCATCCCCGCCCGTTTTAACCTGACCATCGACCCCAAAGAATTGGCCCAGAAGGCCTTCTGCGAGATTCGCCCTGACTTTGCCTCGGGCGTTCAGCCCGGGGACGTGGTTGTCGCGGACGCCAACTTCGGCTGCGGCAGCTCGCGCGAGCACGCCCCCATTGCCATTCGCGGCGCGGAGGTCAAATGCGTCATCGCGGCTTCCTTCGCCCGCATCTTCTTCCGCAACGCCGTCAACATTGGCTTGCCCATTCTGGAGTGTCCCGCCGCCGCGGCCGGCATCGCCGATGGCGACGAATTGGATGTGGATCTCGCCACAGGTCTCATCAAGAACCTCACCCAAAACACCCAGTATCAGGCCAACCCCCTGCCGTCTTTCGTGCTCAAGATCGCCGAAGCCGGCGGCATCGTCAACTTTTTGCGCCAACACGACATCGAGGAGCTTACGGCATGAACGCTTACAATATCTGCCTGCTCCC
>CAYYRU010000109.1:0-4019 GCA_964474095.1 uncultured Anaerolinea sp.
GTTCTGATCTTCCTGTCATGGTGGGTAAACTGCCGCATTCCATCAACGGCATGAAGCGGGTCTTGCTGCTGTTGCCTGCCAACGCCATCGCTCCCGAGGTGCTCCATCGGATTGTGAACGCCAACATTATCCTGGCAAAGTCGCTCAATGTTCCACTCGATATTTTAGCGGATCAAAAATACCTGTCCAAGGTCCACGAGATTTTACAGCCCCTGGATGAGGATGGATTTGAATGCGAGATCAAACAAATGGAAGGTTCGCTGCGCATCAATGATCTTCACAAGCATGCCGATAGTGATCTGCTCGTGATCCCAGGATTTGGTTCACGGCAACGCTTCCTGGCGAACATCGGCAATCTTCCCGAGCGGTTGGCCGCATCATTTGAGGGGAATATCTTGTTATTACATTTCGACCGATAATTCGTATCATTCACGGATCCAGTGGTTTTACACGAAAGGGAGGGTGTGATGGGAAAGGAACAACAAAAGATCAAAAAAGTAGCCATTGCCACCGGTGGTGGAGACGCGCCGGGCCTGAATGCTGTGATCCGCGCGGCCGTTCTGGCCGGCCTGGCGCGCGGATGGCAAATGTACGGCATCCGCGACGGTTACAACGGGTTGATGATGCCTGAACGTTACCCTGAAGGTGGCCTGGTATCGTTGACTCGCGAACGCGTAAGGGGCATTACCCACCTGGGCGGCACCATCATCGGCACCACCAATAAAGGCAATCCCTTTCATTATCCCGTGAAAAATTTGGACGGCTCCTACACCGAAGTGGACCGTTCTGACGAACTTGTGCGGGCTTTTGCCATGCACGAATTGGACGCCATCATCTCTGCCGGGGGTGACGGCTCCATGACCATTGCCAACGCGCTCTATGAAAAAGGTGTGCGCATTGTGGGCGTGCCCAAGACCATTGATAATGACCTGGCAGAGACGGTGGTCACATTTGGTTTTGATACCGCTGTCAGTTTTGCAGTGGAATGTCTCGACCGCCTGCATACCACTGCCGCCAGTCACCAGCGTGTCTTGATCGTGGAGGTGATGGGGCGTTACGCCGGTTGGATTGCGCTTGAGGCGGGGGTGGCCGGTTCCGCGGACGTCATCCTCATCCCCGAGATCCCCTATGATCTGAACACTGTCGCCCAAAAAGTGATGGAGCGTCAGAAATCCGGCAGCAATTTCTCGATCATCGTGGTGGCCGAAGGCGCTCTGCCCAAGGGTGGCTCGGTTTCCGTGATCTCAAAAGAGGTTGGCCGGGCCGAGCGCCTGGGCGGCATAGGGGAGCGTATTACCGAAGAATTGCAAGAAATGACGGGCAAAGAAACCCGCCTGGTGGTCTTGGGGCATCTCTTGCGCGGTGGTTCTCCCACGGCAGCTGACCGCCTGATCGCCCAACGTTTTGGCGCCGCGGCCGTGCGCGCGCTTGATGAGGGTCAGAACGGCGTCATGGTTGCTCTGGATCCGCCCACGGTGAAGTACGTGCCCCTGGCGGATGCCACCCGCCGCATGAAGAACGTGCCGATCGACTGTGATACCATGCTCTCCGCCCGTGATATGGGCATCTGTTTTGGTGATTAAGAACAATAGGGTTGTTGAAAAGGAGAGGTTATCCTAAAACGTGGGTAAAGAGAGATTGACCGCCATATTAACCAGCATATGTAGGGACACAGCGCGCTGTGTCCCTACTCAATATCTGATAACGACGAGGCATCAAACCCATACTCTTCCAGGTGATTGATGATCAACTGTAAAGCCTCACCCTTATCAAGATCGGGTTGAGGGCAGGCTCCCTGGTGACCAGCAACGCGCGCGTTTACGATGGTTTGTTTCATGAAGTTGACCAGGTAATATTGATCGCATACGATCACGGTCATTTTGCCAAATTGATAAAAAGGTGCCCTGGCCTCGGGGTAGATGACCTTGCCTGTCTCGGGGTCTTTCTTTGAATCCGGGATGGCGGCCAGAAAGATTGGGCGCTCCAAATCGAGGGGCTGAAGCAGGGATTGACCGGGCATCCAATCCGGTTGCGCGATGTTCAGGTAATCCAAAAGCGTTGGGGCAATATCCATATTCTGCGTGTTTTCCACGATCTGCCCGGCGTGTTCTCCTTCAGGAAAGCGCATCAACAATGGGATCCTGGCAATCGACCAGCGTTGGGTATGGTCGCTGCCGACCACCAGCACGGTTTGATCACTCAATCCGCGCTCATCAAGCCCAGCCTGAATTTTGGCGATGGCGCTGTCAAACTCCAGGATGCTATCCAGGTAGAAATTGTTGTCGTATTTTTCTTGATCCTTCGGGTCTTGCCCTTCAGAGAAGACCTGCTTTTCAGGGTAGTATTTCGGGCCGTGCGTGCCCATCCAGTGAATATGCACGAATACCGGCTGCTCACTTTCATCCAATAACTTAAACAGGTAATCCAGCTTTTCGAGGTCGTTGAATTTTTCAGGTGATTCCGTGACCTGGATGAAGGGATTGGTCATTTCCTTGATATAAAAAAGATGGCCGGCGCGGTCTGAGATACGTGAGAACATCTCACGCATGAAGTAGTAATAATCCGTGGGCAGGGCATCTGCGATGGCCGCCTGAATTTTATTACCCACCGGAGACTCTCCGTTGGCTTCATCAAAGGCATCTTGAAAGTTGACCCGGTAGGCATCGGCATAGTAAGAAAAACTCAACTGCGCGCTGAAATACCCGTGAGCCCTCAATAAGCCGGGCAGGTGTTGAAAAGCCTCTTCGCCTTTCAGGATGTCCGTAGAAGCCAGAATGCGTTCCTGGGCGGGATACTTGCCGGTAAGTATTGAGGTGGTGGATCCAATGGTACCCTGGGCGTTTGAAAAGTTGTTTTTTGCCACCAGGGAGGTATTGGCCAGTTCCTTGAGGAAAGGAGTGGTATCGTTGGTTGAGCCGTAAAGGGACAACAGTGACGCATTGATGCCATCCCCGGTGATCAAGATGATGTTGGGGCGAGTAGACTTGTCGGCTTCAGCCGCAGCTTGCACGGAGGGCGTCTGGTAATTGGGCTTGAGGAGCACCGGCAGCAACGCAAAAATCAACAAGACCCCCAACACACTCATTGGCAGGATCAGCTTTTGTTTGATATTCATTTTGCGACGCGTTTTTTCGACCGAGTGTGATATTCGAAAGGCGGCAGCGGATAACACCAGAACCAGCAGGATGAACCCGCTAAGGTAGAGTGCCCGCCAAACTTCTTTAGTGGAGACCACTCCAAATTTGAAAAGAGAGTAAGTGATGTTGTCGACCAGCAGCAGGAGCATCCCCGCCGCAATCAGGGCGGGCGAAAGGCATAACAAAAAACGCACCACCGTGCGGAATGCCTTTTGGTTGATCAAGTAGTAAAGCAGTGCCGCAGGTAGCATTATGGCCAACCCCGCCAGACTCAACCAGGCCGAACTGTTGAACAGAATGCCCAGCCTTTCGAAGAACGTTGTACCGGTCAGAAATGAAGGTTTGGAGAGAATGAACAGCCATTCCATAAATACGTATAGGATGGCTGTAATTGGAACGATCAGGGCAACATCAATCGGAGAAAACCTGGCGTGCTTGACCACAACTTTCAATGATTTCATGAGGGCTCGTAAGGTAGGGGATAAGTTCTGTCAAAGACCTATTTTACTCTTGATTCAAAAAGTGAGTTGGTTGACAAAATATGGATTACCAATCTCTCAGGAGACGAAAAAACCTGGGATCCATCACGATGTCACCGGTAAGATTTCCCTTTTCGTGTTTTCGCGCCTTTCTTGGTTGATAATAAAGCACGCTCTAACATTCAGAGTATGTTTGTGTGGGCCTGCACCCGAGGGCGAAGCCCGAAGGGTACCCGTGCCCGTAAGGGTACCCGTGCCCGTAAGGGTACCCGTGCCCGTAAGGGTACCCGTGCCCGTAAGGGTACGAGAGGGTGCCGGCACCAACACGAAGTAGAGGACCTGTCCTCACACGATATCACTGTAAAGATTTTCCTTTTCGTGTTTTTCGTGTCTTTCTTGGTTG
>CAYYRU010000110.1:0-3908 GCA_964474095.1 uncultured Anaerolinea sp.
CGGATTGGGATAGGGTTTCCACTCATCTTCACGCGGCAGGCCGCTGTTCGCTTTCTCATACGGCACACCGTGCAAACTGATCGGTACAGATTCATCCAGTGGGATGGCCTTCAGTTCCTGGATCACTTTTAACTGATTGTTTAGCTGGGTGCGCAAATATTCAGCTTGGTCCGCGGTTAATTCAAGCGCCGCCAATCCGACCAAATGGTTAAATACCTCTACTGAGATTTGATCGCTCATCGTTTCTCTCGAAGAATGGATTTAAAAAACCTACTCAGGATTGTAACACTGCTACGGATTGGGTGTAGAAACAATTTTCGGGGTGGGGGTCCAGGTGGGGGGCAGAAAAACCTTGGTGGGGGTCAGGCTCGGGACCAAAATAGTGGCAGGTATTGTCGGGTAAGGGAAGGGGTTGACAGGCGATTCGGGATCAAAAAAGATGATCGCCACCACCGCGATCAACAAGATCGTGGCGATAACAAACAGAATGGATAGCGCGTCCCAAAATGACAGTTTCATCCCGGTCCTCTATAAAAAGTATATCTATGATAAGGAGGAAGTCAAGTTGCGCAGGCAGCAGATTCCTACCGAACAGGGACTGTCCTTTTTTTGACTTGCACTATAATAATTCCTATGAGTGAACAATCGCCCAATCCCAATCAACGGCGCAACTTGTCTTCATCGATCCAATCGCCTGATCCGACGACCCGTCTCTCGGATTCTCTGCCCCAGCTAGTTTTGATCGTCGGGAGCTTGCTGGTTCTGGTACTTTGCCAGGTTTTGCGTAAAAATGCTGCCGTGGAATCCCGCATTTTCATCAACCTGCTCATTCCCATTTGTTTGCTGATGTTCCTGCTGGGGGTATGGTCGATCGAAAGAAATCATTTTCCTGCATGGGTTGAGAAATCGGTCCGTTCGATCACCAGTTGGTTAAAGATCTCGGTCTGGCAATTGTTGATACTGATCTTTAGCCTGATCTTCAGCATGCTCACTTGCGTGGCCGCAGGTTTTAGCGCAAAAATGGCGCTGCCGCAGCTGGCGGTAATCTGCTGGGGCGCAGGCATTCTCACCGCCATCATCGGCGGGGCGAAATCCCTATTCCAGCGCCAGAAGATTTCCTGGTCGATTGTGCTAACGGGCCTGGCTTTTTTTGCTGCAGCCTTTGTCATCCGCGCCATCAACACCAAAACCATCCCGATCGTATTGTCAGGTGACGAAGCCTCTTCCGGCTTGTTCTCGTTGAACTTCTTGAACGGCAATATGGATAACATTTTTATTGTTGGCTGGTTCTCTTTCCCAAGTTTTCATAATTTTCTCCAATCACTCTCCATAGTCATTTTCGGCCAAACCACTCAGGCTTTACGGCTGCTTTCCGCTTTTTCAGGCGCTCTGACCGTTGCACTGGTCTTTTTTGTCGGCCGGTCCATGTTTGGTACAGTAGGTGGCATTCTTTCCGCTTTGTTTTTATCTTGTCTGCATCTGCATCTGAACTTCAGCCGCATCGGCTTGAATAACATCTGGGACGGCTTTTTCATGACGCTGGTGCTGGGATGTTTGTGGATCGGCTGGCAGCATGATAAACGCACCGCTTATCTGGTGTCAGGGTTCGCCCTCGGCCTTTCGCAATATTTCTACACTTCTAGCCGGGTACTCGTGCTCATTATTCCGGTGTGGTTGTTGACCGCGAGTCTCTCAGAACCCGCGAAGTTTCGCAGGGCGCTACCTAACTTGCTGCTCATGTTTTGGACGACCCTGATCGTGTTCCTACCGCTAGGTTGGTTCTTTTTGAAGAACCCGAATGAATTGATGGCGCCCATGAACCGCGTGACGATCATGGGAGAGTGGATGCGGCTGACCATGGAACAAACAGGCCAAACCCAGACGGCCATCTTTATTAAGCAACTCTGGTTAGCCGTACGTGGTTACGTGGATCTTCCCATCCGAATGTGGTATGAACCGGGTGTGCCAGCATTACGCAGTTATCCGGGCATTCTCTTTTTGCTTGGTTTGGTTTTCATGCTCTTGCATCCGAAAGATAGCCGCAACCAAATCCTCTTTTTCTGGCTGTGCGGCATCACGCTGGCGGTAGGATTGAGTGAAAGCACGCCGGCTGCCCAGCGTTTTGTGGCCGCCACCCCCGCAATTGCGTTGATATTGGGCTTCGGTTTGAAACGGCTCGGAGACCTGGTGATCCGTTTCTTACCCAAAGCCAAGCTGGTTACCAATGTGGTCATGATACTGATCATGGCTCTGCTGGCAGCCGATGATGCCCGTTTCTACTATCGCGAATACACTCCGAAGAGCGATTTTTCAGGTATCCACGGCCGAATTGCCCAGCAACTTGCGAATTACTTGCTTTCTGAACCCGCTGGACAGGAAGTGGTATTCTGCGGGTATCCCAACATGGGGTACGATTCCATCAACAGTCTGCCGTATCTGGCTCACCAGATCAAGTATTTCAATATGAATCCTGACTGGCAATCGCCAGAGGTTCCTAAACCCAGCGGTGATCGCATCCTGTTCGTCTTCTTGCCCAACCACGAGAGCGATATTCATTTGATCGAGTCTGAATATCCGGGCGGAACGTGGAGCGAAGAATACTCGGTGAAGAATGAGTTGCTTTACTCTATGTACGAATATAAAAACACCGCTCCAGGTGGTAATTAACCGCTGTATATTTATTCGTAGATCTTGTTGATTTTATCTGATGATGATTAAACGACCATTTCTGATTTACCTGCTCGTGGCGATCTTCCTTTTGGGGGCTTGCGTAAGTTTCACGGGGGTGGTGGGCATCCTCCAATCCTGGAGCTGGTTGAAAGCGTTTGCTCCTGAAAGCATGCCGATCTATGGCGTGTTTAAGAATGTTTTTCTTGGACTTACCTTGCTGACCGCGGTTACAATTATTTGGCGCTGGATCAAATGGAGTGTGCTTTTTTCCACGATACTCACCTTGTTGGTTGCCATCTGGTATTGGGTCGACCGACTCGTTCTTACACGAAACCCTCTACCTTTGAAAATGCATCTGCTGCCGCTGGTGATCACTTGTCTACTTTTGATTGTTGTCTTGCTGTCGCTTTATTTTGTTGAGCCGTATATCGCGTTGCATATACCTGGAAATTCAGACAACCAGAAAGAAGGGGAAGAAAATGTCCAAACCGCCCGTTGAAGTGGAGATCAAATTCTACCTGGCGGATATGAATGCCTATGAGAAACGCGTGCGCAGCATCGGCAGCAACCTCGTTCGAGAACGCACACTCGAAGTGAATTATCGTTTTGATACCCCTGACATGAGCCTGACTCGCGAGCACCGCGTGCTGCGCTTGCGCCAGGATAACGCGGCCATCCTGACCTATAAAGGACCATCGCAAGTTAAAGATGGGGCGAACCTGCGTCCTGAGATCGAATTCGAAGTTAGCGACTTTTCAGCGGCCCGAGCTCTGCTAGAAGCCTTGGGGTACCGCTTGAGCGTCAAGTATGAAAAATGGCGCACGATCTATCAATTGGACGGTCTGGAAATCTCTCTGGACGAGATGCCCTTCGGCAATTTCACCGAGATCGAAGGCGGGGACCCCAAAATTCTTCAGAAAACCGCTTCCTTGCTGGCGCTGGACTGGAACGCGGGGATCACGAAAAGCTACCTGTTGCTTTTTGAGCAGTTGAAAAAGAACAGGGGATTGAAGTTAAAAGATCTTACCTTTGAGGCCTTGAGGGAAATTGCTGTTTCATCCACCGATCTTGGGGTGAAGGTGTCGGATATTCCAAAATATCTGTAAAATCAGCCGCGTGAATTCATTTGTTTACCAAATTCAGTAACTGGCCGGTTTCCTTGTCTGGCAAGCTCAATCATGATAAAATGACTTTTCCTGCAGGTTATTGAGGAAGGGTGGCCGAGCGGTTTAAGGCGC
>CAYYRU010000111.1:0-3876 GCA_964474095.1 uncultured Anaerolinea sp.
TTTCGTTTCTGAAATCGGAAACGGCGGACGTAATTCGATTTGTGAAAAAAATTGTATTCCAAAGTTTTTTGCATAGATATAATATGGTGGAATTGTAGAAGTTTTGTTTAAGACTTTGAGCCTGTCTTTCTCGTCGAGAACGCTGAATTTGAATTCCTCTCTTGATAAAAGCAACTTAATTCTATCTAAATCTGTTCGAGTGGGCATTATTCATCCTTGAGTATATTAAGGTGTTTTGTTACTATGAAAGATTTTGGCAGATCTACTATAGATTGTCAAATAATTCATCAAGTAGATTTCGATGCCACGATTATCGGTAGTGAATAGCTCAAAATAATTTCGTTTAGCGGCTTTTTTTTTACCAAACAACCACCCCGCGATCGATAAGAGTTTGGCCAAACCTATTCGCTGAAATAACATAATTGAGTTACTTGTGATGCCAAAATATCAAAATATTGGCTAGTACCCCGATTCCGCAATAAAATATAAACCCAAGATAATAATATTTATCTTGGGTTAACGCTATAATTAACCATTCCTAAAGGGCGTTTTTGCTCTTTTTGAGCCCTGGTAACGGTGGGTTCTCACCCAAGATAAAACGGAGGTCGTAGAGGATGAGCGAAACTATGGACCTGGTGACACGACTGATCGAGTTCGAAGCCTATCTGAATAGTCTGGATCGCAGCCGTCATTCCATCCGGGCTTATCTCTCTGATCTGCGCTTGTTTGCACAATGGTTTGAAGGTCACACCGGAGAGAAGTTCGTCATCACCAATCTGATCGATGATGACGTGAAAAACTGGCGGGATGAAATGGAGAGCAAGCAGAAGGCTGCCACCATCAACCGAAAACTGGCGGCACTTTCAGTGTTTTACGCCTGGGCGGTGGAAAATAAATACGCCTCCAAGGATCCAACCCTTCATATTCACGGCCTGGGCCAGCAGATGATTGCTCCCAAGGCGCTGTCCGAGCAGGCAGTCAACAAGATCCTTCGCAAAGCGAAAGTGGCTGGGAATCTGCGAGATCACGCGCTGCTTCACTTTTTGGCGGCCACCGGGCTCCGGGCTTCCGAAGTCGCGGCAGTGAAATGCGGCGATATCCAGATCAATGACCGGTCCGGTTGGGTCACCGTGCGGTCAGGAAAGGGGAGAAAACAGAGGCGCGTCCCGATACACGTCAAAGCTCGCGATGCGCTCCAGGCGTTCCTGGCTTCAGAGGGGCGCGAGAAATTCGCGGATCATGCGGCCGAACCGCTTTTCAGAACTCAAGCGGGGAAGGCAATGACCACATACGCCATCTGGTACACAGTGAAAAAGTATGCGGCTCAAGCTGGCGTGGAGAACGTAAGCCCGCACACGTTTCGCCACACAGTGGCTACCCGTCTGGTGCGAAATCCGAACGTAGATATTGTGACGGCGGCAACTTTTCTCGGTCACAGCCGACTGGATACAACAGCGCGCTACTCCCGACCCAGCGACGAGGATTTGGAAAGAGCTGCGAAAACGCTATAATATTTTTAATCATTTAGGAAACAGTATATGGAATAAGAATGAATGGACACAATCGTAGATACCCAAATCATCTCTTACTTATTCAAAGGAAGTGGCCGGTTTTCTAGCATGGAGGATCTATCAGTTACGTCAACAACGGCCAATGAATTCTTGCTGGCTCAACCAAGAGAAAATGAACACCAAAGGTATTTTGTTCTTCTTCCAAGTCGATATGATCACTTGGTATCTCCAGATGAAACAGGGATATATCAATTCGCCGAGCATTTTGGAAACCCCAAATGGGCGCGGTTGGGTTCTCAGCGAACAGATCGGTTAATAATCGACTTCGGTAATCAGTTTCCGCCGTATCTAGAATATGGGAATTACGCGATCTCAGAAGTGATCAACAAACGCCTTGCCTGGCTCTATGATCTCTGCATTGCGCATCTTCCAAAAGATGACCAGAAATATTTAAGAAAGAGGCTGCACTTTTTACTTGATCATGACTATTCTTGTTATCCATTGAACAATAATGTAGTTGACCGAGGTTTGGAATTGTTTTCGCAATTTGTCTCGAGCCATAATTGTAAAGAAAACATTCGGAATACGGTTAATGATGTTCTTATTCTGGCATCAGCCATTGAATATCAAAAACCATTTTTGACAAAAGATAATCTCTTGAGCCGCTTTGCCGCTGAAACATACAACGTGAAAACAATTCAGCAAGAAAGCAATATTCTGGTGGACTTTTCCACAATTGAACCTGTCCAGAGGCGAAAGAGTTTAGAAAGTAAGGGTTATATCAACCGCGGCTGGAGCTATGCAATTCGTAACAGGAAAGCCGTTTCTTAGTTGGGATTGATGCATCCTTGATGATACAGAAATCCTCCCGATCTTGCCGCTCTGTGCAATAATTGAGCTGTCTGCTATAAATTGTGGAGGTGCGTCATGAATGTAGAGGGGATGAAAACCAATGAGCGTAGCTCCCGATCTCCCAAGAAATTGGTTCTATTTTTTGTGGGGGGATTATGCTTCATTTGCATAATTCTTTGGTTATTGCTTAATTGGTTTATTGACTCGCCCAAATTTGAGCGGCTGAGTATTGAGTCTCCTACCTCCTATAAGGCAAACGGCGGATGGATTTCTCAAGAGCAGACGATGACGTCTCGTGATTCTGAGAGATTTTTTGTCTGGCGCGTAGAGGATGACATCTTCTTCGATGATATTACAAGGGAGGATCTTTATGAGTACTTTACATCTTGGTTCTCGGAAAATGGGTGGAAGACCGTTGACCTGGAAAAGAATGATGTGTGTTCTTTGATGCCTGAAAGTGAATTCTTGGGAAATGAAGGCGAGTTTAGGTATTTGGGTTATAGAAAAGATCAGGTTGACACTTTTGGATATGCAACTACGGCATGTGTAGCTATCTGGAAAGACAAAAAATTCGACTGGTATAACATAGTCGTCTCTACAATCACGCCTTCCCGAAGAACATTCTTTTTGCGATGCTTTGAAGTGGAGTGTGAATAGAGGTGGAAATCGGATTAAGCCACAGCGTTTTCTGACCTCACCACACCCCCGGCAGCAGCCGCCAGCGGGTCATGTCCGCGTACAGGTGGTAGCCGGGGATGTGCTTTTCTTCCCGGCAAATCCGCGCGACCTGCACGGCGCACAACGCCAGGCACAGTAGGAGCGCCGTGACCATCTCCGGCGCGTAGAGAGCCAGCACCAGGCGCAATGCTAGTTCGCCCAGGTACATCGGGTGGCGCACCAAGCGGTAAGGCCCGCCGATGACCAGCCCGCGGTCGGCAGGCGCGACGCCAAAGCTGCGTCCAAGGGTGAGCAGCGACCACAACACCAGGGCGTAGGCGGCGGACCCGGCCAGGGTGACTGCCCAGGTAGGTTGAACAGGCAGCGGGGAGGCGGAAGGAAGCAGCGCGGCGATCAGCCCGAGCCACAGGCCCGCCCGGTCGCTGGTTTTGGCCAGACGCCGCCGGGCATACAGCAGGGTCAGGATCAGGTTGTGCAGCGCGACCCATCCTGCCAGCAGCGAAGGCCGCTGGTAGGCCGAATAGGTCGATACGAAGGTGGCGAAGGCGAAGAAGGCCACGCCGAAAAGGTCCCTGGGGCGCATTGGTCGCAACCTACATACCGATGTTTTCAACGATCGGCCAGCCGATGACTGCCAGCAGGGTGACCATGAAGGGCAGGAAGTAAAACAATACCATGGGGATAACCAGTTCTGCGCCGACCTTTTCGGCACGCTGCTCGGCGCCGCCAATGTAGTCGGCGGCGATGCTTATGGCCATCTGGCTCATCAAGGATTGCTGAGCGGTGCCCCGGCGGATGAAATCCAGTTGCACGGCCATGCCGATCAATTCGGGCA
>CAYYRU010000112.1:0-1508 GCA_964474095.1 uncultured Anaerolinea sp.
CCGGCCTTTAGCCAGTTCATCGATCAATTTATCCAAATAGCGGATCTTTTGCATCAATGGATCTTCGATCTCTTCCACTCTCACCCCACACACCACACCCGTGATCAATTCACTGGCCGGATTGAAAGCCGGTGCCAGTGCAAAAAAGGTCTCGAGATCATTACCCATTCCCATCTGAGCTTGCAAACCTGCCTGATCGTAGCCGGTCAACCAACAGATGATCTGATCGACCTCATCACGCGTGCGATTCTTGCGCTCCGCTTTTTGAACGTATAAAGGATACAGGTCGGAGAATTTCATCTTGCTGACCTGAAATCTTGGCATGTCTGAACCTCCGGTTTAAAGCAGAATGAATAAGACTCTTCGTATCCACATTATACTGGTTATACTGGCGTCAATGGGCTGTTTTGAGCGCCATACATGCTACAATCGGTGATGGGATGGCACTTTCAATTGAGTAATCGTTTACTGATGGAGCCTTAGCCATGCGCAACCAAACCCCAACTAAAACCCGAAACCTGGATATTTATGGTCACGCACCTCTGCCGTGGAGCCGCCCGCGCGACCTCTTGGCGGCCGGACTGTTCTTCGGCAGGCCGGCTTTTTTGGGAAGCGTGCGCCCCGATGGACGCCCTCATTCTGCCGCGATCGGCGCCCTTTGGTTGGATGGCGAGATCTATTTCACCAGCGGACCCAATACCCGCAAAGCACGCAACCTGGCTGCCAACCCGGCCTGCACCATTTCTGCCAAACTGGAAAACATTGATATGGTCTTTGAGGGCAAAGCCGAGAAAGTGACCGAGCCCGAAATATTGGAACGGGTGGCAGCGGCCTGCCGCGAAACAGGCTGGCCAGTGGTGGTGGAGAACCAAGCCTTCAGCGGCCCTTTCAGCGCGCCAAGTGCCGGACCGCCGCCATGGTATCTTTATCGTTTCATTTTCCACCAAGCGGTTGGTAACGCCACCGCTGAACCTCACGGTGCCACTTTATGGAAATTTAAATCTGAATAAATTGGGGAGTCCGTTTATCTATTCATCAATCCGGCCGGTGTTGTGAAACGAAGAGATACCAACACACCCCGTATTTGTCGACCACATCCCCTGAAAGTGGGCTCCATGGGACCGGGCTCAACTCTCTGATGACATGGCCACCTTTGGATAACAGATTGAAAGCGTGTTTCATTTCTTCCACAGTATCAAGGTTGACACCGCAGCTCATGGTGGGCTGGTTGGCAGCCAGCATGGACCTCACGATCTCGGTATCGCTGTTCTCGCTGACGGCAAAGATCGTCCTTTCCCCTTTTTGCAGTTCCGCGTGCAGATAGGTGCCGTCCGGGTGTTTGGCGTTGTAACCCAGGGTCATGCCAAAGGCATCCATATAGAAATCAACAGCTTCAAGAGTATTTTTGACATAAAAAGTCGCGCCCAGATCCATTTTGTTCTCCAAGTTCGGCAGGTAAATTCGCGTTAGGCGTTGTATGATGGTTGCGTCATTATACTATTCGAACC
>CAYYRU010000112.1:1608-3859 GCA_964474095.1 uncultured Anaerolinea sp.
GTGCCGCAGATGATGATGCGCCCATGAATGTTGTTAAACCAAATCTCTGTCCTTCGTGGCAATCCGCTTTTGGCACCAATCGTGATAATGTCTATGGTCCGGTCTTTTTTAAGCGCGTTCTCAATATCTATCGGGAATTTCATATCCTGGTCCCTTTGAAAGTAAACCTGTTGTTCAGCCAATATCATACAGCAAAAAACAATGATTTTGCTCTTAAGGAGACCAGGTGCTCAATACTTTTCACCCTTAAAGATCAAAAGGAACGTTGAACAGGCATCAGGATCAAAGTCTCAAGCTTGTCAGGCGGCGTGTTTGAGGGATCATTGAGGTAGAACTCATAGACTGTTCCACTCCCCCTGAACCCATTGGCTTGAATGAATTCATGGAAAGCCGCCATCGTCCCGCTCATGTTTTCGTAAGGACCCACATAAGTGCTTTGCGCGAACCTGCCACCGTTCATACGATCTTTTTTGATCTCACCCTTGCCTTCCACGGCTGATTTATAAACAAAACCAACCTTGATCCCGGCTTCAGGCTCCATGCCCTCATTTCGCATTACAAAAGGCCCTTCAACGGATTGAACCCCCAGGCTTTCGGCGTGGTTTTTGACTTCAAGGATGGCGTTTGCAATGCCCTCATATTGAATGTCACAGGTTTTATATAGAATATGTTTGGGCGGTCGATTGACGAGTTCAAAATGGGCGTTATCAATCTTGGATGGTTTCTTGGATACGTACTCCCATCCAATCGAGAATGCCTTACCAATCGCATCTCCCGCCACCCGATACTGGCGATCCAAACCAGTTAGAAGGGGATTGATCTGCAGAATGTTCGCGGGTTGACCTTTCTTGTAAAGGTCGCGGTTGACATAAGCCTGAATAATTTCGCCAAAGTAGATGGTATCCATTGCGAAATCCACCTTCTGGCCGGTGTATTTGCATTCGCATACGATCGGGAATTCCTCGATCATGGGAGCCGTTTTGAGTTCTCCGTAAAATGACGTGAACAGCGCTGATTTATCCACGGATCTGCCGCTGACCAACCCACAATAATCCGTGGCAAGCAGGTTATCAACCGACGGGATGTTTACGCTGAAGGTGCCATTCTCCAGCAGCCCCTTAATCGAGTAGTGTTTGCGGTTCAGGCTGATACCTAGAATGGGCGGCTTGATGTTGACGCCGCTCACAAAACCTACCGCCAGATAATTGGCTTTACCATCCACGTTTGTGCCCACCACCACCGTAGGCACCACCGGCATGGGGATAAATGGGCCTGTTTTGATCTTTTCCATGATTTGCCTCCGTGGAGATTATTATAGAGAGAAGTGAATTCTTTCGTGTTTCCAACCTTGCTAACTTTCCATTAGGGGGATGGCGACATCAACGATCCACTTGCCAAGGGGGTGTTCCTGGCCGTTGTTGTGATAGATCTCGCAGCATGGCAGCGGACGGCATTCGTATCCACTTTCCACCAGCCATTGAAAGGCTTCTTCCCAGGCCGTTCGAAAATCAGTGCTGTCGATCTCAAAACGGCAAAAAGCCCACATTCCCCCACCGACGGGTTGCATAAAGATCGGGTCAGATGCTTCGACCTTATCGGAGAGGGTCAGGCAGCAATCAAAACGGCATTTATCGAGAGTGGTGATCTCGGGATTATCCCAATACATGGCCAGCAATTTTGAAGGCTCACTGATCGCTTGTTGACTTGCCCAGGCGAATAGTTCCGCGAAACCGCTTAAACAAGAATCACGATCCATGCCGATCCGCCGCACGGTGGCAGCTCTGGATTCAGGCATTTCCTGAATGACCACTTGTTTCAAGTGTTTCTTCTCTTCGTTAGCAGGTCTGATGGGTTTGAAGTCAATGGAATCTGTGAGATTCCGCAAATTGTTGGCATTCATTTTTCGATACTCAGTGGGTGAGAAGGAATAGGTTTGCCGAAAGAGCTTTGCGAAATTCTGCGAACTTGAAAACCCACTCGACAGGGCGATCGAGGTCACCTCTTGATGTGGGTATGCCAGCAGGCGATTGGCAGCCAGTTCCAAACGCAATCTGCGTGTGAATTCAGCCACGTTTTCACCCACCACCGCCTTGAAGATGCGATGAAAATGGAATGGTGAAAAGGAGGCGGTTTCCGCGATCTCAGCCAGGGTCAGGTCGCGTTCGATATGCTGGCTGATGAAATTCATAGCCTCATAGATGTGTTTGCGGTAATCAGTTTGCTTGATCGAGTTGTTCTCTTGGGATTTCAT
>CAYYRU010000113.1:0-3774 GCA_964474095.1 uncultured Anaerolinea sp.
ACCCTCGTGAACCCTCTATATGTAATGCATTACAAGAATAATGTTATCAGGTTTTGCTACTCTTAATCCACTTCACCAACATTCAAAATGAAGGAGTTGCTATAATATTTTTGCGAACACTCATTTTTCGGTTTTGAAACCTGGAGAAATACCACTCATGATGATAAAAAAACTGTTCGTGACGATGGCTCTCCTTGTGCTCGTTTGCGGCTGCTCGATTCTGGAAAACGAATTTGATTTCCAAATCCCCTTGATGGAAACTAAAGAGGTTTATCTTGAACCAACGGCTGAATCCGATAATGAGATGAAGCCGGCTGCCGCAACCGATGTCTTCATAAACCTGGAAGAAAATGAGGGGGACAATGCCAGAGTCTATCTCGAAGCGCTTGCTTCTGATATCGGCAGTCGTGAACCTGGTTCTGAAGAAGAACGTGAAGCAGCTCAATACATTATGGGTGCCTTCGCGGAGATGGGCTATGAACCCGAGATGCAATCTTTCACGGTGGATGATGATGAGTATTTCTCCTCCGCGAACGTGATTGCTGTCAAACCTGGCGAATCTGACCTGGTGATCGTGGTGGGTGCCCATTACGATTCTGCATATGAGAACGACGCTCTAGGGGCAGATGATAACGCTTCGGGTGTGGCGGTGATGTTGGAGGCTGCCCGACAGGTTTATGGAATTGAGACCTCTTACACCATCCACTTTGTTGCATTTGGGTCTGAAGAATATGATCTCAATGGCTCAACCTTCTTTGTCGATTCACTCTCTGATCAAGAATTGGAGAACATCGCCGGCATGGTCAATCTGGATAGTCTGATCGCCGGAGATAAGGCCTACATTTACGGCAACGAAGGCCCCGGCAGCATGCGTGACTGGCTGCTGGCTGAAGCCAAAAGGCAGGCTTTCCGTGTAGAAGGAAAAACCGACGAGGAAATGCTTGATGAAGATGGCAATTACTGCGAATGCTCTGACAATGATGCCTTTGAAAAAGCAGATATCCAATATGTTTATTTTGAAGCCACGAATTGGGATCTTTCGCTGGATGCCATGATCCAGGTGGATCCAAGTTATGGTGACGATGGTGAGATCAGGCATACCGAATACGACTCTGTGGACTATCTTGACCAGGTTTTTCCAGGCCGCATCGATGAACACCTCAACCTGTTTTCTGATCTGTTGGTGGCTTTGTTAACCGAATATCCTGTTCAACCGTAATCAACACAGAGTACAATGGGACGATCAAATCCAAGCATAAAGAGGTTGTTCTAATGAGCCGACTGGAAGGCAAAAAATGCCCGGTTTGCAAGCAAGCTTTCAACCCTGGGGATGAGGTTTTCTACTGCGATCAATGTGGAATTCCACACCATAAAAATTGCTGGCGCCAGAATAACGGCTGTGCCACCTTCCGCTGCCCGGCTTCAGCTCAGCCATTCAGTGAGACCGCTCCAAAGGACGTTGAACGCGGTGAAGGGTGTTATTGTATTTTATGTGGCTCCTTCGTTCCGGCAGGTTTGCAGTTCTGCGTCAAGTGTGGAAACAAGGTTGAACCCCCTGTCAAACAAACTCCCGGACCTAACAATCTACCCCCTGTTCCCGAGCAACCTGTAATCAAGACACCCGGCAGTTTTTGCATTGCCTGCGGCTCACCGATTCCGGTAGGGCAACAGCAGTGTGCCAGTTGCAGTGGGTCTATTGAAGTCTTCCAAACATCCACGATTAATGCTGAACGAAACATTCCACCCATGCCGTCAATCGTCGAGGTACAAGCCTCTACTGAAAAACCAGTTGTGGTGAAACCAACCAACGAGATGGAAACTTCTCAAACCGTTGGTGTCTGGCAGGATGTCAACTCCACAAGAGAACAATCCAAAAGCGTCATCTCTGTAGCACAAAAAGTCATCATGCTTGTTTTGGGTCTCGTGATCATTTTATTGGCTCTTGTATTGGTAAAAAACCTGCTGGCTAAGAATTCAACGGATTCCCAAAACCTGGCGTTGCAACCAGAAGCCTCCAATACAGATTCGCCCCCCCTGCCAACCGAAGCCCCCACCATCGCCATCGCCATCCCCACTCGCATCCCCATTCTGACAGACGATTTTTCAACCAATGAGCTTGGATGGCCCGAAATCAACGATGACAATTTTGAGATCGGATTGCGAGATGGCCGCTATCGCATCTTTGTAGCAGACACCAGTCGTGCCATGTACATCAATCCTGGCTACAGTTTTGACAACTATCAGGTTGAAGCCGACGTTCAAAAAATGGACGGCCCGCAAGACAGCCACTTCGGTTTATTATGCCGCTACACAGATGCCGACAATTATTACTATGGAGCCATCAACTCAAATCAGGAATATTGGATCAGTAGAATGCAAGGTGGCCGGCTGACCATTTTAGGCAACGGCAATATTAAGACTTCCAGTGCGCTTAATCCTGGCTCCTCTGTCAATCATTTACGCCTGGTTTGTAACGGCACAAACATCTCTTTATACGCCAATGAGGTTTTGCTGGAATCCGTGGATGATTTTACGATGGCAAGCGGTGATTTTTCCTTTTACGCGAAAACATCCGCTGATGCAGGCGGTCTGGAGGTTGCCTTTGACAATCTGGTGGTGAGTGAACCCTGATTGCTTTTTGACCGCCCACCAAAAATGGAAGTCTGATTAAATTCATCCCAAGAATGGATCGCTTCACCATGTTGCCTCCCCCTGTACCCGGTCAAAATCAAGAGAATCTCTTGTGTCCAAACTGCGGAAGACAAATTGTCCCCACCTGGCAGCATTGTGGCTATTGCGGATTTCAGTTAACACCCCAAAATACTGCTTACATATCCAAACCATCACAGACCAATCTACAGTCAGGCCATCCTGTCTCACACAATAGCAAATCCCCCGTGCTTTGGATCGTGATTGGAGGGCTCGCGCTGGGGTTCGTAGTGGTGGTCATATTTGCCTTCGCCTGGTTCAACTTGTACCGTTTACCTGAAACCAACACTCTTCACAATACCTCTTCCCCAAACCCCGGGTCTCAACAGGCACGCACCCCACCCGCGGCAGCCCAACTTCCCACACAAGAACCCACTGCCACCCAAACCGCCTTACCCACCTATACCGCCACGGTCACTCAAACATCTGCTCCCTCTGCCACCCCAACGCCGCAAGGTGTATCAGCGGTGATCCCCTCTCCATCTCAGTGGCAGTGCCTGGACGGCCCTGGTGATACCGTCTATGCCTCGAGAGGAACGGTCGACTCAAAGAATGTCTTGATCACGGGCAAAGACAACAGTAAATCCTGGTTCCGCGCGGTCAGCCCCTCCAGTGGACGGGTTTGCTGGGTGCCGATCGTCGCACTTGACAGATCCACCATTGACACCAACGCGGTGCCCATCATTGAAGCCCCCGAGCCGCCTGGCCAGGTATATTACGGTTATAAATACGCCATTTGTAATACTGGATGGATCAACTACAGTGATCGCATAATTCAATGCCTGTCCAAGCCTGTATGTTTCATCAGTTACCCAAAAGCGGACAAAGCCTTCACCAATGCCGATAACGCCTTCGCTGACTGCCAAAAATCGGCGGGCGGCACCGTTCACTGCGGCGTTACCATGCCCTACACCATCACAGCTGTGAATACTGGCACCAGCAATCTCCAATGCAGCATTGCACGCGTGGATCACAGCGAAACCGATATCTACTACGAACTGTATTGGCTTAACCTGCCCTGAAACCAACAAAAAAAGAGCCTTATTCAAGGCTCTTCATTGTGCC
>CAYYRU010000114.1:0-3751 GCA_964474095.1 uncultured Anaerolinea sp.
GTGATCCTCGGGCCGAGCATCCAGACCGGGTTCTATGCCCAGGAGCACGAGACGCTCAACCCCGAACAGAGCGTGCTGGATACGGTGCGCATGGCGGGCAACATGAGCGAAAGCAGCGCGGTGGCCTTGTTGGGGCGCTACCTTTTCAGCTATAGGCAGTGTGGGCAAAAGGTCAAGGAACTTTCAGGCGGCGAACGCAGCCGGCTGCAGCTGGCGCTGGTGGTGCTCTCGAAGGCCAACTTCTTGCTGCTGGATGAACCCACCAACAACCTGGATATCGCGTCCGCGGAGGTGCTGGAAGAGGCGCTCTCCGAGTTCGAGGGCACGGCGCTGATCATTTCGCACGACCGTTATTTTTTGGATCAGGTGGTGGACCGGATTCTCACCCTTGACGAGGGGCATTTGAAGAGTCACCCCGGCGGCTACAGCGACTGGCTGCAATCACGTTAATTTTCTCTCGCGAAACCGCAAAGAACGCAAGGAAGTGCGTTTTTAATTATTAAAACCACGAAAGTTAATAACTCTATATTTATTTTTCGAAAAAGATGGATACTAAGTTATGACTAATCAGTTTTACGACGCGTTGGCTCCTTACTATAAGTACATTTACCAGGATTGGGAGGCCAGTGTAGAGCGCCAGGCTAAAATCCTGGATGGAATTATCACGGAATTCGCACGAATTCCCGCCAGAACCGTGCTGGATGCGGCCTGCGGCATCGGCACCCAGAGCCTTGGCCTGGCCCGCCTGGGATATGTGGTCAGCGCGTCGGATATCTCCGCGGGGGAGGTGGAAAAGGCGCGTGAAGAGGCCGTCAGGAAGGGTCTCGCGATCGATTTTCAGGTGGCAGATATGCGCCAGGTGGGGCAGGTCTTTGCCGGTGAATTTGATGTGGTGCTGGCTTGCGATAATTCCGTACCTCATTTGTTGAACGACGAAGATCTGTTGGCGGCATTCAAAGAGTTTCACCGTTGCACCAAAGCGGGGGGCGTCTGCCTGGTGAGCGTGCGAGATTATGACCAGATGGAGCGCCAGGACGGACAAAAAATGTTCCCACGCACCATCCATGCCGTGGAGGGCGGCCAGCTGGTAATGTTTGATGTGTGGGATTTTTCAGGCGATCAATATGAGATCACCACCTACGTCATTGAGGATAAGGGCGGCGACCAGGCCGTGACCCATGTGCTGCACGGCGGACGCTATTACTGCGTGGGAATTGCGACGCTGGAGCAATTGATGCTGAAAGCTGGGTTTCAAGAAGTAACCGTCCTGCGGGAACGATTCTTTCAACCCTTGCTGGTAGCCATTAAGTAAGGTGATTCCACAGGCGTCCTGTTTGATGGTTTTATACCTCACAGTGAATATTTTGCACTACTATATTGGACTGGTTGGAGATTGCTTCACCCTGACATGAGTTTTGATCATGTAGAAGTGACTTCTACTGGTATTCTATTATCAGTAAGTGTTTGTGATGCAGGGTTCGCAATGACAGTAATGTTAATCGTTGAGTAAATGCACATCCCAATGGATCAAAGCGGATTCGCAGCTGCCAGGCCACAGGTATTGGCCGTCTTTTGCCAGCAGGCGGCGTTCCAGCAGGTCGCGCATGTAAGCATCGTAGCTGGGGTCATGGGTCAGCCCGAGGCGACTTTTTAATTCGGAAAAGGCTTCGTCCAGACTGGCGCTGATCAGGAAAGTTTTTTGCCTGGAATGTTCGAATTTGACATCCGGGGTGATGCCCATGCCCAACAGGATGTTGTAGGCGATGATGAAATTGGGTGAGTCGTGGGGCTGTCCCCAGACGTGATTGAAAGCTTCGGTAATCAACCCGTCCTGCCAGGGGGCGCGGATGAGCAGGAAGACCCTTTTGCGGGTGTGATCGAGCATGTGCTGCACGAACCCTTGAAAATCGCCGACCCCATACATGGCATGCGAACAGAAGGAATAATCGTGCTTGGAGACTTCGGTCTCCGGCCAGGGGGTTTCGAGTACCCGCACATTCGCGCAGCCGCCTTCACGCAAGTTCTCAAGCAGGATCCCGCGCATGGCGGGGGAGGGTTCCACGGCGGTCACCTGGTGGACGTGTTGGGCGAAGAGCATGGCCCAGGCGCCGGTGCCGGCGCCGATATCCAGGATGGTGCTGTCGGAGGTTAAGTAAGAGAGGACGGTTTCGCGTGAAGTGTCGGGTTTTTGCCAGCGCTGCTTGACGCGGACGTCGAATTCACGGGCTTTGATCTGCCAGATGTCACCCCCGGCGGGGGTTTCGATGCTGCGCAGGCGGCTTTCTTGTTTGATCTCGACCAGGCTCTTCCAAAGGGCTTTCCAATCCGTGATCTGCTGCATTGATTTTCCTTGATGACTAATCCACAGCCAACATCACGTCGGATGCTTTGATGACGGCGTAGACGGGTTTACCCTCTGACAGTTCCAGATTCTGGATGGATTCGCGGGTGATGATGGCGGTGAGGGTTTCTCCGCCATCCGTCCTCATGAGCACTTCTGAATTGACCGCTCCATGGATGATCTTGACAACGGTTCCTTTGATCTGGTTGCGCGCGCTGATTTTCATGTGAGCTCCATTTCCGTCCGTTAGTGATTTTGATTATATCCCAGTGGCCGGCATCCTTGAAATTTATTGAAATCGGATAAAAATTGTCATATAATATTCTTCAATCGAAAGGAATGAGCATGATCCAGAACATATTCGTCAATTTGCCGGTAAAAGACCTTGAACGATCCAAGGCTTTTTTCGCCCAGATGGGCTTCACTTTCAATCCGCAGTTCACGGATGAAAACGCGGCCTGCCTTGTGCTTGGGCCAAACATCTATGCCATGCTGCTGGTGGAAAAGTTCTACAATACGTTCACCAGCAAACAGATCGCCAACAGTGCAACCACCAGCGAAGTGATCAATGCTTTGATGGTGGAGAGCCGGGCAGAGGTGGACGAGCTAGCCGAAAAAGCTTTCAAGGCCGGCGCCGGAAAATTCCGCGACCCCGAAGACATGGGGTTCATGTATGGGCGCAGTTTTCAAGATCCCGACGGCCACCTGTGGGAGATCGGCTGGATGGACCCGGCGCATATCAAGTAAGCGTCTGAAAAGGAGGCGGCATGGCAGAGTTAAAGACCAGACCCACCGAGGTGCCTGTTTCTGATTTTATCGAGCGTATTCCTGATGAAAGTGTTCGCCAGGACTGTTGGAAGCTCATTGAGGTGATGCAAGCTGTGGCCCGGTCGCCTGCGCTGATGTGGGGTACGTCCATTGTGGGATTTGGTCAATCACACCTCACCTACGCCAGCGGCAGGGTCATTGATTGGCCGGTGCTGGCCTTCTCACCGCGTAAACAGGCGCTTACCTTGTATCTGAATCTGCACCTGACAGGACCAGAGAGCGTAGAAAACCTGCTTCAGGCATTGGGCAAGCACACGCGAGGCAAGGGCTGTCTTTACATCAAACGCCTATCTGACGTAGACCCGGAGGTTCTCAAGCGATTGATCAAAGCGTCATACGATCACACCACGAGTTTTGCTGCTGCCGGTCAAAAGTAAATCGAAGAAAATATTTTTCGAAGGGGTTATCTACACAGTAGGGGCGTATAGCCATACGCCCCTACAAGTGCAAATGGGCTGGTGAGTTATTCGTACTTTGCCAATACTTCAAGCATGCGCTGGGGATAGTCGGTGATGATGCCGCTGACCCCGGCGTTGATGCACTGCATCATTTCGCTCTCGTCATTGACCGTCCAGACATAGA
>CAYYRU010000115.1:0-3706 GCA_964474095.1 uncultured Anaerolinea sp.
TTCTGGTCGATGGCGTGGTTGTGATTGCGCAAGCGCAGGTTGTAGGGGATGGTGCCCATGGCGTTCTTGAAGCCCAGGGTCACCCCGGTGTACAGGTTGGTTTTCATCTTGGGGATGGAAATGTAAAAGGCCTCCCCTCTTGCCACCTCGCTGAAGATCTGCGGTACCACGATCTCTTTCATCACTTTGGCCTTGGGCAGCAGGTAGCGGTCCACCGGCTGCATCTCAAGCACCATCAATTCCACGCCACGGACCTTGGCCAGGCGGTCCAAGCCCGTGGCCACGAAGGCGGTGGGGGTCGGAAAGCCCTTGCCCGAGGATTCCACGATCACGATCCTGTCGGTGTACTGCTTCAAAAACACCACCACGGCGTCGATCACGCGCGGGTCGGTCGATTCGGGATAATCCGCGCCAACCATGCCCAGGTTGTGAAAAACCGTCACCAGGTTGGGCTTGAGCACCACTTTTTTGCCGCGCAGACGATCCGTGAAGTGCACGCGCGCGTCGAGGTCGCTCAGGTTTTGGCGCACCGCGGCCTGGATGGCCTGCACATCCGCGCGAGCGTCATACGCCGGGCGGCCGTACTCCTTGGGCAGGCACACGAAATCCCGGGTAAACTCCAATTGCGGGGCATGGGTGATCATGACAACGCTGGGTGCAGTGGGCATAACAGTAACCTCGCTTCGATAGTATTAATTGGCAGGGACAGGTACATTCATGAGAATGGCCTGGGTCGGGCAGGCGCTTTCGCAAAACGAACAGCCGATGCAGTTGGCCGCGTCTGCCAGGTAGGGCACCTCATTGGGGTTGTCGCCTTTGCGGGCGGTGAACTCGAGCACACCCGTCGGGCAGACCTCAATGCAGGCTCCGCAGGCCACGCATTTGGCCTCGATCACCTGCGGTTTGAGCCATAACGCGCGTTTGATCATCTGGCTGAGCTGCCCTTCCGCGTTTTGCACCGCCTTGAAGGGGCAGATGCGCCCGCAGGCGCCGCAGTCGATGCAGGTTGCCGCGTTGATCACATGTAGCGCCTTGCGCTCGCCGCGGATGGCATCCGTGGGGCAAACCTTGGTGCAGGCCTGGCAGCCGGTGCAGGTTTCGATGATTGTGTGACTCATTCCGCACCTCCTGTCAGTTGGGTCAGCTCCAGTTGTTCAAGGGTGGTGCCGGTGGGAATGCCGGTCTCGGAATCCCAGCCGATCTCACGCCAGTACCCCTTTTTGAGTTTCTCCAGGTCAAAGCTGACACCCTTGTTGGGACCCACCTGTTGCGGGGGCACCCCAAAGAGGCGCTTGTTGACGTTGATGGCGCGCGGATCAATGCCCTCGCGGATGTTGAACATCTGGCGCAAGGTTTGAATGCGGTGGCCGATCTGCATGTATTCTTCGGGTTTGAGGTTCCAGCCGGTGACCGAGTTGGCCCACTCAAAAATGGGCACGCGGTCCACGCCGATGAGCATGCCAAAATAGCACATGCCCATGGCGTTGTAGAACTGGGTGAAATTGCTGACGGCCACGGCGCCTTTCATGCGGAACTCGCTATCTTCGTAGCGGCTTTCTTTGTCATAGAACTGGGTGACGGGTTTCAGCCCGGGCACACGCGTCCACAATTTGTAAAGGTCGTAATACAACTGCGCGCCGGTGGTATGGCGTCCGGGGGTGGGATCCACACTGGCGTGCAGCCCCATGCCGGGGTCAAGCCGCGGATCGTGGTAGGCCATCTCCTGCCCGCCGGAATGGATGGCGGCTTCAGCGGTGATGGGTTTCAGCTTTTTCACAGCCACCTTGGTGCCATCCGCGAGCAGGGCGCCAAAACCAGTGCGGTTAATCATTTGCTCGAAGATGGAGCGCGCGGCTTGTGTGCTGCCCCAGGTCAGTTCAATGCCGCCGGTGTCTTCTTTGGTGATCCAACCCTTTTCGTAACATTCCATGGCAAAGGCCATGCTGCCGCCCGCGGAGATGGTATCCATGCCCTCGCGGTTAAGCAGGTCATTCATCTCATAGGCGAACTCAATGTCATCAATCAGCAGCATGGAGGTGAAGGAGGCGGCCGTTTCGTATTCCAGCTTGTGACTTTCTTTCAGCTTGCCTTCCAGTTCCACGATACCGCCGCAGCCCAGAGGGCATTCACGGCAGTGATATTTTTTGGTCTCGGTCTTGAGCACGAAGTCGGCATCCACTTTTTGATTGAACTTGGGCATGTCCTTTTTGGTGCCGTCCCAGTTCTTGAAGGGCGTGTCGCCCATGCCGATGGAGGCCGGGAGGGTGCCCACCGAGCCCCACTTTTTGAGGATGCCCGCCACCAGCAAACCATTCTGGGTAAACCCCAGCGGCAGCCAGCCGAGGAAGTGCCCCAGCCCTGCCACGATCCTGGAGGGCAGGATCTTCAAGGGCAGCATGACGTCGCGGCTGCATTTGAGCGAGAGCAACTTGGTTTTGACCGGGTCATGCGCCCCCACGCGCTGTGAACCATTCAAGACCACGGCCTTGAGCTTTTTGGAACCCATGACCGCGCCCAGTCCGGAACGCCCGGCGAGCCTGCCGCGGTCGTTGACAATGCCTGAAATGAGCGACAGGTTCTCGCCCGCCCTGCCAATGGCGGCCACGGCGGGTTTCTTTTTGCGGGTATGGGCCGCGATCAGCAGATCTTCAGTTTCAACGGCGTCCTTTCCCCAATAGGCAGAGGCATCCAGCAGTTGCGGACCATTTGAATCGATCAACAGGTAGACCGGTGACGGACTGGCGCCTTTGAAAAGGATGCCGTCGTATCCGCACTGTTTGATGGCCAGGGCCAGGGTGCCGCCGCAGTTCGAATCTCCCCAGGTGCCAGTGAGGGGGCTTTTGGCCACGGCCATCCAGCGCCCGGTGAAGAAGCTGCCCGCGCCGGTGAGCAGCCCGGGCATGAAGCCCAGGATGTTGTCTGGGCCGAGCGGGTCAGCTTTGGGGGGCATCTCGCGATACAGCAGTGCCGCGCCCAGGCCAATCCCCGCCAGGTATTTGCGGTACATTTCATCAGGGATGGTTTCTTCGTGGAAAGTTTTTCGGGTGAGATCCACCCACAGCACTTTGCCGGTAGTTGGTTTCATCAGTTTTCTCTTGGTTTGGGAAGATCAGGACTTGGGAAGGACCTGGTCGGTGACGCCCAAAATGACGTGCAGCTTGTTGGCGGAATGCACGATCTCTTCCATTTCGAGATCCGTCACCTTGGAGGCGTTGAGACGCACCTGTTCGTAACTCTTGTCTTCGATCTGCTTCAGCACTTGCAAGCCAGCCTCTTTGAGAGTGAGATGAACGTTGCGTTTGTCAACCGTGTCTTTTTGACGGCTGACGTAGCCATTGGCCACCAGCCTCTGCACCAGACGGCTGATGCTGAACATGGGCAGGGCCAGTTCCGTGCTCAGGTCGGTGACCCGGGCCGCGGGATGGTAGCGCAGGTACTGCATGGCGTAGATCTCCACGAAGTCCAGGCCAAATTGGGCCGCGATCTTGCGCTCATAGTGAAAAATGGAGCGCAGCACCAGGAACATGGAACTGTCGATCTTTTGACGATCAAGCTTCATGACCATTTCTACTCCTATTTTGATCTCATGGATGTTCTTTACCGATAATTGCTAATTACAATCATTTTACACTTTTTGAAAATGAGATGCAATCCTTCGCGCAGAATTCTGCCGCGGATCTTGATCAGCCGATGTTGGATTTATCCA
>CAYYRU010000116.1:0-3372 GCA_964474095.1 uncultured Anaerolinea sp.
GCCGCGCTTTCGCCCGACATCCCCTGGCACGTCACCGCTTATCATCCCGATTATCACATGCTGGAGGGCGGCCCCACCCCGGCGGAGAGCCTGCAGCGCGCGGCCGAGATCGGCCAGGAGGCCGGGCTGCGCTACGTCTACGCCGGCAACCTGCCCGGGCGGGTGGGCTCGCTGGAAGACACCTTCTGCCCCAAATGCGCAGCGCTCCTCATCCAGCGCCGCGGATACCGCATCCTCAAGCAGTCCGTCACGCCCGAGGGGGAGTGCCCGGCCTGCGGCGCGCAGATCGCGGGTGTCTTCGCCTGATTTTTTAGCCCAAATTTATCCCCGTTGACACGGAATTAATGCCTTTTCAATGTGGTTTCATCCCCGCTTGACCGATAATTTAAGCAATTGATGACAAAAGTTCGCCATTTTGGAACTTTTCTTGCACCTGTAACGTATATAGATTGACGCACCGATTGGCTCGTTTGAGTGTTTTATGTTCAAGATTGTGCAGTGCACAGAAAGTGGAAGGGCAGGATGTCAGCAGCAGTTTATGTGGTCGTCGGTCTTTTCGGCGTCATGTTCGCCGCGTTTAGCCTTGTCGGTTTGGAATCCAAAGCGAAATGATTAAACGGTTCGTATCCAACTTTATTTGAAAACGCGCCTTGCCATTCACGGAGGCGCGTTTTGGTTTATAAAGGGAGGGTTGTGAACCCTCCCCTACATTTTTATGATATTTGCCATTCACGGAGGCGCGTTTTGGTTTATAAAGGGAGGGTTGTGAACCCTCCCCTACATTTTTATGATATTTGCCATTCACGGAGGCGCGTTTTGGTTTTAAAGGGGGAGGTAGGGCACGGCACAAACGGGCAAGGCGAGCCTTGCCCCTACCAGCCAATTTACAACAGCGTCATCAGGCGCAGGATGTGTTGGATGTGGTCCTTCTCGTGCCAGGCGGCACGGCGCAAGAGCTTGCGCGCGGACCAGGTTTCCTCGTCCAGGTTGACCACGTCCGCGCGGCCGGCCAATTCGGGCAGCACGGCCAGCAGGCGCTCACGCACCTGACGCAGGCGCTCAAACTCGTCCGCGGGCAGGGCGGATTTGGCGCAGCCAGACAGACCGAGGCGGTCGAGGTACCACCACTCGGCGTCGGCGATGTGCCCCAAGATGCCGCGGATGGACCAACGCTCACCTTCAAAGGTCTGGTCGAGATACTTGGAGGCCAGGGTGCTTACAAAGTCCAGCAGGTCGGCGCGCAGCCAGGTCAAGACCAGGGCGCCGCGCTCCGCGTCTATGGGCGAAAGCGGGGTGGCATCGTGCCTGAACCAGTTGGTTGAGGAGCTGCCACCAGGTTTCGACTCCAGCGCTTCAGACAGGCTGACGTCAAAATTACCGAGGTCTGCCAGCCATGACGCCTGCGTATGACTGGCGATCCAGTCCTGGTAGGCCACCAGCTCCTGCGGCACCTTGAGGATGGCCTCGCTGCCCTCCGCGCCGTTGGCGAAGCACCCCGGGAACTCAAGCACCCAGGCGATGGACCGCTCGCAATATCCGTTTTCCAAGCCGATTCTGACGATCATGTTACGCTCCAAAAGTTGTGGTGGCCTGATTATAGCATCCTGGCTATTGATGTTTACAATCCCTACGGCAACCGTCCGCGTGGGCTGCGATTGGTCTACGCTGGCTCTGCATAGACCTTGACAACTCTCTTGACAAACTGCACAATTCAACGGTTGGAACTTATAATCATTTCTCAGCGTCTTTGGTAAATGAATTTTCGATGAGGACACGTTATGGACAATTCTCTCAACGTAGTTAAAGAAAACCACAAGAATCCGTTGCGATTTAACTGGATCCTGCCCACCCTGTTCACACCCAAACGGGCCACCGACCAGATCACTGCCGAAGAGAAACCGGTCTGGCTGACGCCCCTGCTGGTGGTGTCGCTGATGATCTTGATCGCGGTGATCGTGGCTGGTCCCATCCGCAAGAACGCCATCCTGATGAATCAGAATATGCCGGAGGATTTTATGTATTACTCCGCTGAGCAGCAGGCCGCCTTCATGAGCGGACAGGCCAACCGGGTGTCGCCGCTCTTCCTGTATATCTTCCCGATCCTGACCGGGCTGGGCGGGCTGTGGATCAGCTGGTTCCTGTTGAGCAGCCTGATGCACTTGAGCCTGACCCTTTCGGGCAGCCGGGCTAGCAATGTGCGTTCCTATAATCTGGCGGGTTGGTCATTCCTGCCGCTGGCCATCCGTTCTCTCGTGCAGATCATTGCCATGCTGGCCACCAAGGCGGTCATCAGCTCACCCGGTCTTTCGGGTTTCATGGCCGCGGACGTCAAAGGCTTTGCCGCCTTCCTCTCGGCCATTTTGGGGTTGATCGACATCTACCTGATCTGGCAGATGGTGATCCTCTTCGTGGGCGTGGGTTCACTCTCAGGCTTGAGCCGGTCAAAAGCCGGCTTGGCCACGGTGGTCTCTCTGTTGGTTTTGATCTTGCTGCAGGCGCTGCCGGGCTTCCTCTCGCATGCCCTGAGCGGAATCTCCACCTCAACACCTTTCTTCTTCTAGCAGGGATTGATTCTCGCATGACCAAAAAAAGTGCCTTCGTCAAGGTGGTTGATCTGCATAAAGAGTTCATGATGGGTGAAACTGTTGTGAAAGCGCTGAATGGGGTTACCCTTGATATTGAACAGGGATCTTTCACCGTCATCATGGGACCTTCCGGTTCAGGCAAGAGTACCCTGCTTTACCTGGTGGGCGGGCTGGATTGGCCCACCTCGGGCGAGATCCACATCGATGGCGAAGAGACCCAAAAAATGGACGAGAACTCGCTGGCGGTGTTCAGGCGCAAGAAGGTCGGTTTTATTTTTCAGTCCTTCAACCTGGTGGCCTCCATGGCCGCCGAAGAGAATGTCTCCTTTCCGCTGCGCTTCGCCGGGGTGCCGGCAGGGGAGCGCAAAAAACGCTCGCAGATGCTGCTTGAACAGGTGGGCCTCGGCGAACGCATGACCCACAAACCGACCGAGCTTTCGGGCGGCCAGCAGCAGCGTGTGGCGGTTGCCCGCGCGCTGATTAACGATCCGCCCTTGATCCTGGCGGACGAGCCCACTGGTAACCTCGACAGCTACAGTGGTTTGGCCATCATGCAGTTGCTGTCTGACCTGCACAAGGCCGGCAAAACCATCCTCGTGGTCACCCACGATTCACGTATGCGCCAGTTTGCCACCAACACCATCTTCTTATTGGATGGACAGGTAGTCAGCGAAGCGCAGTTTAAAGAAGCCACCGAACTCACCACCCAACTTGCAGAAAAGGGGTAACCTTTTATGAAAAACATCGTTAAGAAAATCCTAT
The DNA here is from genome assembly GCA_964474095.1 of uncultured Anaerolinea sp. GTDB lineage: Bacteria > Chloroflexota > Anaerolineae > Anaerolineales > Anaerolineaceae > UBA6107. The sequence continues at coordinate 3,348 of CAYYRU010000116.1, forward strand.
CCATCCTGATTATGACCGGCCTGCT
>CAYYRU010000117.1:0-3184 GCA_964474095.1 uncultured Anaerolinea sp.
CAAAGTCGCCCCCGCCCTGGTTGCCTTCCAACCAGGTAATCACATGACTCCCCAAAGGATCGTTAGCAGAAAGTGAAACCGACGCGCCGCCCCGGCACCAGCCGTTTGCCCCAGGCGTGCCGCAGTTGGCTGTGCCCGAGCAGGTCGCCGGCGGTTCATCCGCCCCAGGAATGTAATCGCAGTGCCGGATCCATACGGTCCCCTTCCAGCACGTTCCCGGATTGGCCGAACAGTAACCCGATGGGTACAAGGGGCCGCCGCCGCACCAGTAGTGCTGCTGCTCCCAGCTTGGGTTGGTCGTGCAGCTTGTGTTCAACGTGCATTCGTTCAAACCCCCGCTGCTGTCAGGGGTCCGGTACAACACGATGTAATCCCCATCCGGGTTGCGCTCGTCGGGATAGCTTGACCGGATCGGCCCAATGTAGGCCGCCGGCACCGCTTGTGCACCGGCTAATACCAGCGCCATCACTGCCAGCACAGAACAAATCTTTGCAACAATGACTTTCGTTCTCACGCTCATCTCCTCTGACCTCCTTCCCTATGCTGTATAAATAAATAGCCAATCATGGCCGCCTTTTTTCTTATCGGCCTCGATTGGCTAATTGGTTTGCTACGTTTGGTCTTGCTCTACCGGCTTCGCGCACTCTCGCGCTTGCCATTTTCGGGTTTCTGATTATTACTCATTTATATATTATATTGTCATTATTTTTATTATATCACGATTCAATAATTGTAATATTATCGTTTTATTGCAACGCATTCGATAAACAGATCCAGCGCGCCCCAATGATCAACAGGGTATACACCAGCACAACATTTCAGTAGTTTTGCACTTTTGACAATTTGTTTAGTGTCCTGTCGACGGCAGGCGTTAACATTAACAGAGCCTGGGCGTAGAAGTACTGAGCTGGTATCTAAATACCCCAGCGACTGGTGTGGGCTGAGCTTGCAGATTAGTAAGGTTATCGCTGGTTTAACCTATCTATAATGGAAGGGAGGTTCGACCTATCTGAGGTCTCTACCTTTTCTAATGGTTTCAGGAGAATTCATGGCTGAAGAGGATTTAAAGAAGGCAATTAACCTGGCGAAGTCAGGAAATAAGCGCGATGCGGTGGTGCTTCTCAGTCAAATTGTGAAAGCTGAGCCTACAAATGAGGTCGCCTGGTTATGGCTGGCGTCCTGTGTCGGGAAAGATGACCAGAAAATCTTCTGTATAAAGAAAGCGCTCGCTATTAACCCTAACAACCCTAGAGCGCAGCAAGCATTACAGAGACTAGAAAATCCTATACCATCGGTCGATGAGATCACATCTAATATCGCGCCTATTCGCCCTCAAACTGGCCGAGTAGACACCCACAAGCCGTCGGCGCGGCGAAGAAAGAGATGGAGTCTTCTATTCACAATTGGATTTGTGTCGATTTTGGCCCTTGTGTGTATTGTGACCACACTAAATTTCGCCAACAATCGCAGCAATCCAGATCCGACTGCCGGATCCCAAATAGATAGTCCAACGAAAGTGGCGGATCCGACATCCTTACCGATTCTGATTATTGAGGCGGGCGAGCTATCAACATACAAGGATCAGATCACTCGCGATCGTGTCTTCAACGTTTATAAGAAAAACGGCACAATAGACCAGCGCGAGGACGATTTGAAAGAGTTGTGCTTAGATTGGGTGTATTATCGGGAAAAAATAATACAGTATCAATCCGAGGGCAAAACCGAGAAAGTCGCAGAAGCACAAGCTTCTATGCAAAAAACCAACGCCTGGTTGGATGAATACAATGAGAACGATGTGCAAACCATGCTGGCCTGGGCGGAAGAGAATGGTTGGAGATTTATAAATCCTAACGGGGGCAATTAAGGTGTAGGCGGTAGTATCTCATTTTGGCAAGAATTTCAAAGATGCAAATTTGGTTTTCTATATCGAGAATGGATACGCCCCTAAATAACCCCTATTCGCCAGGTTACTTTCCAGGGGAGGAAGGTCCAGAAAACCAAAGGCAATTTACAACTAAGTTTGGCGGTTTGTGATTTTTTGCAATGCTATAATAAACTCTACCAACTGTGGGTTAAAGCAAAACCAGGGAAAATAGTATGGACTCTGAATTCCTCACTGCGGAGGATATAACCACGTATTCATGTCTGCCCTTGTCAACTGTATAAAAATTCGCCCAGGACCGGATCTTGCCAGGTTTCAAAGTGGGCAAACACTGGCGATTCAGGCGCGAGTCAATCCAAGAATGGATAAAAGAGCAGGAGAACGACCTGAAACTTACCAGCAAGCCACACCTTTAGCAAGAAGGATCTCCATCCCAGCTTGCGTTCAATCCCATAACCAATAGCAGCCAGTTATAAGACCCCCAAAGCGAGAATAACCCGACTAATAAATTGAGAAAATAACATGGCGACAATGTTTCCAGAAAGACTCCCACAATCCATCCTCGATGATCCATTCAGAAGCGCAGAGCTAAAAACATTCCGGGCGTTGCGAGAACTGCCGGCCCCTTACCGCGTCTTCTATAGCATGCACTGGCAGAAATACGAGGAGAATTGGGGCGCTTCCGAAGGCGAAGCCGACTTTGTGATCGTACACCCGGACATGGGCGTGATTGTGTTAGAGGTAAAAGGCGGCGCAATTAGTTACGACGCGGATCGTGGCAAATGGTTCACCCAGAACAGAAACCTGGATAAATTTGAGATTCGCGACCCGGTGGAGCAAGGGCGTCGAAACCATTACGCAATTTTGCAAAAACTAGAGTACATACCTGGATGGCCGTCCCGCAAACTCAATATCTGGCACGCCGTATGCTTTCCAGATGTTTACCTGAAGCCTGGTCAATTCTTGAAGCTTGACTTGCCCCGAGAAACCGTCGTAGATGCCAATGACTTAGATGACATTGCAGCTACGATTAAAAGAATTTTCACTCACTGCTTTGGCGCGAAAATGGCAGCTGGCGTACCCGGCAGAGACCGAATGCAAATGATCGAAGGTTTGTTAGCTCATTCCTTCACCATCCGGTCACCGCTGGGCATTGATCTCGAAAGAGAAGATGAAAAGTTGATCGAGCTTACCGAGCAGCAGTTTAGAGCACTGGCGCTGTTGGGTGACCGAAAAAGAGCCGCCATCGCGGGTTGTGCGGGGTCCGGAAAAACCATGCTTGCCGCGAAAAAAGCACAACAA
>CAYYRU010000118.1:0-3144 GCA_964474095.1 uncultured Anaerolinea sp.
GCGGCATCCAGAAATCCGATCCGCCCCTGGTGATCAACCCCCGCGGATTGCGTTCCTACGTCCGCAGCGACACTTTCTTCAAATCGCTGACGCTGGTGCTGGCAGAACGGCCAGAAATAAAATTCGTGTGCGCCTCCATGGCCGGCCAGTCCGTAGCCCTGGGCTGGATAGAAAAACTGGGACTACAGAAGAACGTGGAGCTGATGCCATTTATGACTCAAGCTGATCTGTGGCAGGTGACCGCGCGCGCCCAAATCTCCCTTTCGATCAGCGAGCACGACGGCACCCCCAACTCCCTGCTGGAGGCCATGGCGTTGGGCTGCCTGCCCATCTGTGGGGATATTGAATCCATCCGTGAGTGGATCACGGACGGCCACAACGGTCTATTGGTGGACCCCTCCGATGAAAAAGCGCTGGCCGCCGCCATCCTGCGAGCCTTGAAGGATGATCGCCTGCGAGAAAACGCCGCCCGACACAACCTGGCCTTGCTCATGGAGAAGGCCGATCTTGAGACCACCCGTGGAAAGGTAAAGGAATTCTATGACCGCTGTCGTTGATCGCCTGCGCGGCCTGGCCGTGGGCGCTGTCATTGGTGACGCGCTGGGCATGCCGCTGGAATTTCAACCCGCCCGCTCCGTCTTTGAGCTGGTCACCGAAATGATCCCCGGCAACCTGCCGGCCGGCAGCTTCACGGATGACACCGAGATGGCCCTGGCGCTGTCCGAGAGCCTGCAATACGCTAATCCGTTGGATGGGCAAGACCTGGCCGGGCGTTTTGTGGCCTGGTACCAGTGTCACCCGCCCGACGTGGGCGTCAACACCTCGCGCGTGCTACGTCTGATCACCCAGGGCACGCCCTGGGAAGAGGCCGCTGAGACGGTTTATCAGGCCAATCCTGACAACGCCTCCAACGGCGCCATCATGCGCTGCTGGCCGCTGGCCATCGCCCGCTATCAGAACCAGGCCTTGCTGGTGGCCGAAACCCGTTTGCAATCCGAGGTTACACACAAACACCCCGATGCCGTCAATGGGGCCATTCTGCTTAACCTGATCCTGCGCAAGTTGCTGCTGCACGAAGCGTCCACCCCGCCGGGCGCGGCCCTGCGCCAGGCGCTGGCGGAGTGCATGCAGCAGGTCAACCTGTCTGAAGAATTCCAACGAGCCTTGGAACTGGCCCCCGTACGCCACCGCCGCGATCTGCAAAACTCCGGCTGGGTGGTGCACACCCTCGAAAGCGCCCTGTGGGCCGCCCTGACCACCCAGTCTTTTGAAGAGGCGCTCGTTCAGGCCGTCAACCTGGGCTCGGATGCCGACACCACCGGTGTGGTGGCCGGCGCCCTTGCCGGCGCCATGTACGGATTGGACGCCATCCCCGAACGCTGGAAAAATAAGCTGCATGGCGAATATCCGCTCAAGTCGAGCAAGATCTGGCTGGTGGGGGATTTTATTGATCTTGCTGACCGGTTGTCCGAGATGAACGAATAAGATAATCTGGTCAAACCGAAACCGTATTTTCTTGATGGTTGTAATGGGTAAGCAATGAACAACCTTTGTAACGACCAACAAGATTTTTCTCATCGTCGAAATTCATTGAGACATCCTGATTTTAACTATTCAGATCAAGGTGTGTTTTTTATAACGATTTGTACAAAAGACAGGATCCCATTATTCGGGGAAATTGTAAATAAAAAAAGGTTGTCAACTCAGTTGGTAAAGTTGTTTCGATAATTTGGGAAGATTTGCCAACTCGTTTTCCTACAATTTCGTTGGGTGCAATGATTGTAATGCATGACCATTTTCATGGAATCATTACAATCTACAACAAACCGAATACCGTAGGGGAGGTTCATGAACCTCCCCTACCCGTGAAATTTAATGATTATTCGATCAATGAATATCGTCAATATCGTCGCAAGATGATCATTCCCATGGTGATCGGATATTTCAAAATGAATTTCGCAAAAAAGATCAATCAACTGCGACAAACCCCTGGAGAACCTAAATGGTAGCGTAATTACTTTGACAAAATCATTGACAATGATTTTGATTATGATGAATTGATCGAGTATATATTAACCAATCCGGAAAGATGGGGGAAAGACAAAGATTGATACTAAACTTTGAGAAGTATCACGCTTACAATAACGGAGTTTGCCAGAAAGAACTTTCTTAAAATGTAACTAACCGCAAGAACATTCAATACTGTTGGATTTAGCCTTCTCAAACGCCTCAATCCCTTCCCTAATTGAAAAATAGATCAAAACAAAAGAACCCAGGCTGTCGACAAATCCAAACCCGGTGAAATGGTAAACGGCGCTTGCCAACAGTAAAACCAGCGACATATAGATGCACACCAGGGTACAGTTGGCATCAGACAAGATAGGCTGCGAATTGAGAGCGCGCCCCACCTTGCGCTTTTGCCATACCAATGCCCACATCACCGCGATGGAGATCAGCGAAATGATCAACCCGGGCAGGGTGGTGACCGGTTTGTGTGAGGTGAATATATTGTAGATAGCTGTTGCCCCCAACCCTGCCGCAAGCAGGAAAAATGAGGTTCCGGTGATGCGCAGGGCAGTCTTTTCAAATTGAGAACGCGGTGTCTCTGGGTTTTGACGGATACGCACGATCATGGCGAAGATCCCCACCCCTGACAATACCTCGATAAATGAATCCACACCAAAACCAAAAAGCGTCAAAGCTTCATCCTGAACGCCAAAGATCACTGAAACCACGCCCTCAGCCAGGTTGTAGAAGATGGTGAACACTGCTAACCACAAGGCAGTTCGCATATATTTCTTTTGCTCTGATGCGGAGATTGAATTCATATGATTCTACTGCCTTTCCTTATCAATAATCGCAATCGTATAAGAGGTACATTCCCTTGATAATCAATTGATTATGACAAGTATATTATCACTATTTCGGTCTTATTTGATGTTTTTTTCGTATCGGATCACACACCTCTTGACAAATTAGAATTATTGTTCTAATATATTATTCTTTACAATCCCACTCTCCCTTTGCACCTTTATAATTGAACACTCACCTCCGACCGATTCGAATCATTCGCCTGCCCCAACACGCGAAGCGTAAGGGGACCCCGCATTTTTTACCATTAAGAACGATTGAAACGAATCCCCC
>CAYYRU010000119.1:0-3136 GCA_964474095.1 uncultured Anaerolinea sp.
CTGAACCAAACTTAAATTCTTCAATTCGTTGTCTTGACAACCGGTAGTAGCTTAACTGTCAAATATGTATATAGGCATTCATAGCCTAATTAAATTTATGCTGATCGAACCGCCAAAAGGAGAAGATGATATGGAAATGGATAAATTTATAAGAATAAGACAGGTATCTGAGATCATTGGAATTGCACAATCGACGATTTATCAGTGGCAACGGGAGGGAAAACACGCTTTCCCGCGACCGGTCAAAATAGGAGGTAAAACTAGCCTCTATCGGCTTTCGGATATTCATGGATGGATGAACAGTCACTCATCTGACATGAACGACAACCAAGACATTCATCAGTCGCATAGTCACGCTTAAAACTTATCTGAATTTTCAATATGTTAAAAAGGCACCCTTTTTTTTAAAAATAAGGGCATCTTTTTCAGGGGGGTAAATGGCTAACAAAACTCAAAAAAATGCCATCAAAAAACCATGGATTTTCAGCTTGGTTGCTGTTGAATTTTATAATGAAGTTAGCAAGTTGCCAGCAAGAGGGCGTGGCAAATGGGTCACACAACTCGCTGAAGACCTGTTGAAATGCGAAAAAATTCAGACCGCTTTAGGAAAACGACTTGTAAAGGACGCGATTAGTCGCACAAAAAAAGCTAGTGAATTTGGAAAGTTAGGTGGTAGACCAACAAAAGGCACCCCCTCCCAAAAGGAAAGCCAGATGTACATGGATAACAAAATGAATAATCAGTTGGACCAGTTGGCTGAAATTAGAAATAAACGTGAGACCGCAATTAAGTGGTTTGAGTCTCAACAATATGATTTTATTGAATATCACCGTAAAATATGGGGGTCAAAAAGCAAAACCGGAACCGCAGCATATGCAGCTAACTGTCTGAGTTTAATGGAAGTGGAGGCATCAGGCACAGCCAATCTCAGTCAGACTGGCAATCGGCATTGAAATTTGACCCAACATCGGCGTACAAAATTGACCCACCTCAACGGTTGATTTTAGTCTTAGTTTCTGGTTTTGATTCTCTAGCTTTCATTCCCTGTTTCAACAATTTCGCAGTGATGAGTAACTCTGTCCAGAAGTGCTGTGGCCATCTTGCCATCTCCAAACACTTGCAGCCATTCTCCAAAGGTCAGGCTAGTGGTAATGATCAGTGATGTTCTCTCGTACAGCTTTGAGATCAGGTGAAACAACAGCTGTCTCCCAGCCTTTGAGAACGGCAGATAGCCCAGTTCATCCAGCACAACCAAATCAAGCCTGCAGAGTGTCTCTGCAAGCTTTCCTCCACGTCCGCTCATTTTTTCCTGTTCCAGTTGGTTGACCAGATCCAGCAGGTTGAAGTAACGACCACGCTTGCCGTTTCTGATCACCTGTCTGGCGATGGCAATGGCCAGATGGATCTTGCCGGTTCCGGTTCCACCAACCAGAATGATATTGCTCTTTTTAGTAAGAAAGCCTCCCTCATAAAGACGGTGTTATATGAATGAAATATTAATGAGCCGATTTGCTAAAAACATGAAATTTTATTGCAACTCTAATAAATACAAATGCAATTATAATGTTATAAAAAATGACCAAATCAATAAGACGAAACGAAGGCAAGGCATGGCGTTGACCATAACATTCACTATCGCTCACGTTTGGTTCACCGCCACGTTCCGCTTTGCTCCACTGCCTTGCCTTCTCCAGCGGCCCCTGGCCTTGTCGTAGGGGAGACAGACTCATTGAGATGATTGAAAAGCACAAACAAACAGTGTAATATTTGTATACAAAGTAGCGTTGTGCAAGGTTCGGATTGCCTCCACCTTCGGTTTTTTATTTTACCGCAGGTGGGGGCTTTTTCATTTTTGGGGGAAATTATGGCGATCGTCGTTGGTGACATTCATGGCAATGTTGAAAAGGTCAAGGCGTGGCTGGCCTATAAACCGGAGGTTGAGCATGTGGCCCTTGGGGATTATCTGGACAGTTTTTATGAACCACAAGAACGGCAAATCGAAACGCTGGAACTGCTGCTAAAAAGTGATGCGGTACTGCTGTGGGGAAACCATGAGCTTAATTATGTTGATCATGCACCGTGGTTGTCTGCGGGATACCAGTACGGGCTAGAGAAACCATATATTGATCGGCTGGAAGCAAATATCAATAGGTTCAAGGCGGCGTATGCGGTTGATGGCTGGTTGTGTACCCATGCTGGGGTGTCAGAAAAGATCGTGAAGCTGGTTGGTGACAATCCTGATCCGGCAGCGGTTGCAGATTGGCTGAATGTAAAAATGGTGAAGTGGCTGCATGATCGGGCCAACAAAAATGTTCTGTTCGACATCGGCAAAGGCCGGGGCGGTTCGGAGGCTGTTGGCGGGATTTTCTGGTATGACCACCTGCGGGAAATAGGTCTGGCAGATATAAAGCAGTTGTTCGGGCATACTGCCGGGAAAGAGGTAATCCAGAAGGATAGTTATGTTTGTTTGGACACCACGAATGTTCCGGGAGTGGCGTGGGTATGGGACACAGCAGAAAACGAGCTTGTGGGACTTGAAACGGATTCCTTTAAACCGCTAATTAATGATTTGCCGGTCGAGTTCAGGGTATGGCTGGATGATCGGGAAATTGCTCATAATCGGTTCACGTTGGATCAGTACCGGGCATTTTTGAAGGAAGATCAGCAGGAGAAGTTTCAGGCGGCACTGAAGGAAAGGCTGATGCGAAAGGGGTATGTTACACCGCAGGAGATTGTCAATGCTGAAAACAGTTAATAGTCCGGCTGGATATGCAATAAACAGGGCTTTTGAGACAATTCTGTACAGTCTGGCAAAAGAAAAAGGCGATTTCATAATCAGTTTTAAGAGTTCAGATTATTCTGCTGAAACAGGTGGATACAGGCCGGTTGAAGTGATGATCCGCGATAGTCAGGTTATTTACGTGACAGATTTTACCTATGTGGGATCAGGGCCGTTTGCCGAGCTGGTAAAGGGAATGGATTGGGACTTTAAGGCCGGAGAATGCGGAAACAGGAATGTATTTCGATCTGGAAGAGGCGGTTGACCTGTGGGGGCTGTATCAATCCAATTTTGTTGATTACTTCAGGGCCGGAAAGTTTGATGACGTTACCGTTAATCTGTTGTAAAGTTGGCACA
>CAYYRU010000120.1:0-3061 GCA_964474095.1 uncultured Anaerolinea sp.
TGAAAAAATCTACTCGTAACAAGATCATCACCTGGTCGGTGGTCCTGTTGATCGTCGCGGCTGTGATTGCTGTTTTAGTGATCCGCGCCAACAACGCCAAGAAGGATGCCAACGCCGCCATACAAACTCAGGTATTGGCGAAGACCAATCTGACGGCCATTGTGGGTGCCACTGGCACCGTGCGCGCCAACCAGACTGCTACTTTAACCTGGCAGACCAATGGACGCATCGAGAGCATGGACGCGGTGGTTGGCGAGGAAGTGAATTTCAACGAAATCCTGGCCAACCTGGCCGAGTCATCTCTGTCACAATCCATCATTCTGGCGCAATCAGACCTCGTGACCGCCAGGCGTAACCTGGAAGATCTGATGAGTTCCGACACAGCCAGAGCCCAGGCCCAGTTGAACCTGGCCAACGCCCAGGAGGAATACGATAAGGTACGTTGGAACGCTGTTTACGCAGGTCAACCGCGTGAAACAGACGAGAATAAGTTGGACGCTGCCAAGTCAGCCATCGTGCTGGCTCAAAAGAAAGTGGATGACGCCCAAAAATGGTACGACGGTTTTTCTGAGACACCGGATGATGATGCAAACAAGGCCGGCGCGCTCAGCAATTTGGCCAACGCCAAGAAGGAACTGGAACAAGCCAAATTGAATTACGATCATCTCAAGAATTCCCCCAATGAGCGTGAAGTCTCCATTGCCCAGGGTGAGATCGAAGTGGCCAAGGCCAGGCTGGATGACGCTTTGCGTGAATGGGATCGGGTAAAAGATGGCCCCGACCCTGATGATATCGCGGCGGCTAAAGCGCGCGTGGCAGCCATTGAAGCTACAATAAACATGGCCAAGATCACCGCTCCCTTCAGCGGGGTCATCACAGATGCCAACGGCATGGTGGGCGACCTGGTATCACCAAACACTGCCGCATTTCGCATTGATGACCTGTCAAAAATGTTCGTGGATGTTTTGATCCCCGAAGTGGATATTAACCGCGTCACAGTTGGACAGAACGTAGATCTTACTTTTGACGCGATCAGCAACATGCAATATCAGGGGCGCATCAGCGAGGTGGCTCGTGTGGGCACCCTGAGTTCAGGAGCGGTGGAATTCAAGGTGACCATCGAAGTGTTGAATGCGGATGAAAAGGTTCTACCGGGTATGACGGCGGCTATCAATATTGTGGTCAGCGATGTCAAAGACGTGCTGACCGTGCCCAACCGCGCAGTACGCATGGTGGATGAGAAGCACGTTGTTTATCTCTTGAAGAACGGTGTGCCTGTGCAGGTGGAAATTGAGATCGGCGCTTCATCAGACACCGAAAGCGAAGTAGTTTCAGGCGATGTTAAGGAAGGCGACGTCATCATTTTGAATCCGAGTACTGATTTCATGAGCATGATGGGCGGCGGGCGTCCTTTCTAGGTTGAAAATGACAGATAATGTGATCGTAGTCAACGATTTAAGAAAGATCTACACGATTGGCACCATCGAGGTGCGCGCCCTGGATGGCGTGTCTTTTACCATCGGCCGCGGCGAAGTGATCTCGATCATGGGCCCTTCAGGTTCAGGTAAATCCACTTTAATGAACACCCTGGGCTGCCTGGATCATCCCACCAGCGGCAGTTATGTGCTGGATGGCGAAGAAGTCTCGACCCTGGATGATGATCAATTGGCGGGTATTCGCAACCGAAAGGTGGGCTTTGTGTTTCAGAGCTTCAACCTTCTTCCCCGCCAGACGGCTTTGGCTAACGTGGAACTGCCCATGCGTTATGGTGAACAGGTGATTGACAGGCGAAAACGGGCCGCGGAAGCGCTTGAAAGCGTGGGTCTGGCGGACCGTCTCACTCACCGGCCGACCGAATTGTCAGGCGGGCAGCAGCAGCGCGTAGCCATTGCCCGGGCGCTTGTTAACAACCCGGCCATCTTGATGGCCGATGAACCCACCGGCAACCTGGATTCAAAATCGGGTAAAGAGATCATGGAATTGCTGTTGAATCTAAACAAGACCCGCGGAACCACCCTGATCATCGTGACCCATGATCCTACCATTTCTGCGCAAACCCAGCGCGTGATCCGCCTGCGCGACGGCAAGATCGAGGAGGCGGCAGCATGAACCTCGGACAGGCAATCGTTGAAGCACTTGAGAGTGTCAGCTCGAACAAATTACGCTCGGCGTTGACCATTTTAGGCATCGTCATTGGCGTTGGCGCCGTGATCGCCATGCTGGCGGTCGGCAACGGCGCGCAAGAGACCATCACCGGATCCATCAGCGGCATCGGCAGTAATCTGCTCTTCGTGTTCAGGGGTAACCAGACCACCGAACTCAGCCACGTGGAGCCTCTGACTATGGATGACGCCAATGCCTTGCTTGACCAGTTCCAGGCGCCCTCGATCGATAAAGTGGCACCCATCATTAGCGACAATCGAAAAGTCTCTTACGGCGGTGAATCCACCACCACGTCCATCACCGGTGTGACGGCCAGCTATGCCGCCGTGCGTAATTTCAAGGTCAGTGAAGGCGAATTCATCTCAGATGACCAGGATCTCGGCCGGGCATCCGTGGCCGTGATCGGTGTGGATGTGGCCGACAAATTGTTTGACCGCCGTGATGGCCTGGTGGGCGAGACCATCCGCATTGAAGGTCAGCCTTTCAGGATCATTGGCGTGCTCGAATCAAAGGGCGGCGGCTCGTTTGGTTCGGAAGATAACGTAGTCATGGTGCCGTTCTCCACGGCGCAGGCGCGTTTGATCCGCCGCAGCCGCGACAACGTGGATACCATCTTCGTGAGCGTGTTGAAACCTGAGCTGATGTCTCAGGCCAAGGACGAGATCTCACAGATCTTGCGCACCCGCCACCGCACCAAGGTGGGGGAAGATGATTTCACCATCTTCTCACAGGATGATTTCGTGGCCACGGCCAAGACCATCACCGGCGTGCTCACCATCTTTCTCGGCGGCGTCGCCGGCATCTCGCTGCTGGTCGGCGGTATCGGCATCATGAACATCATGCTGGTTTCAGTGACCGAACGCACGCGTGAGATCGGTTTGCGCAAGGCACTGGGCGC
>CAYYRU010000121.1:0-3060 GCA_964474095.1 uncultured Anaerolinea sp.
GCATGACACGGCTGTTGGCAAAATAACCGAAGTGAAAATCCGTTTGGTCGCCGGCTTTTTTTCCCGGGATGGGCATCAACCTGGCGGTAAGGGGTTTGCCAAGCCGGGTGGCCAGCGCGCCCAGGTCAAGCAGCACCGTGGTGAGTTCAGCTTCGGATACATCACCGGGCAATGGAATCGTATCCAAACCTGTGCCGCAGACGGCTGAATACAAGAGCAGGTCGTTGATGGTGAGGGTGCCTTGTGCCGCGCGGGCAGCCAGCACGGAATCTTCCATCACCGCCAGCATCAGGCCGTTGAAACCAACTTTTGGCCAGGTTCCCCGATCCAGCGTATCTGCGATCAACGCTGCGGCGGCCAGAGATCCAGATCCGCCAAGCTGACCAAACCCCATTAATTCAAGGGAGTTTCCCAAGGAACACCAGTCTTCAGGGAATGGGGCGGGGGAGAAATCGAAACCCACGAATTGGACCTGATGTTTTTGAGCCGCGTGTTGACAGAGAGGCAAAAGGGTTACGGCAGCCCGTTCCAGGCGCTCAAGCAGAATCCGTCGGCCTTCTTCCACGCTGCCTGCTTGAGTGAAGGCGGCGACTGCTTCATCCGCGCATTCCATGGCCAGTGAGAAAGCGGCCGGCGCCCGGGTCTCATGATAAGCTGCCGGGAAGAACGGCGCGTAAGGGCCGACATTCCCGAGGCAGGCAAAGCGCAGATTGCCAAAACCGTCCGCCGCCAGGACTGAATTTTGTTGGATGACACCTGCGCACTTGGCTGCCAGGTCTGGATAGATCGCGTGCCGGTCGGAGATGACCGCGCTGAAGAACACGTCTTGTGTGGCGGCAAGAAGATCCGCGATCAAGGCGTAGTCGTCGATGTTTTCAGGTGTGGCTGGCCCCGCGGAGAGGTAATCCCAGCCTGAAGATTTGACCTCTCTTTCAAGCTTTTGCAGACTCTGAATCCGCTCGGTAGCACTGCCTGTCAGCCAGGATGAAAAAGGGGTAGCGGCCAGGCGGGTGGATTCCACCTCAAAACCGGCTAGTTGCAGCTCTTGTCTTAAACTTTGGCTAAACCTTGCCAATGGAGTGAGATTGCAGTCAATGCCCGGATCAATAAAACTGGTGATGGAACGAATTTTCATGAGCTTCTCTGCCTGACGACTTCAAAAAAGAGAATGGAAGCGGCCACACCGGCGTTCAGCGACTCAAAATTCCCTGGCATGGGGATGTTGATCAGCCCATCCACGCCGGCTTTCACTTCGGGGCTGGCACCTTCCGCCTCTCCGCCGATGACCAGCGCCACCGGTTGCTTGAGATCGATTTTCCACAATGGGCTTCCTTCCCCTGACTCCGCCAGCAACATGTTCAGCGCGGGCTTGCTGTTTCTGCATAGATCCACAACATCACTCCAGGGCTTGGAAAGAATCGGCAGGCGAAAATGCGCTCCCATGGCGGAACGCACCACTTTGGGTGACCAGGCATCCACGCTGCCCGGAGTGCAGATCACAGCCTGCACACCCGCGGCGGCACAGGAACGTAAAATGGTCCCCAGGTTGCCTGGATCGCGCACCTGGTCGATCACAACCATAAAATCTATTTTTGAGGGAAGTGGCAAAGTCTGGTTGGGCACCACCATCAACAACCCCTGGGTGGTTTCGGTGTCTGACAAGGCATCCAGGATCTCAGTGGCGACCGATAACACCTTGCAGCCGGAATTTTGGGCGTCCGCCACCAATTCGAGCCCTCTGGCGGAACATTTTTTTGAGAAAATGACCAGGTCAGGTTGTAAACCGCTTCTGATGACTTCTTCGCCCAAACGAACGCCTTCCACCACGAAGGATCCGCTTTCTTCACGGACAGAGCGTTTGGTTAGCAACTCGCGGATGTGCTGTACGTGCTGATTCCTGGTGGAAATGATATGTTCTGGCTGAAGATTGTTCATGAACTTAATTCTACATTGAAAACTACAATAAAGGGGCGATGAGCGTTACCTTTTCTACTTGAATGGAACCTGGTCAGACCAATTCATGGGAATAAAAAAACAGGATGGCTTGGAGGCCATCCTGTAATTGTTGAGTGGAGTTCTTATTTTGCTGCTTTGGCTTTGGCGACCACGGCCGCAAAGATTTGCGGTTCGCGGGCGGCAAGGTCGGCAAGCATCTTGCGATTCAGTTCAATGTTGGCCTTGCGCAGGGCGAAGATCAATTGGCTGTAAGTTAAGCCGTTCTGACGGGCGCCGGCGTTGATACGGGTGATCCATAGACGGCGCAGATCGCGTTTGCGATTCTTGCGGTCTCGGGTGGAATACCACATGCTTTTGAGACGAGCCTCATTGGCGCGGCGGATCAAAAGATGCCGGCTGCCAAACTGGCCTTTTGTATACTTCAATACCTTCTTGTGGCGCAGATGTCCTTTCGGACCACCTTTTACACGTGCCATGCTTTACTCCTTTGCGAACCCCTGGGCGCCGGTCTCTTCAACCTGTTGCACGCACCCAACAGCCGCACTAAATCGGATACGAACTTGTCTTGACCTTAATCCATGTTGGGGTTAAGGCGGTGGACGCGCTTGATGGTTTTATCACCTTTAACGGTGACCATTTCAGCGAACAACGCTTTGGTGCGTTTGGCAGTGCGGCGTCGCAGATGGCTTTTGCCACCTTTGGTGCGCACCAAAACGCCCGACCCGGTCAGGCGAAACCGTTTGGAGGTTGCCTTGTGGGTCTTCAGTTTGTACTTGGGTGTTTTCACCTTTGCTGTCACAACGAACTCCTCTTAACAAATTTCAGACGGTTGCTTTCGCAACCGTCCCATTATACCAGAATATTTTGACTTTTGACGGAATCAGGCTTCTTGAGCTTCTGCTTCTTTTTCTTGTTCCGCAGATTTTTTCTTGCTCGGTTTTGAAGGCGCCAGAACCATGCCCATGGTACGGCCCTCAATATTGGGAGCCTGTTCGATGGTGGCTACATCTGCCAGTTCGGCGGCGATCTCTTTTAGATCTTCAAGTGCAATCTCAGGATAGGTAATTTCGCGTCCTCTGAAGCGGATGGTGACCTTGACCTTGT
>CAYYRU010000122.1:0-1550 GCA_964474095.1 uncultured Anaerolinea sp.
TTTTCTAAAGTAAAAAGGAGAGGGTTTACCTCCCATCCTTTAGCAAAAAATCAAACAAAACAACATTATCCGTGTAAGAAAGCTGTAAAAACAGGCGTTATCTGCAATTAATATTTATATAATTCCAATAAACAAAATTTATTATTTTTAGGAACCTTTACTAGTTTTTAACAAGGAGAAGAAATGCCTAACCTCATCATCCCAACACTCGTCCGCTCATTCCACAATATATTCACCAGTATATGGGTAGGTGGTATGCTGGCAATGGTAATATCCGTATTGCCAACAATCCGAAAAGAAATTAAAGATCCGGACGCACAGGGGAGGGTCATGGACCGGATTCTGGCTCTTCAAAGCCGGTGGGTATATCTGGGAATAATCGTGTTATTTGTGACAGGCGTGTTAATGACCCGACTTTCTGGGCAGAGCAACGGATTATTCAATTTTAACAGCCCATATTCAACCATTCTCTCCATAAAACATATCCTTGTGATCTTAATGACTTTAATCGCTGTAATAAGGTCAACCCTATTCCGAAAAGCAGCGTCCTCAAAAGATAAAGGTAAGAAAAAAGCGAGTATGGCTTTATTATTGGTAAATACGCTTCTTGGTCTCGCCATACTTGTTCTTAGCAGCATGAATGCAATTCTTTAATTAAGTTTCTTCTTCAAACCAAACTCTACTCTGCTTACCCTTTCAGCTTCAAACAACTAAGAGGCCGAAAGGGTAATTTGTTGATTAACCCTAAAAAGAACTTCTCCCAGAATGCTTCGGTTTTGTGCGTTCTAATGCGACATAAGTCATATTATTTACCTAATTAGTAAGTTATAGTAGAGACGCTGAAAAATATTCTATGCAAGGAGTTTTTATGTCGTCTGAGATGTTCTGCTATCAATGTCAGGAAACATTTAATGGCACAGGCTGTGTTACGCGGGGGATGTGTGGAAAAACCGCTGGTGTCGCCAACCTTCAGGACCTGCTGATCTATCTGTTGAAAGGCATTTCGTTTTGGGGCACTCGCGGTCGATCCATGGGTGTGATCCATGAGGACACGGATCTTTTCGTTGCAGAAGGTCTATTCGCCACGATCACCAACGCTAATTTCGATGAGAGTCGCTTCGTTGAATTGATCGAAGAGGCTGTGAAACGGCGCGAAGCCCTTCGAACTGATGCTCAGGCGCGCTGTGCAGAACTGCACAACAAGCCCTGCCCGGGAACAGGCCCGGATTGGGCGTCCTGGATGCCTGAATCGTACTCAGTGGAAGCTTTATCGGAAAAAGCATCACAAGTGGGTGTAATGACCGATGAGGCTGTCAATGAGGATATCCGGTCCTTACGCGAATTGATCACCTATGGATTAAAAGGAATTGCGGCATATGTCGACCATGCCTATGTTTTGGGAGCAAAAGACCCCGCGATTCTTCAATTCATTCAGGATATGCTTGAGGCAACAACAAAAGATAATCTGACCGTTGAAGAACTGACCGGGCTGGTTCTCAAAACAGGCGAAATGGGCTTACGGACCATGGCTCTGTTGGATAAAGCCAATA
>CAYYRU010000122.1:1560-3001 GCA_964474095.1 uncultured Anaerolinea sp.
ACCCGGAACCCACTCAGGTCTATCTTGGTGTGAAGCCCGGACCCGGTATCCTGGTGAGTGGTCATGATCTTCTGGATTTGGAGGAATTACTTCAACAGACCGAGGGCACAGGGGTCAATGTTTACACCCATGGAGAAATGCTCCCTGCCCATGCTTATCCCCATTTCAAAAAATATGGGCATTTTGTCGGCAATTACGGCGGCTCCTGGTGGCAGCAACGTGAGGAATTCGACCAGTTTGGCGGCCCAATCCTGATGACCACAAACTGCATTGTCCGGCCCAAAACCGAGTATTCCGACCGCTTCTTTACCACGGGAATGGCAGGCTATCCGGGCTGCACCCATATTCCAGATCGAAAACCGGGAAAGCAAAAAGATTTCTCTGAGATCATCGCCCTGGCAAAAACCTGCCCTGAGCCGCAACCACTGGAAGACCAATCGATCACCACGGGTTTTGCTCACCAGACAGTTCTGGCCCACGCGGAAACCATTATCGACGCCATTCAAAAAGGCGCCATCAAACGTTTTGTGGTGATGGGTGGTTGTGACGGACGGCAGAAATCCCGCCAATACTACACCGATGTCGCGGAAGCGCTGCCAGAGGACACCGTGATCCTGACAGCCGGTTGCGCCAAATATCGCTACAACAAGTTAGCCCTTGGGGAGATTGGTGGAATTCCAAGGGTACTCGATGCCGGGCAATGCAACGACTCCTACTCACTTATCAAAACCGCCCAGGCGCTGGCGGGCGCTTTCAACGTGGACGATGTCAATGACCTGCCGATTTCGTATGATATCGCCTGGTACGAACAGAAGGCAGTGATCGTGCTGCTCGCTTTGCTCCATTTGGGAATTCGCAAAATCCGCCTTGGCCCAACGCTGCCGGCATTCCTCTCACCCAACGTTGTCTCAGTCCTAGTCAAACAGTTTGATCTTCAAACGATTGACAGTGTTGAAAATGATGTCCCCGCAATGATGGCCGGGAATTAGTTGACGAATAAAGGAGGTTCCATGACTAAAGTTGAAGAAGTATTCGATCTGAATTTAAACCAGGATAAAAAGGTGGATAAGGTAATTCAAGACGATAATCTGGATTACATTCATATGCGCTTCGCAAAGGGCGAAGGCTTGCCGATCCATATATCAAACTCGAATGTCTATATGACGGTCCTTCAAGGAACTTTGACGATTGGATTGAATGGTCAGGATCCCCATATCTATCACTCGGGCAGTTTACTGAAAATCCCCTATAAGACCCAGATGGATGTCAGGAACCTCAATGATGAGCTGTTGGAGTTGATCGTGGTGAAGGCCCCCGCTCCCAGCACCTTATTACAAAAATAATCAAATTCAAAAAGCAGAGATTTGGCCGATGTTGGTGATAAATTGGTGCAGTATATGCAGATTTTGGAAAACCGCAACCGCAAGATCGCCCAAAAGTG
>CAYYRU010000123.1:0-2869 GCA_964474095.1 uncultured Anaerolinea sp.
TTTTTTGTAAACACCATCATCGACCGCAGGCACTTCATAAATCACGAAGGGCAAGGATGGATCATCGTTGATTACGCTAAGTGATGGAATTGAAGAGTCCGAATCAAGTTTTTTGGTGGAAACCAGCAGGTACTCAGCATTTCGTGTTTGCAGGTCTGAGAGAGTGAGTTTATTGTCTTTGGGGTCCAACTGGATCACCGTACGAGTGAAATTCTCACCGAAAAGATAGGATTGCGGGAACTTATCAGGCAGCCAGACGGCGATGGTTGCGTCTTGGGGCAGATCTGCGTCCATGGTTTCAAAGGCGGGCAGGTAATTGTCGAATAGCTGCAGATTGCGCAGTTCGTTTTGAGATTTATTCCAAATGGCGTTTGGGCCCACCAGGGGTTTGGCGCCGTCGAACATCAGGGTGATAGCCATCATGAGGATGGAGTTGATTACCAGAATGATTCGAATAGTCTTAAATTTGGTGGCAACAAAAATTAAGGGAATGAGCACGATCAGTGCTGTGACGAGATATCTGGATGTTGCCAATATGGAACCAACGGAAAAATTTCGAATTACCAGCAAAATGGCTGTATAGGTTATGACGGATAAAACCAACCCTAAAAGTAACCATTTTTTTTGTTTGATGGAATGGATCAAACCATAAAAGAAAGAACTTAGTAGAAAAACAAATCCAATTTGACCCGCCCAGGCAACGCTGAACGCATAACTGTTTCTTGGAAGGTAATCGACCAGAACATTTTGATCAATTTTCACAAATTGGAGTATTTTTGCTAAATATTCAAGGAGTGGGAAAGGTAAATTATCCAGGAAAGCCCTGATTATGAGCTTCGCGAGGTTGCTTCCTGCCAAGGCCAGATACCCCAGAAAAGAACTGATTTCATCATAATGAGTGAAGTAAGGGGTTAATTCACTGGGACCTAGCATACGACCGTAAAGGGTCAGGTTTTGGATGTAGCTATATGATCCAACAAGGATGAAAGTAAGCAGTGATATCCCCGCCCATTGAAGAATGGGACGAAGTGCTGTTTTCTTTTCTGAGAGCAATAGAATGAGGCAGATGATTGCCAAACCGGGTAGCATGAAGAAAGTTGTTTGTTTGATCCCAATCGAGATACCCAGAGCAAGGGCTGAGAACAGCAGAGGCATAAACTCGTGACTTTTAACCCCCTTAATTAGCAGAAAGATCAAAGCGGCAAACAGGTTCGCCACCAGTAAATCAGTCAACGCTGTGGATGATAGGATGATGACTTCTGGTAATCCAAGGAAAAGTAAGGCTGAAAAGAAGGCCAGTTTTCGGGGCGCGCCAAGGATTCGACCAAGACCATAGATACCAACCAACCCCACGGGAAGTGAAAACAATTGAAGGAATCCTGCAAGTTGATCGTTCCCCCACAGACTGATCAACCACGCCAGGGGGAGTTGTCCGTTTAATGGGTAGACCACTTGAGGCAGGTTGTATGCGGAGGTTGGCCAGGGCTTGAAACTACCTTGTTGAAGCCAATAGCCTGCTCTAGGCAAATAAGTGGTCAGGATGTCATCAATATTGGAAGGCACTAGAATCACGAGAAGGCTCACGACACAGTAACATATTGCAGTAGCAAGCGATAAAACGACCATTTCAGGGTTGGATTTCCAATAACTTGACAATCGTGCAAAAATTTCCTTGCTTGATTTGACTTCCAGGTTCAATGGAAAGATCGGATTTTTCCGCATCTTGAACGCGGCGAAAGCAATCAACAGGATCAGACAATGGAGAATGGGGATGACTATGGGATGGTCAAGAAGACCCATTATTCCAGAAAGTTGGGTGACGAACAAAACATTACAAAAAGAGAGCAGATAAAAACCGATCAAATAGACGGTCCATTGGCGCACTTTCAGCGCGGATAGAATCAGGACTGAAGTTAGTGTGATGCTGACAATGGAAAAGAACCACATGATCGAGTTCATCGAATTCTCAGCAAATATGGAGAGAATTGCGGCAACCAGGAGGGCGGCGATCAAACAAAAAATGAGTGATCTTTTCATCATCCATGAAACCAAGGTTGATACCATCTTTAGCAAGAATAAGAAGAGTGAGCCGAATCCCTTAGAAAGCACCCTCCATAACTTCAAAACCGCAAAATATACGGATCCCAGGATGGATAATAGAAAACCAAAGAATGCCCCTATATCCACCATGTACGAGAAGGCATACCCGGATTTAATCTGATAGAAATTTACAGTTCTTGAATACGCCTCATCCTTGCCGAGAAGAACACTCTCTTGTTCGTCTCGGGAGCTGATTTGAATGGTCAAATTTCGATTTACAGATTGCGGAGCAATATTGAAATCTGATTTGTAAGTAAATCGATTCTTATAAAATACGAAACGAATCGGATCAGCTTCAGATGTAACCGCAGTAATGCTGGATGCTTGGTGTGCACTGAATGGATGGATCAGCAACAAACCTGAACGTAAGGATATATCGAAGTCTTTTTTATTGAGCGGAGCGGTTTCAGATGGCTGTTGCGTTATTATGATGGATTCAGGTGTAAAAGAGTGCGAAAAGGAGAGCGGGATCTCATGTCTCAATAGGAAAGCGGTTGCCAATAATACCAGGCAGGTGAGTATCAACCACCCTCTATGCGTCTTGGATGCTATTTTGCGCAGGAAAACTTGATTGATCGTGAAAAGAAAATAAAAAAGCAGGGATTGAGCTAAAAACAAGGCGGTTATGAACCCGATTTTCGAAACCAGCATCCAATCGAACCAAATCGGATAGGACCCCAGGATCATCCATGTGCCAAGGGCGCTGGCCATAATGACTAATCCAGCTTTTAGGATCAAAGGAAGTACTGGCCTTGATTTCAAGTGATCA
>CAYYRU010000124.1:0-2822 GCA_964474095.1 uncultured Anaerolinea sp.
GGCAGCAAGCCCAATTCAGAGAGGATCTCAAGGCTGATCTCACGGGCGGCGGCGCCGTTGGCCCAGCCATCTTTGCTGGTGGTTTTGAAGTTGGTGGCGAAGAAGTAAACATTGCCGTCCTTCTCGAGCCAGCCCACGAACCAGCCGAGGCGTTCTTCCATGCGTACCACCGAGCCGGTCTTGCCGATCAGGCGGTAGGCCGGGGTGTCTTCCTGCACGATGATTTTCTTGACGATGTCCATGGAGTGCTGCGAGAAGGGCAGCTCGTTTTTATAAAGACGTTTGAGGAACTCGACCTGTTCATCCGCGGAAATACGCAGCGCGCCATCCAGCCAGAAGGAGTCGATGCTGCCCGAGATATCCGCGTTGCCGTAGCCGGCGGCTGTGACCCAGGATTGCATCTTTTCGGCACCTACCTGGCGCGCCAGTTCCTGGTAGTACCAGACCACCGAGTTCTGAATGGCGGACTGCAGGGTGTGATCCTGGTTCCAGGAAGTGACATCGTAGGTCGTGCCGTCCCACTGGATGACGTAGTTCTCGTCGGGGATGACGCCGGTCTCGAGGCCGATGAGGGAGTTGAGGATCTTAAAGGTCGAGGCGGGCAGGAACCGTTCGGCGCAGCGTTCGGGGTTGGTGCGAATGTAAGTGTTGTGGTTCAGGTCGTAGAGCACAAAGGCGCCTTCGGCACCGTCGAAAAACTGCTCGAGTTCGGGTCTGAGCTCCACGGCTGGTGCCGGGGTAGTTGAGGCAGTTAGGTTGGCGGTGGTTGTTGGCGCGCAGGCGGAAATCAGGATGGCTGCCAACAGGAGGGTTGTGAGAGCACGAAGAGTGATGTGATTCATTTTGTTCCTTTTGCGATGAGTGGCATTCCCTTGTTGATCTTCAGCTTAAGCAGCGGCAGGCAACTTCTTGACCTCAAAGGCCAGCAGGGCGCTGAAGAGCACTTCCACGGCGATCATGAAACCGGCAACATAGGTTGGTGGAAACTTGAGCCCAATGATGAGCACCGCAATGGGGATGACAACGGACAGGATCATGTAGCTTTTGGATTGATACAGCCAGCCGTAGGGCAGCAGGTGGGCGCCAAAGATCATGGCCAGCACCATCAGCATTTTCTCGGGCACGGCGTTGTAGATCCACATGGCGATCAAGAGGTAGAGCATCTGGTTGAGCGAGAAGAGCACCCCCAGGCTGGTGAGGGGATTTTCCTTGTTGGTGAAATCCACCTTGATGAGCTTGGAGATCATAAAGGCCAGCGGCACCAGCGGCGCGGTGAAGCAGAAGGTGAGCAAGTTCTTGGTGAGGATCGGCAGGTTGGTGAGGTGAACGATAAGCAGGGCGCTCCAGATGAAGACGGAGGCCAGGATGAAGTGCAGACCCTTTTTTTGTTTGCGGGCGCCATCCGCGCGCATGGCGAGAAGAGAGTTTTCCATATGATTGTCCTTTTGGGTGGTGAACATTGCCCCATAATAGCAATTGGTTGAATCGGATCTGAGGATTATGGTTATTCTACCCCCTTATTGGATCCGCCGACGAACCTTCATCATGGTGGGGGGCTTGAGTGTATTCGTTTTTGATTCCAAAACAAACCTAAAAAAGGAGAAACGATTAATTCGATTTATTTGATCTCAAAACAGGCGGGTTTGAGGTTGATGTTGGATTCGTTAAACCACGATTACTTGAAGTTGGTAAGGTGCGAATGGAACACAAGTTCTATAATCATATTATAACCCCCATATCAAGAGGAGCTAGTATTTTGGGGGATAGGAATGGATACTCCCATGAAAATGAAAAGGATGGGTTCCGAAGCGAACCCATCCTTCTGTAAAAACGATCCAGTGAAGAGCGTATACTAATCCGCGGGGCCTTCGTAGAGCTCAAGCGGACAAGTTCCACCCACGACAGGGGAAGAAATCCATGCTGTTTGGCCGGGATTGATGGTGTGGTTGTTACAGCTATTGGTGGCAGTGCGAACGGTCACGACAATTGTGGATGGGCTAAAGTTAACCACCGGCAAATTACAGAGGCTGGTATTCCAATTGGCACTATCCTCGGTTGCCCAGGTTTCGCCATTCCAGGTAGCCTCCCTGGCCACGTTTTCATAATCGGCGGGCGAGGTGGTGATCAGGGTCAGCCCTGCCGCGCAAGAAGATGCCGCAGCGGATTCTCTCGGTCCGTTGTAGTAGGCGAACAAGGCATAGGTGCCAGCAGCGGGGGCCTGCGCGCAGGCCTCGTAAAGTGCTTCCACTCCATTCAGCCAGCCCTGTTCTGTGGGCACTTTCACCCATTTATCATTCACCAGGCGGCGGATATCTGCGACCCAATTATGTTGTCCGCCGGTAAAGGGATGGCAGATCTCGCCGTAAGTGGCGAGCTTAACGCCTTTTCCGAATAGCTGCAGGTAATCGTAAGGAGCCGGATATTTTTCAAGGTCAATGGTGAACTCTGTTCCGGTGGACCAGGAACCCGGGGCAATACTCGAGATGGTTGGTCTGGCGGTTACAGATGAAAGGCTATTGGTCGCTAAAAGGACGCCAATGAAAAATAATACGAACACAACTTTGTAGATCTTTTTCACATTTCCTCCGATAGATTTAAGTCTGTAGAATATGGTTAATTCTAGCAATTTGGGGATTAAGATTACAGAAAAAATGGATAAAAAGGTGGTTTGAATTGGAATATGGACGGTTAAAATTTTAGAGTAAAGTGTTTCGACGATCGAAGAAAAGAACGTGGCGCAGAAACGCCAGGATGATGGGGCAGGCGGATGTTTGCAGATAGGGAGGGGAAAAAGAAAGGTGGGTTCAGATACGAACCCACCT
>CAYYRU010000125.1:0-2813 GCA_964474095.1 uncultured Anaerolinea sp.
CTCAAGAACCTGGGCTTTTTCGCGGTGCCGGAAGAAGCCGTGTACAAGTATGAACAGCGCGGGGACATGGACGTGAACCTTGAAGTTCACCGCCCCGAGTGGGGAGAGAGGGAGCATGATGTTCGATTCAACATCACATTGAGGGAAGGATATCGCATTGTGGTAACCTATCTCGTGGCCGAAAGAAAATTTTCTGCTGGGGTGGACGATGACTACCAGGGCGGTGCGAGCTTCGATTATTTTGTTGACACCGGCGAACATCTTGACGGCTGGTGCAGCTACCCAGACAAGACCGTGGAAGAATACTTCATCAAAGCCTTTAACGACCCCTCCATTGAGGATGTTTATCAACATTCCATTGATCTGATGACACAATATATCAACAACCGTTTTGGCATGACCGTTGAGGAACTGTACGCCCTGCCGACGGGTGAATAGGGTTTATCCGTGTTATTGAACCCTCCCTCGGGTTGATCTGCCGATCACCAATCTGGTAAAAAACATACACCAACCCTGCCCTCTCCCATACAGGACCATCCGTCCGATGGTCAACTCACTCCATGGGGGAGGGCCAAAGCGCTCACCTCCATCGTTCAAATCACGTCAGGTGAGGGCACCTATTCCCCGTAACTTCACCCGCACCTCCAATTGAACAAAAAAAATACTGTACAATTATCTCTATCAACCAATCAACACAACAAAATAAAGGGGCCTCCACATGAAAACATCCTTCCGTCTTGCTGCCATTCTACTTATCATCACCCTGCTTGCGGCATGCCAGAAAGCGCCTGCCACCGTTCCCACCCAGGCACCGCCCGCCACGGACGCGCCTGCAGTTGAAACCGCCGCTCCAGCAGTCCATGCAACCATGGATCCAGCCAGCACTGGGCCAACCGTGCAATTTCTCGCTCCAACAGAAGATTACGATTTCTTACCCGAGATTGTGCTTTTTGGCAAACCTCTAAACGACACCCCAATGGCCGTAAATATCACTTGCAATGGTGTAGAATCTGATATTTGGCCTTCCTATCAGGGCACGCTGATCCGCAATCACTGTATCATCAATAACACCTATCAAGATGCCTACCTCGTTCTCTACGATGGCAGCATCATCGCCATGCGCGCCGGTTCGCAAATTCAGATCAATATTGAAGAAGAGGAATACACCGAGATCATCCTGCAAAAGGGAGAGATTTATAACATTGTGGCGCCGCGATGTGATCGCCGACCATACACCGTCCTCGTAGGCGGCATGGGCATTAAAGCCCAGGGCACCCGCTTTGGCGTCAAACTGAGGGATAACGTGATCAGCCTGATGGTTGTGGATGGCAACGTCATCACCGAACGCTGTCTGAATTGGGCAACCAACACCTGTAAGAAGTGGGAAACGGTCTCAGTGGAACGCCTGCAAAATTACACCTACAACAACACTATTGGTGAGATCGACTGGACACGCGGGGAACAATACAATCTCGAGCACATGGTACCGGATCCCACCGTCTATGTCTCCGGTTATTTTGAAATTTTAATGGGTGACCAGATTCATTATGTGGATCACACAAAGCAGGGCACCCATTCAGATTATGAAAACGTGGATACCGCCCGTTCGCTCCTTCAGCAATACCTTGAAGAACAGATCGGCGATCTTTCTTTACACGAAAGAATTGCCGGAGAAATGAACCTTACATATAGCGACTACTGCAATTCCACCTTTGATACCTGCCTTCTGGCCACACCCCTGCCCTGGATCGACAACCCCTTCAATCCCACACCAGATGGTGGTGGTTCGAACCAACCCCCAGCCTCTGGCGGAGCCACCTGCCCTCCTGGCAATTGCCCGTTGTTTGATGCCTCCAGTTGCTTTGAGCGTGGCGGGCATACCTGGTGCTTCCCCCAACCTGGCACCGTTGACGTTACCATGAGCGCCGAGTGGGACGTGACCGAAATATGCAATCGCTACCCTGGCGAAGCCATTTGCTCACAGATCAGATAGGTACGCTATAAACAAACAGGGTGGGCTTGTCTTCTTGAGTCCACCCGATCATCAATTACATTGCGGAACTCATGACCAGAATCAACCCTAAACCCATCTACCTGTTACTCACACTTTCCATCTTGCTAAGCCTTCTGCTGGCAGGCTGCCAGCAAGTGCCTGCCATCCCCGGCGCGGAGTGCGTCCCCTCCCAGGCGGATCGCGTCAGCGCGAAACTCGTGCGCGTCATCGACGGCGACACCATCGTCGTCCTCATCAACGGTGAAGAAAAACACCTGCGCTACATCGGCCTGGACGCCCCTGAAAGCGGCGACCCGGGTGGCGATGAGGCCACCGCGAAAAATCAAGCATTGGTCGAAGGTCAGCCTTTGTTGCTCTTCAAGGACCAGTCCGAGACCGACACCTTTGGCCGACTGCTGCGCTACGTCTTTACTGAAGATACCTTCGTTAACTACGAGCTCATCCGCAGCGGTTATGCCGAGGCCAAATTCTGGGATGACGTCGCCTGTCAGCAGGTCTTTACTGCCGCTGATCAAGGGGCAGGCACCAGTCCACTTGGCTTGTTGAGCATCCCCTCCACCCCCGACGCCGCGCTCCAATCCACACCCATCTCAAACATAATTGGCGCGGCAACATCCGCCTGCCCCGAGGGCTGCACGGATGCGCTGCCCGGCTGCCAGATCAAGGGCAACATCAATTCGGAGGGCGTCAAGATCTACCACATCCCCGCAAGCAATTCCTACGACCAGACCGTCATCACCCCTGACAAGGGTGAACGCTGGTTCTGCAGTGAAGAAGAGGCCATCGCCAATGGCTGGCG
>CAYYRU010000126.1:0-2744 GCA_964474095.1 uncultured Anaerolinea sp.
CGCCGCCCGCGGCTTGAAATATGAACGCCTCGATCAATTAACCATCGATTTGATCCTGGGTATGCGATAATTACCAAGTAATCACTATCAAACAACAGAGTCTTTAGATCGGAGCATAGATGGCCTACTTTCTTGGAATCGACACATCCACCACATCAAGCAAAGCCTTGATCATCGATGATGACGGCAAAGTTTTAGCCGTGGCTTCATCACCCCATACGTTGCAAACGCCCAAGCCACTTTGGTCTGAACAAGACCCTGAAGAGTGGTGGATCGCGGTGGCCGCCAGTATCAAGGCTGCCATAGAGAAGGCAGGAATTTCTGGCGACAAGATCGAGGCCGTTGGATTGACCGGACAAATGCACGGACTGGTGTTGCTGGATGATTCAGGCAAGGTTTTGCGCCCAGCCATTTTGTGGAATGATCAGCGCACGCAGAAACAATGTGATGAGATCCATCAGATCATTGGCAAGGAAAAATTTATCCAGATCACCGGCAATGTGGCCCTGACCGGATTCACCGCCCCCAAAATCTTATGGGTGAAAGAGAACGAACCCAAGGTTTATGCCAAGGCCAAACATGTTCTACTGCCTAAAGACTATGTGCGTTATAAGATGACCGGCGTGTATGCCATGGACAAAGCAGATGGCGCTGGTACGGTTTTATTTGATCTGAAGAAACGCGATTGGTCTGATGAAGTATTGGCAGCCCTTGAAATTCCGCGCGATTGGATGCCGCCCACGTTTGAAGGCACAGAGTTCACTGGTCGCATCACGGCAGAAGCCGCACAATTGACCGGGCTAAGAATCGGAATCCCTGTGGCTGCCGGTGGCGGTGACCAGGCGGCTGGAGCGGTTGGTATGGGCGCTGTCGAACCCGGTGTGGTTGCCTTGACTGTTGGCACAAGCGGTGTGGTGTTTGCTACCACGCCATCGGCGCTGATCGAGCCAGACGGCAGACTGCACGCATTCTGCCATGCCGTACCTGGGATGTGGCATTTCATGGGTGTGATGCTTTCTGCTGCTGGCAGCTTGCAGTGGTATCACGACACGCTGGCCGCAGACATGAGTTTTGATGATCTGGTGAAAGAAGCCGAGTCGGTTCCCGCCGGGTGTGAAGGGTTGATGTTCCTGCCTTATCTCTCTGGAGAGCGCACGCCTTATCCTGACCCCCTGGCTCGTGGAGCGTTCATCGGTTTGACCCTGCGCCACACGCGCGGGCACATGACCCGTGCCGTGCTGGAAGGGGTTGCCTACGGCTTGAAAGACAGCTTTACTCTCATCCAGAATGCCGGACTTGGAAAAATCACGCAAATTCGCGCTTCTGGTGGGGGCACCAAGAGCGAGTTGTGGCGCAAGATCCTGGCCGCGGTAATGAATGCCGAACTGGTGACCGTCAACACCACCGAAGGCGGTGCTTACGGCGCGGCCTTACTGGCAGGTGTGGGCAACAAAGCCTGGAAGGATGTCAAATCAGCCTGTAAAGAGTGCATCAAGATCACAGGCAGTACCAAGCCTGAGTCCGCGCTCGTAAAAGCCTATCAAAAGGGATATCCTGTCTATCAGTCTTTGTACCCCAAATTGAAAGACAGTTTTAACCAGCTCTCTGATCTCTAATTTACAAACACTATCTTTCCAAGTAAAAACAGAGGCTTCATCACCTCTGTTTTTTTGTTTAGTTACTTTGTTCTTGTTGTGCCAGATTCTTTCGATAACGGTCGATCAACCAGACCAGCAATCCACCGATGGCAAAGAGCAGCATGTTCAGCGCGAAAGGCAGCGATTGATCGATGGCAGAGAGCTGGCCGCCGATCCAACCGAAGGGGGAAATCACGATGATCAGGGTGGTGTAGACCATGGCGCTGACCCGCGCCCGTTCCTTGGACTCTAAAGAGACAGCCAGTAGTGATTCGGTCATGGGGCTGACCAGGGCGGAAGCTACAGCTTCAAGTAAAACGCAGAGAACGACCAGAACAACGGATTGAGCCGGCATGATCACATACAGCAACTGGCTGATAAAGAATGCCGAGAACCCAACCCACAGCGGAAGTTTAAAATGAAGGATATTGGTGAGTTTTGGACCAATAACGAAGAAGCAAAGAGCCATGATGATAGAGCGAATGGCGGCAAAAAAGGAGATCTGTTCATCCGCAAAGCCCAGTTTACCGGTGATTAAGACGCTCCAAAAGCTGCCATTAATGGTGGAGTATATATTGGTAATGATCATCAAGGATAATGCCGACAGGATTGCTTTGGAGCGCAGAACCTGGCCCACCACGCTGCGATATTCTCCCAGTAAGCTGAAGATGGAGCGTCCGCGTGTTTCTTCAATCCGTTGCACGCCGCGTTTGGTTTCTGTGGAAAACAAGAATAGCAGCAGTGCCTTAAGGGTCAGTGAAATCGCTCCAAACCATAATAATCCGCGCATGGCCGGGATCAAACCAAACTGTTTGACCACCAAACCACCCAGGGGTGTGAAAAAAGCGGAACAGACGGCAAAGATCATCACCCAGGTCCAAATATGCACCAGGTGGCGTTCTTCGGCGTCTTCCTGCATTAGGCAAGTCCAGGCAGTATGAGCGATGCGAAAAAAACCGTTCAACGCGGCAGCGATAAAAAAGTAAGTCTCATTTTGAGCGACTGCCCAAATGATAGCCGGTATGGTCCAGGTGCATATGTCAGTGATGAACAGGGTCCACCTGCGGCCGAATTTATCCACCAGGGCGCCACTGATAAAAGAGCTGA
>CAYYRU010000127.1:0-1459 GCA_964474095.1 uncultured Anaerolinea sp.
TGCCCATGCAGGGGCAACCCGCCTTTTCTTCATCCGTCAGGGCGCTGCGTTCATCCTCGCTTAACTTCCAGCATTCATCAGCCGCCAGGATCTCACCCATGCGGGTGGATCTGACAAAACCCTCAAAAGTCCAACGGGCGGGCACGATCACTGACATCACCTCGCCGCCAGGGATCTGCTTGAGCGGCAGCAGCACACCCGTGAACAGGAATTGTGGCACCAGCACCGCGATCACCACGATCAGCGCCGCGTTCTGGTTGGGCACACCAGCCGAGACCAACAACCCTGTCATGTAACCCGCCAGAATCCCCAGCACCATGGTGATGAATAAATAAAGGTATCCAATGGGTTCCGGGATCACCGGCCGGGTTAACAATACCAGGAACAGGAGTAGGAATGCGCTCTGATAGATCGCCAGCACCACACCCACCCAGAATTTTGAGAGCAGGTAGGGCATGATCTGCAAATTGACCGCCCGTTCGCGTTTGTAAATATCCGCTTCTTTGACGATCTCACGCACGCTGCTTAACGCGCCCACCAAAATGGCGATGATGGCCGCCATGAACCACATCACCAGGATCTTGGTAGCCTGACCTTTGACCGGATCGAACAGGGTATTCCCCCAAATGAAGTTCATTAACCCCAACAGGGGTGCCAAAGCCAGCATCAACCCCAGGGTGACCTTGTCTTGCACAATGATGCGCAGGTTGCGCGCCGAGAGGATGGCGAACTGGCGCATGGCCGAAATCTGACGTTTCTTGACCAATAGAGGCGGTTTTTCAGGCCTGTTTTTCTGCGGCATGGTTTGCGGTGGTTTGGTGCCTTGATACTCTCTGAAACGCTGATCCCAATCTCCGGGTTTACCGCGCGCCGGATCGTTAAGGATGCGGTAAACGTCATCGAACTCAATGGTTTTTTCGAGACGTTCTCGATCGAGACGGTAAGTATCAAAATAAGCCAGGGCTTCTTCGGGCGGACCGAAAAAGGCCACATAACCGCCGCGCGTCATCACCACCACTTTATCGCACAGGATGACGTTCTTGGTGGCGTGGGTGATGATGAAGATCGTGCGTCCCTGGTCAGCCAGGCGGCGCAGCAGCTTCATCATGTCATATTCCGTGCTTGGGTCAAGCCCGCTGGTGGGTTCATCCAGGAAGAACAAGCGCGGTTTGGTGAGCAGCTCCACCCCAATGGAAACACGTTTCAACTGACCGCCTGAGAGCAGAGAGATCGGCAGGTTGCGCCGTTCGGTGAGACCCAGTTCCGCCAGGGTGGCATCCACCACGGCTTTGCGCTCGGAGGGTTGAGTATCCGGCAGCATGCGCAGCTGCGCGGAATAATCCAGCGCCTGTTCGGGGGTCAATTCCATGTGCACAATGTCTTTTTGCGGCACATAGCCGATGTCGTTGCGGTACATCTCGTAATTCTGGTAGAAATCCGCCCCGTTGACCAGCACCTG
>CAYYRU010000127.1:1559-2728 GCA_964474095.1 uncultured Anaerolinea sp.
ACTCCGTTTTGAGAACCAGGGTCGCTTAGATAGACCCCGGTGTTGTCGATATGGATCAAGGCATGCCGGCGAGAAACCGTGCTGGCATCCAGTTTTAATGTGGCATCATCAGCACGCCCGATACTGGTCTCCGCTTGACGAAGACTCAACTTCTGCCAATCCCCTTCGCCGCGGCGCCAGGAAAGACAATATCGGATTTGATTCTCTTCCAGTGAGAACTTGAGCGTGCAATCTCCGATCGTGACAAGGCTGCCAATGGCCACGGCTGCCCGCTGACGTGGTTCGACCGGTTTGCCTTCAAGCTGCGTGCCGCTGGCCGAGCCCAGGTCCATGATCTCGATCAATCCATTTCGCAAAAAGAGTTGGGCGTGCCGCCGTGAGACCAGGGTGTCCACGATCAAGACCTCGCAATCCATGGACCGTCCTATGGTGAACTCACCGTCCGTTAATACCACCTCGCGGTGATGCTGGTTGGGGCTGGAGATACTGATGTGATACTCCCATGATTTGGACATCCATTAACCTCCTTCACTCTCAATTGGAACCGGATCGCTGATCGAAGCTGGTTGATATTTACGAATCGGAAAAAAGGATTTTACCTGACTGGCATACTCCAAAAACGGCTGGCCGAACTTGTCTGCCAGGTATTCGGTCTCTCGGTTAGCACTGATGAAAAGAAAAATAAAGGTAATCAGGCTGCCGATTAGATATGTACACGCCAGTTGAAGTTGCACCATAAAATTGGGGATCACCACGAATCCCAACCCAACCACTATAACCATGATACCCAGATAAAGCGGATGTCGCACCCAGGCATACACCCCGGTCACGCAATAGTCCTGTGAATTGGTCGAAACATATCCCGCCCAGCTATGACGATTGCCTAATTCAAATTTGGCAGACAAAACAATTAGAATCCCCACGACCATCAGAAAAAGGCAAATCCACAAGTTGTATGAGATACTTTGCAGCTTCCACACAAAATACAGACAGCTCAATTGCGGGATCAAATAACCATATTTCATGATCCGAAGCCACGGCCGGCCAAAGAGCGGATTGGTTTGCTTGTTACGGAAATCAGAAATGCTGACAATAAACAAGAGGAACAACACACTAACACTAATCTTGAAAATCAGCATGGCTCTCCAATGAATTTCCCGCTGATGATA
>CAYYRU010000128.1:0-2555 GCA_964474095.1 uncultured Anaerolinea sp.
AAGCTTCGCCCGACCCCAAGGAAGAATCCGTGCAGATCACGCTGGAATTGATCGATCAGGTCAAAGCCCTGCCAGGCGTGCGCGGACTGCACTTCATGGCCGTCGGCTGGGAATCCATCGTGCCCAGGCTGATCAAGGAAAGCGGATTGAGATAATTATTCTCTCCTACACCTCCTCACAAAACCCTGGGGGTAAAAAGAGCTCAGTAAATTCATTTTCTCGCCAAGGCGCGAAGATCGCAAAGAAATTGCTTTTTCGATAAACCTCCATTGGTTCGTATGGGCACGCGGCTTGCGCATGTCTTGTATGCCCACCAATGTGCTGATCCAATTTTGAAGACCATAATGCTTTTTCGTAGATTGTCGTCGCGCTCTTAGCGACGCACCATTCCTATCGTGTTGCGCACTTTTTCCATACAATCAGATTTGACGGTGGGTTCACAAAACGAAACCCACCCTTGAATTCACTTGCACCCCTGTCGAAGTAGACTATCTCATAATTCACCCTTGACAACCTTCCAGATGGTGATATATTGTGTATATACAGTATACACAGTTTAGTGATCTGTTCAGAAAGGTGCGTTATGGAATCAATATACGTTGAAGATCTCGTAAAAAACTACCCAAAATTCAGCCTCAAGCAGGTGTCTTTCACATTGGAAAGCGGCTACATCATGGGCTTCATCGGCGCTAACGGCGCGGGCAAAACCACCACCTTGAAATCCATGCTCGGGCTGGTGCACAAGGACGGCGGGACGGTGCGGCTGTTGGGGATGGATTTCGAAGGCAACGAACTCGAGATCAAGCAGCACATCGGCTTCATGATCGGCGGGGTGGATTATTACGCCAAGACGCGCATCAAAACCATCACCGAGGTGGTGCGCCGTTTCTACAAGAATTGGGACGACACTGTTTACCAAAAGACGATGCGCCGCTTCGAACTGGATGAAAGCAAGCGTCCATCCGAGCTTTCGAACGGCATGCGCATCAAGTATTCACTGACGCTGGCCATGTCTCACCACGCCAAACTGCTGCTATTGGACGAACCCACCAGCGGGCTGGACCCGGTGGCGCGCGACAATCTGCTGGAGCTTTTTCAAGAGTTCATTGAAGAAGGCGACCGCAGCATTTTGTTCTCAACGCACATCACCAGTGACCTTGAAAAATGCGCGGATTACATCACTTATATCGAAAAAGGGCGCATCATCGAAAGCCGCACCAAAGATGACCTGTTGAAAGCCTACCGCCTGGTGCAAGGCAAGACCGAGCAACTGCCCCACATCGAATCCAAGCTGGTGTCGAGCAAAAAACACGCTTTTGGGTTTACGGGTTTGATCAAAAGCGAATATCTGACCAACACAGACGGATTTGAGGTTGCGGCGCCCTCCCTGGAAGACATTATGATCTATCACGCCAAGAAAGAAGGTTCAAATGATTAATTTACTCCATAAGGAATTCCGGCTTGTGATCCATCCGTTGTATCACCTGGTGCCGTTGTTTGCCGCGTTGATCTTGATCCCGTATTGGGTGTATTTTGTGGCCTTGATGTATTTTCTTTTCATCGCCATCCCAAATATCTTTACCAACGCCAAGGCGCAGAATGACACCGGCTTTTCGGTGTTGCTGCCCGTCAAGAAAAGTGACGTGGTCAAAGCACGCGTGCTTTCCATGGCGGTGCTCGAAATCATCCAGGTGGCGGTGGCGGCCATTTTTGTGGCCATCAATCTGCTCTTTGTCTCAAACAATAACTTCCTGATCGATGCCAACCTGGCTTATCTGGGCTGCGCCTTGATGATGTACGGCATTTTTAATCTGCTCTTCTTCCCTCTCTTCTATAAGACCGCAGACAAGATCGGGGTGCCGATCCTCATCTCATTGACGGTGGCTTTTTTGTTCACGGCCGTGCTCGAGGTAGCTTCCCTTTTGGTTGCTCCGGTCAACCGCGTGCTGGATGGCATCAACGCGGCAGCGTTGGTGCGTCAAATACCGGTGTTGCTGGCCGGTGGAATCCTCTTTGTGCTGCTGACCTGGCTGGCATACCGCAGATCAGCCGCCCGTTTTGAAAAGGTCGATCTTTAAACCTCATGGATCTGATCATATCAGGTTCAACCGATAAGCCCATCTACCAACAATTGTATGAGCAGATCTCAGCGCAGATCCTCAAAGGTCAGTTGAAGGAAGGTTTTGCCCTGCCGCCCATCCGCACAGTGGCCAAGGAACTGCGCATTAGCGTGATCCCGGTGAAGGCGGCCTGGGAGGAGTTGGAGCGGACGGGGTTTATTGTCACGATGGCGGGCAAGGGCTGCTTCGTGGCGTCCCTGCCCCCAGCAGGATTGACCAGCAAACGTGATCAGATGGCGCTGGAGAAGTTGAAGAAAGACCTGGAATATTACAAAAGTCTCGGTTTAAGCGAGGAAGAGTTGATCGGGATGATCAAAGAGCAATTTGGTAATTGATGGCGATTGTGAATATGGCAAAGGATGCCCCCACGGGATGAACGATTAATAATTTTAGTTCAACAAGCTCACGCGGGTACCAGAAGCATGGTGGTCGCGA
>CAYYRU010000129.1:0-2379 GCA_964474095.1 uncultured Anaerolinea sp.
AGCACATTCCAACTCAAGGCCGGCAAGACCAGGGTGTGTTGACTATTGTCTGATTCGCAGTCCTTGATCTGGGTGGGGATGACCTGGTTGGGATCATTCTCTGTATTGCACGCGTAAACGTTATCATGATGGAGCACTATATGTTGATCAAATGTCAACTGGTCAAAAGCGCGCAGGTCGCAGGTGACCGTCAGATCATGCTGCTGGCTGCGGTTGACGGCAAACACAGTCAGGGAACCGTCGTCGCCGAGGACGGCGCTGGCATCCAGTTCGGGGACGCCGCTGAAGTCGGCGCAGTCATAGAGCGGAGCTTTGACCACTGCCCGTAGAGAGGTGCCCCGGCCGTAGAGGGAAGCGTGCAGGAAAGGCCAGTAAATGGTTTGAGCCCAACAACCAGTGGGTGAAGTCATGATGGGCGCGATCACGTTCACCAATTGTGCCAGGCAGGCGATCTTCACCCGGTCGGCGTGTTTCAACAGGGTGATCAGCAGACTGCCCACCAGTAGGGCGTCTTCGAAGTTGTAGACGTCTTCAAGCAGGGGCAGTGAACGTCCCCAGCGTTGGCTGGCCTTGATCTCTTCATCCTGGTCTAGAGAGTGATACCAGACGTTCCACTCATCAAATGACAGATTGAGTTTTTTCTTGCTGTGTTTTTTGCCACCCACCGCGTCACACAAAGAGATCACGGTTTGGATGAAAGCGTCCATATCCAGGCTTTTGGCCAGGAAGTTGGCGGTATTGCGTTCTTTATTTTGATAATAACGGTGCAGCGAGACGTAATCCACGTTCTCGTAACACTGGTCAAGCATCTCCAGTTCCCAGGCGCCAAAGGTGGGCATGTCGTAGGCTGAAGAACCGCAGGCCACCACCTCGATGGATGGATCCACCCATTTCATGACTTTGGCGGTTTCATTGGCGGCGCGCCCATACTCGTAGGCGGTCTTCTGACCGATCTGCCAGGGTCCGTCCATTTCGTTGCCCAGGCACCACAGTTTGATGCCAAAGGGATCAGTCGCGCCGTTTTTCTTGCGCAGATCGCTCCACCAGGTGCCGCCGGGGTGGTTGGCATATTCCACCAGGTTGCGCGCTTCATCGGGGCCGCGGGTGCCAAGGTTGACGGCGTACATCACCTGGCTGCCGGCCAGTTTAGACCATTGGCAAAACTCATGCAGCCCGAATTCGTTGGTCTCGGTGGTAGCCCAGGCCAGGTCAAGCCGGGTGGGGCGTTTGTCACGCGGACCGACTGCATCTTCCCAGTTGAAACCTGACACAAAATTACCGCCCGGGTAGCGGATGACCGGGATGTGTAGTTTCTTTACCAGGTCGAGGACGTCCAAACGGAAGCCATTATGGTCTGATTTGGGGTTGCCCGGGTCGTAGATACCGCCGTAGACCGAGCGGCCGAGCTGTTCCACAAAGGAACCGAACAGGCGTTCATCCACGCGGCCGATGATGAAATCTTTGTCCAACAGGATGGTGGCGGATTGGGGAGAGGTTTGAGAGGTCATGAGCAGCTTCCGAAGCAGGGATAATTTTTTTACCTATAAAATCATATCATAAGGAGACCTTAACGAGTGAGCAAATCCTGTGTTCCATGAGTCAGCTACTCTTCATTTAATAGAGTCTGATATTAATTCCTCGCTTTACTTCATCCCTTACAAAGGGTAAAATAAGGCAGGTCATTAGAATTATTCTGATTGGTCAAAATGATTCCGAAAAATAAGGATTAATGATGGATACAACTGACGTAAAACTGAACCCCGAGATCTTTAGAGCGTATGACATTCGCGGCATCGTAGGTGTGGATATCACCGCGCCCATTGCTGTGGTGATCGGCAAAGCCACCGGCACTTTTCTGCTGAACAAGAACGACGGCAACCGCATCGTGGTCAGCATGGATAACCGCCTCAGCTCTCCCGAGATGAAGGCTGCTCTAATCGAAGGGCTGCGTTCCACTGGCTGTGACATTATCGACATTGGAATGACCACTTCACCCATGATGTACCAGGCTGTATGTGAAGAAAAAGCCACCGGCGGTGTGATCGTTTCAGCCAGCCACAACCCCAAGGAATACAATGGTTTTAAGATCGTTGGGCGTGACGCTTACCCCGTGGCGGCTGATGACATTTTTGCCCTGCGTGACATTGCCCTCTCTGGCAAATTTGCCAGCGCCAAAGGCGCCACCAGCCTGACCGTCAAGAACACTGAAGAAGAATACTTCAAAAAGATCACCTCGGTGATCCGCCCTGGGCGCAAACTCAAAGTGGTGATCGATACCGGCAACGGCATTGCCGGCAAGTTTGCCCCCGATCTCTACCGCCGCCTGGGCTGCGAAGTGGTCGAAGTCTTCACCGAACTGGACGGCAACTTCCCCAATCA
>CAYYRU010000130.1:0-2286 GCA_964474095.1 uncultured Anaerolinea sp.
AATTCGCTTACTACATGTTGACCGCTTTGTGTCATTACAGCCCCAAAACCCAGCATGATGACACCGATAAACATGGCAATCATGGCAATGACCTGTGTATTTGATCCCCTGCGGCGCATATTATTGCGGGAAATTTTGCCGATTGGCCACCGTTTGGTGGGCATGAGTTTTACTGCCAGCTTCATCAGAATCCATAAGAACCCGCCGATGCCTGCAAGTGCCAGGAGGGTGCCAACCAGGACCAGCAAACCTGTCAGGAATGATTTCAACACCCAGACTGCAATCCCGATGAATGGAATCACCAGTACAAGACCTAAAACCAGACCTTGACCGAAGGGAATTTGGGAGGTTTCAAGTTCTTCATTACGCAGCAAAGCAAGGGGTCTGACCCGGCTGGTGGATACAATTGCCCAGGCAGCAAAAATGATCGTTGTGATGGTTCCAATTACCAAGCCGCCTATAACTTCGACTGGAGAGAAAACCCAGGTAATCAAAACGGTAGTGATGCGGCTGAAAAGGCCCACCATGCCGAAGGACAAGAGAACACCCAACGCGGCACCAACTGCGCTGCCAGCCAGTCCGAGCAGGGCGGCTTCGATCACGAACATGGATTGGATTTGTCCGGCGGAATAGCCGATGGTTTTCCAGACGGCCACTTCCTTGCGGCGGCGCCGCAGCAGCACCTGCATGGTGTTGGCGATGCCAATTCCACTGACCAAAAGCCCCAACAACCCCATGTCATTTAGACCCATTGCCAGTGCGCCGTCAGTGGCGGCGGTGGCATCAGCCAGAAACCTGGCAGTAAACACCCGCCAGCCGCGGTCTTCCAGTAATTTGACGGCACTATCAGGATCAGCTGCGTTAACCAGCACCGTGTTTGCATTGCGCTGCATGCCGGATAATTTTGATGAAGTTTCATGGGAATAGTAGATCTTGCTGCCCTGATGATTGGGGGTATCTGACGCAATACCCACAATGGTGGCAGTAAGCGTCTTTCCATAATCCAGGTTTGCCAGGATAATCGGGTCGCCGACCTCAAGTTTGTGGGTCAGGGCAAGGTCGCGGCTGATAATGATATCGCCGGGATTTTTAATAAGATCAGTAATATTTCCATTCTTCGGATCAGATATGGTCAAATTTCCAGCCAGGGGATATTTCTTTGTGTCCACTCCCATGCCGAAAGATGGAAAGTAGAGTTCTCCTGATTCAGGGAGATGAAAGCTGAGCGTGGTGGAATAATCCATCATGGTAAAGTCTGTGATCTCACCAGCCTCTTTGAGTTCCTGCAGACCGGCTTCTTCTGCAGGGGTGATCACATCCTCGCCGACCCGGTCCAGTGTGAGGTCTCCGCCGATTATTTCGTAGGGTTTTAAGACCAACATGCGTTCGATGGATTTTGCCAGGGTAGTCATGGCGACCAGCGACATCACGCCAAAAGCCACGCACAGGAATGCCACCAGATTGCGCTGTCCACCCCGGCGAAGATGAGTAATAGCAGCTTTGAAAAAGAACGCACCTGCTTTCATGCTACAGCTCTCTTGAAATACAGTTTGGGAGGTTGGGTTTGTTCCTGGTTAGCCAGGGTGCCGTCCATGATATGCAGACAGCGGTCGGCATAGGCAGCCACGCTGGGGTCATGGGTGACCATGATTACGGTCAGTTTCATCCGGTTGCGCATTTCCTGGATCAGCTCAAGCACCTGTTTACTGGTGGCGCTATCAAGGTTGCCGGTGGGCTCATCAGCCAGCAGCACCTGCGGTCGGGTGACCAGGGCACGGGCAATGGCAACCCGCTGTTGTTCGCCCCCTGAAAGTTGGTGGGGCAGGTGATGAAGGCGGTCGCTGAGACCAACCTGGCGCAGCATTTCGACTGCTGAAACATGTGCGTCACGAGAATTGGGGTGGATATACATGGGGGCTTCCACGTTCTCAAGGGCGGTCATCGTGGGGATCAGGTTAAACGATTGAAAGACGATGCCGATCATCTCGTTGCGGAAGTGAGCCAACTGGCTTTCACTCTGGTTATTAATCTCAAAATCTGCCACCCGTACACTACCTGCGGTGGGTCTGTCAATTCCGGCCAAAATGCCCAACAGGGTAGACTTGCCGGAACCGGAAGGACCGGTGAGAGCCACCCATTCTCCGGGGCTGACGTTGAACGAGATGCCGCGCAAGATGAGCAGCCCGCGTCCGTTTGAACTCAGCTTGCGCTGAATATCAGTCGCTTCGATCATGTTTTCAGATTGCATTTTTTCCTCTTTCTGGTTAATGATGCTGCCAGTATAAG
>CAYYRU010000131.1:0-2121 GCA_964474095.1 uncultured Anaerolinea sp.
AATAACAAAGATCAAGAGTGAGTTCAGATTTGAACTCACTCTTGGTTTAATCACCGGAAAAATCTTAAATCTAACACAAATGATCTTGACCTTTTTAAGATCAAAGGAAGGTCACACAACCATCAGGCGAACACTCATCAATAATGATATCTACACTGTAGAAAATCGATGCGTTGATCGCGAATAAGATATACCAGTCGATGTTCCTGGGTAATTCTTCTCGACCACGCCCCGGCTGCCAAATACTTAAGGGGTTCAGGTTTTCCGATCCCGTCAAACGGGTCGCGAATGATCGCTTCGATCAAATCAAAAATACGCAGCGCCAATTTACGGTCCGTTTGTACCCAAAATCTAAGATCTTCGATGAATTCAGGGTGAAAAACCGAGAGAAACTCCGATTTACTCAAAACCAACCTCGGTACGCAAACTGTCGACCGACAATTCGCTCCCTTCTTTCTTCAACGCTCTTCCAAGCGCAGTAAGCAGACGCTCTGCGTTTTTCGGCGAGCGCAACAGGTAAGCCGATTCTGTCAGGCTCTCAAGTTCAGAAGCGGCTATTAAAGCCACATCCTCTTCACCCCGGCGCTGGATGACAATCACTTCCCGGTTGAAGGTGGCTTGATCCATCAATTTTGCCAAATTATCCCGTGCCTGGGTATAGGTGGTTTGTATGGTCATTATTCTCCTTCATTGAAACAAAAACCTGTACAGATATACTGTACAGGAAAGGCGTAAAATAGTCAAGAGTAATTACATTTTTAAGCATGGTGCATAAAACGATGACTTGCTTTCCCAAAAATACTCTTACGAAATCCTATTTCACGCTGGGGGATTATTACTGAGCGTGAATCATTAAGACACTATTTAATGGCTGGCACTATAATCAATACACAAAACATCAGGGAGAAATAAATGAAAACCAATCAAATTACTATAAAAATCTTTACTGTCCTCTCTCTTGCGTTATTTTTATTTACCTCCTGCCTTATACCAGATCAAAACACATCCCCAAAAGAACTCACCCCAACCAAGTCAGAGATAGAAGTTGACGCCTCAGAAATTGAGCGTGTAAAGATGGATCTTTTCAGGGATTTTGCCATCATTGGACGGTTTACTTACCACAAGCTGGAGGACTACGAAACAACCACCTCTCGATTGGAGAGTGTTTTCATGGAGAAACAGGATCATTCCACCTTTTTCTCATTTTCAGGTTATACCATTCCCCAACTTGATACAGAGAAGCAAACACAAATTGTGGATGCCTACCTAATGGTCATCAACAATGAAAACAATTACACCTTGGCTACAAACGGGGAGCCCATCCCCATCCAGGTAGACGGTATTGATTGTTGGTTGGTTCCTATTGCTGGGAAGGTTAATCAATACAAATCTACTGGGCTGGGGTTTCTGGCTCCGTTGGATGGTGGACATGTTGTAATTGGTGTGGGATTCTCACTCAACAGATCTGGTGAACGCGACTGGCAGAAGACCGGTAAATCTGAATTCATGGCTTTTGTCAATTCACTTCAGTTCATCCACAAAGAAACGGTGGAACGCGATTGCCCAATATCCACTGATCCCACTTATGGCTATACAACTGAAAACCCAGTCAAAATAGGAGGGGGTTCGATCGTAGATGGCATTCCTGTCAACGGGTACGATGGGGTCAGACGTGAAGACTACTACCTCATGTTGTTGACTGGTTCAAATGGTGAAAGCATTAACGTGACCCGTACCGGCTCACAGAACATGGGAGATACCATACTCGACGAATACGTCATCGTCATTGCCGGTGAAGACAATCCCAGAACAATCTATGTGGATATCTATCATTACAGTCCGCCCTTTGCTCCGGTCGGGTTTTCGTGTTACGACTACCTCCCCTTTGAAGAGCCCAGGTAAGCATGATTGAGATCAGCGTTTGATGATTCCCCGCTGCAGTGGCACCCACCAGGTGAAGCCAAAGATCAAATTCAGCAGCACAATGCGCAGATCGGATAGCCCCTTCTCGTGCCCAACCCGCAGGGCGGTTTTGAGCTCGAACAGGTGCAACACGAACAAGGCGGCATAAAGTCCCCAGCCCAGCCAGGGCAGGCCCAACACGTTGCCGCCACCGATGAG
>CAYYRU010000132.1:0-2087 GCA_964474095.1 uncultured Anaerolinea sp.
TTGATGATCGCCCCCTGGTGCCCCAACCTGGCATGGGAGAAACCCCAGGTCAACCCGCTCGAGAGCGGCAAGCTCAGCCTTAGCAATATGCGCTTCGAGGTAAATGGGCTGCCTTGCCGCGTGCTGGTCAGCACGGATGAGTTCATCCCAACCCTGTTGATAGAGATCAAGGGCCGTTTCAAAGGCAAAAAGACTCCCTATGATCTGCCCATCGAGACCTTGCGTGAAGACACCCTCTTTTTTGCGTTGGCAGTCAAAAAGTTAATGGAAATACTCAACGAACCAGGCGAATTCATCTGGGCCGCGGATTGGGAAACAGTGCCTGCCATGCTGTTAGCCCCGCGCAAATACAAAAAAGTCTTAACCCTGCATAACACCTTTGATGAATGTCTTGAATTGACCAGCTTCAAATTTGGCGAACAATTCAAGTTTTTCCAATCCAAACGCAAAAAGAGCGCTTACAACAAGACCGCGCTTGAGATCGGCCTCGAAAGCGCGGATGTGATCACAACCGTCAATCGCGGCTTTGCCTGGGGTATGCGCAACGAGATGATTCAAAGCGAAGTCATGGCGCCCCATATGCAGCATCTGCTCAAGGATGTGGTAGGCATCAATAACGCCCCATTCAAACCGGTGGGGCAAGATCTGGTTAAGCTGGCGCAACAATTAAAAAATGAGCCGGAGTCTGGTGAAAAAACCTTCTTCAAGCGCCAGACCGAAGCCCGCCGGGAGCTATCCTCCATTTTGAAGAAAGACCTGGATGGCAAGGTGATCGTGGTGGGCATGGGCCGCCGCGTGGCGCAAAAACTGCACGGCGTCATGGTCGAAAGCGTGCGCCAGATCCTGCGCGAAGACTCAAATTCGCCGCTCTTTGTGATCTTCACCACCGTGGCCGGAGATAGAACCTCCCCGGCGCGGCTGAGACGCATGCAGGCCCTGGCGGACGAATTCCCCGAAAAGGTGGTTTGCCTGGATGGACGTATGGATTATTTTGGCACCCTGATGCGCGCCGCGGATTTCAACTGCATGCCCTCGCTTTATGAACCTCACGGCGGAGCCTTTGAAGACACGGTCATCCCCATCGCGCGGGCCATCGACGGCCTGGCGGAACAGATCTGTGGCATGAACGCCAGCGGTAAAGCCGCCGAGATGAATGATCTGTGGCACCGCAGCAGTGAAGACCCCACCGGCTTTTTATTCCGAGAAGAGATCGAGATCCCCGCCGACCGTATGGAAAAAGACCTGCGCGTGCTGCTTACCAAGCCGCACCCCAAAACCAATGAGCTCTTTGTGGCCATCCGGATTGCCCTCAAAGAAGCCCTGATCGAGGCGGTCAACCTGCGCAGCAGCGCCCCGGCGCGTTACGCTCAGTTGGTGCGCGCAGCCATCCAGAAACAGATGAGCTACACCTGGGAAGATAACCTGGAGGCCATGCTCAAGCTGGTCAAAGAGGTTGAGAAGAATTAGCAGGCAGTCCGGAAATGAAGAGGAAAGGTAGGGGAGGGTCCTAGACCCTCCCATTCAATGACAATTCGAGATTTCCTCGTGCGTGACGTCGAGGAGCAATAATATTATGGAAATGAAAGACATCCCCTTCACCCCCGTGGATTGGTCCACCGTGGAACCCGAGGAACACCAGGGCGAAACCGGCACGGCGCTCTGGCGCACGCGTCAGTTCGGCGCCATCCGCGTCAGGCTGGTGGAGTACAGCCCCGGCTACCGCGCGGACCATTGGTGCAGCAAAGGTCACGTGCTGTTGTGCCTCGAGGGCGAACTGCACACCGAGCTGCAGGATGGC
The DNA here is from genome assembly GCA_964474095.1 of uncultured Anaerolinea sp. Lineage (GTDB taxonomy): Bacteria > Chloroflexota > Anaerolineae > Anaerolineales > Anaerolineaceae > UBA6107. Next base: position 1,799 of record CAYYRU010000132.1, read on the forward strand.
CGCAGTTTCGTGCTCACCCCGGGCATGAGCTACCAGGTGGCCGATCAGGCCGAGGCGCACCGTTCATCCACCCCAACGGGGGCTAAGTTATTCATCGTGGATTGAAACGAAATTGTATGTTCAACCATTCCAAGTTAATTCCTACCCGCTCAACCCCAGTACGGGCACGGTCGCGTTTGTTGCACACCAAAGGTGCGTGCCGTGCCCTAAATCATCCCCTGCAGTTTCAGCAAATCCAAAAGCGCATGCCATCACCCTCCAAAACTGCTGGGGATTCTGAATTCTAAAC
>CAYYRU010000133.1:0-2005 GCA_964474095.1 uncultured Anaerolinea sp.
GCCTTCTTCCACGGCGGCAGATCGGATTTTTTGTAGGGTGCTGTCCGCCCCGGATTGTCCGAGGACCACCTCAAGCTATTCAGGGGTGGACGCACCGCTTTTCAATCATTCCACTTCACCTGCCAACAACTTGGCCTTCTTCCACGGCGGCAGATCGGATTCTTCCGCCAGCAAGCGGCGCAAGTCGATGATCTGATCTCTGAAGGCCGCGGCCTGTTCGAAAGCCAGGTCTTTCGCGGACTGTTTCATGTTGGATTCCAGTTCGGTGATCAGCCGTTTGATCTCTTTCACCGGGATGCCCGTGGTCTCTTTGCCGCCCGCCTTGTAATGGGCGCGGTTCTCGGCCACCATGGGGTTATCGGCTGAGAGGCGTTCGGTGATGTCGTGCACCGCCTTAATAATGGTGAAAGGTTCGATGTGGTTGGCAGTGTTGTAATCCACCTGTTTCTTGCGGCGGCGGTTGGTCTCATCAATCGCCTGCGCCATGGCGTCTGTCACTTTATCGGCATACATGATCACCTTGCCATTCACGTTGCGTGCCGCGCGCCCAATGGTCTGGATGAGCGCCGTTCCTGAACGCAGGAAGCCCTGTTTGTCGGCATCCAGGATGGCCACCAATGAGACTTCGGGCAGGTCCAGACCCTCGCGCAGCAGGTTAATGCCCACGAGTACATCAAACACACCGGTGCGCAGGTCGCGTAAAATGCCCACGCGCTCCAACGTTTCCACCTCGGAATGCAAATAATTGACCTTGACGCCCAATTCCAACAGGTAGTCAGATAAATCTTCAGACATGCGTTTGGTTAAAGTGGTGACCAATACGCGCTCGCCCTTTTCAGTGCGTTTCTTGATCTCGCTGTAAAGATCGTCCACCTGGCCTTTGGTGGGGCGCACTTCAATTTCCGGATCGACCAATCCGGTGGGGCGGATGATCTGTTCCACCACCTGGTCAGCACGTTCCATTTCAAAAGGCGCCGGGGTGGCCGAAGTATAGATGGTGTAACCCATGTGGCGCTCGAACTCGTCAAAGGTCAGCGGACGGTTATCCATGGCGCTGGGCAGCCTGAAGCCGTATTCCACCAGGGTGCTCTTGCGAGCCTGATCGCCGTTATACATGCCCCTGATCTGCGGCACGGTCATGTGGGACTCATCCAAAAAGAGCAGGTAATCCGTGGGCAGGTAGTCCATCAAGGTCCACGGCGGCGAGCCGGCAGGACGTTGATCGAGGTGCCGCGAATAGTTCTCAATACCCGAACAGTAACCCACTTCCTTGAGCATCTCCAGGTCGTAGCGGCAGCGTTGCTCGATGCGCTGGGCTTCCAGCAGACGCTGGTTGGAATTGAAGTACTTGACCTGATCGTTGACTTCAGTTTCGATATCCACGATAGCCTGCTTTAGGCGCGTCTCGCTGGCGATGTAATGCTTGGCCGGGAAGATCTCAAGGTTTTGGGGTTCATCAAAGATCTCACCGGTTAGGGGTGAAAACTCCACGATCTTTTCCACCTCATCGCCAAAGAAACTCAGGCGGAAGGCCTTCTTCTCTTCGTAAGCCGGGAAGATCTCGATGGTGTCTCCCCTCACCCTGAAGACGCCCGGTTTCAACTCCAGGTCATTACGCTGGTATTGACTTTCGATCAACTGGCGTAAGAGCGCGTTGCGGCGGTAGATGCCCCCAACTTCCAGGTGGATGACGACGCTGCTGTAGTTCTCGGGGCTGCCCAGACCGTAGATGCAGGAAACCGAGGCCACGATGATCACATCCTTGCGGGACATGAGTGAAGTAGTGGCTGAGAGGCGCATGCGGTCGATCTCTTCATTGATGTCGGTCTCTTTTTCGATATACAGGTCGTGCCGCGGAACATACGCCTCGGGCTGGTAATAATCATAGTAAGAAACAAAATACTCGACCGCGTTGTCGGGGAAGAACTCTTTGAACTCGGCGTAAAGCTGCGCGGCCAGGGTCTTGTTGTGTGCCATCACCAGGGCCGGCATTTGCAATTCCTGG
>CAYYRU010000134.1:0-1986 GCA_964474095.1 uncultured Anaerolinea sp.
CGAGAGCTGCCAAATATTTCTTACCGTGTTTCGCCATTTTTTCTCCTTCGTGGTGCAGACGGGTGACAGCATCACCCTCCCACAAACTATTTCTCGACGACAGTCAAACCCATGTTGCGGGCAGTGCCTTCAATTTGGCGCATGGCGCCTTCGATATCGATCGCGTTCATATCTTTCATCTTTAGTTCGGCGATCTCGCGGATCTGAGCCTTGGTGACCTTGCCAACCTTTTCACGATTGGGGATGGCAGATCCACTCGCAACACCGGCGGCTTTCTTCAACAACACTGAAGCCGGGGATGATTTGAGAACAAAGGTGAAAGAACCATCGGTATAGACGGTGATCTCCGCAGGAATGATCTCGCCAGCTTTTTGTTGAGTTCGGGCGTTGTATTCCTTGCAGAAGGCCATGATGTTGATGCCGTGACCGGCCAAAGCCGGGCCAATAGGGGGTGCAGGATTGGCTTTACCAGCCGAAATCTGCAGACGAACAATTGCTTTAAATTTCTTTGCCACTTTTTATCTCCTTGGTGGTTATAACGGGTGAGTTAGGGGAGCACCCTCCCACAAATAAGCCGGAACGGCTTTTACTACGCTTTTTCGACTTGCAAAAAATCCAATTCAACCGGGGTCTCACGGCCAAAGAAGTTGACCATTACGCGCACCTTGGTGCGTTCCATATCAATCTCAGAAACCTGACCGCGGAAGTCATTGAAGGGGCCATCCACGATGCGCACCCTTTCGCCAACCTTGAAGGTGACTTTCACCAAGGGGGCTTCGGCCTCCATGCGGCGCAAGATCTGCTGCACTTCTTCGGGGCGCAGGGCAGTGGGTTCGTTGCCCATGCCCACAAAACCAGTCACACCTGGGGTGTTACGTACCACGTACCAGGATTCTTCTGAAAGGATCATATTGACAAGCACGTATCCCGGGAACACGTGGCGTTCTACCGTGCGGCGCTTGCCGTCTTTTACTTCAATTTCTTCCTGGGTGGGGATGACCACATCAAAAATGCGATCTTTCATTCCCATGGTTTCAATGCGTTGCTCGAGGTTATAACGGACCTTGTTTTCGTATCCAGAATAGCAATGGATGACAAACCAGGATCGTTCTGTACCGCTTGCATTCACAACAGAGTCTGGAACATCCACTGGTTCAGATTCTTTGGATATGTCCACAGGCTCAAGTGATTCATTCAGAGGCGCATCAAACTGGCCGGAAGCAACTTCTTCCACCGGTTTTTGATCATCCAGTTCCTCTTGATTGAATTCGTCTCGCGCATCCATTCTTCACCAAACCTCACTGCAATTAAGCAGACGTTATCCGAGTATTAATCCAATCAGCTTTGTGAAAACAAAATCCAGGCCGCCGAGAAGCAGACCCATGGCCACGATCACCGCGACCACGATCTTGGTCAGACGCCAGGCTTCTTTTGGGGTCGGCCATTGAACTTTATGCAGTTCACCAATGGTCTCGCGCCACCACCGTTTAATACGGTTCTCTTTTTTTACTTTCACAATCTTATCGGCCACGGGTTACTCCTTATTTTTAGCGCATAAACGCCGCCTATGCGGACGGCGCCGACTTTCGTGGCAGGCCAGGCAAGAATCGAACTCGCAACCTCCTGTTTTGGAGACAGGCACTCTGCCAAATTGAGCTACTGGCCTGTATGGCGCAAGGCGAGATTTCTCTCGCCTTACGCCCGTTATCGACCTACTTGGTTTCGCGATGCAGCGTGTGCTTGTGGCAGCGCTTGCAGTATTTCTTGATTTCCATGCGGCCCGGATCGTTGCGACGATTTTTTTCGGATGTATAGTTGCGTTCCTTGCAATCGTTGCAAGCGAAAGTGATCACAGGTCGAACATCTTTCTTTTTAGAGGCCATGCTTTTTCCATGCAGTCAAGCGATCTGACTGACGCTCCTTTACCTTAGGCAAGAATCTTTGTGATCACGCCGGAACCAACCGTCAGACCACCTTCACGAATAG
>CAYYRU010000135.1:0-1985 GCA_964474095.1 uncultured Anaerolinea sp.
AGGTTTATCCCGGCTACAACATGGATAAAATGGCCATGAGCAGCATGGGCGGCGGCGGCGAGATCACCGACATCAAGCTACTGACCCCCCAGGCCATCCAGGAGATTAAGGCCATCCCCGGGGTTCAACGGGTCATCATTGAAGATTATTTTCAGGGCAACCTGGATCTCGTTTATGGGAAACTGCATGCCTACGGCAGCGTCATGGGTGTGGACGTGAATGACCTGACCGACATGGGGGTCACGGCCGCGCAGGGCACCACTGAACTGGTGAAAGGCACTGCCATTGTGGGCTCGTGGATCAACCGCAATTTTTATGACCCCAAGGCCAGGCCAAACGACGACCCGGTTGAGCCGCCCGACCTGATGGGGCAGACCCTCAAATTTGTTGTCAGCAAGTGGTCAGAAGACGGCGTGGAGATCAAAAAAACCTATTCGATCAAGATCGTGGGTGTGCTCGAAGAAACCCGCGGACAAGCCGACGGCAGCATTTACATGCGCCTGGATGAAATCACCGCCTGGAACGAGTGGGTGCGCGGGGCACGCATCAACCGCAACAAAGAAGGTTACAACAATGTCATCGTCAAGGCTGAAAGCCCCGAGGTGGTCATCGAAGTGACCGACCAGATCAACGCCCTGGGTTACATGGCCTACACCCCGCAATCCACGGTGCAGGGCATCAACTCCTTCTTTACCATCCTGCAGGTGATCTTTGGTGGGGTGGGCGCCATCGCCCTGCTGGTGGCAGCCATCGGTATTGCCAACACCATGGCCATGGCTATTTTGGAACGCACACGCGAGATCGGCTTGATGAAGGCCATTGGCGCCACCAACCGCGACGTCATGAGCATCTTCTTAGGCGAGGCGGCCGGCATTGGTTTTGTGGGCGGCCTGGGAGGGGTGATCGTGGGTTGGGCTGCCAGCGCGCTGTTGAACATCGTGGCCGTGTCTTATTACGCCAGCCAGGCCTCCTCAGGCAACGGCGGCACCCCGCTTTCCAGCGTGGCCTCCACGCCGTTTTGGCTGCCCATGTTTGCCCTGATCTTTGCCACGGTGATCGGTCTGCTCTCAGGGTTGTACCCCGCGCTGCGCGCGGCCACCCTGGTGCCGGTGACAGCCCTAAAATACGAATAAGCCTGGGTTTTAAAATAAAATCACCCGCGCGGGCAGGGCTCGCTTTGGGTGCTCTCGTGTATAATAGCACCCATGAGTCTTACCCCGCACGAAGTGGATCACATCGCCAAACTGGCGCGTTTAAATCTTAGCGAAGCTGAAAAAGCCAAATTTGGGCAGCAGCTTTCTTCCATTTTGGATTACGTGACCATGCTGCAGGAACTGGATACCTCTGCCATTCCGCCCACCTCGGGGGTGCTGCCTTTGCAGTCCCCGCTGCGTGAGGATGTGCCCTGCGCCTCACTCGTGACCAATAAGCTGCTTGAAAACGCCCCCCAAACCACCAAAGATCAGTTTCGGGTGCCGCCGGTGTTCGAATGAGCGCTGACCTGACCCGCCTTTCGATCTTTGAAATGCAAACCGGTCTGCGTGCCGGGGATTTCAGCTGCAGCGACCTGTTGGAAGCCTTTTTACAGCGCATCCATGCGCTGGAACCGCGTTTGAACGCCTTCATCACCCTGGCGGAAGACCAGGCTCGCGCCGCCGCCCGATCTGCGGATGAGCGCCTGCAGGCCGCCATTGCCTCCAAAACCCAAGCTCAACTGCCCGCCCTGCTGGGCATCCCCATCGCGGTCAAAGACCTGATCACGGTGGAGGGTCTGCGCTGCACCTGCGGCTCGGCCGTGCTGGGTGAATGGGTGCCTCCGTTCAGCGCCACCGCCATCCAGCGCCTGCTGGACGCCGGCGCCATCGTGATCGGCAAGACCAACACCGACGAATTTGCCATGGGCTCCTCCACCGAGAGCTCGGCTTTTGGGCCCACCTTCAACCCCTGGGATACCACCCGCGTGCCCGGCGGATCTTCCGGCGGCA
>CAYYRU010000136.1:0-1748 GCA_964474095.1 uncultured Anaerolinea sp.
AGAATACCTGGATGGCAGTGTCTGGCCAGGATGTGGTCAGCTTCAGGCTTACTGATACAGGATTTGTGGGTGAGTCAAGCTGCGGCACCTGGGTCTACGAGCGCAAGTAAGCGATTAACAGGGTGCACCTTTCATAAATCGTTGTTCTTGTTGGTGGACCCTAATGGTCAGGATGCACTCCACTTCTACTACTTAATGCAAATTCCCGAATTCAGAAAGAATTCGGGAATTGATGATCTTGTGAGCGTTTATGCCCGAGCGTAGCGAAGGGTACGAAGCCTTAGTGTGCTTTGTTCAGACTCGACCTATCCCCCGCAGGGGGAATGACACCCTCATTGGGCATGCTGAAGCAAAATAGTCCGATAAATGTAACTTAATGCAAATTCCCGAATTCAGAAAAAGAATTCGGGAATTGATGATCTTGTGAGCGCGAAGGGGCTCGAACCCTTAACCAACGGCTTAAAAGGCCGCTGCTCTACCATTGAGCTACGCGCCCAAGAACTCGTGAATTCTATCACGTCCTATTTAATGCGTCAATAATATCGGCAGGTTTGGGGTGTGTGGACCGAAATAAAATTGACTCATCGGCTTGACTCTCCTATAATTTCCTTGCATCAAGATTCAATGTTTTCCATCAATAAAGTGGGGTTGAGTTTTGATAACTGATCTTAACCAACTAATCAAAAATCAACGCGGAGGGGTAACAATGGACTTCATGTGGCGGATTCTTTCACAAAAACAGAAAATTTCCAGGATCGAAAAAAGCACCGACCAGGCTTTATTATCTGAAATTGCTGAGAACGAACCAGATTTGGAGGTTCGACTTGCCGCGGTGGACCATATCAATGATCCTGATATTCTCTATCGGACCTCACTACACACAAGTGATGAAGATGTCTCACTGAGGATTGTTGAACGCCTACAAGACCAAAAGGATTTAAGTTATTTGGCAAGGAGTGCGAAATGTGAAAAAGCACGGCACGCGGCTCTGGCTAAGATCACGGATCAAAACCTGATCATCCAAATCGCCACGGATCATTACGGTGGCGCCATTAGATCAAAAGCGGTCGAATATATAGATGATCAGAATGTGTTGTTTGAGATTTTTCAAAAAGATGACGGCCCAAACGGTTTGAGTTTCAGGATCAAAGTGATGCATTTGATCACTGAGCAAGGCGCGCTGGGAAAGATCGCCCTGCACGGCAGACCAAATGAAAGGGAATATGCATATGAACGTTTGACGGATGAACAAGTCATTGCCAGGGCACTCGTGTATGAAAAAGAGGACAGGCTTTTTAGATATGGACTTTCAAAAATAAAAGATAAAGACATCCAAAAAGCAGTTGCCAATCAAATAAAGCTAAATGGTTTGCTAGAGGCTTGTTGCACAAAACCTGAACCGCATTCTTTTCTATCTAAGAACACCTATTTCCGACCGATCTCTCCAGCAGAAAAAGTGTATCTTAAGAAAAATATCGAACTAATAAAGGAAATGATTCATAATTGTCCTTTGCCTATTTACAGTGAGTATGCCTTGTGGTTCATGGCACATTATTTGGACGCGATCGGGCTCGAAAAAGATGCCAGCAAGAAACTGAAAAAAGATTAAACAAAAAACCAGGCGGTCGAACCGCCTGGTTTCGTTCATTCAAACGATTTAGCCTTGTTTCATGAAATCTTCAAAGCCGCCCAGCAGGTTATCCACGTCGGCCAGGGTGGTTTCACCCATGGTGGCCACGCGGAAGGTG
>CAYYRU010000137.1:0-1578 GCA_964474095.1 uncultured Anaerolinea sp.
CGCGTCTGGGGGTCAATATCCAACGGCAGCAAGGCCAGTTGAAAGCGCTGTTCAAGATCGTAGATCTCAGGGATGGGGAAACGCCGCGGCTCAAACCGCAGTCCCTTGATGCGTTTGGGCAAACCCGCGCCAAAGAGCACCGAAGCGCGCGCAGTGGGATCATCCCCTTCTGCGTCATAAAGCGCCACCAGCGCATTTTGGATGAAGGGCTTGGGCAGGTGCCGGGCCAAGATCTCGGCGGATTGATCGATGTTCATGGCGGCCAGCATTTCAGCGGTAAGCTGCCCCAACTGGGCGGTCACATCCATGTGCCCCAACATGGATCGCGTGGATTGCCGCTGGATCTGGTCACTGATCTCAAGACGCACGCGGTCCAACAGGCCGGTAGCCTGCACGGGGTCGGCATCTGGCAGCAGCACCAGCAGGGAGGTTAATTTTTGTAACAGTACGGCAATGGCCGTCAGCCAGATATGCGCGTCTTCGCCGCGTTCATCCGACCAGGCCAGGCAGCGGGCGAATTCTTCCAGAATGCGGTCCGGATGATTGTTTTCAAGACTGTCAAGAAAAGCATACAGAATGACCGACATCTGGTCTTCAAGTTCAGAAAGCTGGCTGTTGTGCGCGTCGATCAGCGAGGCTTCAGCCATTTCACGCGCCAGTTGGGCGAACGAGAGTTCATCCAGTTGGATATCACTTTGACCGGAACGGCAACCGCAAGATTGGCGGATGATCAATTGGGGCGGGATGACCACGCGCGTGATCTCGGTGCGTTCTCCACGAATGTATTCCATCAACAGAGTCACCGCCTGGTAACCGATGGAAAAAGTCGGGTGGCGGATGGTAGTCAGAGACGGAGAAAGGGAGCGCGCGTCGAGAATATCGTCAAAACCGATCACAGCCACGTCTTCTGGGATGCGCAGTCCGGCGGCGTTGAGGGTCTCAATGGCTCCCAGGCAGGAAAGGTCATTACTGGCGATCACCGCCGAAAATGGCGCTTTGCTATCGATGATCTTTTGCATGGCCAGGGCGCCCTCTTGTTTGCGGTGCTCGCCAAAGGCCACCAACCGCTCATCCACCGACAGCCCGGCATCCTGTATTGCTGAAAAATAAGCATGCAGTCGCTCTTCGCTGTCTCCGCCGCGGCCAAAATGCCCTGCAATGCAGGCGATCTTGCGATGTCCGTGCTCCAGCAGGTGCTGCACTGCGGTGCGGATGCCAAAGTTATTATCCACCTTGACCAGTGGGCCGGGTCCTTCAGGTGTGGTGAAAATGACCGGAAAACCAGCCTCCATCAGGTCGCGGATGTATTCGATCTGGGAGGATGTCAATTCATCGGGGACGATGATGAGGCCATCTGTATTCCACGGACCGACGGGCAGAAAATCCACCTCAGGCCCGGGCACCGGCCAAAAGCTGCGGCGCGTGGAGGTGATGCCGGTGATGTTCGAACCGCAGCCAAGCAACAAGTTACAATCCAGCCGCCTGGCGGCTGAACTGATGCCCTGGATGAGGGAGTGAGCGTAACGGTCAATCGTGGTGCCCTGATAAATTGGCCAGGTGGAAACAAACCCGATCGTC
>CAYYRU010000138.1:0-1523 GCA_964474095.1 uncultured Anaerolinea sp.
TGTAACTACTCACAGGGGTTTTAAAAAATGGGCATGTCTGTTAAAATTTAAGGACAATGAACCAAGAAGAGTTAGAGCAACTAAGTAAAGAAGAACTCATCGAGATTATACTTCGGCAACATCAGCAAATAACAGAACTGATGGATGGATTCAAGAAGTTAAAGGCTGATCACGAAGCCTTGGTAATGAAATTTGAGCATAATAAAAAACCACCGACGAATTCCGGGAATTCATCACAACCACCTTCAAAAGATCAGAAGAAGAACAAACCAAAGGATAAGCGGAAGCGGCATCATGGTCCACCTAAAGGGCATGAGAAACACGAACGAGAGTTGGTGGCAAATCCGGACAAGATCATCGAGTTACATGTAGAAAATTGCAAAAAATGCCAGTGTAAATTGGAGCATGAAGCAGAAAAGCTGGTGAGAGTACACCAGATCACTGAACTACCGGAAATTCAAGCACAAGTGATTGAAGTCAGACAGTATGAAACAGTCTGCCCTCATTGTGGAGTGAAACAGAGGGCGCAAGAGCCAGAAGGGTTGGAAATGGGACGCAGTTTTGGCGCGCGACTGGAAGCGACCGTGGTGTACTATCGCCAGGAACAACACATGAGTTATCAGCGGACGCAACAGTCGTTGCGGAATCTCTATGGAGTGGAGATCAGTCAAGGTGGGATTGATGGGATCATGCAAAAAGCTGGAGAAAAAGCTGCTCAAGCCGTGAAGCGTATTGAAGATCAGATCAGACAAAGTACGGTGATTCACTGCGACGAGACATCCAGCCGTGTTGGAGGGAACAACTGGTGGGAATGGGTTTTCTGTTCAGCCCAGGCAGTGTTGCATGTCATTCGATTCAATCGTAGCAAAGATGTGATTCATGATGTAATGGGAAACCATCAGGCAGAAGTATGGGTCAGTGATTGCTACAGTGCACAAATGAAGGCTCCTGCACAACAGAGACAACTATGTCTGGCGCACCAGTTGAGAAATTTGCAGGCAGCGGTAGAGATTGAACCTTCAACAACTTGGTCAAAAGCCATGCAAGTACTCTTTCGTTATGCAATTCACCTTCAAAAACAGCGCGGAGAAATCTCTCCCGATTATTACAAACAACAGTTAGCTCGTATTGAACGGCATTGTGACCGGTTGTTATCCAGAAAGTTAACACAACCACATGCCAAAAGATTGCAAAAGAGATATCTCAAATATCGCCAATGTTTGTTTGTGTTCTTATATCGGGATGACGTTCAACCCACCAATAATGTGGCTGAAAGAGCTTTACGGCCCTCAGTAGTTCATCGCAAAGTAATTGGTTGTTTTCGATCTGATTGGGGAGTGAAAGCCTTTGCCGATCTGGCATCCTTGATCGATACCGCCGAATTGACAGGTATTAACGCCTTTCAAGCCATTCTGAACTTGATGGGTCCCCCTGCCTATTCTTTACTTCCGATTTCGTGAGTAGTTACATAGTAATCACTGATTTGCGTTTATTTAGAATCCGCTATAATTAACCCATCTACA
>CAYYRU010000139.1:0-1521 GCA_964474095.1 uncultured Anaerolinea sp.
TGAATTGCCCCTACCCACCCATTTTCTTCCTTTACCCCAGCAGCTGCATTCTCATTGATGATCAAAATGCCATGGATATGATTGGGCATGACCACGAATTCATCCAACTCCAAATGGTGATAACGCAGAGGGAGGTTTTGCCATACGCTCTGCGCGATCAACCCAAATTCATTTAATTGCATTTCATTCTGGATGATCTCACCAAATAAATGTTGCCGTCCATGGGTGCAAATGGTGACAAAATACTCCCCCGCGCTTGAATAGTCAAAGCCCTTCAAACGGATGGAACGCCGGTGAAACTTGGGATCAGGAGGCCGTATCCCCATCAATCCTCCACAGTGGTTCGATCCCTGGATTATCCCCATTATACAATGTTCATAATCATCAATGTCGGTGCCCAGAATCATATAATTGGGCGGGGTAGACTCAAATCATCAACATGGGCACGGCGCGCCGTGCCCCTACATTAACTAATCGTGGTTCCCCAACCTTTTTCCATCCAGAAACCCTTCCGCAGGTGCATCAAGCCTCCCGCAATTTGCGCTACAATACCATTAGTTAATTATTTCAGGAGGTTTTCATGTCAGATCCAAGACTGGTCAAGTACGCGCAAGTGTTGGTCAATTACTCGATCAAAGCCAAACCAGGCGACTGGGTGCACATCAGCGCCGGGCGCCTGGCAGCCCCACTGGTGCGTGAGATCGTGGACCAGGTGGCCCTGGCCGGCGCCCACTCCACCGTGGATCTCTCTTCAGATCTCATTGCCGACGCCGCCTACCTGCATGCCAGCGAAGAACAGCTCAACTGGTGCTCTCCGCTCGATTTGCTGATGATCAAACAGGCCGACTGCGCCATCTTTTTGATGGCCCCTGAAAACAGCCGCGCTCTCAATGCGATTGATCCCCTCAAACAGCAGGCCAGGCAGAAAGCCTACAAGCAGTGGTACAAGATCTACATGAAGCGCTCCGCCGAGGGCAGCCTGCGCTGGACGATGGCCAACTACCCCACCGCCTCGCTTGCCCAGGACGCCGACATGAGCCTGGCGGATTATGAAGATTTCGTCTACAAGGCCACCTTTGTGGACCAGCCCGACCCCGTCAAAGCCTGGGGCAAGATCCATGACGAGCAGCAGAAACTGGTGGATTTTTTGGCTGGCAAGAAGGAATTCCGCATCAAGGGCGCCAACGCGGATATCGTCATGAACGTCGAAGGGCGCAAGTTCATCAACTCGGATGGCGACCAGAACATGCCCAGCGGCGAGGTTTTCACCAGCCCGGTCGAAAATTCGGCCACGGGCTGGGTGCACTTCACCTACCCCGCCGTGCACCTGGGGCGCGAGGTGGAAGGCGTGCAGATGGAGTTCAAGGCCGGCAAAGTGGTCAAGGCCACGGCCACCAAGAACGAAGACTTTCTGCTCAAAATGCTGGCTGTGGATAAGGGCGCGCGCATCCTCGGCGAGCTGGGGTTGGGCACCAATTACGGCATCAGCCGCTTCACCAAAGACATCCTCTTTGATGAAAA
>CAYYRU010000140.1:0-1516 GCA_964474095.1 uncultured Anaerolinea sp.
ATGATCCAGCCAGCGGTATGCAGATCTACCTGATGGAAGGCTCCTTCACTTATTCCTATTACGATGCGGAATCCCACACGATAAAACAGGAACTCCTTCGTTCCGGCGAGATGCTCAAGGTGGATACCTCTGGCGCGCTGCTCTCGCACGAGGTCTTTGATCCAGCCAGCCGCGACCCCTGGTGGGAAAGCGCTGATTACCTGGTGAACTGCCCTGACAATGCCTATCAGGTTGGACCGGACTGTTATTGCTATGCTGGCTATGCCGTGGATGTGGATCGAGAGATTTGCGTCCAGCAGGTTGACGATAGCGTCCAGCCCACTTCAGTGTCGGAGGAGGCGCGTTCTTCTCTATCAAAACTGGTTCCGTTGTTTCTTTACTGCGGGATTTTGATCTTCATAATTATCCTGGTTTTGGTTATTGTATTAACTACAAGAAAAAAGAAGCAACGCATTACACCTCCTCCTTTACGTTAGTTGTGAAGGTCCAATGGTGGTTGAGTTCAGATCTTTGATATTGACGAGGCCGGAATGAAGAAAATAACAGCTGGTTTAGTGCTCTTGATGTTGGTCCTTTTAGCCGCATGCGTTACTCCTCGCGTCTCAGCGGAAGATGTGGCAAAATCCGCATTGACGCGCAACCTGGATCCTGAAGTGTCAACCGCAGACCGAGCAACCCTGCTCGCCAACAACAATGCCTTTGCCTTCGATTTCTATGGTCAGGTGAAAGGCGGAGAGAGTAACATCGTCTTTTCACCCTACAGTATCTCCCTTGCGGCAGCGATGCTTTATGGGGGTGCCAATGGTGAGACTGCCGCGCAGATCTCGGACGCCATGCAAATCACCCTTCCACCGGACCAATTCCATGCTGCCATGAACGCGCTTTCGCTTGACCTTGCCAAGCGACCGGCGCAGTCCAAAAAGATCGACAAGAAGAATCCGATGCAGTTGAACATTGCCAATTCAGTCTGGGGGCAGAAGGATTATGCTTTCCAACAGCCCTATCTAGACCTGTTGGCAGTCAATTATGGAGCTGGGGTGCGGTTAGTCGATTTTAGAAGCGCGCCCGAGGATGCCCGAAAAAGTATCAACGATTGGGTCGATCAGGAGACCGATGGGAAGATCCAAGACATTTTGCCGCAAAGCTCGGTCGATCCCACCACGCGTATGGTGTTGGCCAACGCCATCTACTTTAAAGCTGCCTGGCAGGAAGCCTTCGTGGAAAAATTGACCCAGGATGCGCCCTTCACCCTGTTGGATTGGACACAGATCCAGGTGCCCACCATGCAAACGGAAGGCAGCGTGCCTGTGAAAGTGGGTATTGGTGAAGACTATCAGGCTTTCGCGCTACCTTATAAGGGTGAATTGGCAGAAATGGTGATCATTATGCCTGATCAAGGCCAGTTTGATGCTGTGGAGAGCAGGCTCTCAACAGAGTTCTATAAAGAAATTTTGAATTCCATGGAATCCTTGTCCATGACCGTTTACATGCCAAAGTTCGAGTTCAAGGCCAACTA